>NZ_LZZM01000225.1 GCF_002006345.1 Clostridium puniceum
TCTTTAAAAGTTTGGTTGGTATTAGAGTTGCTGTACAAAATTTCATTGAAACAATAAATAAAGTTCCTACACGAACAATAGACAGGCTATGTATTAAGATGTAGAAACTTTATTAGAACTTATATATATAAATTAATATTAAAAAGGGAGTATTTAAGAGATGATTTAAATACTCCCTTTTTGGAATATATTATTAATAAACATTATGCACAATATTATTATTGACGAAAACTATATATAATATGCAGATAAATTTATTTTTACATATTAAGGTGATAATGATAACGTACAGAAGCTATTATTTTGCCTATAAGATTTGTCACAAAAACGACATGTTGCAAATTTAAAGCCAAGAATGACAGTATTACTGCAGTTTAGATACGATTTTGATTTTGTAACATGATTTTGAAATCTATACGGCTATCTTTATATACATATACATATAAATACATATAAAGGCGTATGAACACTAGGCTTAGGTATGTAACATCAAAATTTTACCAAAAATTAAAGAAAATCGATATAACCATTGAAATAACTTATTTTAGCTATGTCACATGAAATATAACATTTATGTAACACAAATAGTAAGTTCATGTGATATAGCTAAATAAATGGCTAAGTTATATTGAAATGTGTATTTTATAATTAGCATTTATATAATTTGTGGACATGCTACTATTGCAGCTCATTATGCACGTGCTATTGAAAATGGACTTGATACTTCAAGAGTTTATCAGAAAACAGGTGCTGGAATTTTACCTGTTGATATAATAAAGAAGAACTTTTAGCAGCACTTAATATAAAGAATTGTGATTTGTTAGAAAATTATGAAATTCAGATTGCCTCAACAGGTCATTCTAAGGTTATGGTAGGTATAAAAAGCATTGAAACTTTAAATACATTGCAGCCTGATTATAATGCACTTTCTAAGTTGAGTAAGATTATTAAATGTAATGGATATTATGTTTTTACAGTTAATTCACAAGATAGTGATATTTTAATAAACGGTAGAATGTTTGCACCAGCAGTAGGTATTAATGAAGATCCTGTTACTGGTAATGCAAATGGTCCTTTGGGTGCATATCTTGTTCAATATAATCTTGTTAAGCATAATAATTCTATATTTAAATTTAAAGCTAAGCAAGGTGAAGCTATAAAACGATTAGGTATTATTGAAGTTGAAGTAAAGATAGAAGATAAAAAACCAACAGAGGTTAAGATTTCTGGAAATGCTGTAATAATATTTAAAGCTGAATTATTATTAAATGATTAAATTGAAATAAATTTAATTTTGAGGAGAAAAATTATGAGATTAGAAAAGCTATCTAATAGAATTTATTATTTACCTAATGAAGAAGAAACTGATAGACCAGTGCTTGGGTATATAAATGGAGATAAATATTCATTGGCTGTAGATGCAGGAAACTCAAGTAAACATGTTGAAAAATTTTATGAAGAATTAAAGAATGCAAATTTAAGATTACCAGATTTTACTATCATTACACATTGGCATTGGGATCATACTTTTGGAATGCATGCAGTATCAGGAAAGACAATTTCAGGGCAATTGACTAATAAAAAATTAAAAGAGGTTGCAACATGGCAATGGTCTGATAATGATATGAAGGATAGGCTTAAAACAGGTAAAGAAATTGAAATTTGTGATAGATGTATTAAATTAGAATATCCAAACAGAGCAAATATAAAAGTTATAACTTCAGATATAGAACTTAGTGGAAGTTTAAAGATTGATTTGGGTGGAATTTGTTGTGAGATAACAGAAGTCAATGCACCACATTCAGAGGATTCAGTATTGATTTATGTACCTAAAGAAAAGATTATTTTTGTTGGTGATGCAGATTGTGAAGATTATTACAATAATGAAGGAAAATATGATAAATATAAATTAGAAAAATATTTGGAATTAATTAGAGAATTTGATTTTAATACTTATGTGTTGGGACATGATAAGCCAGAAATTAAGGAAGAAGTATTAAATTATTTAGATAGTGAGTTAAAAAAGATAAAATAACTTATTAAAAAATTATTAATAACAGTTTTAAATATGCATACTGTAATTTTGATTATTGAACAAGATTAAGTCTCCATAACTAATTTTAGTGAAGATTACTTTTTTAACATATATAGTTTAAATCAAAAAGATATTATGTCTTGCAAGATGTAGTATCTTTTTGATGGAGAAAGATAAATATAGAGTAATTTGATAAAAACCCTCTGTTAAAACAGAGGATTTTCAATAATATTTGAAATGAAATATTAAACTTGTATTTCTAAAATTCAAAGCAAAGATAACTTAAATTTCCTAATTGATAATCTCTAAAGATAACTTTAGGTGTTAAGTTTATACTGCTGCCTAAGGCTATAAATAATGGAACAAAATGATCTGCTGTTGGAACAGCTAATTTAGCATTAGGAGCAAGCTCTCTATAATTAGAAAGTGAATTTAAATCATTTTCTGTTATCTTATCAATTAACCAGTCATCAAATTTTTCTGCCCAAGAATCTGTAGTTGTTTTATCAAAGTCAACTAATCTTAGATTGTGAACTGTATTTCCGCTGCCAAGAATTAAAATATCCTCATCACCAAGAGCTTTAAGAGCATTACCTATTTTAATCTGATTTTCAATTGACAGATTGGAGCTTATAGAAATTTGAACAATTGGTATATCTGCTTTAGGATAAAGATGTTTTAAAAGTGTCCAAGCTCCGTGGTCTAATCCTCTAGTTAAATCTTTTTGTACTTTAATACCTTGATTTTTTAGTTTCGCTTCGATTTCTAATGCAATTATACTAGAACCTTTTGCAGGATATTTCATTTCGTAAAGTTCTCTAGGGAATCCATAAAAGTCATAAATAGTGTTATATATAGAATCAGAAGCTGATATAGTAAGTACATTACTATCCCAATGAGCTGTAAATACAACTATAGCTTTTGGCTTAATACTATTTCCAAGGTTATTTAAAAACTTAGTATACTCACTTTCTTCAATGGCCATCATTGGAGAACCATGAGCTAAAAATAAAGGTTTAATCATATAATAAATTCCTCCCTTTAAAATCCATTGTAATATTCGTAATAATCTGTAAAATATAATTCGTTACTATAGATATAAAGTTTCAATCAATAATTATTATTAATTATATACCTTTTAATAGATTTTTTAAAGTAGATATATTAAAAAATAGGAATGAACTTCAAATTAAAAAAGGTACTCTTTTATATAATGTAGCGTATATGTAGCAACACAGCAAAAGAATACCTTCATAATTATAATTTTGAAAAAGTTTTATTTATTTTTAGCCTAATTTAAATGATGATTTTAAAGATACTATTCTATTAAATACTAACTTATTAGCAGTAGTATACTTAGCATCTACATTAAAGAAGCCATTTCTAACCATTTGGAATTTATCTTGCACCTTAGCATCTTTAATTGCAGTTGGTTCAATGAACCCTTGTAACACTTCCATTGAGTTTGGATTTATTTGTTCTAAGAAGTGCTTCCCTTCATTTTCTTCATCATCATCTAAGATTAATGATTCATATAATCTAAATTCAGCAGGAACACAAGTTTTTGCATCTACCCAATGGATAGTTCCCTTAACTTTTCTACCAGTGAAGCCAGAACCACTCTTAGTTTCTGGATCATAAGTACAATGAATTTCTGTAACGATACCATTTTCATCTTTTATCATTTCATTACATTTAACAAAATATGCTCCCTTTAGTCTAACTTCGTTACCTGGGAATAATCTAAAGTATTTTTTAGGTGGATTTTCCATAAAGTCTTCTCTTTCAATATATATTTCTCTAGAGAATGGAACTAATCTCTTGCCTTGTGATTCATCTTTTGCATTATTTTCTATTTCAAGCATTTCTGTTTTATTTTCAGGATAGTTAGTTATTATAAGTTTTAAAGGATTTAATACAGCCATAGCTAATGGTGCTTTAAGTTGTAGGTCTTCTCTTATAAAGTAATCTAACATTTGAGAATCTACTATAGAATTAGCCTTAGCAACTCCAATAGCGTTACAGAAATTTCTTAATGCATCAGGAGTGCACCCTTTTCTTCGAAGTCCACAAACAGTAGGCATTCTAGGGTCATCCCATCCATCCACAACTTTTTCATCAACTAATTGTTTAAGCTTTCTTTTACTCATAACTGTATTAGTCATGTTTAATCTTGCAAATTCTATTTGTCTAGGAGTAGCTTCCATTTCACATTCGCTTACAACCCAGTCATAAAGTGGTCTATGATCCTCGAATTCTAATGTACAAATAGAGTGAGTTATATGTTCAATAGCATCTTCTAATGGATGAGCAAAGTCATACATAGGATAGATACACCATTTATCACCAGTATTGTGGTGAGTTGAATGAGATATTCTATATATAATAGGATCTCTCATGTTTATATTTGGTGAAGTTATATCTATTTTAGCTCTTAGAACTTTTTCACCATCAGCAAATTCACCGTTTTTCATTTTTTCAAATAAATCTAAGTTTTCTTCAACGGATCTATTTCTGTAAGGGCTTTCTTTACCAGGCTCTGTTAGAGTTCCTCTATATTCTTTAGCTTCATCAGGGGATAAATCACAAACATAAGCCTTTCCCTTTTTTATTAATAGAATAGCTCTGCTATACATTTCATTAAAATAATCAGATGCAAAGAAAAGTTCATCCCAGTTTCCACCAAGCCATTTTACATCTTCTTTAATTGATTCAACATATTCAGTATCCTCTTTAACAGGATTTGTATCATCAAATCTTAAATGAGTTTTTCCTTTAAATTCGTCTGCTAAACCAAAATTTAAAAGGATAGATTTAGCATGACCTATATGCAAGTATCCATTAGGCTCTGGAGGAAAACGAGTAATTATCTCTTTGTGCTTTCCGCTTTCTAGATCTTCAACAACGATATTTCTTATAAAATTAGAAGAATTAATTTCGTTTGACATAGTATTACCTCACTTATAGTGTATTTAAATTAAGAAAGAATGTAGTACTAAAGTAGAATTTCTTCTTAATCATAGTGTTATTTTTACTTAATAATAATTTTAATCTAATATAAAGAAAAAATAAAGATAAAATTATTTAAATTTCCTAAAGCTGTTAATCATAGAAGTACAAATGATAAATATTATATTTAAATTTTAATTTTTCAGTGTTAGTATAATTTTGACTCTGTTTATTTATAAATACATTTTCACCATAATTACTGTTGACTTTGACGTCGTGTCGTAGTTTATACTCTTTATTAAGGAAGGAGGCTTAAGTATGGAACTTAAAACGATTAGTGAGGTTTCAAGAACTTTTAACATTTCTACAAGGACTCTTCGTTATTATGAGCAAATAGGACTTATATCAAGCACTAAAAAGGAAGGATATGCTTATCGAGTTTATGATAAAAGCTCAATTTTGTCATTGCAGCAAATAATTATTTTAAGAAAATTAAGTATTTCTTTAAAAGAAATTAAGGACGTACTTAGTAATCAGGATACTATTATTGCGATTGAAATATTTAAGAAAAATGTCAGTGAATTGAATGAGAAAATAAATTCATTAGCAACAATTAAGGAAATATTAAATATTCTTATTGAGAAGTTGCAGAAGGATGGAAATGTGAAAATAAAATTTAATTTGCTAAATGATAATTCCATACTTAATATAATTGACTCCTTATCTGTGCAAAAAAATAATTTTAGGGAGGACAAATCAATGGAAGATTTAAACAAGGCATCAGAAAACCTATCAACACTAAAGAATGTAAGGATTATTCATTTTCCATCATGTACAGTTGCAGCAAGTCATTATATTGGTGAAAATCCTGAAAATAATGCAGCAAAGCAGCTAGAAAAGTTTTTGAAGGATAGTAATTTGTATAAAATCAAACCAGATGCACGTGTATTTGGCTTTAATCATCCAAACCCAGCATCAGAAGATTTAATATATGGATATGAACTATGGGTAACAATTCCAGAAGATATGGAAGTAGCTGCACCACTTGAAAAAAAGAAGTTTAAAGGTGGTTTATATGCAGCTCATAGTATTGTTTTTCCAAACTTTCACGAGTGGCAATGGTTATTTAATTGGGTTAATGTTGATAATCTAAAATATGAGTCTAATAGTATTGAGGATGGAGGTGAATTTATGTCAGGACTACTTGAAGAGCATATTAATTATGTTTATCATGCAAACCTTAATTGGCCGGAAAGTGATGAGCATCAACTTGATTTATTATATCCTGTAAAGTTAAAAGAAAATAAATAGGTTTTATTATACAGATAATTGAGATGATATATGATGACTGTTGTATATCTTTTTATAATTAAAGTTAATCTTTTTTGTTAAAAAGTTTATTTATATATCATATTTTAAATGTGATAAAACATCATATAATTTAAGTATAAAAAATAAAAAGAAAAGGGTATGCAAAATGAAACAAAAAAAATCTTTTGTGTTTAAGATTTTTAAGGTAATTGCTTCTTTGTTACTAATAGTAGCTTCAATATTTTTTATCTACGTGAGTTCTTATTATAAAGCGGGTTCATTAGCATTAAACGATTTAAAGTCAGATGAGGCAGTTGAGGTTCAAGATAATGGAGATATTATATTTAAACCAGTATTAAATAATAAAAATACAGGTTTGATTTTTTATCCAGGTGCAAAAGTAGAACCATCAGCATATGCACCCATAGCTAAAGAAATTGCCTCCAATGGATATACTGTTGTTATTGCTGAAATGAGTTTTAATTTAGCAATATTATCTCCTGATAAAGCAAGTAATATAATAAGTAAAAACAAAGAAATTAATAATTGGATTGTAGGTGGACATTCTTTAGGTGGAGTTATGGCAGCAGATTATGTATTAAAAAATGATAAAATAAAAGGATTGGTATTATTAGCATCATATTCTCAAAATGATAGAGATTTTACTAATAAAAATATAAAAGTATTATCTTTATGGGGGATAATGATAAAGTAGCTGATTTAAATAAAGTAAAGAATTGCAAAAGTGTTATGCCAAGTGATTCAGAATTTAAAGAAATAAAAGGTGGAAATCATGGAGGTTTTGGAGATTATGGACATCAAAAAGGTGATGGAGAAGCCTCTATAACTAATGAACAACAGATGTCTACTACTTCAGAAGAGATTATAAAGCTTTTAGATAGATTAACACAAACTTAGTAGTTAAACATTTGCAAATAGATTATTTTTTAATTATAAATTCAAAGATAAGTATTTGCTTGAAAATTATAATAAATATATATATAATAATATGTGGTAAGAAATATATATAGATATATATACAGTTATGATAAAAGCTACGATTTGTGAATTTCTTCAGAGAGCCGATGGTTGGTGAGAATCGGTGAAAGGATAAATCTTTCCACTTTTGGAGCTGTCGGTGATGAATCGAAAGGGTAGTAACCTTTATATTACTATTGTCGAGTGGTTGGTCTTATTATACCAGCAATTTGGGTGGCAACGCGGATTATTCCGTCCCATTTTATATATTTGGGACGGTTTTTTATTTTATACTTTTAATAATATATTTAATCAGGAGGGAAAATTATGTTAGACATAAAATTTGTAAGGGAAAACCCAGAAATAGTAAAACAAAACATAAAAAATAAATTTCAAGACAATAAATTAGAGTTAGTAGATGAAGTACTGGCTTTAGATGTTGATCTTAGAAAAGTAATCCAAGAAGTTGAAGCCCTAAGAGCAGATAGAAATAAAATTTCTAAGCAAATCGGTGGTTTAATGGCTCAAGGTAAAAAAGATGAGGCAGAAGAATTAAAGAAGAAAGTTAATGCAGAATCTGACCGTTTAGCTGAATTGGATGTAAAAGAAAAAGAATTGGAAGAAAAAGTTAAAAATATTATGATGGTAATTCCAAATATCATTGATCCAAGTGTTCCTATTGGTAAAGATGACAGTGAAAATGTTGAATTAGAAGTTTTCGGAGATCCATTTGTGCCAGAATTTGAAATTCCATATCATACAGAGATTATGGAAAAATTAAGTGGTATTGATTTAGATAGTGCTAGAAAGGTTGCAGGTAATGGTTTTTACTATTTGATGGGCAATATTGCTAGACTTCACTCTGCAGTTATTTCTTATGCAAGAGATTTTATGATAGATAGAGGCTTTACATATTGTATTCCACCTTTCATGATTCGTAGTCAAGTTGTAACTGGTGTTATGAGTTTCGCTGAAATGGATGCTATGATGTACAAAATTGAAGGTGAAGATTTATATTTAATTGGAACTAGTGAACATTCTATGATTGGTAAATTTA
Organism: Clostridium puniceum; assembly: GCF_002006345.1. GTDB lineage: Bacteria > Bacillota > Clostridia > Clostridiales > Clostridiaceae > Clostridium > Clostridium puniceum. The sequence continues at coordinate 8,331 of NZ_LZZM01000225.1, forward strand.
TAGATACAATATTACCTGAAAGTTCATTACCTCAAACTTTAACTAGTTATTCACCTTGTTTTAGAAAAGAAAAAGGTGCACATGGTATAGAAGAAAGAGGAGTATATAGAATTCATCAATTTGAAAAACAAGAAATGATTGTTGTATGTAATCCAGAAGATAGTATGAAGTGGTACGATAAAATGTGGAAAGATACAGTAGATTTATTCCGTACTTTAGATATACCAGTAAGAACTTTAGAATGTTGTTCAGGTGATTTAGCAGATTTAAAAGTAAAATCAGTAGACGTAGAAGCTTGGTCTCCAAGACAAAAAAAATACTTTGAAGTGGGAAGCTGTTCTAACTTAGGTGATGCACAAGCACGTCGTTTAAAAATTCGTGTAGACGGTAAAGATGGAAAATACTTTGCACATACATTAAACAACACAGTAGTAGCACCACCAAGAATGCTTATTGCTTTCTTAGAAAACAACTTAAATGAAGATGGTACTATAAATGTTCCAGTTGCACTTAGACCTTATATGGGTGGAATGACAGTAATCAAATAATAAATTTGATTTTATGGAGTTAGGAGGATAATTATTATATATAGTAATTATTTTTCTAACTCTTTTTTTCATTAAATTCTTATTTTGAGTTAAATATTTATATGAAATAATAAATTGGCATGAAATTAAGAACTAGAAGAAGTTTTAATTTAAAATGAAAACGTTATATTGAAATTGAGATTATTGATGATATAATATATATTAATATGATAGTTAAACTATCAAGTGTATAAGGAGAAAAAAATGGACTTAAAGGAAAAACGTAAAAGTGAATTAGATAGTCAAAAAAATCAGAGAAAAGAAGAGGTGATTTTTGCAGCTTTAGAGGTGTTTAAAAAGCAGGGAATAGAAAGTACAAAGATGACTGATATAGCTGAAAAAGCAGAAGTTGGAGTGGCTTCTGTATATAGATATTTTAAAACTAAGCCAGATTTAGCAGTAGAAGTAGCATGTAGATTTTGGCAGGAAGAAATCAGTGAATTATATAAATATTATACTGATGAAGAGTTTTTTAATAAAAATGGTATTACAAAGGTTAAAGAAATATTAGAAGTATTCAGTAAACTTTATAAAGAACACACTGAATTTATTAGATTTATTGATGAATTTGATAGGTATGTAGTTAAAGAAAAGATTTCTAAAGAAAAACTTAAAGCTTATGAAGAAAGTATTATAGATTTAAAAGCCATATGTGTAGATGCTATAAATGCTGGAAAGGAGGATGGAACAATACGAGAGGATTTATCTAATGATCAATTCTATTTTAGTATTAGCCATGCTCTAATGAGTTTATGTCAAAAACTTATTTTACGTGGTGATGTTTTAGAAAGTGATGAATATGTAAATGGAGAAGAACAAATTAAAATGATAATAGAAATGGCAATTAAGTTCGTTAGTTAATTATTGAAGAAATAAGTATGAAAGAAATTTTTCAGATATTGCGCATGTAGTGAAAGGAATGGTTATAAAAATGAAAAAAAAGTTTGTGTCTTATGTAGTTGGAATACCTAATTTAAGTGTTGGTCTTTTATGGGCTATGAATATGTCACTAATTCCAATGTTAGTAGGGACTGTAACAGATGGAAACTTAAAACTTGGAACTTTAACTTCAATGGGAGCTTTTACAGGAATTTTTGTTCAGTATTTGGCTGGAATAATTAGTGATAGAAGCAATTTTAAGATGGGGAAAAGAAGGCCGTTTATTCTTGGAGGGGCAATTTTAGCAGCTATATTTGTTGCTTTGCTGCCACTATCAGGTAGTTATTCTATTATGTTTGGAGTAGCCTTTTTGTTTTATTTTAGTTTGAATTTTTTTCAAGAACCATATTATACATTAATACCAGAAGTAGTTGAAGAAAAACAGTTAGGTTTGGCCAATGGATTTTCTAAAATTATTAGTGTATTAGGAAGCGGAGTTATTTTACTTACGGGTCCAATACTATGGGATATAAATCACATTTTTCCGTTTTTAGCAGCAGCATTATTAGGAATTATATCAGTACTAATAGGTACACTTCCAATTAAAGAAAATCAGGACAAGTATAGTAAACCTAATAAAATTTCAATTGATTTTATTAAATTTCCTTCTGTATTAAGGTTATTTGCTTCAGTGTTTTTTATATTTCTTAGTTATGGATGCATTACACCTTATTTTGTAAAGTATTGTGTACAGCAACTCCATTTTTCAAATGGAACTGCAAGTAATGGACTTTTTATTTTAACAATTGTTGGTGCACTATTTGCTTTACCAGCAGGGATTTTATCAGATAGAACCAATAGAAAATTAGTTTTGCTTATTGGAACCATAATTTTTACAATAGGTTTGGCTATGGCTATATTTGTAAAGACTGCAGGTGTTATGTATATACTTCTAGGATTAATAGGGATTGGATTTATATGTATCCAAGTCACAATCTATGCTATCCTAGCTGAAATTGTCCCACCAGAAAGATTAGGAGAGTTTATGGGGATAATGAATCTATTTATTTCAGCAAGTCAATGTATAGCGACCCTTTCAATGGGATGGATATTAGATTTAGTAGGATTTAAGTATTTCTTTCCTTTCTCAGCAGTAATTATGCTCATAGCAGCTTTTGTTGTATTTTTAAGTAAATTTGATAAGTTTAAAAACAAAAATTATTGTTAGGTGAGACAATATTTTTAGTAATAATTGAGATGAATTTTTGATATATAAAGTCTAATTAATTTGCTATACTAAAACTAGGAACAGTAAATAGGAACATGTAGTTTATTTATTGGAATATATATGTTCCACAATTAGTTATTCAATGAAATTAAGTTACTGTCATGCATTTTGTTGTACATTATTTTTTTCAATATATATAATTGATTTCAAGAGAAAAATATAACTTGGATATGGGTGGTCATTAGCTCAAGTAATTTAGAGAGAGGAAAGAAACGTTTAAAAACGTATTTATATTATGAGATCAAATAGATTATTATCAATTTTAATAATAATTTCTCAAAAGGGATTAGTAACAGGAAAAGAACTTGCTGAGCATTTTGAGGTATCTTTAAGAACAATTTATCGTGATATAGAAAAAATAGGTGAAGCAGGAGTCCCTATAGCAGCTACTGGTGGAAAAGGTGGAGGCTATTATATTATGGAGAATTATAATTTAAATAATATATTCTTTAATAAAAATGAAATTGAACCTTTGATTGCTGTAATGGATAATTTAAAATTTTTATTTGGAAAAAATCAAAAATTCAATGATATAGTTCTTAAGTTTGAAACTTTATCAAAAGATACTAATGAGGAATATGATAAGTTAAGTATAGATATGTCTCACTTTAGTATGGAGCAAGAACTTAGAGAATATTTATTTTTGATTAATAAGGCAATTGAAGAGAGTAAAGTTTTAGAATTTGAATATATTAATAGGAAAATGGAACATTTAAAGAGAGTGGTAGAACCAATTCAAATAGAATTTAATGAAGGACAATGGTATATAGTTGGTTTCTGCAAAATAAGAAAAGATTATAGAAGATTTAAACTTGTTAGAATAAGAAATATGAACCTAGGCGAAAGTTTTATAAAAAGAGAAATATCTAAAGAAGAAATAGAAAAAATATTTAATAAAAGTTATGAGAAGAACAGTATTTTGGTGACATTGAAATTCTCAAGCGAAATAGGAGAGCAGCTAAGTGAATATTTTTCAAAGGATAAAATTAAGTCTTTTGAAAATGGTGAGTATATAGTTGAAGGAGCTTTCCCAAGAGATGAGGGTCTTAAAAAGTTTGTTTTAGGCTTTGGGAATTATTGTGAAGTTATAGCCCCATTAGAATTAAGAAAAGAAATAAAGGAATACATAAAAAATATATATATAAAATACAATGACTGACACATAGGTGTCAGTCATTGTGTTTTATAATGGAAAAAAAAGAACATTGCAGAAAGTGAAAAAATTATGATATACGAAGAAAATAAATTAAAGGAAAAATTAATTAAAATTGAAAACAATAATTATTTATTAGAAAGGGAAAAAGATTATTTCAATATTGGACTAGAAATGCTTGAGAGTATAGGCTCACTAGATCCTATACTTAGAGATGACTTAATATATGGAACTTTATCTAATTGGATATTAGAAAATAAATTTACAGTTGAACAACTTAAAAAGTTGCTGAATATTAGTTTGGATACAGATCATCTCTTTTATAAATTATATGAAAAGGATGATGATGCTGTTTTTAAAAGAACATTTTCAGTACTTATAGTTGCACTTATTATAGAAAAACATAGAGACGAAAAATTTTTATGTAAAGAAGATTTGTATGAAATAAAGAATAAGCTTATAGAGTATATGAATAATGAGCAAGATGTGAGAGGTTATGTTGAAGTAAAAGGTTGGGCTCACTCAGCAGCTCATACAGCTGATGCTTTGGCAGTATTGGCTCAGTGTAGCGATATTAATAAAATTGATTTGTTGGATATTTTAAATTCTATAAAAGCAAAAGTATGTATAGGATACTATGTTTATATAGAGGAAGAAAGTGAAAGAATGGTTACAGTAATTGAGAATTCTTTTAATAGGAATATGCTTAGTGATTTAGAAATAAATTCGTGGTTGCACGAATTTAAACTTCAAAATACAAAAGCAAGTTATATTGAAAATATGCATTTAAAGGTTAATGTAAAAGGATTCTTAAGATCTTTGTATTTTAGATTACTAGAACAAGATAATTTTAATGGGATTAATGAGGAAATTAAGAAAACAATTAAAAGTTTAAAATAAAAATAGAGTAATGAAAGTAGGTTATAAAATGAATGTATGTGTTTTGTATTATGATGGATTTTGTGAATTCGAAGTTGTGCTGGCTGTTAATCAATTTAGGGAGAATGCTTTCTCAGCTGCTTTAGAAAATCGTGCTTATATAAGTGAAGAAAGACAAAAGTTTTTACCAGATAAAACAATCCAAGAATTAAATCCAGATGATATAGATCTTTTAATTATACCTGGAGGAGATTCAAGTCAGCTATATGAAAAGGAAGAATTAAAAGAATTTATTTTAAAGTTAAATGAAAAAAATAAAATTATTGCAGGAATTTGTGGTGGAGCTGAGCTTATGGCATATTACGAATTGCTTGATAATAAAAAAGCTAATGGTAACAGTGAAGGCTTTAAAGTAGATGAAAGTAATAAATCAATGTATGAAAAAATAAATATTGTAGATGAAGATGTTGTTATAGATGGAAATTGTATAACTTCTATTGGCAAGGCATTTATTGAATTTGCAATTGAAATTGGTAAGGTGATGAACATTTATAAAAATGAAGAGGAAATCAAAAGTGACTATAGATGGTTAAAAAATATAAAATAAAAAATAATTATTAGAAATTAAGAACCTTATATTATTTAAAATATTATTAAAAACAAAGATGAACAATAAACTGTTTGTATTATAATTAGTTTATTGTTCATTTTTATTTTATTAAGAGATAGCCCTAATTGTAATTTTAATATCTCCTGCTAGGATAGTTCTCGCTTATTAATGCAGGGAGTAAAGTGAATAGATAAAATATAAAACTATAGGAACGAGAATAGTATTATAATGTTATAATTGTAAATGTTAAGGCATTAGCAGAAGGGAAAGACTTAAATGAGTGCGTGAAATTTTGTAATGCTGTAGGTGCAATTTCAACTACTGCATTAGGGGCTCAAGAAGCTATGCCAACTTATGAAATGGTAAGTAGATTTATTAATATCAAAAATAATATATAGTTTCATGAAAACGCATTTGGAGGATTTAAAATGAAAATTGACAGGTTATTTAGTATTCTAATGATAATTATTAATAAGGAAAAGATAACAGCAAAAGAATTATCAGAACATTTTCAAGTGTCGGTTAGAACTATTCAAAGAGATATTGATACCTTAAGCATGTCAGGCATACCAATTTATGCGGAGATCGGGAAAAATGGGGGATATCAGCTCCTTGATAATTATAAATTGGATATGAATTTTTTGAATACTAAGGAAGCAAAAGTAATAAAATCTCTTTTAGAGAGTTTAGAACAAGCAGTACCTTATTTAGATATTAAATCTGTATCAAATAAATTTTCAATGATACCTTCAGAGGAATCGGAAAATAGTAAAATTGTTGTAAAATTAAATCCTCTAATTAATGAAGAAAACTTTAAAAATAATATAGAAATAATAGCAAAAGCAAGAGATAGTTATAATAAAATTTATATTAAATATATAGATGCTAATTTTAAAGAAACAGATAGAATAATATGTCCTTATACCCTAGCAATGATAGGATCAATTTGGTATTTATACGGATATTGTGATTTGCGAAAGGATTTTAGGTTGTTTAAATTGAGTAGAATCATATCTTGTAATTTATTAGAAGAAGAATTTGTAGTCATGAAAACTCCCAAACCTTCACCTTGGGAATATAATTTAGATTCTGGGAGAGAAGGCACTGAAATAATATTAGAAATTGATAAGGAACTGCAAGGGAAACTCACAGATTATATTGATTATAGAAATTGTAAAATTGTAAATGATAAGATAATTGTAAATTTAAACTTTCCAGTAGATGAATGGCTATATTCATTTTTATTTGGATTAGTTCCACATGTTAAGATTATTAAACCAGTTTGGTTAAGAGAAGAATTTTTGGACAGACTTAAATTGTGTATAGAAAAAAATAATCTATGACATAGTGTTGTCATAGTATAAGTTTTAAAATAATTAGTGAAGAGAATAAATAAATTTTAGTAATTTATCATACTAATTTTAGAGGAGGTCTTAGAAATGAGTGATATGTCATCAGTTAGTAATGCATTTCAAGTTTTTATAAAGGAAGCTCCAGAATATCAGAAGATATGGATGGAAACAGTTCAAAAACTAGATTCTGTAAGTAAGCTTGATTCAAAAACAGAAGAACTTGCCTACATTGCAGTATTAGCTTCTTCAAGACTTGAAAATGGAATTCCATTTCATGTTAAACATGCAAAAGCACTTGGGGCAACAAGAAATGAAATAATAAGTGCTGTTTTAGTTGGATTGCCAGCAGTAGGAAATATGGTGATTCAAGCATTACCAGTAGCAATAAATGCATATGATTCGGAATAAAAGTCATAATTAAATTTATGACTTTTATATTTTTTTCCTAAATTTAAAATTTTAGTACCAAAAATGGAATTTAAATTTGTATTATTATATATAATGGGAAAAGAGGTGAAAGAAATGGGGAACATAATTAAAATTAATATGTATGTAGAAGCCCAAAAGGAAAAGTATAGCAAGATAAAATTAGAAACTCTAGAAAAAAATATTCTTAAATATAATAATTGGTTAAAAATGACTAATAGAGAGGATAGGATAGAGAGCTATGAAAAATTCTTGCAAGCTCAGTAATTATTTTTAAAGGATAGGTTAGACGTTAAGTTTTAATCTATCTTTTTTTATGCATAGATTGTTAAGGTAGAATTATAAGGATTAGAAAGAATAAAGGTGAGAAAAGTTCCAAGAGGTGAAATTTCTAATATAGGGTGATATAATTGAATTGGGTCTAAAAATAATTGGGGAACGAATTAAAATGTAAATAGCAATATGAAATGATAGGGGGAAATTTAATATGAATACTAAATATTGTGTTATTATCCAATGCGAGATTGCACATAAAAGATGTAGTGGTTTTGCGTGTACCAATGCTTTTTATAATAGAGATGAAAAGTTTAATAACTATTCAGATAATACTAGATATATTTCATTTACATGCGGAGGCTGTTGTGGAAAAGGTGTAGCTTCAAAGTTAGAACATTTTTCTAAACATTTGAAAAGTAAAACCGATATTAGTAAGGAGGAAGTATCTGTCCACTTATCATCTTGTATGTCAACAGATAATTATCATTATGATAGATGCCCTCATATTGAATATTTAAAAAATATTATTGTAAAAAAGGGATTTAAAAATTTAGTTGAAGGAACTTATGTTAGCAAAGGAGCAACAAGAAAAAGAGAAATGGGACAGTATAAGACTTATAATATTGATAATGAAAGTGTATAGATTTAGAATAAGAAGTATTTAGGTTAATATATCTAATACAATTATTTAAAATAGAAATCAAAAATTAAACTTCAGCAGGTACTAAAATTACCTGTTGAAGTTTTTTCGCTTAGTGCAAAAAACTGCTTAATGAATTTATTAAAATTTTATAACTATAGTAATTAAAATAAAGTTATTATATAAAATTAAGTAATACTTACTTTTGATGAAGGATACGAAAATGGCTATACAGATAGTATTCTTAATACTTTAAGAGCTAATGGTGTACAAGCAGCTTTTTTTGTAACTAAACCTTATGTAACTGGAAGTTTTAATGGTGTTTCCGATAGTGAATTATCACTTTATTATACTCAAAAGTTTGGATATAAATCCGTATTTTTTAGTCTTGCTTATCAAGATTATAATGTTGATAAGCAGCCAGATCCAGAGGAAGCTAAAGTAAAATTGTTAAGAAATACTCGTAATGGGATGATCTGTTTGCCTAATGCTGTATCAAAACTAATGCAATTATTTTAGATAGTTTAATTAAGGAATGGAAGAGTCAAGGATATGAATTTAAAACTTTAGATGATCTTCCAAATTAACATAGTAATATAAATATGATATAATCTTAATTATTTTATAATATAACTTTAATTATTTATGGGGAAATGTTACAAAAACAATATTATATTTATGTTATATAAGGTAGGTAAAGTTATGAAGATGAGTTTTAAGGTTAAAGAAGAGAATGTTAGAATATTAGGAAGAACAAAAGAGATAGATGAGGTAAGATATATTAACTATTCTTGCTCAGGAATTGAATTCGAATTTATTGGGAAAAGTGCTAGTGTTGTTTTATGTACTGATAGCTCAAAATGGGAGGATATATTTAAGGCATGGATAGCTGTATTTATAGATGATGAAGATACACCAAGCAGACGTATTTCTTTAGAGAGTGATGAGAATATTTATAAACTTCATGAAAGTGATACTTCACGTAACATCAAAATAAAATTAATGAAAATGTCAGAAGCAGCATTTTCAAAGGTTGGGATTAAAGAAATAATAATAGAAGGTGAAGATGGTTTGATTCCAACAAAGAGCAAAGAGCGACGTATTGAATTTATTGGAGATTCCATAACCTGCGGATATGGAATAGAAGGTGTTTTTGAAAAAGATGTATTTAACACAACTCAAGAAAATCCTTGGGAAGCATATGCAGCTAAAACTGCACGTCATTTTAATGCTGATTTTAATTGTGTTTCTTGGAGTGGTATAGGAGTTATTTCCTCTTGGACAGAGGAAGACACTCCTAATTCAGAATGGCTTATGCCAATGCTCTATAAGTATGCAGATGCGGCTTTGGATAATGATTTAGGCAAAAAAGAATTTGAAATTTGGAATAATAATTTATTTGTACCAAACTTAATTGTTGTTAATTTAGGCACAAATGATACAAGTTATACAAAAGATATAAAAGAGAGAATAGATATGTTTATAGATGGATATTATAATTTTTTAGAGCAAATTAGAAATTCTAATCCCAATGTAGAAATAATATGCACATTAGGTGCTATGGGTCATGAATTATGTCCAGCAGTGGAAGCTGCTGTTACTAAATTTAAAAAAAACACAGGCGATGTAAAAGTTCATACACATTTTTATGAAGTACAATTAGAAAGTGATGGCATAGGTTCTGATTATCATCCTAGTTTAAGAACACATGAAAAAATGTCAAAGACATTAATTAGTAAAATAAAAGAAGTAATGAAATGGTAGTATACTACATTTCATTTAACATCCAAAGATAAAAGTTTAAAACTCCTGCATAAATTAACCAAAATATATATGGAGTTAATAAAAGTGCAGTTTTGATTCCAGCTTTTTGATAAAATCTTATAGTTGTTAAAATAACAAAAATAAATAAAATAAAGAGTTCAATAAAAGCTAGTCCATAAAGTCTAAAGCTAAAAAATATAATTGGCCATAATATGTTTAGCAATAGTTGTATTTCATACACAAATATTGCTGAACTTACATCTATATTTTCATATTTTTTTATGTAAACTTTATAAGAAGCTATACCCATTAAGATGTAAAGAATAGTCCATACAATTGGAAAGGCAATAGATGGTGGTGCAAAAAATGGCTTTTGTAAGCTTTCATATAAAGACTTCATATTAGGAATAAATATAGACACTATTAATCCAAGTGAAATTGGTATTAATAGAGCTGTTATAAATGGAATTAGTTTAAAATTTTTTTTACTTTGCATTTTATTTGACATGTTATAACTCCTTAAAGTATTAATAAATATATTTTATTAATATATAAATATGTAATTTCAATTTGGCATATACATATTTTTTTATAATATCTATAGAAATTTAGAAGATGTTTATTTTTATTCATTGGAGGTGAAACATTATGTTTAGATTGTGGTTAATGATTTTAATTGTTGCAGCATATATAATATCTAGCTTAATGCTTAAATATAAATTTAAAATAAAAAAGCCAGGAGAGATTGATGTTAATGGTTTGCGCCCCAAATATTATATGTATTTATTACTTATTGTATTAGTATTATCATTGATAATGTCTTTGGCTATGAAAAGTGGTACGTTTGTGCTTATCTTTTTAATTGTTTCTAGAATTATTGATTCTGTGTATAAAATAAATTATTTAAAAGATAATAAATCAAAATATTATATTATAGTAGAACTTATATTTTGGTTATGTATAGTGACTTTTTTTGTTGACTCTTTATTTTGGAGATAAATTGTTTTACAGAAATATAAAAAATAATTGTGTTTAACAGGTAGTCAAGATGATGCACCCTGTCTATTAGACAAGATGCAGTTCAAAAAGGCTACCTATTTTTTTATTCATCTAATAATTCCAAGGGATCATGAATTTAGAATAGATTTATAAGCAGAGATTGTATCAAGTGCTGTCTTATTCCAAGAAAAAGCTTTATTGCGAGTTAAGCTTTTCTTAACCATTGTTAATCTTAATAAACTATTGCTTAATACTCTTTCTATGTCATAAGATAGTGAATCTATGTCATTTGGATCTATAAAAAGGGCAGATTCATAACATACTTCAGGAAGAGAAGTGACATTTGATGCTATTACAGGGGTTCCACAAGCCATAGCTTCTATAGGTGGTAAGCCAAATCCTTCATAAAAGGAAGGATATACTAAAACTTCAGTAGCATTATAAAATAAAGGCATATCTTCGGCTGGAATAAAATCTGTAAAAATCACGTTATTTAATACATGTAATTCTTCTGCTCTGTTTTTATATTTATCATAAGAAGGACCTTTCCTGCCTGTAATAACTAATTTAAAGATTTCTTTTAATTTAGCAGGAAGATTTGAATAGGCTTCTATTAAGCCTAATATATTTTTTCTTGGACTAAAGCCTCCAACGTAAAGTATAAAATCCTCTTCAATTCCATATTTTTTTGTAATAAAATCTTTAGATCTGCATTTACTCATAGGTCTGTAAATGCCTTCAGCAGCAAGAGGAGTTACATAAATATTTTCAACAGGAAAATTAAATTCTTTAGCAATATCATTTTTAGAAAAGTTAGAGACCGTAATTATTCCATCACAAGTTTTTAAAATTTTAGGTAATTCATTATTGAAAATTCTAAGATATCTATCACTAACAGTTTCAGGCATTTTTAAAGGAATTATATCATGTAATGTAATGACCTTCTTACATTTTATATTTTCAGAAAGACCAACTCCATTTTGAGGGACATGATAGAGTTCTATATCAGCATTATTTAATATATTAGGAACATTTACATCGTCCCAAAAGCTATTAGAAGCTGCTCCATCAGTTAATTCGGTTTTAAAATTAGTTTTTAAATTTTTCATAGAGTCACATTGTGGTATAAAAATTAAATAGTTATTATGGGAATCAACATTATTAAGACTGTGGATTAATTGATTGGTGTATGTGCCTATTCCAGTGCCTTGATACCACGTTGCAGCCCTGCCATCTATTCCTATTTTCATTATTAAACCCTTTCATAGCATTTATCTTAATGTATTATATTAAAAGAATATAAAAAATGTTAATAAAAGAAGGAATATCCTCATATAAATATACAGGGGGTGAGAACTATGATGAGGGAATTTGAAATAGAAAGGCAATTTAACATTAAGATAGAAAAAATTAAAGCTAATAAGGGTGTTTACTATCTTAAAACAGATAAAGGCGAAAGATGTTTAAAGAAAATAAATTATGGACCTCAAAAATTATTATTCGTGTATGGTGCTAAAGAGCACTTAAGAAAAAATGGTTTTGATAATCTAGATAAATATTATTTAAACATAAATGGAGAACCATATGCATTAGTTAACGAAGATTTGTATACTTTATCAGAATGGTTAGATGGTCGGGAATGTGATTTTCATAACATAGATGAAGTAAGAATAGCAGCTAGAACCTTGGCCAATCTCCATGAAGCATCTAAAGGATATGATCCACCAGAAAATTCTAAACTTAAAAGTGATCTTGGCAGATGGACTCATTTAATAGAAAAAAGAATTAAATCCTTGGATAAAATGAGAGATATGGTAAGAAAGAAAAATATAAAGAGCGAATTTGATATGATTTATTTAAAATCAATGGAGTTCTATAAGGAAATTGGAAGGAATGCATTATCAACTTTAAAAGAATCAGATTACTACGAGTTATGCATGATTGCAGAAAATGAAAAAAGCTTTTGTCATCATGACTTTACTTATCACAATATAATTTTAAATGATAATATGGATGTACATGTTATTGATTTTGATTATTGTAAAAGAGAAGTAAGAACTTTTGATATAAGTAATTTTATGATAAAGGTTTTGAAGAGAGTTGAATGGAATTTAGAATTTGCGGTTGCAATAATAGATTCATATAATTCAGTTTCACCATTAAAACCTGAAGAATATAAAGTACTATATGCATATCTTCAATTTCCACAAAGATATTGGAGGCTTGCAAATCGATATTATTATAATGAAGTCAATTGGGGTCAAAATACATTTGCAAGTAAGTTAGAATCTATAATAAATGAACAAGGTAAGTATTTGGAATTTATAGATAAGTTTAAGTATGAATATAGAATATAAACTAAAAAGAAAAGCTGTTTAAAAATATCGAAGGTTATTTTAAACAGCTTTTTGCTGTTCCTTCTTGTAGATCAAATTAATTAGAAACCTTTGATGAATCTTTCCATATTATACATTGAGAGTAATACAAGGGGGATAAAGTAATGGAAATTGGAGATATAGTTGTGAGAAAATCATATAATAAGGATATTACCTTTAAAATAATCGATATAAAGGAGAAAGACGGAAGAAAGAATATTATTTTAAAAGGAATTAATATAAGAATAATAGCAGATTCATATATAGAAGATCTTGATGTTGCAGAAGAAAACAGTGGTTCACAAGATAGAATTTTAAATACAAGAGTAAGTGAAGCTATAAAAAATGCTATGGTATTAAGAGGCGATCTTAGGGATAAGGTTGAAAAATCACCAAAGATAAAAGCAAAAAATGAATTGGTTTTTGGAAGACCAGGGAGAATCCTTCATGTGGATGGAGATAGTGAATACATGGAAACTTGTCTAAAGGTGTATAAGCAGTTATCTATAGATGCAGTTGGCAGAGCAATTCCAGAAAGAGAACAGCCAGAAGTAATAGTTGATTTAGTTAAAGAAATAAAACCTGATATAGTTGTATTGACAGGACATGACAGTGTTGTTAAGGATCCAAAAGATTATTTAAATTTAGATAATTATAGAAATTCTAAATATTACTTAGAATCAGTAAAAAACTTAAGGAATTATAATTCAAGTTATGACGAATTAGTAATATTTGCAGGAGCATGCCAAAGCTGCTATGAAATGATATTAGATGTAGGTGCTAATTTTGCATCTAGTCCCAATAGAGTTTTAATTCACTGCTTAGATCCTGTTTTTGTGTGTGAAAAGATTGCTTACACCAGAATAGATAAGGTAGTATCAATAACTGATGTTATTGAAAATACAATCACAGGAATAAAGGGAGTTGGAGGATTGCAGACTAGGGGAAAGTATAGGGAGGGGTATCCTAAATCTCTTTATATTTAATTATCAAGATTTAATAACAAAAAACAATTTTATTTAAAGCATAAGCACAAAAAGGATAGAATAAATATATGGAAGAAGATTTAAAATAAGATCTGAGGATAAATCAGTTATTGTGAATATATCTCAAATTAGTAAACTAATGAGAGCTTATAGTTTAGAAAAAATTATATTAAAAAATACTATCCTAAATGTCGATTATAAAAGGATGTTTAATGGTAGTTGTGAAAACGCTGTATTACGTACTGTAACTGTATCTAATAATAAAATACAACAAGTGAAGTTTAAACTAATTAAACTTCTAAAGAGTTTAATTAGAAAAGGGGCCGTTGCAAAGGCAACAGCCCTTTTGTTTTGTAAAAAATTATATTGAGGATCTATTTTATGAACAAGTTAAATATTGAGGTGAAAATATATTTATTGATGGAAGTTAAATGGAAAAAAATACAATGGGTGTACTTTGGTTTGGAAGAAATACATTAATAAAAATGTTTAATAAAGTTATTACTCTTATTGAAAATATTAATTAGACAAATCTATTCCCCAATATCTCTTATTTTTATCATCAATAAATTTAAAAGGTCCATTGTACAGAACAGTACCCGAGTATTTTCCTTCAGTTATAATTATATAATTATTTAAATTGCAATCTATTGATTTTAAATTAAATCCCAAATTCTTAAGTTTTGTTGTAAAAATATCTGAATTTAATCTCATAGGCCTAAGCTCTAGTAATTCTTTATCAGATAAAAATTTATCATTATTTACGTCTGCAATACTAATTAATGCAGTAGTTAAACTTGGTTTTATTTCATTTAGAGTTAGTAAAATACCATCAGAACCAAAACTATTAATTTCATAGTTATTATCTAAATTTCTGTCATTTTCAATAATGAGTGCTATTTCATTAAGTGCACTTATATCTAATTTAAAATTTGAAACTAAAGTAGCTTTATTATTAGCACTGTCTAAAGTTTTGAAAAAATCATTTATAATTGAAAAGCAAGATACCAATAATAATGAAATTATTAAGAATTTTAAAAGATTTGATATTTTTATAAATCCAAAATATTTTGTAAATTTCCATTTTAAGTTGAAATTATAAGAATAAACTACTTGCTTTTTATTTTCCATTTTTACACACCCTTTTAAATAATAATTATATTATTATAATAC
>NZ_LZZM01000226.1 GCF_002006345.1 Clostridium puniceum
TTTTAATAGTGAGTATGATTTCTGTTAGTATAGTAAGATTATATCCATTAATAGAGAATATAGTGGGAAAAGATCTTTCATCATCTTATGAAAATTATGAACTTTTAAAAAGAATTAATCAAACTAATTACACATTATATAAAGATTTATTGGAAATGGAAAAAAATAAAGAATTAACTTATGATGAAATTTATATTAATTCTCATAAAGTTTGGGTGAATTATAATGATTTTAGACATAACTTAAATTATGAAATGTCTGATTGGAATGATAATATAAATAGAAGGTTAAAAAATTTAGATTATTTTGCATATGTGAATAATGATGAAACATATAATAAAACTAATACAAATAATTCCTTAAACACATTAGTATCAAATATTAAAACTCAAGAATTAAATGATAAATATGATTTTTACATTGTTCTAAATTATGACGAAAATGGTGGAGTGGAAGTATCTAATGTACATGGTGTAAAAGAATATTATATTAAAAATAATTTTTCGCAATTTGATTTAAAAAAATCTTTCGATGGTAATTTGATAGAAGAAAATGTGATTACGTTTAATCCTATAAAAAATGCAACGTTTATATATGCAATTCCTAAAGAATTAAAATATGAAGATAACATAAGTGTAATGGTAAATTCATCAAAACATTTTATTAATAATGATGTTTTGATTGTAGTTATAATTTCAATATTATGTAGCATAGTAATAGCAGGATTAATATTTCCATATAGAAAAGGGTTGAATATATTTGGAGTTGGTGTTTTCTTGAAAATTCCATTAGAAATTAATTTAATTATATTGACCATTGGAGCTATATTTTCTGGAGCAGGATCATTTTATGTTGTTGGTACAACAATGGAAAGTAGATTTGGAGAAGGCTGGATAGGGTTTGGTATAAATACTCAATTGGATTTTTGGCTAAGAATTATACTCAATATTCTTATGTGGATTGTTATATTTTACTTAATATTTACAGGTGATATGCTTTTAAAACATATATTTAAAACAGGAGTAGTTAAATATCTTAAACAAAATTTATTGATTATTAAGATTTTCAAAGTTACAAAGAAATTTCTTAATAGGTCTAGGAATTTGTTTGCTGAACTAATTTACTATATATCAAATATAGATTTAACTGATAAATCTAATAAATTTATAATAAAGATAGTTGCAATTGATGCTGCTACAATTTTAGCTTTTTTAATTATATGGGCTTTGGGAACAATATTTACTATGTCAATTTTATTTTCAGCATTCTGGGGATTATTATTAGCATTTGTCTATTGCACAGTTGCGTTTAATTTAATCAAAATATATTTATCTAAAATAAAGAATAAATTTTCAGTTCTATTGGAGGCAACAAATAAAATTGCAGAAGGTAATTTAGATGTATCTATAAATGAAGACTTAGGTTTATTTAACCCATTTAAGGAACAAGTAGTAAAGATACAAAATGGTTTCAAAAAAGCAGTAAATGAAGAAGTTAAGAGTCAAAGAATGAAAACAGAATTAATATCAAATGTATCTCATGATTTAAAAACACCACTTACCTCGATAATAACATATGTAGATTTATTAAAAAGTGAAAATATAACAGGTGAGGAACGTAAAGCTTATATTGCAACTTTAGATAAAAAATCTCAAAGATTAAAGTTTTTAATTGAAGACTTATTTGAAGTAAGTAGAGCAACAAGTGGGAACATTAATTTAAATTTGGTCAAAGTGGATATAGTTGAATTAATTAGGCAGATAGAAGTAGAATTAGATGATAAAATAAAAAAATCAAATTTAAAAATAAGGAATAATTTCCCAGGAAATAAAATTATTTTAAATCTCGATAGTCAAAAAACTTTTAGAATTTTTGAAAATCTTCTAAATAATGTAGCTAAATATGCTATGGAAGGTTCGAGGGTATATGTAGATGTAATAAATAATGAAGATAAAGTAGAAATCACTATAAAGAACATGTCAGCAGAGGAAATTAACTTTGAGTCAAAAGATATTGTAGAAAGATTTGAAAGAGGAGATAAATCAAGAAATACTGAAGGATCAGGACTTGGTCTTGCAATAGTGAAAAGCTTTGTTGAGGTTCAAGGGGGAACATTTAATGTAGAATTAGATGGAGATTTATTTAAAGTCACAATAACATTTGAAAATTAGGTATACGAAAGAAAATACGCTAACATGCTATTTTTTTATTTCTTTGAATATGCAACCAATAGGTGTATATAATAATTAAGAATTTTGTTAAATTATTATAAAAAGCAAGTCTTTATAGATAAAATATATCAATTCAATATCTATAGGGCTTGTATTTTTAAATTAAGTACTATAAAATAAAACTAGACTATTTGAAAACGTGTGCAAAATAGTTTGTTAATTATTTGAGTGAAATATATGATAAAAAATAATATAATATTCTTTGTATATTTAAGAATTTAATAAAAATAATAAACGATTATTTGATTATATTAAGATATTGTATGAACATATTTATTAAATGGTTACGGAGGATAGGAATGGCTACTACAATTAAAGATATAGCAAAAGCACTAGGAATATCTCATTCAACTGTTTCTAGAGCATTGACTGGTTCAAGAAATGTCAGTGAAAAAACTAAAGAAGAAATATTAAAATCAGCTAAGGAATTAAATTATATTCCTAATATGAGTGCTAGAAGTTTAAAATTAGACAAAGCTTATAATATAGGGGTATTTTTTTCTACAATAAGTAATGGTACTTCACCGTTTGTATTTCAAACTGTAATAAATAATGTGTATAAAAATATAGATAAAAAATATAATGTTATTGTTAAAGGTATAGATACTTATGAAAAAAATACTATAAATCCTAAAAACTATGACGGAATAGTAGTGGTAAGCCAAAAAGTAGCTGATGATAATTTTATAGAAGAAATTTTAGAAAAAGATATACCACTTGTTGTTATAAATAGAAAAGTAGATTTTGACGTTATAAATGTATTTACTGATGAAAGTGTAGGTACTTTTAAAGGTGTAGAAGAATTAATAAAAAATGGACATAAAGATATTGCAATAATAGAAGGTATAGAAAATTTTGATTCTACAAAAATGAGAAGAAAAGGCTATTTAGAAGCTTTTAAAGAATATAACATTAAGTTAAATAAAAATTTAGTTGTAAATGGAGACTTTACTGTTAAAAGTGGATATCAACAAGCAAAGAGAATTATTGAGAAACAGGAACATTTTTCAGCTATATTTGCTTTTAATGATGAAATGGCAACTGGTGCAATAAAAGCTCTTATTGAAAAGGGTTTAAATGTACCAAATGATATTTCTATATTAGGCTTTGATGGGAATGAATTTGGAGAATTCCTTAGTCCTACTATTACTACAATAAAAAGACCTATTGGAGAAATAGCTAAAATTGCAATTGACTTACTTTTTAAACTTATAAATAATAGCGGAAATATTGATGAGAAAACAATATATGTACAATCAAAATTGGAAATAGGTAATTCTATTAAGAAATTTAATTAATATGAAATTAAGCAAAAAGATTATTATATTAATGTGTTTTCATAAGCTTTAATATATATTTAAATAAATTAAGATGCTTTACTTATTATACGTGTTTCTATATATGAATTTATTACAGATTATATATGTTTAAATGCTAATGCTTAGGAGTCATAGATACTTATCCTATAAGTAATAGCGTATAAAATGTTAAAAATATTTAAAAAAAAGCTATTGCAATTATTTACATAACAATATATAATATATCATATAAGTACAAGGAACACGTGTGCAAGTAATGTTTACTAAGTAATACATAAAGCTTATATAGCTTCAAGAACATAATGAAATCGTTCTTGAAATATATTTTAATAAATTACGAACACGTGTGCAAATTATAAGCTTAAGATAAAAATTTAAAAGAAATATTTAAAAGTTCTAATATATAAATTTTTGATTCAAGAACAAATAAGTTCTTGAAATATATTTTAGATTATAGGGAACACGTGTGCAATACTTGGAAATTTAGATTATAAATAGAGGAGATATAATTATGAATTTGGAAATCAGATATTCAAATCACCCAGATGATTCAAAACATTATGATACAGAAACGTTAAGAAAACATTATTTAGTAGAAAAAATATTTATTGAAGATGAAATAAATTTAGTTTACAGTCATAATGATAGAATAATATTTGGAGGGGTTACTCCAATAAAAGAAACTTTGAAACTTGGAGTTTGTAAAGAGCTAGGTACAGATTACTTTCTTGAAAGAAGAGAATTAGGAGTTATTAATGTAGGTGGCGAAGGCAAAATTGTAGTAGATGGAGTAGAATTTAACTTAAAATATAGAGATGGATTATATGTTGGACAAGGTGCTAAAAACATTGAATTTACATCAGCTGATGCAAAAAATCCAGCTAAATTTTACATAAACTCAGCACCAGCACTTAAATCATATCCTACAGTGAAAATTGATTTAGAAAAAGCCAATAAAATTAAATGCGGGGATGAAGTTAATATGAATAAGAGAACTATTAATCAATATGTTCATCCAGCAGTTTGTGATAGCTGTCAATTAGTAATGGGATTAACAATATTAGAACCAGGAAGTGGCTGGAATACAATGCCATGTCATACTCATGAAAGACGTATGGAAGTATATTTGTATCTTGAAGTTCCAGAAGATCAAGCAGTAATTCATTTTATGGGACAAGGTCATGAAACAAGACATATTCTTATGAAAAATGAACAAGCTGTAATTTCACCAAGTTGGTCAATTCATTCAGGTATTGGAACTCAAAACTATTCTTTCATTTGGGGAATGTGTGGAGAAAATAAAACTTTTGATGATATGGATCATATAGAAATTAAAAACTTAAGATAAAAATACTCAAAAGTGAGGTAGATGAAGATGTCAAACAGTTTAGATAACTTTTCAATGGATTTCTTTTCATTGAAAGGAAAAGTGGCAATAGTAACAGCAGGAAATACAGGACTTGGACAAGCTTATGCAGTGGCTTTAGCTAAGGCAGGTGCAGATTTAGTCATTCCAACTCATGGTAAAGATTGGGATGGAACTAGAAGGCTAATAGAAAAAGAAGGAAGACAAGTTATCTTTATTCAAGGAGATTTAACTAAGAAGGAAGATAGAGAAAATATTATAAAACTTGCAGTTCAAGTTTATGGAAGAATAGATATCTTAGTGAATAATGCAGGGACTATACGAAGAGCTCCACTTCTTGAATATACAGAAGAAGATTGGAATGCAGTAATGGACATTAATTTAAATGCATTATATTTCTTAAGTCAAGATGTAGCTAAAGTTATGGTTAAGCAAGGTTCAGGAAAGATAATTAATGTTGCATCAATGTTATCATTTCAAGGTGGAAAGTTTGTTCCGCCGTATACAGCAAGTAAACATGGGGTTGCAGGAATAACTAAAGCATTTGCCAATGAACTTGCATGCAAGAATATTCAAATAAATGCTATAGCACCAGGTTACATAAAAACAGCAAATACTGAACCAATAAGAGCAGATAAAGAAAGAAATGCAGAAATACAAGTAAGAATACCAGCAGATAGATGGGCAGATCCTTTTGATTTAATGGGAGCAGTAGTATTTTTAGCAAGTAAAGCATCAGATTATGTTAATGGACATATATTAGCAGTTGACGGTGGATGGCTAGTAAGATAGGTTAAAATCTATTTACAATAAATATGTTTTAATAAAGTTTCTACAATATAGATATATTTTAGAAATCAATTATATTTAGAAGTTTACTTTTAAATATGCGAATCGACAATCATAAATGAATTTTTAGGATTATACATTGTAGAAACTTTAATTATTTTATATAATAATTTGATTAACATGGAGGAATAATGAATATGAAAGATTATGCAAAGTGGATGGCTGACTCAATAATAGAGAGAAAGACAGATTTGACGAGCTATTGGGCTTATGAATTTGGATTAACGTTAGATGGTATAGCAGAAGTTTGGAAACAAACAAAGGATAGAAAATATTTTGATTATGTAAAAGAATGTATGGATACTTTTGTTCAAGAGGATGGATCTATTAAAGGATATAAAGTTGATGAATATAATATTGATCATTTAAATAATGGAAAAATATTATTAACTATTTATCAAGAAACAAAAGAAGAAAAATACAAAAAAGCATTACAATTATTAAGAACTCAAATTGATAATCATCCAAGAACTAGAGAAGGTGTTTTCTGGCACAAAGAGATTTATCCTGAACAAATATGGTTAGATGGTTTATATATGGGGGCGACTTTTTATGCAAAGTATGTAAACGAGTTCGGGGAAGCAAGCGAATTTGACGATATAGCCAAACAATTTATCATAGCTAGAAATCATTTAATTGATGAAAAAACTGGTCTTTTATATCATGCGTATGATGATGCAAGAGTACAACCTTGGGCTAATAAAGAAACAGGTTTATCATCACATTTCTGGAGCAGATCTATGGGATGGTATCTTATGGCATTAGTTGATACTTTAGAACAATTACCAGAAGATAATAAATATAAACTAGAAATTCTTAAAATATTTAATGATTGTGTAACTGCTCTTATAAAAGTTGCAGATAAAGATAGTCATGTTTGGTATCAAGTTTTAGATCAAGGTGATAGAAAGGGGAATTATTTAGAAGCTTCAGGATCATCAATGATAGCATATTCAATTTTTAAAGGAATAAGAAAAGAGTATTTACAAGAAGAGTTAAGGGAATTTGCAAAAGAATCTTATAAAGGATTAATTGATGAATTCATTTTAGAAACTAAAGAAGGTCTTATTAATCTAAACAAAATCTGTTTTGTTGCAGGACTTGGTGGAAAAGACAATAGAGACGGATCATTTACTTATTACATAAGTGAGCCAATCGTTGCAAATGAACCAAAAGGTCTTGGGCCATTTATATTAGCAGCAGCAGAAGCAAATTTATTATAAGAAATAGAGGAGTTCATATTGATTTTATATGGAATCCTCAAGATAAAATAACTTTTAACTATTAATTTAGAAATTATGATAGAATTATTATTTGGAGGCAAAGACAATGCAAAAAAGAAAAGTAACAATAAAAAATATTATTGGATACGCATGCATAAACTTTTTAGGAAGTGGAGCTCAAGCACTAATATCTGCATTCCTTATGTATTTTTATACAACATTATGCGGACTTGGAGCAGTAGAAGCGAGTTTAATTTTCTCAGTAGCAAGACTTATTGATGCTGTTGGAAATCCAATTATCGGTTATATTAGTGATAATTTTGGTAGAACAGCAATTGGTAAGAAATTTGGTAGAAGAAGATTCTTCATATTGATTGGGGCTCCTGCTATTTTAATAACATTCCCAATTTTATGGACAACAGGTCATTCATTTACATTCTACTTTTTAGCAAATCTTATTTACGAAATTTGCTTTACAATGGTTATAGTTACAGGTATAACATTACCAGCAGAAATGACTCAAGATTCTGCTGATAAAACAAAACTAGTGGCTGGAAAGCAATACTGCGGAACAATAGCTAGTACAATAGCAACATTTATTCCAGGTATATTGTTCAAAATGTATGGAGATAAATCATCTACAGCATTCTTATTAACAGGTATAATTTATGGAGCAATGATTTCATTATCACTTCTTGTAATGTATGCACTTACATTTGAAAGAGATCCTAAAGACATTATTTATAAAGAAGATTCTAATCATGGTATTTTACATATACTTGCAAAAATGTTTATAGATGTTGGATCAAGTATGCAAATTAAAGCTTTTAGATTGCATGCAGCAATGATGTTTTTAATTGGAATTTACAAGAATTTAGCAGGTGGTGTATTTACTTACTATGTAATATTTGTTTTAGGATTAACAGCATCTACGACAGCATTTATTTCAAGTGCTACTACGTTAATTTCGACAATAGCATTAACTATAGCAATTGCAGTTGCATATAAATTTGGTGGACCAAAGACATTTAGAGTTTCATCAATTGTAATACTTGCATCTCTTGTTGGATACTACGTGCTAAGTAAGATGACAGGCTCACCAAACTTGACAGTTTTATTAATCGTATTAGCTGTAATAAATACCGCAGGTAAAGCTGGTGCTGACTATGTACCAGTATTCCAATTACCATTTATTGCTGATATTGATGAAGCAGTAACACTTGAAAGAAGAGAAGGAATATATACTGGAGTTAATAGTTTACTTTCTAAAGTTGCAGCTGCTATAGAAGCTGCTGTACTTGGAGTAGGTCTTGCGGCATTTGGATTTGTTAAAGGAGCTAAAACTCAAACTCCTGAAGCAATTGATGGTATTTTATTAGTAACGATATTAGTACCAGCAATATTTTTAGTATTAACTTGGATAGTTTCATTAAGACTTAAATTAACTAAAGAAAATCATAAATTATTAGTTGATGAAGTAAATAGAATAAAGGCTGGTGGAGCTAAAGCTGATGTTACTCCAGAAGCTAGAGCAGCTATTGAAGAATTAACTGGATATAAATATGAACAATGTTTTGGTAATAATAATGTTGGATACCAAACAAAAAATAATGCCGCAACTATTTAAGCGCCTATAATGATTAATGAACAGTTAAATATAATTTACACCTCAGAGTTTTCTTTGGGGTGTAGATTATTATTATTTTATGCTTTAGCGTTCAGAAAACCACCTGCTAAGCGGGTGGTGGGCGTTTGGTTATACCGTTAAAAAACTATGAGTATTCTAAAACAGTGACGTTACAACAAGTTTTGTGTAACCACTAAACTAATACTGGTAATGCAAAACTATAAGTTGTTATAAAACTTAAGTTTCATGATCTCATTTAAAATATGGAAAAACCAAACAATTAAAAAATATATGGACAGTTTTAGTTAGAAAAACGCTTATATATATTTTTTAGGCTTACAGCCGCAGAGCAAGCCACCCGTTTGACGGGTGGTTCTGACTTAAAAATAAAAAATCAACTACATATTATTTAGTTATTGTATATGGTTTTAATGTAGCAAATCAGTTAGAATTTATATATATAAATATAATGAATAAAATTTTACCAGATAAAAAGAATAAAATTGCAAATTATAAATTATATAGTAAAATTGGAGGTATAAAATAATGGATAAATTACAATGGAATCAAGAGTTGTATGAAAAGATTGAAAATAAGGTAAATGAAAATATGCCAGTTTTGGATGGAAAACCAGAGTATAGTATTTTAGAGGAAAAATATAAAGCTCTAATTAGAAATATTGATGAAGAGTATTTGACGCATCCAGATGGTATTTATAAAGGTGGTAAAAGCGAATTAAAGCATGACAAAGATTATATCAGTAAATCATTAATAAAGAACGTTAGAAAAATAGAGTATTATGGTGATGTAATACAAGAAGCAATCAATGATGCAACTTCTAATGGTGGAGGTAAAGTTATTATTAAAGGCAGCAATGATGCAGAAAATCCTAAAATATATTACACGGGTGCCATAAATCTTAGAAGTAATGTTGAATTACATATTGAAAAAAATGCAATTTTAAAATTTGTTAGAAATAAAACTAATGAATTTTATCCATTAGTTTATGCAAGATGGGAAGGTGTTGAACATATGAATTTTTCACCTTTTATTTATAGTTATGAAGAAAAAAATATTGCAATTACAGGAAAAGGAACTTTGGATGGTTGTGCTGATGAATTTAATTGGATGCCTTGGAAGTTTGGATATTTTAATGAAGAAGATCAACAAATACAAAGAGAAAGATTATTTGATTTAGGTCAAATAAATGCAGATGTAAGAACAGAGAGAGTATTTGGTGATGATGTATCTACTATAAGGCCACCATTTATTCAACCATATAAATCTAAAAATATTTTAATTAAAGATATTACAATATTAAATTCTCCTTTTTGGGAAGTAAATCCTGTTCTTTGTGAGAACTTAAAGGTTTCTGGAATTAGAATAGATACTAATCTTTATAATAATGATGGAGTCGATCCTGAATCTTGTAAAGATATGATAATAGAAAACTGTTTCTTTTTAACTGGTGATGATTGTATTGCGATAAAATCAGGAAGAAATAATGAAGGAAGAAATATTGGAGTTCCATGTGAAAATATAATCATTAGAAATAATGAATTTAAAGATGGACATGGCGGAATAACTATAGGTAGTGAAATATCTGGGGGAGTTAATGACGTATATGCTCATGATAATTATTTTGATAGTGAGGAACTAGATTATCCAATAAGATTTAAAACAAATGCTGAAAGAGGCGGAAAGCTTGAAAATATATTTGTAAAAAACAGTACTGTAAATAAATCAAAAATTGCTGTTATACATGCAGATTTCTTTTATGAGGAAGGAACTAATGGTAATCACAAACCTATTTTAAGAAATATAAGATTGTCAAATATTAAAACTGTTGAAGGAGAAAGTATAGAAGCAAAACATGCATTATATTTAAAAGGATTTGAAGATGCTCCAATTGAAAATATAGTAATAGAAGATGCTATTTTAAGTGGTGTTAAGGGAGATTCTATATTACAAAATATTAACAATCTTACATATAAAAATGTTTGCATAAATGGTGAAAAACTAGAAGATCAAAATATAAATGTAGATAATGACTTTAAAGTGTGTAAACTTTAGTAAGTTTATGTAGTTAATTTTTGAATATCTCTAAATATATAAGTGAAATTATAGGACTATATATTAGTCCGTAATTTTATTTATATATTTATTTTATGTACTTGTCTTTATATAATTCTTTTTTGTTTATGAAACTAAGACACAAGCTTACTAGAAACAAGTAATTAAATTACAAAGAAAATGAAAGGTTCAGTTATTACAACAGATTTATGAGAGGTGACCAATAAATGATAAAAAATTTGAAAGTGTTTTACAAAGTAACATTGTTATCAGTAGCTTTGCTATTACTCACATTTATTATTGGTTCTGCAGGTTATTATTTTACTCAAAACTCAAATAAAAACTTAGCAAGAATGTATAAGGATGATATGAAAGCAATAAATATAATGGATGATGCTAGACTTCAAGCAAGAACTTGTCAATATGACATGCTTAATTTAATTCTTAATAATGGAGATGCAGAAGGACAAAAAAAGTTTTTAAAAGAAATGGATGAAAAATTGGCGGGAATACCCAACAATATTAGTGAATATAAAAAATTAAATTTAAATCAAGATCAAAAGGAAGCTATTGCTAAAATTGAAGCTGGAATGCCAGAATATATTAAATTTTGCAATAAAATAAAAGATATGACTGCTTCTGGGAACATTAAAAATGAAGATATCTACGAATATTTATCTAGTAATCAAGAGGTCTTGGATGGTGTCCGTAGTGGAGCAAATGCTTTACTAAAATCTCATTTAGCAAAAGCTGATGAAACATATACGAATACAGAAGAGACGAATAATCAATCTGTAACAATATTATTGTCTATTTTAATTATAACCATAATTATTGGTATAGGACTTACGATTTTAATTGTAAAACCAATTACTTTTTCATTAAAGGCAGCAACAGATTATTTAGGAATAGTTTCAACTGGAGATTTTACTAAAACCATAGCACCAAATTTATTGAGTAGTAAGGATGAAGTTGGTGATATGCTAAGAGCTTTAGATAAAATGCAAAAAGCTATAAGAGAAACATTGAAATCAGTAATTGATGAATCTGCTAATATTGAAAATATGGTTAATAATGCTGAAAATAATATGTCAAAATTGTCTGTTCAAATTCAAGATGTATCAGCTACAACAGAAGAACTTTCAGCAGGAATGGAAGAAACATCAGCATCAACAGAGGAAATGAATGCTGCGTCAACAGAAATACAAAATACAATTGAAATTATTGATTTTAAGACAAGTGAAAGTGCTTTAACATCAAATGATATAAGTAATAGAGCAAATGATATAAAAGCTAAAGCAATTGAATCTCAAAAGAGCGCAGATGAAATTTATTCCTCAACTAATAAAAATCTAAGAGATGCAATAGAAAAATCAAAGTCAGTTGAGCAAATTAAAGTACTATCAGAAGCTATATTACAAATTACATCCCAAACCAATCTTCTTGCTTTAAATGCATCTATAGAAGCTGCTAGAGCTGGGGAAGCTGGAAAAGGATTTGCAGTAGTAGCTGATGAAATAGGAAAACTTGCAGAAGACTCAGAAAATACTGTTAATCAAATACAAAGTGTAACTCAAATTGTATTAAAATCAGTGGAAAATCTTTCTACAAGTTCTAGTGAAATATTAGAATTCATTGATAAACGTGTAAAAAGTGATTATAATTCTATGGTTGAAATTGGAGAAAAATACAATAAAGATGCAGATGCTATTTATAATTTATCTACTGATTTTAGTAAAGCAACACATGAATTAACACAACTTATGAAAAATATTGTAGAGTCCCTTGATGGAATTACATTAGCAACAAATGAAGGTGCAGAAGGTACTTCAATTATTGCGGAAAAAACAACTAGAGTAGTTCAAATGGTTGAAGATATAACTAATCAAACATGTTCTATTAAGGGCAGTGTAAATAATCTTTCAGAATTTGTATCTAAATTTAAAATATAATATTTTACGTTATATTATATTTTTATAATAACAATTTAAATATGCTCTTAATAATAGCTACCATTTTTTTAAAGCAGTTGGTAGCTATTTTTTATTGATAAAAATATTTCTCAATATTATAATATAAAGACAAACAATTTATTAAATTATTATTTAAAATAAAGGATTGGAGACGAATATGAATAAAATATTTCAAGTTAAGGATTTAGTTTTTTATGAAGAGGATTTTGTAGATGATATAAAAGATTATGAAGATATAATAGAGATTATACAAGAACTAAGTGTAGATCTAGATTATGAAATAATAGAAGTTGCTGGCTCTAATGGCTGCTGCGATAAGACTAAGAAAAATTATTTGGTAGAGATAATTGGATATATAGATGAAAATGATGAATTTGTAACAAAAGAAGAAAGAGATGTCATGGGGGTAATGTCAATGAATAAAAAATTTGATTTATTTGTTATAACGGTTCATAAGTGCACTGCGTGTAGTAAATGGATAATATCTATATTAGAATAAGTATAAGATAATAGTTCTAGCTGAAGTTTTTTCTCTAAAGGTTATTAGAGATTAGTAATGAAAGGAGAATCAACGAAAAGTGAAAAAATACAATAAAAGTGTGGTAAAGAATTTTAAAATAATATTAATGATGTTTATATTAATATTTCAATTATTTTATTGGATAGGTTATTCTAATTTAATTTCAAATGCAGCAGAAATTGAAAATACATTAGATGAAATTTATATATCAGAGAATAATTACACTAAAGATATGACAAATATTGTTGAGCCTTATATAAATAACGCACTTGAATCTGGGTATGTGGATGGAGATGAGGATATTAAGTTATATTATGAAAAGTATAAAGTAAAAGATGCAAAAGGTAATATTGTATTATGTCATGGATATACGGAGAGTTTAGAAAGATATCACGAATTGAGTTATTATTTTATGAAAAATGGATATAATGTATTTGGTGTTGAACATAGAGGACATGCAAGATAAGGAACACTTGGGATTGAAGATAAGACCCAATTAGATGTTAAAAATTTTAATCAGTCTGTTACTGATTTTAAGGTGTTTATGGATAAAGTAGTTATGCCTAATAATGAAGATAAAAAGGTATTCCTATTTGGTCATTCAATGGGTGGTGCAATAGGAACAAAATTTTTAGAAGATTATCCAGGTTATTTTAATGGAGCTATATTAAATGCTCCAATGCTTGAAGTTAATACTGGGAATATACCCTAGTTTTTTGCTGATATAATTGTAAGTTTTCAAGTTGCAATAGGTAATGGAGGCAAATATGTGCTAGGAAAAGGTCCATATACCTCAGAATATAAAGCAGAAAAAATAGGAACAAGCTCCATTAAGCGTTATGAATATAGTCATGATATCACTATCAATAATGAAGAACTTCAAAGAGGAGGAGCTAGTTATAATTGGACAAATGAAGCCGTTAAAGTGACTAAAGAAATAACTAAAAAGGAAAATGTAGCGAAAGTTGAAATATCAGTATTATTATTTCAAGCTGGAAATGATACTTATGTAAAACCAAGTGGGCAAAATAAATTTGCAGAAGGTGCAAAAGATTGTAAAATTATAAAAATAGATAATTCTAGACATGAAATATATTTAGAAATAGATGAAATTCAAAAACCATATTTAAAACAAGTATTAGATTTTTATAGTAAAATTTAATTTTTAAATATAAATTAAATCTATATTTTTATTAAATGTGGATAATCAACTTTCTGAGTTGTAAATTTTATTGATTAGAACTTATATAGTTATAGAATAGCAAGTTAAAATTTATAGTTTAACTTGCTATTTTTTTATATAAAAAAATAGTAGAATACATAGTATTTTAATTGTTGGGACAGTATATATTTATAGGTTTTAAAAGGTGGTGTATATAAATGATAGGAAAGAGGAATGTTTTTATTATTTTTTTATTAATTATTTTTAATATGCCTATTGTATCAAAAGCAGCTATAGATATAGATTATAAAACTCAAATGAAACAGGATATTTTAATACTCATGTTAGCTTATCCAGATTATGTTTTAGGTGTAGAGAAGAAAACTGAGGACCAAGTATACTTAATTATGAAGTCTGGTAAGAAAATTATTTATGATGATAAAAAACAGAAAAATCATGAAGAAAAATTATCTAATCCTGATCTCCAAGATATGTTAGAGCAATATTATCCTCTTGAAAAAAGTACAGAAATTATGGATAAAACTTTTGATCCAGGAAGGGCGAGGCATTATGAACTTCTTAATGAAGTTTATGGTAATTCTAAATCAGCTATAGAAAAAAACTTAACCAGTTTAAAGTATGGATATACTAATTATCAATTTAATAGTAAAAACAAAGCTAATGTATCTTTAGAACAATCCTTAAAAGAAGTAATACCTTTAGCAAAAAGTAGAAGTGATATAGGTAGTATTCTTTATCCGGCTAGTGGAACGTATAATTACCGAGTTATATCTGGAACAGGAAGATTAAGTCCACATTCTTATGGGATAGCAATAGATTTAAAAAGTGACAAAAGGGATTATTGGAAATGGAGCTCTGAAAAGCAAGGAAAGGAAAGAATTAAGGAATATCCTAAAGAATTAGTTGAAGCTTTTGAAAAAAACAATTTTGTATGGGGAGGAAAATGGGGGCATTTTGATATTTTGCATTTCGAATATAGACCAGAAATAATATTAAAAGCAAAATACTTTAGTAAATTTAATAATAGTAGCAATTGGTATGATGGAGCTCCACTAGATGAAGCTTCTAAAAAATGTATTGAGATAATTGATAAGTCAATTATCTAAATAATATTAAAATATCAATATCACATTGTAAGATTCTTAATTTAAATAATCTTCATTAATATAAAAATAATGGTTTATAGATTTTCCCAATAAAACAATCTAAATATATTATACGAGGAGAATGAAATATGCTGATCTCTAAAATTAAAATAAATCCATCAAAGTTTATAAAAGTTATTATAATTACTTTGATATTTTCATTAATAAATATTAATAGTGAAAAATTAGTTTTAGGAGATATTAATACTGATGAAGAAGCAGTGAACTTTGTACAAAATATATTTAAAGTAAAAAGTAAGGCAGTATTAAGTAAGGATTTAGATTCGATAGAAGCATTATATGCTACAGATACTAAATATGGTCAATGGGCTTATGAATATGAACAAAAGAAGGTAAAGTACATAAATAATTGGGCAGAAAAACAAGGCGTTGAATTTATAGAGATTATTCCTAATACAATAATAAAAAAATCAAAAATTAAAGAAGATAAGTGTTCTTTTAGCATATTATGTAATACTGAATATAAATATATATATCCAGATCAATCAGACCAAATTAATAGCTCAAAAATTGGAACATATCATTCCCTCCAATTAACTAAGAAAAATGGAAGCTGGATAATAACGAAGGAATGGTACACAGATCCTTTTGCAGATTCATTAAGTTTAGAAGCAATTAAGCTTGATGAAATTAAAGAATACATAAAAGTTCAACCAGCCAGAGATATTTCTAATATTAATGAAAGAAGAAAAGGTGTAATTGAATATGCTCAAAAGTTTTGTGGGGCGGCAACTGTAAAAGAACATAATTATAAATATAATAATAAGTATAGAAATTTTAACTCCGAAGGTGGAGATTGTGCAAATTTTGCTTCGCAGGTATTGCATGAAGGTGGAAAGTTTAAGGAAACTTCAGGCTGGAATTATGATAAAGGAAGTGTTACAGGTCCTTGGGTAAATGCAGGAAAGTTTACTTACTATATGATAAATAGTGGGAGAGCTTCAGTAATAGCTAAAGGAAGTTATGAGAAAGTATATAAGGCTTCTTATAAAATGCTTCCAGGAGATTTTGTGGCTTATGAAAAGAAAGGTGATATAACTCATGTATCTGTTGTTACAGGTGTAGATTCAAAAGGATATTCTTTAGTAACTTGTCATAATACTGATAGAAATAATGTACCTTGGGATTTAGGTTGGAGTGATAAAAAAATGCAGTTCTGGTTGATTAGAGTACATTATTAGTTATATAATTTAATAATAAACATATTTATATTAAAAAAATATTTAATATATATGTTTAAAAAAAGTTTATTCATTTGAATTTACTGTACATTTTTAATAATATAAACAACTTAATTTTGTAAACTATGAATTTTATTAATTAGAACTTATATATCTAATTTATTTCATGCAATTGATTTATTGTCGCATTTAATACACATAAGAATAAGATGCTTCCAATTTTAATATAGAAAGTTTTTAAAATTAATGTATAATATTTAAATATAAGGTTTAAATATTAACTTATACTTATTAGAGATTAATAGATTGGAGGTTAGCAGGAATTTTACTATAATCTATATATTCTTGCTAAAAATAAAATGAAGAAGTTGATTTTGAAGAAAAAAGATGGAACTAATTTAGAAGTCGAGTTAAAACTATTAGATTTAACTTACATTGATAAAATAATGGAGATTCAACAGAAGATTTATGATGGACTAGAAAATAAGGATTTTTATTCATGTTCAGAAAAAGAAGAATTTGTAGATACTATAAATGGAAAAGGGAAAATTCTAGGGTGTGTTTCTTTGGAAAGTAATGAATTAATAGCTATGGGAGTTTATATTGAATATGGCTATGAGGATCATAATTATGGATATGATATAGAAATTAAAGGTGAAGAACTTTTAAGCGTTGGACAGATT
This sequence comes from Clostridium puniceum, assembly GCF_002006345.1. Lineage (GTDB taxonomy): Bacteria > Bacillota > Clostridia > Clostridiales > Clostridiaceae > Clostridium > Clostridium puniceum. The sequence goes on from NZ_LZZM01000226.1 coordinate 17,395, forward strand.
GAATCAACAGTAGTTTTAGAAGAATATAGAGGTAATAAACTTCAAAAAATAATATGTGAAATTATTGAACAAATGGGCAAAGACGCAGGAATGAAGTATATGTGTGCAACAGCAGCACCCAATAATAGGTTTAGTGTAAATACATTTGAAAATCTCGGTTACAGTGTTATGGCAGATAAATTAAAGTATGGTGGATTAAGACGATATGTATTGATGAAGAAAATAAATTAATAAACTTTTTCAAAAAAAGTATTGATTTATACATAATTATGCAATATAATGAAACACATAGGTAATACACCTATAAATTATAGAAAAATTAATATTTTGAAATAGAAATTTATACATGCAATGATGAAGAAAAGTAAATTCAAATGAGTGATTTTAAGAGAGCAGATGATGGTGGAATATCTGTATGAGTTCTGAATTGAAAGAACACTTCGGAGCAGTTAACTGAAATTTTTTAGAGTGTAACTAGAAAAGAGTAGGCTTAACCGGTGCCATACCGTTAAAAATGGAGGGTATAAGACATTAAAGTTTTGTACTTGTTTGAGGTGGATTTTAATATAAAATCAACTAGGGTGGTACCGCGAAAGTAATCTCGTCCCTATGCATTATGCATAAGGACGAGTTTTTTTATGCAAATTTATATGAAAAACATTCTAATAAGAAATATTTATAAAAAGCAATTGTAAGAATAAGTAATAAATAGAAAAAAGGAGTAATAATTATGAAAAGAATTTATATTAAGGATTTAGCAGTTAATGGTGAAGAAACAGTATTACTTAAAGGATGGGTTCATAAAATTCGTGATCTTTCACATGTTTCTTTCATTTTGCTTAGAGATAAGTCAGGAATAATTCAACTTGTATGTACTAAAGAACAAATTAAAGGATTAAGACTTGAAAATGCAATTGAAGTAAAAGGGGTAGTTCATGCAAATGAAAAAGCACCAAAGGGGATTGAAGTTGAAGTAACAGCTATTGAAGTTGCAGGTAAAGTTTTCTATGATAAACTTCCATTTGAAATTCAAAGCTACAAAGAAAAAGCAACACTTGAAACTCAATTAGATTATAGAACAATAAGCCTTAGAATTCCTAAGAAAAAAGCAATTTTTAGAGTTCAAAATGAAATTGAAACAGCATTTAGAGCATTCTTTAAAAGTAATTACTTTGAAGAAATACATACTCCTAAAATAACTCATTCAGGAACAGAAGGTGGATCAGAAGTATTTACTGTAAATTACTTCAACAGAAGAGCTTTCCTTTCACAAAGTCCACAATTCTGGAAACAAATGATGGTTGGGGCAGGTTTTGAAAGAGTTTTTGAAGTAGGTTATGCATATAGAGCAGAACTTCATAATACATGGAGACATTTAAATGAATATGTAAGTTTAGATGTTGAAATGGGCTTTATAAAAGATGAAACAGATCTTATGAATATTGAAGAAAAGTTTTTAAATTATTTATATAAATATTTAAAAGAAACCTGTAGTGAGGAATTAAGGTTATTTAATGTAGAACTTCCAGATGAATTAAAGATTCCAAGAATACCACTAGCTGAAGCTCAAGAAATTTTATTAAAAGAATTTAATAAAAAATCACCAGTTGGAAATATTGATAATGAAGGAGAAGCTCTTTTCCACAAATATATTAAAGAAAAATATAATACTGATTTTGTATTCTTAACAGAATACCCATCGGCCAAAAGACCAATGTATGCAATGGAATGTGAAGATAATGCTGAAATTACAAATAGTTTCGATTTAATTTTCAAAGGCGTTGAAATTACAACAGGTGGACAAAGAATTCATGATTACGAAGTGTTAAAAGCTAAAATGGAAAGATTGGGGATAAAAGTTGAAGACTTTGACTTTTATTTAGATACATTTAAATATGGAATGCCACCACATGGAGGATTTGCTATAGGACTTGAAAGAATAACAATGCAAATCTTAAACCTTGGAAATATAAGAGAAGCAGCTTTATTCCCAAGAGATATGAAGAGACTTACACCTTAAGTGATAAGTGAGAATCGAAATTTTATATTTCGTTCTTCGAACTTAGCTAATAGTCAAAGGGAGTTAGCTTCCTTTGGAAAAGGCATTTTCGAGTTTCCTTAAAAGTTAAGCTTTGATGAACAAAGTTCTGTGGAGTTTGAAAAAATATTGTTTAATAGAAACTTTAGAAAGTTTCTATTAAACAATATTAAATAACCATAAGTGAAATTTATAAATTTTAATATGGTTATTTTTGAATCAAAAAATATAATGAGGTGAAAATAATGAAAGTAAGTATAGATGAAGTAAAATATATAGCGCAGCTTTCTAAATTAAGATTTTCTGATGAAGAAGCAGCGAAATTTGCAAGTGAATTTGAAAGTATTTTAGATAATTTTCAGTATTTAAATGAGCTTGATTTAGAAATTAAAGATGAGGTGGATAAGGAAGAATTAAAACCAATAATCAGAAAAGATGAAATTAAAGCTTTTGAATGCACAGATTTATTTAGAAATGTTAAAGATATGCAAGAAACTTATATTAAAGTACCAAAGATTATTGAATAGGGTGGTGAGATGATAATGAAAATGAATTTAAAAGAAATGGTAAGTAAAATTAAAAGTGGAGAATTAACTAGTGAAGCAGTGGTTCAATCATATATTGATGAAATTTTAAAAACTGAGTCTTCAGTCAATGCTTTCTTAACACTTACTTGTGATGAAGCATTAGCTAAAGCCAAGGAAATAGATACAAAAATTAAAGCAGGAAAAACTTTAGGTGCTTTAGCTGGTATTCCAATAGCTATAAAAGATAATATTTGTACAGAAGGTGTTAATACAACTTGTGCATCAAAGATGTTAGAGGATTTTATACCTCCATACGATGCAACAGTAGTGAAAAAATTATTAGCAGAAGATGCAATTATTATTGGAAAGACTAATATGGATGAATTTGCAATGGGATCTTCTAATGAAAATTCAGCATTTAAAAAGACCTTAAATCCAAGGGATTTAGCTAGAGTTCCAGGAGGATCTTCTGGTGGATCAGCAGCAGCAGTTGCAGGTAAAATGGCATCAGTATCGTTAGGTTCAGACACTGGTGGATCAATTAGACAGCCAGCAGCATTCTGTGGGGTTGTAGGTCTTAAACCAACTTATGGATTAGTATCTAGATTTGGACTTATTGCGTTTGGTTCATCTCTAGATCAAATAGGACCTTTTTCTAATTCAGTAGAAGATAGTGCATATATATTAAACATAATATCAGGAACTGATGAGTATGATTCTACAAGTATAAGAGATTTAAAGGAAATAGATTATACAGCATGTCTTAAAGATGGAATTAAGGGCATGAAAATTGGAGTTCCAAAGGAATTCTTTGGTGAAGGTTTAGATGAAGAAATTAAAGCTTCAGTAAAAAAGAGTTTAGAAGTTTTAGAAGAGCTTGGAGCTGAAGTTGAAACATTTTCTCTTCCAATTATAAAGGATGGATTAGCGGCTTATTACATAATGTCATCTGCAGAAGCTAGTACTAATTTAGCTAGATATGATGGTATAAGATATGGATATAAAACTACTAACTATACTAATTTAGATGAATTAATGGAAAACAGCAGAACAGAAGGTTTTGGAGCAGAAGTTAAGAGAAGAATAATGATGGGGACATATGCTTTGTCATCGGGATATTATGATGCTTACTATAACAAAGCAGATAAATTCAGACAAAAATTAAGATATGATCTTAAAAATACATTCAAGAAATATGATTTAATAGTAGGACCAGTATCTCCGGTATTACCTTTTAAAATTGGTGAAAAAAATGCTGACCCACTAGCTATGTATTTAGCGGATATCTATACTATTAACGTTAACTTAGCTGGAAATCCAGCAATTTCAATTCCATCAGGTATAAGCAGTGAAGGTTTACCAATTGGAATTCAATTAATGGGTGATATGTTATGTGAAGAAAAAATATTCAAGGCTGCATATAGCTTAGAGCAAGCTTTAGCTCTTGAAATATAGGAGGGTATAACAATGAATTTTGAAACAGTAATAGGACTTGAAATACATGCCGAGCTAAAATCAAAAACTAAGATATTCTGTTCTTGTTCAACAAAATTTGGAGCAGAACCTAATGCGAATACATGCCCAATATGTACAGGGGTACCAGGGACACTTCCAGTACTTAATGAAGAAGTAGTAAACTTAGCAATTAAAGCTGGTACTGCACTTGGATGCACAATAAATAAATATAACAAAATGGATAGAAAAAATTATTTTTATCCTGACCTTCCAAAGGCGTTCCAAACTTCACAATTTGATAAACCCATATGTTCAGGGGGAATTGTTGAATTTGAACATGAAGGAAAAGAAGTTAAGGTTAGATTAAATAGAATTCATATAGAAGAAGATGCAGGTAAGTTAATTCACGTTGAAGGAGAACCAATTTCTTTAATCGACTATAATAGAGTTGGAGTTCCTCTAGCAGAAATAGTTACAGAACCAGATTTGAGAAGTGTTGGTGAAGCTGTTGCATTTATGAAAAAGCTTAAATCAATTTTAGAATATGGTGAAATTTCAGATTGTCGTATGGAACAAGGGTCGCTTAGATGTGATGCTAATATTTCTTTAAGACCAGTAGGTCAAAAAGAATATGGCACAAAGGTAGAGCTAAAAAATATTAACTCGTTTAGAGAACTGCAAAAAGCTTTAGAAAAAGAAGAGAAAAGACAAATTGAACTTTATAGCTATAACGAAGGACATAAAGTTGTTCAAGAAACTAGAAGATGGGATGCAGCAAAAGGTAAAACAATTTCAATGAGATCTAAAGAGCAAGCACATGATTATAGATATGTAGTGGAACCAGATTTACCACCAATTATAATATATGATGAACAAATTGAAGCCGCAAAAAACTCTTTACCTGAAATGCCAGATAAAAAAAGAGAAAGATTCTTAAAAGCATATGAGCTTACAGAAAAAGAAGTTGAAATTTTAATAGGAGATAAAGGTCTTGCCACTTTCTTTGAAAAAGTTGTAGAGCTTGGAATTGCACCTAAAATGGCTGCGAACTGGATACTTGGTGATATCCTAAGAATATTAAATGATAGAAAGATAGAATCAGAAGAGATGACTTTTGAAGCTGAGCCATTTGCAAAACTTCTTAAAGTGGTTGAAGAAGGTAAAATAAGTAATAATGTTGGTAGAGAAGTTCTAGATGAAATCTTTGATGAAAATAAAGATCCAATGAAAGTAATTGAAGAAAAAGGACTTATGCAAATAAGCTCAACTGATGAACTTGAAAAAATAGTTTCTGATGTAATTGCTAGCAACCCTCAATCAGTAGAAGACTACAAGGCTGGAAAGACACAAAGTGCGGGATTTTTAATGGGTCAAGTAATGAAGCTTTCAAAAGGAAAAGCAAATCCAAAGATAGCAAAAGAACTTGTAGATAAGAAACTTAGTGAGCTTTAAGGTATACATTGTACGTTACAATATTAATTCTTTAATAAAATCAATGTATTAATATTCTCAAGCAGATTATTTTTGTAATATGATAAAAATAGAGAGCATGTAATTTATTTTATAATAAAAACATGCTCTCTATTTTCAGTTAATAAAATATAAATAAAAAATTATTTCAAGTGCTCCAAGAGGTGTCTTCTTTTTTATATAAAATCTATTTAATCTGATATTGTTATTATTTTAAATATAAAATTTTATACTGGAAATTTATATTTTCGTACCAATTAATGGAATAAATATTACGTAAAGAGAATATTTATAATAGTAGATTAAAAATTAATATTATGAAATCTATAAAGGAGGATCTTATGAGTAGTATAAAAAAGAAATTTGAAAATGAAACTAAAACGAGAATAAACATAATTGGAGCTAATAATTCAGAAAAAAATTTCTTTAAAAGAATGCTGGTTAAGCAAGGAACTTTTGATGAATTAGATTTTATGAATGATGATAGTTTTTATATTTTTCCAACAGAAATATTATGTTCATCAGTGAAAAATGACATTCTTAGAGTATATTTAACTATAAAAAAAGATGAAGATATAATTAAGGAGCTTAAAGAAAATATATTAAAATCTATTTGTGAAGCAAGTTTTACTATTAAAAATTCGGCAAATGATGAAGAAAATATTATTCGAAAATTTAAGCAAGATTATATAACTGAATTGAATAATTTTTATAAATTTTCATTAAATAAATTTTATGGGACAAATAGCACACAAATTATATTTGAATCTGTTAATTTTGAGAAACTAATCAAAGAATTAAAAAGAATAGATTATATTGACG
>NZ_LZZM01000227.1 GCF_002006345.1 Clostridium puniceum
AACGCAGAAGAATATGGTAGATTTAACTCTAAAATATAGTTGCTTATTGATTCATTTTGGTTTAATATTGTTGTCAGCATAGATTAACCTCCTTAGGTTTGGTGTTGCAACTTAAACCTAACATATTTGAGGCATCTATGCTATTTTTTTGTAAAATTTTGTTGAAGTAATTTATGGATTTGTATCCATAGAAAAATTTCTCAAATTAATGCACAAGTCAAGTTAATAAATAAAATAATTTAAATTTAGCTTTATAATCATTTTATTAATATTTTTATAATTATGAATAAAACCTTCTTTATTGGAAATAAATTTAATAAAGGAGGTTTTTTTATGTGTCAAACTTTTTCTATTGATTCATCTTCTCTTACGTCCTATATAAAGATTACCGATTATTTATTAAGTGAATTACAGCCAATAATTGAACTTCATCGTCCTATTATATTTTTCTGCATCGGCACTGATAGATCTACTGGCGATTCTCTTGGTCCATTAGTAGGATATAAGTTAAAATATTTTTCAAAAAATATCTTTTATATTTACGGTACCTTAGAAAATCCCATACATGCTAAAAATATGGTCAATGTTTTAAATGAGATTAAATCTAAATTTCAGAATCCATATATAATTGCTATTGATTCATGTTTGGGATCTTTAAATAACATTGGTAAAATATTTATACAGAAGAAACCTCTTATGCCAGGTTTGGCGCTAAATAAAGAACTTCCTGAAGTTGGAGATATGAGTATAACTGGTATTGTTAATATATGCGGAAATTTTGAATTTTTAGTGTTACAAAACACACGATTAAATACTGTGATGAATTTAGCGGATTCTATTTCTAAAGGTATCTATTATTTTATTCTTAAAAGTTTATATAAAAATTATAATAATAGTATAGATATTGTTAATATTAAATAATTAATATATAAATACGCCTTCATCATTATTTTAATTTACAATTATTTTTAGTTATATTAACGGAAACATTACTGCTTTAAATAATTGTTCCTAAGTATAAAAAGAAATTGTTTCACGTGAAACAATTTCTTTTTATTTAAATCATTATATATTACAAAAATAATAAAACATTATATATGCTATATAATAGTATTTTAATTTTCAAAGTATTGTTGCTACGATACTAAATTTTTTTAATTACTAACTTGATAAAATAATGAAGTAATTTTTAGACTCTATTTCTTTTTATTTTTTTAAATCTCTTTGCTTTTATCAATAATAATTTCCTATTATGTTTTTTTATTTTTATCAAGTTTTATAAAATTGTATTTTCACTTACTGTTTTTACTCTAAGAATAAATAATATATTATAATTTATACTAAACATTAATCACCTCTAATAATTTTCATATATAAGTTTTAGTGCTAGTTGAAATTTTAGAAAGATTTACAGATAGAAAAACTCTAGCACAGTATCTTACCCTATCATTGACAAGAACCACCAAACCAATGAAGGGGCAATACATATATGCTAGAGCTTTACAAAACAGATCCTATCACAACTATAGAAGATTTTATAATATCATATTTGTTATTGTTGATGATATCTACCAGGAAGTAACTGCAGCATACATTAAAAACCGTAAAAATTCAATAATGAGTGATAGTGAAATAATAATGCTTTCGCTTTCTGGTGAACTTATGTATATTGATTCTAAAAAAGCTTGGCCTGGATACTGTAAAAAGAATTTGAAGGAATTATTCCTAAATTTTTTGCAGCAGAACTAGGTTTAATCGAATCCAAAGGGCATTATATAGAACAATAGAATTAATAAGACATAATCTTACAAAATTTATTGGCTTGCAATGTGATTGTTTTAGAATTGTAGATAGTATGCCAGTTTATGCTTGTAAATTTGGCAGAGCAAGATTTCACAAAACATTCACGTGCTATGCCGCGTACGGTAAGTGTGCTTCCAAAAAGGAAACTTTTTATGGATTTAAGTTACACTCATTAATCACATTTGATGGTTATATAACAGATTTCATATTAACATCTGCAAGTATTGATGATAAAGAAGCACCATGGGAATTAACTTATAATGCAAAATATCTAACTATACTTGGAGATAAAGGATATACTGTTAACAGTATTCATACTGAAATGCATTTAGAACGTAACATAAACCTTGTGTCTTTAAAAAGAAATAATAGTAAAATACAGTTACCAAAGAAATTAAGGCAGCAGATATTTAAAAGTTTGGATAATATATCTATAAAATTAAAACGATTTTTATGGGTACGCACATTAATTTATTAGCATAATAAGTTAATATAAACACATAAAGGAATTAAATTTATATAGCACAACGAGTTAATTAATAAAATTCATTGCTTATCAACACGTATTTATATTATTTAACAAATATACACAAAATAAATTTAAATTTATTTTGTAAGGTAATTAGTATGAAGAATTTAAAACTGAATGGCATAGAATGCAATATTCGAATTAGAAACAATAATGAAAAAACTTTAAAATGTAAGAAAATATAAATGATATTCTATAGTTCTAAACATTTTTAAAGTTTCAAAAATAAGATGATAAGAAAAATGGAAGGATTGAAAGTATGCCGTAAGCAAATATATTAAAATGTACAAATCAATTGGTTAGAAATTCTTGCTATGAATACCCACTTGATACCCAAGAAATTAAGTATAGATGAAGAAAAAACTTATTTACGTAATAACAAATATGCATCATAACAAGGTAATCTTTTAAATAAGAAAAAATTGAACCATAGAATTAATATAACAATAGGTTAAATCTAATTTTAATGTTACTATAAAACATAGTAATGACTTGAGTTATATAAGAGTAACAAAGATTGATAAAAAACAATAAATTTTCGAAATCTAAAGAAACACCTTTATGGCTTAATTTATACTATTTTATTTAAATACGAATCAATGAAAAATCAAGCTCTCTAAAAGACTTAGTTTATAAAAGGACATCAGAAGAAAATATTAACTTACTGGAAGAATGTAGGTATAAAATTAATAGTAATATTAGATTATAAGCGCTCATGCATATTGTTAAGATGAAAAATATGGTGCTTAAGCATTCCTTAATTTTTTAAATTAATGCTTGTACACTACCTGAATGATAGAATAATTATGATTCTTGATAATGCTATAATTTATCCTACTAAAATACTATAAACATTTAAAAAAATAAAAGATAGGCTTTGTATTAATCTTCTTCCCTCCATATATAGTCCTAATATTAGTTTGATTGAGACGTGACGGGGATGGCTAAAATCCTTAGTAGTAAATAATGTATTCTTCAAAATTTTAGTTAGAATTAGAGTTGCTATACAATCTTTCATTGGAATAATAAATAAAATTGCTACTCAAGCAATAAACAAATTACGTGTTAAAATGTATATATATTTTTTTCTAAAATTACTTTATATTTTATAGTTCTTTTTAGAAAAATAATAGAGTGCTAAGCTTAGCTTAGCACTCTATTATTTACTTTCTTTATTTGATGCTTCATTTAAAACATATAATTCTTCTTCTGAAAGGTCATATCTTGATATTCCTTTATCAATTGGTTTAGCATATGTAGTACTTTCTTGTCTTCCATATATACCAGTTAAAATTATTCCATCATTTTTGTCATCTAACATTGCTATTGAAAAGCTTAAATCACTTCCTACATTTTCAAAAGCCTTATATCTCATGATTGCTACTTTTTGAACACAATCCTTCATCTTTATTTCTAGTCTTTCACATTCCTTTAATGCTTTTTCTGAAACCTCTTTAGCTTGCTCAATAGAACTTAGTCTTTCTAATAATATTTCTTCTAAATTATTATTACTAGTTCCTTTCATTAATCTTCTATATCTGGTTTCAACTTTTCCTACTGCTTTGAATAGAACTATTACCATTATAAATAACAATATGATTATTATTGCCATTCCAATAATTAAATATGGTATCAGTTCATTAATTGTATTAATTAGTATATCCAAATTTCTTGCCATTCCTTTCATAATTGTTTCACGTGAAACATTATTCCATATTCATAATATCCAATATCCTTTGTAAATCCTCTTCTGAATAATATTCAATTTCAATTTTACCTTTATTTTTTTTATTTAAAATATTAACTTTTGTTCCAAAATAATTTTGAAGTTGATTCTTTATTTCCTTATAGTATGGATTTAATTCATTAGGACTATCAGCAATATCATTTCTTTCATTTTCTTCACTAACTTTCTTTATCATTCTTTCTAATTCTCTAACCGACAGCTTTTCATCAATTACTTGTTGTGCTAATTCATATTGTTTTTGCTTATCACTAATGCTAAGAAGTGCTCTTCCATGACCTTCTGTAATAATGCTTTCAATTATGTATTGTTGAACCCTATCATCTAAATTAGTTAATCTAATTGTATTTGCTATTGCTACTCTTGATTTCCCAATTCGCTTACTTAATTCTTCTTGTGTTATATTAAAATCATTTAATAGCTTTCTATATGCTATTGCTTCTTCAATAGGATTTAAATCTTGACGTTGAATATTTTCAATTAAAGAAACTTCTAATATATCTCTATCAGTTAAATCCATTATCACTACTGGTACTTCCTTTAATCCTGCCATCTTAGCAGCTCTCCAACGTCTTTCTCCAGCTACTATAATATATTGATCTTCCATACATTTTCGCAAAATCAACGGTTGAATTATACCATGAGTTTTTATAGACTCTGCTAATTCAGCTATTTTTTCAGAGTCAAATAATTTTCTTGGCTGTTCTTCATCACTTTTAATTTTATTTATCGAGATTAACATCTTGCTGCTTTGTTCCACATTTTCCTCTGCTTCTTCTGGTATAAGTGCACTTAATCCCTTTCCTAAAGTAAATTTCTTTGCCATTTATATCACCTACTGCCTTCTCAAAAATTCTTTGGTTAGTTTTACGTAGGCTTCCGCACCCTTGCATTTTTCATCATATAACATTATTGGTAATCCAAAACTTGGTGCTTCTGCTAATCTTACATTCCTTGAAATTGTTGTTTTGTAAACTTTATCCTTAAAATACTTTTGAACCTCTTTTAAAACTTCATTACTAAGATTAGTTCTATAATCAAACATAGTCATTACCACACCTTCAATATATAAGTCCTTATTAAGAGATTTTTTAACTAATTGTATGGTATTAACTAGTTGACTAACGCCCTCCAATGCATAAAATTCACATTGAATTGGAATTAAAACTGAATCAGCACAAGATAATGCATTTATAGTTAATATTCCTAATGATGGTGGACAATCTATAAATACATAATCATATTCATCTTCTATTTCTTTCAATTTATTCTTTATTATATTTTCTCTATCATTTTTATTTATAAGTTCAACTTCTGCCCCTGCAAGTTCCATAGTTGATGGTGATATAAATAAATTTTGAACTAAATCACTTCTTACTATTGACTCCTTCATAGTTGCATCAGAAATTAATACGTCATAAATCGATAACTCTAAATTATTTTTATCTAGTCCTAATCCACTTGTTGTATTTCCTTGAGGATCTATATCTATAGTTAAAACTTTATATCCTTCCATTGCTAAATAAGCACATAAATTTATATTGGTAGTTGTTTTTCCAACACCACCCTTTTGATTAAAAATACAAATTTTTTTCATAATATAGTGCTCCCCCTTTCCCATAATAATATTATATATATTTTTTTACTATAATAAAAGATTTATGTTTTAAAAAAGCAAATTAACAGTGATTTATATCTATAAATTTTGAATTTTTATCTTTATTTCATATTACATATATATTAAACCCATAAGAATATGTCTAGTTCAATCTATAAATAAAATTGCTTGCATATTGTTTTTATCTATTATTTTCTTTAATAAAATTAATTATAATTACAAACTTATAATATAATTTTATAATTAGCCTATAATCAAAATTAAGGTTGTAATATCCTACAACCTTAATTAAAAATTATTAATATCATTTTTAATATATCCTGATGAATAAACTATATATAATTGTTACTATACGTGCTTTTTATGTAGCAGATTGATTAGCTCTTAATATTATTTCTTTACTTTTGGAATCTTTACTGTTACTTCTATAAAATCTTCTTCTTCCTTACATGCATACTCTGCTGGTATATCAAATTTTTGTAACACTTGCTTAATTGTGTTAACGTATAACTTTGCTGGCAAGGCACTTTTTATACTTCTCTTCCCTTTTTTATTCTTTAATTCTTCTCCTGCTAACTTAAGCAATTCTTTGTTAATAAGTTCTTCTGTCTTCTTAACATTCAATTCATCTTTTATTACAATCTTTACAATTCTTAATTGCAATTCTTCATTGGGAAGTGTAAGTAATGCTCTTGAATGCCTTTCTGTTAATTTATTTCTTAAACATAGTTCCCTAACTTCTGAACTTAATTTTAATAATCTTAGTTTATTAGCAATTGTAGATTGTTTTTTTCCCATTCTTTTGGCTAATTCATCTTGTGTAAAATTATGATCATTAATTAAATTGTGATATGCTTCTGCTTCTTCAATATAATTTAAGTCTTCTCTTTGTAAATTTTCTAACAAAGCTATTTGAGCAGATTCAGAATCTGTTATATCAATAATATTACAAGGAACAGTTTCTAGATTTGCTAATTTAGCTGCTCTAAGTCTTCTCTCTCCTGCTACTAATTCAAAAACTCCACCCATTTTTCTTACTGTAAGTGGCTGAATTATTCCAAATTGCTTAATTGATTGTGATAATTCTTCAATTGCCTCTTCATTAAAATACTTACGTGGTTGATAAATATTGGGGATAACTTTATCTACATTTATTTTTACTATTTCATTGTTCATGTTCCAACCCATCCCTTATTAAAATACTATAACACATTAACTTCTTATTAGTTACTTATTCTACTATAACTACATTTTCCCTTCTTAAATATTACATTATTTGTAATATTTAAGAAAATAGTCTAATTATTTCTATTTTATATATTATTTAAGTGGATTCTTGGTTACTAAACCTGCTTTTCTTGGATATGTTTTAGAACATTCCTTTATTTTCTTTACAACAACCAAATTGTGTCTTAATTCAGTTCCTTCAATACTAACTTCACAAATATCTACAAATTCTCCACCTAGAATCTTAATTCCATTCATACTATCCTTAATTTCTTCATCAACTGAAGGTCCCTTTAATGCAATAAAATTTCCTCCAATTTTTACATATGGTAAACAAAATTCAGATAATACACTCATATTAGCAACAGCCCTAGACGTTGCTATATCAAACTTTTCTCGTAACTTTTTGTCTCTTGCTCCATCTTCTGCTCTTGAATGAATTGTAATTACATTAGAAAGTCCTAACTCACTTATAACTGTATTTAGAAAGTTAATTCTTTTATTTAAAGAATCTAATAACGTAACACGTATATCAGCTTTCATAATAGCAATTGGCAATCCTGGAAAGCCTGCTCCTGTACCAACATCTATTAATGTACTAGCCTTTTTAAATTCATCTCTTCTAAATGCTTTCATTGAGTCGATAAAATGCTTTTTTATTATTTCTTCCTCATCTACTATAGCTGTTAAATTTATTTTCTCATTCCACTCCTTAAGAAGTCTCATAAAAATTATAAATTTTTCATATTGTTCCTTTGAAAATTGTAAATCAACATCTTCTGCTGACTTAGACATTAAGTCATAAAAATCCATAAATCCTCCATTAATAACTAAGATTGTTTATTATAATGATGTTCAAGATAAATGAGTAAAACTGAAATATCTGCTGGAGATACCCCTGAAATACGTGATGCCTGACCTATACTAATTGGTCTTATATTATTTAACTTTTGCTCTGCCTCGGTTCTCAGACCTTTAATATCCTTATAATCAATATCCTTAGGCAATAGTTTCTTTTCAAACTTTTTAAATTGAGAAACTTGTTCAAGCTGACTTTGAATATATCCTTCATATTTTGTAAGTATATTAATTTGTTCTCCAACATCATAAGGCAATTCTGGTCTTTCAGCATCTAATTCTGCTAAATCAAAATAATCTAATTCTGGTCTTTGCATTAATTCATAAAAACTTATTGGTTTTCTTAATTCTGCTGAATTTAAAGAAAGTAAAAATTTATTTACTTCTTTCTTATTTGTTACTTTTAAATTTTTTAATCTATTTAATTCAGTTTCAATATTTTGCTTTCTTTGCAAGAATTTATTATGCCTTTCTTTTGTGACTATGCCAACTCTATTCCCAATCTCAGTTAATCTAAAATCTGCATTATCTTGTCTTAGCAGTAATCTATACTCTGCTCTAGATGTCATCATTCTATATGGTTCATTAGTTCCTTTAGTAACTAAATCATCTATTAATACGCCTATATACGCATCAGAACGTGTTAATATTAGTGGTTCTTCGCTTTTAATTTTTAATGCAGCATTTATTCCAGCAACTAATCCTTGTGCTCCTGCTTCTTCATATCCTGAACTTCCATTAAGTTGGCCTGCACCATATAACCCTTCTATATTTTTAAATTCTAATGTTGGTTTTAATTGAGTTGGGTCAATTGAATCATATTCAATTGCATATGCAGTTCTCATCATTTCAACATTTTCAAGTCCAGGCAAAGTTTTAAGCATCTTGATTTGAACTTCTTCTGGCAGTGATGAAGAGAATCCACCTACGTACATCTCTAAGGTATCCAAGCCTTCTGGTTCAATAAATATTTGATGCTGTGGCTTATCAGGGAATCTCATTATTTTATCCTCTATAGATGGACAATATCTTGGCCCTACCCCCTTTATACTTCCATTATAAATTGGCGATCTGTCTATATTTTCTTTAATTATTTTACTAGTTTCTTCATTTGTATAAGTTAAATAACAAGAGACTTGTTCCTTTTCCAAATTATCATTCATAAATGAGAACGGTACTATTTTATCATCTCCATTTTGCTCTATCATTTTTGAAAAATCAACAGATTTTCTATTTATTCTAGCTGGAGTTCCTGTTTTAAATCTTCTTAGTGTAATTCCTAAATCTAATAAGGATTGTGATAAATCATTTGCTGGAAATAGACCATTGGGCCCACCACTATATGATACTTCTCCAATAATAATTTTACCTTTTAAATATGTGCCTGTTGCAAGTACAACTGCTTTACATTTAAAAATAGCACCATTTTTAGTTACTACCCCTGCTACTTTTCCATCTTCAATTATAAGTTCTGTAACTTCAATTTGTCTTATATTAAGACCATCTTGTTCTTCTAGAACTCTCTTCATTCTATATTGATAATCTTTCTTATCCGCTTGAGCTCTTAATGAATGAACTGCAGGACCCTTTGACGTATTCAACATTCTTGACTGAATAAATGTATTATCAATATTAACTCCCATTTCTCCACCAAGTGCATCAATTTCCCTAACTAAATGCCCCTTTGCAGTACCACCTATATTAGGATTACATGGCATTAGTGCTATTGAATCTAAATTTATTGTACACACTAAAGTATTGAGTCCTAGTCTTGCTGAAGCTAGTGCTGCTTCACATCCTGCATGACCAGCCCCAACAACTATTACATCAAATTGCCCACCTTGATAATTTACGGCCATTACTTTTACCTACTTTCCTACACAAAATTCACTAAAGATTTTATTTAATAAATCTTCTTCTAATTCATCTCCTGTTATTTCACCTAATGCTTTCATTCCTGCTGTTATATAAATTGATATTAAATCAAGATATTCATTGGCCTTAACCTTGCTTAAAGCTGCCTCGGAGTTTTCTAAAGATCTGTATAAAGCTTGCTTATGTCTAGTATTTGAAATTATTAGACTTTCTGAGTTTATTTCTCCATTGAAAAATAAATTCTTGATCGTATTTTTTAACTCATCAATTCCCATTCCAGTCTTTGCAGATATATCAATCTTATTATTTAAGTAAGATATAATTTCTTGTGATATTTTTGTATCTAAATCTATTTTATTCAATAACACTATATGCTTCCTATTCTTTATTTTATCAATTATAGCTTTATCCTCATAATCTATTTCTCTCGATGCATCAAGCATTAATATTATTAAATCTGCTTCTTCAATTTTTTCCTTTGACTTCTCTACGCCTATCTTTTCAACTATATCTTCTGTATCTCTTATTCCAGCGGTATCCGTTATTCTAATAGGTATTCCATCAAAGTTTACATATTCTTCAATTACATCTCTAGTTGTTCCAGGTACATCTGTTACTATTGCTCTTTTTTCTTTTAATAACGCATTAAGTAATGACGATTTACCTACATTAGGTTTACCAACAATAACTATGTTAAGACCATCTCTTATAATTTTTCCTTCATCAGCATTTGATAATAAGTTTTTTATCTTTAAAACAGTTTTTTCTATACCGTCTTTAATTTGAAATTTTAAATTATCATCAATAACATCTTCATCATCTTCTGTAAAATCAACTGCATATTCAATTAAAGCTAAAACATTTAATAAATATTTTCTTAATTCATCTATTTCCCTTGATAATGCACCATTTCTTTGCAACATTGCTGATTTCATAGATAATTCAGTTTTAGCTGTGATTATATCCATAACAGCTTCTGCTTGACTTAAATCTATTCTACTATTTAAAAATGCTCTTTTGGTAAATTCTCCTGGTTCTGCAAGTCTTGCTCCTGCTTTTATTATTTCATTTAATACACTATTAGTTGATACAACTCCACCATGACAGTTAACTTCAACTACATTCTCTCCCGTATAACTGTTAGGCGCTTTCATATAACTTAAAATAACTTCATCTACTACTTCTTTATTTTCTAAATTCACAATATTTCCATATTTCATCGTATATGTTTGCATCTTCTTAATATCATAATTATTTTTTGATATAAATATCTTACTAGCTATACCTATAGCATTTTGACCTGAAATTCTAATTATAGCAACACCACCTTCACCAATAGGTGTAGCAATTGCACAAATAGTATCAAATTCTTTCATTTATTGTCCTCCTAATTATTCAAGAAGAATTTTTTCTTAAACTAACATCCATTCTAAACTAATATCAATTTTACATAACAAAATTTAATTAGTCAAAGTTATCTTAAATAAAATTTTTCTTTTTAAATTTATAAAATTTTATTTTATAAATTTAAAAAGAAAGCCCTTAGGCTTTCTTTTTATAAATCTTTTTTTAATTCAACTACTACTCTTCTAAAAGGTTCATCACCTTCACTATATGTATTAACGAAAACATTTCCTTGAAGTGTAGAATGAATAATTCTTCTCTCATACGGATTCATTGGCTCTAACTTAAATACTTTAGATGTCTTCTTAACCTTGTTAGCTGTCTTAATCGCAACACCTTTGAGAGTTTCCTCTCTTTTGCTCCTATAATTTTCAGTATCTAGTATAACTTTTTTATGAGGAAGTTCATGTACCTTATTAACTACTAATGAAACTAAATACTGTATAGAATCTAAAGTTTCTCCTCTATAACCAATTATCACGCCCATTTTATCTCCTGATAAATTGATTCTTATAATATCATTCTCTTCTTTAATATCTATCTTAGCTTCTATTTCCATACAATTAAGTATATTTCTGATAAAATCTTGTGCTTCTTCAATATAATCATATTTACTAGAAACCTTAATCCTAGCTGGCTTAACTCCTATAACATTAAATAACCCTTTTGAACCATGATCAAGAATTTCAACATCTACCATACTTTTATCTTTACCTAATTCAATTAAAGCTTTATTCAAGGCTTCTTCAACAGTTTTTCCTTCTATTTCTATTGATTTCATCGTTAATTCACCACCTCTAAATATCAAAGCAAACTTAAATTACTTTTTATTTTTTCTTTTTTTACTAGCCAAATTTTTAGGCTCTTCAACTGCCATAAAAGGTTTTTCTGATTCAAGGCTATTTTCATTTCCTTTTTCAGCATCTCTCATTGCAGGTCTATAATTTAAGAAATAAGTTTGTATAGTTTGAATCAAATTACCAATTATCCAATATAAAACTAATATAGCTTTAAAATTTAATGACATAAATCCCATCATTCCTGCCATCATTAAATTCATAGTTCCCATATTCATTCCACCAGGTTGAGCTGGAGTTGACTTAGTCATTAAATATGATGGTAAATAAGTTGATAACGCAGCTAAAATTGGCAATATATAATATTTATCTGGAGAAAATAAATCTTGGATCCATAAGAATGATGCTCCATTTACATCTTGAATACCCATAAACACCCAATAAAGAGCCATTAATATAGGTAGTGGTAATAGAGATGGTAAGCATCCCCCTGCAGGATTAACATTATTCTCCTTATATAATTTCATAGTCTCTGCGCCTAATTTTTCTTTATCATCTTTATATTTTTCTTGAAGCTTTTTAACTTCTGGCTGAATCTTTTGCATTCCTTGCGTTGATTTGGCTGCTTTGATATTAAATGGCAATATTAAAACTCTTATAATTACTGTAAAAGTAAATATTGCTAAAACATAAGCTAATCCAACATCCGATATTCCTATATTTACTATATATTTATATATATAGTGAAATATGCTTCCCAAAAAATCGACTATCGACTGAAACATTAAAATATCTACCTCCTAATACCTCACCTTACTGGATCATACCCACCCTTACAAAAAGGATTACATCTTAATATTCTGTAAACCGCCATAATGCTCCCTTTAATAGCTCCATACTTATTTATAGCATCTAGAGCATATTGTGAACAGGTTGGCGTAAATCTACAGCACGAAGGTCTTCCAGGGGAAATATATTTTCTATAAAATTTAATTAAACTTATTAGCATTTTCTTCATTTTTATTATATAGGCCTGCCTTTTTAAATAGATTTTTCATAGCCTTTTCTACATCAGAATAATTCTTACCATTTATAGGATTTCTCGCTATAAAAATAAAATCATATCCTTTTGTTATAAACTCATCATTTAATCTAAAGCTTTCACTTATTAGTCTTTTGCTTCTACTTCTAATGACACTATTGCCTACTTTTTTACTTACAGAAACACCTAATTTATTGTAAACATTAAGATATCTATCTCTATTTTTTTTATTCTTTAATATATACATAACTAAAAGGTCATTTGCAAATGATTTTCCTCTTCTATATATAATCTTAAATTCAAAATTTTTCTTTAATCTATAAATCATAGATATTTTTATACTCCTTTTTTCTCTGCATTTGCAGAAAAAAGGCCACTTAGAGCGGCCCTTAAGCTGTTAATTTTTTTCTTCCTTTTTGTCTTCTGCTTCTAAGAATGTTTCTTCCTGCTGAAGTGCTCATTCTCTTTCTGAATCCATGTTCTTTCTTTCTTGTTCTCTTTTTAGGTTGATAAGTCATGAACATTGCACATGCACCCCCTTAAATTTATTATTTATAGCAAAAACTATACTTTGCGATTTAAATTTTACCTTATTTATTATATATACATACTAATTTTCTGTCAAGGTGGTAATATTTGTTGATAAATATATTTTTATATTTATTTTTGTGGATAACTTATTGAATATGAATCTTTACTTATGTTATCATATGTATTATATTGTGAATAATTTCTTAATAAAATAACTTATCCACATCTGTTGATAAGTTTGTGGATAAGTTGTTTGTTTTTATGATTACTACATGCTTCTTATCCTATCAAGACTTGTTTTAATGCGTGTTTATAACTTTTTTAATAGGTTGTTATTAATTACATATTTAATTAATACATCAACATAATTATTAACATGTTGATATATTTATATACATCTTGGCTATAATATCAAGATGTTAATATTTATGTTGATAAACTGTACATAACTATACATAAAAATTTTTTATAAAAATATTGGAGGACTAAGAAAATGGATACCGATCTTAAAAACTTATGGGGTAAAACCCTCGATATTATAAAAAGCGAACTAAGTGAAGTCAGCTTTAATACTTGGATTAAAAGCTGTGAACCTATTTCTATATCTTCTGATACTCTAAAGATAAGCGTTCCAAATTCCTTTACTCAAGATATTTTAGATAAGCGATATAAAGATTTGGTTGTTAATTCTATAAAGGCAGTCTGTTCAAAACAATATAATATTGAATTCATTATAATGTCTGATAGTTATGATAAAGATGAACTAAAAAATACTTCAAATCAAACATCAAAGGCAATTGTAGTTAATGATGAAATGTCTTCAACATTAAATCCAAAATATACATTTAGTTCATTTGTAATAGGTAACAGTAATAGATTTGCTCATGCTGCATCTTTAGCCGTTGCAGAATCTCCTGCTAAAGCATATAATCCATTATTTATTTATGGAGGAGTTGGACTTGGAAAAACTCACTTAATGCATGCAATAGGTCACTATATTTTAGAAGGTAATCCTAATGCTAAAGTAGTCTATGTATCTTCTGAAAAATTTACTAATGAATTAATTAATGCAATTAAAGATGATAAAAATGAAGAGTTCAGAAACAAATATAGAAATGTAGATATCTTACTTATAGATGATATACAATTCATAGCTGGAAAAGAACGTACACAAGAGGAATTCTTTCATACATTTAATGAATTACATGATGCAAATAAGCAAATTATACTTTCATCAGATAGACCACCAAAAGAAATTCCAACATTAGAAGATAGATTACGTTCCAGATTTGAATGGGGGTTAATAGCAGACATTCAAGTTCCAGATTTTGAAACTAGAATGGCTATATTAAAGAAGAAGGCTGATGTTGAAAATTTAAATGTAGCTAATGAAGTTATGGGATATATCGCTACTAAAATTAAATCTAATATAAGAGAACTTGAAGGAGCATTAATAAGAATAATTGCTTACTCTTCGCTAACTAATAGGGAAGTTACAGTCGATTTAGCTACAGAAGCACTAAAAGATATTATCTCTAAAAAACAAGGTAAACATGTGACTATTGATTCTATACAAGATGTGGTTTCTAGTTACTTTAATTTACGTGTAGAAGATTTAAAGTCTCAAAGAAGAACTAGAAATGTTGCTTATCCAAGGCAAATTGCAATGTATTTAAGTAGAAAATTAACAGACATGTCTTTACCTAAAATCGGAGAAGAATTTGGTGGAAGAGATCATACTACTGTTATACATGCTTACGAGAAAATCTCTGGAAGTTTAAAAACAGATGATTCACTTCAACATACTATTAATGAAATTACTAAAAAAGTAACTCAAAATTAATCAACAACTGTATATAATAAGTACATAATAGTTTGTGGATAATATTTTTATAAATATATGCTGTTGAAAGTTGTGGATAACCTTATTAATTTGTTACTGACTTATCCACAACATTTTTTAATATATTTTTGTGGATATAACTTAGATTGAAGTGGTTATCAACAAATCAACAGCCCCTACTACTACTATTACTATAAAAATATATATCTATCTTTATTATTGTCTTTAGATACCTGTTAATATATAAGGAGGATTTTAAATGATTTTTACATGTGAAAAACAAAAAATATTAGAAGGCATATCAATAGTTCAAAAAGCCATAACTGGTAAATCAACTATGCCTATACTTGAAGGAATATATATTCAAACTAATCAATCAACATTAACACTTATTGGCTCAGATATGGATGTTAGTATTCAAACATCTGTTGATGCTACAATAATAAGAGAAGGTAGCATAGTTATTGATGCAAAAATATTTGGAGAAATAATACGAAAATTACCTAATTCAACTATAAAAATTGAAACTATTGAAAATCAATTAATTAAAATAACTTGTGAAAAATCTGTATTTGATGTAGTTTATATGAATACAAGTGAATTTCCTGCATTACCTGAAGTTAATGAAAATTTAAAAATATCAGTAAATCAAAATATATTAAAAAATATGATAAAAGGAACATCTTTTGCTATTGCTCAAGATGAAACTAGACCAATACTTCAAGGGATATTATTTGAAATTAAAAATAAAAGTTTAAATTTAGTTGCACTTGATGGGTATAGATTAGCTATTAAAAGTGAATTTTTAGATACTGATATTGATATGGAAGTTGTAATACCTGGTAAAACTTTAAATGAAGTATCAAAAATTTTAGAAGATATTGATGACATTGTGGATATAACTTTTACAAATAATCATATATTGTTCAATTTGGAGAAAACTAAGATAATATCTAGGTTACTTGAAGGTAAATTCATAAATTATAATTCATTATTGCCGCAAGAACATAAATTATTAGTTAATGTTAACAGACAAGAATTACAAAATGCTATAGAAAGAGCTTCTTTGATGGCTAAGGATGGAAATACTAATTTAATAAAATTAGAGTTGCAACAAGATAATTTAATAATCACATCTAATTCTCAATTGGGAAAGGTGAGAGAAGAGATTACAATAAAATTGCAAGGTGAAGAAATACAAATTGCATTTAATTCCAGATATCTGTTAGATGTATTGAAAAATGTTGAAGATAGTGAAGTTGTTATGAAGATGACTTCTGGAATAAGTCCATGTGTTATTGAAGAAAAAAATAATGAAAATGCAAAATATTTAGTTTTACCAGTAAGATTAATGAGATAGGAGGATAAATATTAATTTAATATTTATGCAAAAAAATGAACAAAATAAAGATTAATACTGAAATGATAAAGTTAGATGCTTTTCTTAAATGGGCAGGCATTGTTAGTTCGGGCTCAGAGGCCAAACTATATATACAAGATGAATTAGTAAAAGTAAACAATGAAATTTGCATTCAAAGAGGAAAAAAATTAAAAGTTGGAGATAAAGTAAGTTTCGAAGATTCAGATTTTGAAATAATATAAATAGTTATTAAATAATAAATTAAACTGTCGTTTTATTATTATGATATAATTGTTGTAGGTGTATTTTTTATGTATATTAAAAATATAAATTTAATCAGTTATAGAAATTATGAAATTTTACAATTGAAGTTAGAGAAAAGTGTTAATGTATTTATAGGTGATAATGCTCAAGGAAAAACCAATATTTTAGAAGCAATTTATTATGGAGCCTTTGCAAAATCCCATAGAACTTCAAAAGATCGAGAATTAATAAATTGGACAAAAGATAAAGCATATATAAGTTTATTAGTTGGAAAAAATAGATTAGATAAGAAGATTGATATAAATATACTTAGAGATGGGAAAAAGGCTATTAAAGTAAATAATATTAAAATAAATAAAATTGGTGAATTATTTGGAACGTTTAATGTAGTTATGTTTTCACCAGAAGATTTAAAGGTTGTAAAGGAGGCTCCAAGTCTAAGGCGTAGGTTATTAGACATGGAGTTATCTCAACTAAATTCAAAGTATTATTTTAACTTAGTACAATATAATAAAATTTTAGATGAAAGAAATGTTTTATTAAAGAGCAAAAATTTTAATATAGATGTTTTAGACGTATATGATATACAATTAATTGAGTATGCTGATTATATTATTTCAAAACGGTTAGAATATATAAATAAAATAAACTTTTATGGGAGTGATATCCATAATGAAATAACTTCTGGAAAAGAAAAAATTAAATTTAAATACAGTTGTACTATTAATTTAGATGATTATAAAAATAATTATTATAAAAAATTGAAAGACAATATTTTGAGAGACAGAGACAAGGGAATAACTTCAGTGGGACCACATAGAGATGATTTTAATGTTTTTATAAATGATATTGATACAAAAATATTTGGTTCTCAAGGACAGCAACGAACATCAATTTTAACTATGAAGTTTTCATCAATGAAGATAATTAAAGAAACTACAGGTGAATATCCTGTTTTATTATTAGATGATGTTCTTTCAGAACTTGATAATAATAGAAAGCGATATATATTAAGTTCAATACATGATATACAAACAATAATAACATGTACTGGAATTGATGATTTAAGATATTATTTAGATGATAAAGCTAAGATATTTAATGTATTGAATGGGCAAATTTTAAATTAAAGGAGGAACATTTAGTGTTTTTACATTTAGGTGAAAATGTTGTAGTCCCTATTAAAGACATTATTGGAATATTCGATTTGCAAAATACAATGTATAGTTCTGATACGATACAGTTCTTAAGATTAGCAGAAGAAGATGGATTTGTAGAAAGAATTACGGATGAACAACCAAAGTCTTTCATTATAGCAGAAGTTAATAACAAAAGTAAGATATACTTCTCACCTATATCATCAACAACATTAACAAAAAGAACTGATATGGATTATGGTTCTTAGATATTAAGAAAAGTAATGAGTTTAAATATTTATTAAGTTTAGGAGGATTCTGATTTGGAACAAAATAATAAAAAATATGATGAAAATCAGATACAAGTTCTTGAAGGATTAGAAGCAGTAAGAAAAAGACCAGGTATGTACATTGGAAGTACGAGTTCAAGAGGTCTTCATCATTTAGTTTATGAAATAGTTGATAATAGCATTGATGAAGCATTAGCTGGTTACTGTAAAAAAATACAAGTTGATATTAATGAGGATAATTCCATTATAGTTTGTGATGATGGAAGAGGAATGCCAGTTGGTATACATCCTAAAATGGGAAAGTCTACTGTTGAAGTTATTATGACAATATTACATGCTGGTGGTAAATTTGGTGGAGAAGGATATAAGGTTTCGGGAGGACTTCATGGAGTTGGTGCATCTGTAGTAAATGCACTTTCAGAAGAATGTACAGTTACAGTTAAAAGAGATGGATCTATATGGGAACAAAAATACAGCAGAGGTAAAGTTCTAACTGAAGTTACTAATATAGGCAGTAGTGATGAAACTGGAACAAAGACATACTTCAAACCTGATACAGAGATTTTTGATGAAATAGTATTTGATTTTGAAGTATTATCACAAAGATTAAGAGAATTGGCTTTCTTAAATAAGGGAATTTATATAAAATTAGTTGATAAAAGAAGTTTAAAAGAAGAAATTTTTCATTACGAAGGTGGAATAAAATCTTTCGTTAGTTACCTAAATAGAAATAAGGTATCTCTTCAAGAAGAACCTATATATATCGAGGGTGTCAAAGATAACATATCTGTTGAAGTAGCAATGCAACATAATGATGGCTATACTGAAAATATCTTCTCATTTGCAAATAACATAGATACAGTTGAAGGTGGAACTCATTTAGTTGGATTTAAAACAGCATTGACTAGAGTATTTAATGATTATGCTAAGAAATTTGGGTACATAAAGGAAAATGATAAAAATTTTACTGGTGACGATATAAGAGAAGGTCTTACAGCTGTAATATCTGTTAAGATTGAAGAACCACAATTTGAAGGTCAAACTAAGACTAAATTAGGAAATAGTGAAGTTAGAGGTATTGTTGATTCTGTTGTAGGAGAAAATGTAGGCATATTTCTAGAAGAAAATCCTGCTGTAGGTAAAATTATAATAGACAAAGCTTTAATGGCAGCTAGAGCTAGAGATGCGGCAAGAAAAGCGAGAGAATTAACAAGAAAATCAGTACTAGAGAGGTCTGCATTACCTGGAAAGTTAGCAGACTGTTCTTCAAAGGATCCAAGAGAATGTGAAATTTATATAGTCGAAGGAGATTCGGCTGGTGGATCGGCAAAACAAGGAAGAAATAGAGCGTTCCAAGCTATTTTACCACTAAGAGGTAAAATAATGAATGTTGAAAAACAAAGATTAGACAAGATATTAAATTCAGATTCTATAAGATCTATGGTTACAGCATTTGGTGGTGGAATAGGAAAAGATTTTGATGTTGAAAAGCTTAGGTATAATAGAATAATACTTATGACAGATGCTGATGTTGATGGTGCTCACATAAGAACATTATTATTAACATTCTTTTATAGGTATATGAAAGAATTAATAGAAGATGGGCATGTGTATATTGCACAACCTCCATTATTTAAGATTACTAAAAATAAGAAAGAAATATATGCTTATTCAGATAGTGAGTTAGAAAAGGTGTTAGGAGAGATTGGCGGAAAAGATAATTCTACTGATATTCAAAGATACAAAGGTCTTGGAGAAATGAATGCAACTCAATTGTGGGATACAACAATGGATCCAGAAAAAAGAATATTGTTAAAGGCTAGTATTGAAGATGCAATGCTTGCAGATGAAATATTTACAATCTTAATGGGAGAAAAAGTTGAACCAAGAAGAGAATTTATAAAGGAAAATGCTAAGAATGTTGTCAATTTAGATATTTAAAGCTAAATATGAGGTGAAATACATGGATTTTAATGAAGGAAGAGTCATATCTGTAGATATTAAAAATGAAATGAAGAAATGTTATATAGACTATGCAATGAGTGTTATAGTTGGTCGTGCATTGCCTGATGTAAGGGATGGTTTAAAGCCAGTTCATAGAAGAATATTATATTCAATGCAAGAGTTGGGATTATATCCAGATAAGGGATATAGAAAATGTGCAAGAATAGTTGGAGATGTTCTAGGTAAATATCATCCTCATGGAGATAGTTCAGTTTATGATGCATTAGTAAGAATGGCACAAGACTTTTCAATGAGGTATATGTTAGTTGATGGTCATGGAAACTTTGGTTCTGTTGATGGTGATGGAGCAGCAGCAATGAGATATACAGAATCAAAAATGAATAAAATTGCTAGCGAAATGTTAAGAGATATTAATAAAAATACAGTTGACTTTATGCCTAATTTTGATGGAGAAGAAAAAGAACCAGTAGTTCTACCATCTAGATTTCCCAATCTCTTAGTTAATGGGTCATCGGGAATTGCAGTTGGAATGGCAACTAATGTTCCACCGCATAATTTAGGTGAAATAATAGATGGTACTGTAATGCTTATTGATAATCCAGAGGTTACAGTATTAGATCTTATGACTAAAATAAAGGGGCCAGATTTTCCAACTGGGGCTACTATAATGGGTAAGGCTGGAATTAGAGCCGCATATGAAACAGGAAGAGGAAAAATAGTTGTAAGGGCAAATGCTGAAATTGAAGAGGAAAACGGAAAGCATAAAATAGTTGTTACTGAAATACCATATCAAGTAAATAAAGCAAAACTTATAGAAAATATTGCAGATTTAGTGAAAGATAAGAAGATTACAGGAATATCTGATTTAAGAGATGAATCAGATAGAGAAGGTATGAGAATTGTAATTGAATTAAAAAGGGATGCAAATCCTAATATAGTTCTAAATTTATTATACAAACATACAAAACTTCAAGATACATTTGGTGTTATTATGTTAGCATTAGTTAATAATGAACCAGAAGTTTTAAATTTAAAACAAATATTAGAACATTATGTACAATTTCAAAAAGAAGTAATAACAAGAAGAACCATATTTGATTTAGATAAGGCTGAAGCTAGAGCTCACATATTAGAAGGGTTAAAAATAGCTTTAGATAATATCGATGAAGTAATAAGTATAATAAGAAATTCTAAGACTAGTGAAATAGCTAAAAATACTTTAATAGAAAGATTTAATCTTTCTGAAAAGCAATGTCAAGCTATATTGGAAATGAGATTAAGACGATTAACTGGTTTAGAAAGAGATAAGATCGAAGATGAATATAATGAATTAATGAAGCAAGTAGAATATTTAAAGGCGATTTTAGCTAGCGAAGAAAGATTATTAGGTGTTATTAAAGAAGAACTGATAGAGATAAAAACTAAATATTCAGATGAAAGAAGAAGTAAAATTGAAAAAATCGTAAATGAAATTGATATTGAAGATTTAATTCAAGAAGAAGATGTTGTAATAACATTAACTAATTCTGGATATATTAAAAGAATTTTAGCAGACACTTATTCATCACAAAGAAGGGGTGGAAAAGGCATTCAAGCGATGACAACAAAAGAAGATGATTTTGTTGATCATTTAATGATAACATCGACACACTCAGATGTATTATTCTTTACAAATAAGGGAAGAGTATACAAGTTAAGAGCTTATGAGATTCCTGATGCTGGAAGGCAAGCAAAGGGAACAAATTTAATAAATCTTATAGCAATAGAACCTGATGAAAAAATTCAAACTGTTTTAACAGTAACAGATGAAAAAAGAGAGGGTTTTCTATTTATGGGAACCAAGGGGGGAATTGTAAAGAAAACTCCAATAAGTGAATTTAAGAATTTAAGAAAAAATGGATTAATTGCAATAAGTTTAAAAGATGGAGATGAATTGTTAAAAGTAAAGAATACTTATGGAGATGCTAACATTATGGTGGTAACTCAAAATGGTTATGCTGTTAAATTTAATGAAAAAGATGTTAGATCTATGGGAAGAACTGCATCTGGAGTTAAAGCAATCAATTTAAAAGAAGATGATGTAGCTGTATGTATGGATATAGCTGTTGATGGTGAAGAGTTATTAGTAATAAGTGAAAATGGATACGGTAAAAGAACACCTATTTCAGAGTATAAACTTCAAAATAGAGGTGGAGTAGGATTAATAACTTATAAAATTAGTGAAAAGACAGGAAAACTTGCTGGAGCTACAATCTGTAAAGTTGATGATGAATTAATGCTTATAAACTCTAGTGGTGTGGCCATAAGAATTAATGTATCTGATATATCTGTTACTAGTAGATCTGCAATGGGTGTAACATTAATGAGAACTATTGAAGATGAGAAAGTAGTTGCTATAGCCAAAATATTAAGTAGCTATGATTCTGATGATCAATCCAATGATAGTGAAGAAGATAATAATATAAGCAGCGAAGCAAATAATATAGAAGAATAAAATATTAACAGTATGTATTAAAAATAAGGTTTCTAACAATAGCAATATGTTAGAAGCCTTATTTTATTATAACAAATCAAAATATAGAGTTAATTGTTAGAGTTCCATAATTACATAATATTCAAATTAAATCATATTATTGTTTTTATCAGTTAAGCTTGTATGTATAAAATGTAAAGGATCCACATTCTATTTTATTAAAGATTTAACTGTATATACACGTCAGTTTAGCAAAATAATAAGTAATATGAGCCAAGCGTGTCATAATAAGAATAATTGACCATAAGAGAGTAAAATAGAGTAATAATGCAATAAATGAATTTAATAAGGATATATTGCATGATTACATAGAAATTATATGTTAAGATAAAAAACGTCCCTAAGAGATGTAGACAACTAAAAAATCTAAGAAAAACCTTTTAAAAAAAAGAGTTTGAAAGATTAAAAAAAGTTGTTGACAATATCAAAATCAAGTGATAAACTAAGTAAGTCGCTTGAGGGTGACAACAAAAAATTACAACGAAAGTTGTGAAAGCAAATGGTCTTTGAAAATTGAACAGAATATATAAGTACATTTAAGTAAACCAGCAATTTTTATTTGAGTAAGCTAAGATTAAACTTTTAATTGAGAGTTTGATCCT
>NZ_LZZM01000228.1 GCF_002006345.1 Clostridium puniceum
TAAAACGTCATGCGTTATCTAACTAATTAACAAATAAGCATAAAGCTGTGGTTATATCCTCAGTTGAAATAGTCTAGCTATAGGTGAAAAAACTAATCCACAGCGTCTTATGTTAAGTATAGTAAAAATTATTAAGAAAGGAAAAGTATAATGAATTTTTAATACATGTTCATTATACAAGGTGAATATTTGTGAATACAAATAAGATTATAAAAAAATGTATAGAAATCCCTGGTATTTCTTTAAAAAAGAATCCAGACAGCATTGAACTTTGCATGGAACAAGATAATGATAAAGGCTCCATGACTTTCTTTTCAATCTTTCCTGGCATTTCTATAGCATATATCTTTATCAATTCTCCAACATGGCCCATACCAGATCTATCAGAGCAGGATGATTCTTTAAATACTCCATTGCTCTTAAATTATTGTGTCACAGGCCGTTGTGAATTATTTTTAGATAATGATTCATTTGTTTATCTAAAAGATGGTGAATTCTCTATCAGTAAAAAATCTGCAAAAAAACAATATACTTATCCTTTGACAATTTATGAAGGGCTTGAATTTTTCATTGATATACATACTATTTCTACACTGGCTCCATATATTAATGATGTTTTTAATATTAATATCAATAAAATTACAGACTTATATTGTTTATTAGATAAAACCTACATTTCTCAATGCAGCGAAAACATTAAACATATCCTAACAAAAATATGGAAATTATATGATGAAGATACTGCCCATGCTATATTTATGATGAAGATTTATACACTACAATTATTAGATCTGCTGCTATGTAGAAAACATATTCCACCGGCAAAGTCCTCAACTTTTTTTACTGCTACTCAAGTTAAAATAGCCCAAAAAACAGAACGTATTATCACAGCAGATTTAAAACATCATCATCCAGCATGGGAGCTGGCAAAGCTTTTCTCTATAAGTGAAACTAGCTTAAAAAATTATTTTCGTGGAATTTATGGACAGAATATTTCTGTATACCTTAGAGAAGCACGCATGAATGAAGCAGCAAAAATGCTTGAGAAAACCAAAATGCCTATTTCTAAAATTTCTGAACAGGTAGGTTACATGAATCAAAGCAAATTTACCTCTGTATTTAAACTACAATATAATATGTCTCCCCTAGAATATAGACGTAAAAAGGTTCTTGAAGAAATTTAATATTTCATTAAATATAAGTCTGCTTAGATTGTACCCACTGTATAAAGGTCTATTGCTTCTAATTCACCTTTATCTTTTAAGTAGTTATAATGTCTTTCAATTATAGTATCAGAAATTGCCTGAATAGATATATCCTGCTCAGCTAAAGCGCTCTTGGTATTTTCTACAGAAAACTCTAAATTTTTAGATACGTTCCAGAACTGATCATCAAAGAATTGTATAAATGGTAAAATCGTAGAGGCTTTTTCCAGCTTTTCAATTTCTTTTAACCATTTATTTTTTGGAAGCGGCTGAAGAAATATATTCTTACTTTCTGCCCACTTAACTATATCATTAAAATATACTGGCTTCGGATTTATTAAATGATATGTTTGACCTAAATTATTTTGTCTCTTAGATATAGCTACGATAGATTTTGCTACATCATCAACTGTTATAGGCTCAAGTTTACCATTCATGTTAGGATATGCATGTACATCTAAAACACTCTTTATAATTCTAAATACAAAATCATCTGAATGGCATTCACCTGTAGCAGAATCTCCTATTACATGTCCAATTCTAAATACCATTACTGGTAGTCCTTTTTCTTTTGCTTTCCATACAAGAGCTTCTGCTACCCATTTGCTTTGTGTATATCCTATAGGAAGTATTCCTGAATCTTCAATATTTTCATTTTCTAAAACCTGAGGATTATTCTTTGCAAATTTAGAGAATATAGATATTGTAGAAACATACAATACTGCTTTAATTTTATTAAAGGCTGCAAATTTGAGTATTTCTTTAGTTCCTTCTACATTACTCTGCTTAAGCTCTTTATAACTATATAAGAAATGTACTAAAGCTCCATTGTGATATACTGAGTCTATTTTCTTAGATAGTTCTTCATATTCCTTCTCTGACATACCCATATTCTTTTTTCCGAAATCGCCCAAAACAATATGTATTCTTTTTATCTCTTCATTTGAAACTTTAAATCTGTCTAAATTTTTCTTAATTTTCTTTTCTGCATCTTCATAAGATTTTCCTCTTACAAGGCAGTAAATCTGCATATTAGTCTGTTTAAGTAATTCTCTTAGAATATAGCCGCCTAAATACCCACTGCTTCCAGTTAATAAACAATTCTCTAAAGCATATTTACCATTATAATTAACATATGGTAAATCTATCTTCACTTCATCTTTTAATTGTTTTTCTGTAATATTAATTACCTTCTTACCAGCCTCTTCTGGATTAAATATTTGATCTACCAGTTTTTCTATAGTTGGAAAAGAAAAAATATAAGTTAAAGGAATTTCTTTACCATATCCAGTAGCTTCTTTTATCTTTCTTATTATTTTAATTGCAGTAAGGCTATTGCCTCCTATTAGAAAATAGTTATCTTTATATCCAATATCATCTTTTTCTAACGTTTCTTCCCATATAGCTTTAAGTTTTTCCTTCATATCTTCTTTTAATTTTTCTAAATGTAATTCTTTATTCATAGTTAAATTCCTTTCTTAACATCTTCTGCTTTTAAGAAAACTATTTCTGGTTTTTTAATAATTTGAATAGTACCTAAAGCATTACCAATTTGATTCCAGAACTTGCATATATTAAGATTATACTGCATACCCTTTTTGTTTAATGGTGCATCCATTGTTGATATGAAATCTTTTAAAGCATTAGCAATACCCCCTGGCCATATTTTTTCATATATATCTTTATAGGAATTATTTAAATCTTGTTTATTAAGTATCTCAGTAACTGGTATCTTAGAATATTGATTATCCCCATAAAAATCTAATCTTCCATCTTCAGTATGTGGAATGTAATATCTTGGTTCCCATAACACTATACCAATAGAATTATCTAATATTAATTGTCCACTTTCAGTATATAATATAATTTTATGAAATAATAAAGCATAATTATCAGAATCTTCTGCAACCATTCTATTTTCGCCTTTTATTATTAAAGGTATATTGCATACTTTTCCTTCCAGAACTGTCATCACATCATTTTTTTCACTTATCTTCCTAATCTCATATGGTGAAACACTACCTAAAAGTTTACCTAATAAATCTACTAATGGATATGAAACCTGTACGCTACTTGATGCATCTATAAATAGAGCTTTACTCTTTTTAAGAAGTTTTCTGCCGTACTCTATAAATGTTTTTCCTGCATTAACATTCGAATAAAAACCATTAACTGCATAATGACAATCATTTTTGATAGCTGTTTTATAGCACTTCCATACATCATCATAATGTACAGGCTGCTCTTGAAATACACTTATTCCCTTTTCTAAACATTTAATCGCAATATCTGTTCCGTTTCCTCCTGTAACTGAAGATTTAACAGCTACACAGACTATATCTACTATACTTTTATTCAGTTCATCAACGCTTGTATAAAGAGGCACATCATTTTCATTAGCACATGCTCGTGACTGACTGCTTCCGCCAGATAGTACGCCTACTAATTTCCCGCTTTCCCGAAGCATATTTACTCCTTCTAAATACATTCTTCCGAAATTTGTTCCACAAACAATTATTTTCATGCTTTTTTTACTGTTATCCATAATTTCTCCTTCCTAAGCAGCCATATTATTTATGGCTGCTCATGAATAAAACATTTATTATTTAATTAATTCTGCTACAGTTTTAACATTAGGCTCCTTTAAGCAGTTCCCGTGCTCCCCTGGAATATAATCTATTTTCAGATTTCCAAGAACAATACCACTCCATAAGTCTTTATTACTAATGTTTTTAACTGGGAAGAAGTGTTTTGTATCATCTTCAACAAAAATAGCATGAACATCTCCTACATATCCTGATGGTTTATAACGCATAGCCCCTCTAAAGCTATGGCTGAATAATCGATATAATAATTCAAACATCTCTATATTGCCATCACTATCTTCGCTCTTAGGCAAAGTCTCATAAATGTATTTTAATCTATCACGCTGTTTCATCTTACTCAGCTTCTCAAATCCTGCTCCTATTTCTTTATGCTCTCCTGATAAATTACATAATTCTTCAGTTGTAATTCCTCTCTCTTCATGACCTGCTTTTATTACGCTTAGTGCTTCCTGAATATCTTTATTACTTCCTCTATATTCTGCACGTTCTACATCTGCACCAATAGATATTCCGAATGCTCTTTCAAGAAGCAGATCATTATCAAAATTATGACCGCATAAGCTAGAACTTATAATTGTAATTTTACTTACTTCAATTCCCTTTTCTACTAATATCTTAGCTGTTTCTAGAGCAATCCATCCTCCTACACAGTATCCTATAAGCTCAAATTTCTGACTTTCCTGCTCCATAAGAATATCTGCATATGATTTTGCAGAATCTATAAGCAAAGTATCAATAGATCTCTTAAGATAATCTTCAGCATTACCAAAATTAAATCCTAGTAAGCTTTCATTCTCAGCGCACTGTTGTGCTAAATAAGGAAGTAATTCCTTATATGAACTCAAAGTACCTGTTCCAGCATGGAATAATACTCTTGTAACTTCTGGTATTCCTTCTGCTTCCTTAAATTTAACTAAAGGTGATACATTAGAATTTCTCTGAACAGACTCTGTTTTTTTGTCTTTATTATCCCTTAAAGATGAAGCAATTCCACTAATAGTAGCATTTTTCATTAACTCAACCATCAGCCTATCCCATTCCCAGCCTTCTGCTTCCTTTATTTTCTGCAGCATTCTGCTAGTAACTTGAGATACTAATAACGAATCCCCACCTATAGAGTAAAAATCATCATCTTTTCTAATATTTTTGCAGCCAATAACTTCACACCATATGTTTTTAATCTGTAATTCTAAACTATCTAATTCTTCATGAATTGTGTTTTCCTTAACTTGATCCTCATAGTAAGATAATGAATTCTTTAGAATCTTTCTATCTATCTTTCCATTATTTGTCATAGGAAATTCATTTAAGAAAATTATTTTTCCCGGAACCATATATTCTGGTACTTGATTTTTTAAATATTCTTGTATGTTCTTATCTTTTAATTTATGTTCTTCATTAAACTCTACTACCATTAACTCTTGTCCAGAAGGATATAATTTATCATTCTTTCGTGGATAAGTTAATACTATATCTCCATTTAATTCCTTAACTTTATTATTCCATTCTTCATATGGAATAAATATTGTATTTGAACTATCTCTTCCATCTTCATATGTTTGTGCTGTCTCTGCAAATTCAAATTCCACAGATGTTAATAATGCATATCTTTCTTTTACTTCTTCTATAATAAGAATTTCTCCATCTATATAGAGCATATCTTTTAAATTTTTTAAAGTCTTTCCTAATTCAGAGGCATTGTGTAAAACATTTGCACATACTATAACATCAAATTCTTCATTTCCAAATCCTTGTTCCCAATTTGCTTTATTAATATCATATAGCTTATATACTACCCAAGGATAATCTTTTAAATTTTCTCTAGCTTCATTAAAGAAGAAGTTAGACACATCAGTAAAATAATATTCTACATCATATTCTTTAAGGTTCTTTATAAGTTCTAAGCTTACTCCTCCAACTCCAGCTCCAACTTCCAATATTCTTATTTCATCTTTTTTCTTTTGAATATTCTTTATGTGGTTTGTAATTTCTATTTGAATAACTTTATTTATATTGCTGTTAACAACATTATCTTTATATGTAGCATATGCTATATCCAATTTGCCTTGTGGAAATAATAAGTTATGTGGATGTATCTCTCCACATAAAATTTCTTTTAAAAGAGAAGCAGAGTCATGCATATATTTCATCATAACATCACTATAATGAATTTTTCTGTCAACTCCTCTCCACTTTTCTTCTTGTACTTCTGCTATATCTGCTGAATAACATTTTTCAGTATAATATAAGTTTCCATCACTGTTTATAAATCTATTCTTAATTAATGCATTTAACCATCGATGTAGTAATTGAGTATACTTAGGTTTAATATTTAAAGCTCTGCCAATCTCGCCAAAAGAATATTTGTGCATAGTATCTTTAAAAATCCCTGCTTGTAATAAAGTTTTTATAATATAACTTAGTGATGTCTTATCTGCTTCTTCTATCCATGCTTTAAGATCACCTTGTGAAAAATCAATGTCTAGTTCTTTACCTTCATCAATAGTTCTTTCTTCTAATCTATCTTCTACATTAGTATTTTCTACTGTTTTTACATATCCAACAAGATTTGTATCACTTTCTTTTAAGACAACAGCATTTTCAATCTCCATATGTTTCTTTAAGGCGTTTTCCACTTCACCCAATTCAACTCTATATCCATTGATTTTAATCTGAGTATCTTTTCTTCCTATAAACTCTATGGCACCATCAGCTCTATATCTTCCTAAATCTCCGGTTCTATATATTCTTTCACCTACTGATAATACAAATTCAAATTTTTCTTTAGTTAAAATTTCATCATTTAAGTAACCTTCTGCAAGGCTGTCTCCACCAATGCATATTTCACCTATAACATAATTAGGACAACAATTATCATTCTCATCTAAAATATAAAATTTCTGATTAGATAGTGGTATTCCATATGGCACATTTTTATCTGTTGATTCTAATTTTTCTGTTTCATAGTATATAGACCATATTCCAGCTTCTGTTGCTCCGCCAAGAGCTATGCACTGTGTATTTAAAAATCTTGAATGTATTTTCTTTATTAAATTTACTGGTATCCAGTCTCCAGACAATAGCACTAAACGCAAAACATTGTCTGAATTTTTATCATCAGCTTCAAGATACGCGTTGTACATCTCCATTTGAGCCGGAACCATATTCAATATAGTAACATTATTTTCATGACATAATGCTGCCCATTGAGAAACTTCTTTTTTTCTGCTTTCTAATGATACTACTAATGTGCCTCCTACAGATAAAGCTGCAAATATATCAAATACAGATAAATCAAAATATAAATTAGCAAGACCTAAAAAAGTATCATTAGATGTAATTTTAAATTTCTCACACATATCAGTTATAGTATTCATTGCAGCTGCATGTGACATTCCTACGCCCTTAGGTGTTCCAGTACTTCCTGATGTAAAAATAACATATGCCGCCATCTCTGGATCTATTTCTTTATATTTAAATTCTCTAGCAGAAGATATAACCTCTTCTTTTGAAATCAAAATGTTATTTGTATTTTTAGCATTTATCTCTTCTTTAACAATATTTATTTTTATGCCTGCCTGATCAATTATTTTTTCCTGTCTGCTCCATGGCTGCGCAATATCTATTGGTATATATACTCCACCCATTGACAGCACTGCAATAACTGATGCTATCTGCCATATGCCTTTTTCAAGTAAAATCCCTACTCTATCTCCTGACTGAATTCTATTCTTTTCTAATTTCCCTTGAATAAAAGCAGCATATGATTGTACTTCTTCGTAAGAATAACTACGTCCATCAAATATAACTGCACTCTTCTTGGGATGAGTTCTAAAAGAATTATATATTCCTGAAAGTAAATTTTCCTTTGGATAATCCTTTTCTGTTGCATTTACATTTTTACGTGTTAATTGCGTTCTTTCTGGCAGATTTAAATTTATCTCCTTTTCCCAGTTTGTATCATCTTTTAAGCAATTAGTTAATGTATTTTTAAATACTTCAAACATGTCATCAATAACTTCATTTAAAAATACACCTTCTCTAATATCCCAGTTAATCATCACACCTTCACTTTGTCTGCTTATCTGACAGTCAATAAGAACTTGTGGTGTCTGGCTTATTTTATATAGCAGCTTAACTTTGCTTAAAGCTGATTCTTTTGAATCTTCTCCAATAGTACTTGTAAATACATATGGCGCAAGACTTCCTTTATTCTTTCTATTTAATTCTCTAAGTACGCTTACACCATTAAATAAATTATGTTCTAAATCTTCAAATAGCTGTTCTTGTACAGCTTTAACCTTATCGATAAATGATAAACCTTTAGAATTTTTTACTTCAAACAATGTAGTAGTTGTAAAATCTCCAATAATATTATTTATCTGAGTATGAATAGCTGGACGGTTAAGTGTTGTAATATTAATTAGAAAATCTTTATTTTTTGACCATCTTGAAAGTACTGAAGAATAGGCCGCTAATATAACTGAAGTTAGTGTAACACCATATTTTCTAGATAATGTTTCAGCTTTCTGCCATTCTTCATTATATATAAGATATTCTTTATGATAGAATCTGCCTCTTTCAATAATGTCTTGCTGCTCATTCTTTGGCAGCTCTAATTCTGTTGGCAGTGTATCTATTCTATTTAACCAGTAATTTTTATCATTTTCATACATACTGCGAAATTCCATAGTTTTCTTTTCTTTATTTTTATACATTATAAAATCTCTAAAAGTTATAGTTAAAGGTGCTAATTTTTCTCCTTCATATAGCTTTTTCAAATCTTTTATAATTATATCTATGCTTACAAAATCACCAATAAGCATATCTAATGATAAATATAAAATTCCTTCAGTATCATTTAATATACATAGACCAATATCAAATAAAACATCCTTTTGTGGATCATATTGTTTAAATTTAATCTTATTTCTAATCTCTGTTGTTATATTATCTTTTTCCTCCTGGGATTCATCAGATAAATCATAAACACATACAGGCTTTTCTACTAACTGTTTTAAATAACTCTGCTTTCCTTCTTTACTTATGTGAACTCTTAACATTTCATGACGTTCTATCAATTTATTTGCAGCTTCTAAAAATCTATCACGATCTGTAAATTTAGTCATGAATTCTGAATATATCTTACATCCAATTCCACCATATAGATAAGCTTTATTTCGTCCTACTAAATATGCTGACTGAATATCAGTGATTGGAAAATCATCATATTTTTCCTCTTCCATACTTTGTATTTTATTTTTTTTCTGTTCTTCTAAATAATTAATGATTTCTGGTTTTAATTTCTTTAAATTTTCTTTTAACTGTTTGTCTAATGCACCTGCTGGACTTTTAAAATGTAAGCTTCCATTTTCTGTCCATAATTGTATTCCTCTTTTTATACATTCTTCGATAATTTCAATTATATCCATAACTTCTCCTTATATATAATCTTATTTATAATGTACCTTCTTCAAAATTTTCCTGTTTTTCTTCTATAAATTCTGCTAATTTTTCAACTGTTGAATATTTGTATATCTCTCTTAATGAAACTTCATAATTCAATTCTTCTTTTAGTAAATTAACTAATCTTATTCCTTTAAGTGAATCACCCCCGCTTGTAAAAAATCCTTTTTCAATTCCTATATTAGCGCATAATACTTTTTCAAAGGCCGATAGAATATTTTTTTCTGTTTCAGTTCTAGGTAATACTATCTCCTCTTTCTTTTGTTTCTGCCATATTTCATTTAATGCTTTCCTATCAACCTTGCCATTATTAGATAATGGTAACTTTTCAAGTTTAATAATATTCTTTGGGATTTCATATTCTGGGATTAATAGCCTTAACTCCTCTTTAAATGACTTATTATCTACTTCATTTTCAGTCTCTATAAAAGCAGCTATACTTATCATTCCTGCATCTGACATCGGCATTACTGCTACTTTACTAATGCCAGCTGCCTTAATTATTGCATTTTCAATTTCCCCCAATTCTACTCTATATCCATTAATTTTTATTTGATTATCTATTCTTCCCAAAAATTCAATATTTCCATCATTCCAGTATCGTCCCATATCGCCTGTACAATATAATCTTTCTCCAATTTGTGGATGATATATAAATTTATCTGCTGTTTTTTCTTTATCATTTAAGTAGCCTTCTGCTAGACCTGCACCACTAATATAAAGTATTCCTGGAACATAATCTGGACAATTTCCTAAACCTGAATCTAATATATAATATTTTTGATTACATAATGGCTTGCCATATGGAATACTATTCCATTCTGATGGGATATTTTTAGGAATTTCAAATATATTTGACCAGATACTTGCCTCTGTTGCACCTCCCATAGAAATAATTGTTATATCATCAAAAATATCTCTTATCTTCTTAGGAAGCGAAGTTGCTATCCAGTCACCACTCATCATTATTAATCTAAGATCTTTTCTAACGAGTTTATTTTGATGAGATTCATATTCTGTAAGTATTTCAACGAAAGTAGGTACACTGTTCCATATAGTAATGCATTCTTTATTCATCAATTCTATCCAATACTTGGGCTCTTTGGCTTTCTCGCTATCTGGAATTACTAATTTTCCACCACTTCCCAGCATTCCAAAAACATCATACACAGAAAGATCAAAATGTAGATTAGATACTGCAAGAGTTGCATCTTTTTCATTTACATTAAATCTCGAATTAATATCCTGGATTGTATTAACAGCACCTTTATGTGATATCATAACTCCTTTAGGCATACCTGTACTTCCTGAAGTATATATAGTGTATGCTAAAGAATTTGTATTTTTCTTAGCAATAATTGAATTATCTTTTTCCCAGCCTTCTCCATCTACAACAATACATGTCCATTTTTTTAACCATTTATTTTTTTCTAAAAACTCTTTCTTTACTAAAACATTTTTTGTTTTAGTATCAGTTAAAATTTTCTCCAAACGCTCTCTTGGATTTTCAATATCTAATGGCAGATATGCTACACCTGCAAATAATATTCCCATAACAGATATAATCTGATGCCAGCTTTTTTCTATTAGAACAGCTGTTAATTCTTCACTTTCTACCTGAGCTTCTTGTAATTGTCTGCATATATATAATGACTTTTCTTTAACTTCTCTATAAGTTAATCTAAATTCTTTATTTACAACTGCTATCCTCTCTGGGAATTTATGTTCCATTTCTAAGAACAATTCATCCAGACACTTGTCTTCAAAATTCTTTTCTGTTTCATTGGCATTTTTACGTGCTTCTGATATAGGAACATCAATTAAACTTACAGATTTCTCTATTAATTTATCCTGATGAGCTGATAAGTCTTTTAAAAGTTCTGTATATGCTTTAAACATTTCATCAAGCATTCCTGGATAGAATAATTCATCAACGCTATCCCAGAAAAGCCCTAATCCGCCATCACTTTCTACTACCTGATGGTCTAACCATACCTGTGGTGTCTGGCTGATATTATATACTAATTTTCCTACCCATTTGCCTTCGTTCCACTGATCAACACCTAGTCCACAGGTAAATACTATTGGCATAATCGAACCTGTTGTATTACCATCTTTTCTTTTTAATTCTCTTTCAACTTCTATAGCACTATAAAAAGTATGTTCCAAATCTTCCATAAGCTGATTTTGAACTACCTCTGCTCGTTTTATAAAATTTTCTTCTTTACTATTTTTAACTTCTAAAAGTGTCAATGTAGTAAAATCTCCTACCAGATCATTAACTTGTGAATGAATCGGTTTTCTATCAAATTGTGTTAAATTAAGAGTAAACTCTGGATTAATGCTCCATTTTCTCAATGTTTCTGTATAAGCTGTAATTAATAATACGGCTGGTGTAATACCATATTTCTTAGACGAATTTTTTAAGCTCTGCCACTCTTCTCTATTAAGATAAGCAGTTCTTCTGGTAAATTTCTGCTCAACAATTTCACTTTCATTTTTATATAAAGGTAATTCTGGTGCTGATGCAAAATTATCAATTCTACCTAACCAATAAGCTTTATCTTTGTCATATACACCTAAATCTTTTATTTTTTCTAACCCTAAAACATAATCTCTGAAAGAAACTTCTAATTTAGGTATTTGACCAATTTCTCCACGATACCTCTTTGCCCATTCATCTAATAAACGAAACATACTCCATCCATCAAAAATTAAATTATCAAAACTTACATGTATTCTGATTTTTCTATCTTTCATTACAGTTGCTCTTACATCAAATAATGGCCACGTTTCAGTTGCAATTACCTGATGAGACATTTCTCTACGGATTTTTTTTAATTCATTTTTCATAGAATCTTCTTTAAATTCTGATAAATCCACTGCAGGTATCTTATATTCAGAAACGCTTTTTAATATCTGCTGCTGACCATTTTCAAGTATAATTACACGCATCATTCCATGTTGTTTAATCATGTCATTCCAAGCAGACTGTAATTTAATAATATTAATATCCTCCCCATCTAATTCAAAATAACAATGAGTTGAAACTTGTCCTAAATCATACATTCCACTTCTGCCAATCCAATAAGCCTGTTGTACTTCTGTCAATGCAAATGGTTCATTTTCATGTTCTTTATCTGGAATAACTGTTGGAAGTCCCTGTTCTTCCACTTTAGAATCATCTTCTAAAAGTTCATCAATATGTTTCGCCTGTTCTTTAATAGTCTTTAATGTCATAAGATCTTTAATTGAAAATGCTACTTTAAATTTTTCCTTAATCTTAGTGAGCATTTTAGTTGCAATTAAAGAATCTCCTCCAAGTAAATAATAATTATCTAAAATTCCTATCTCACCTAACTTAAAAATTTCCTTCCATATATCACAAAGCTCTTTTTCACTTTTTGTCGTAGGTTCTTCTTTTATAGATACTTCTTGAGTTTTTGTACTCAATGCTCTTAGAGTTTTTCTATCTATTTTTCCATTTTTGCTTAATGGTATCTTTTCTAAAGAATGATATACCTTAGGAATCATATATTCTGGAAGTTTTTCTTTTATTGAATCTATTATATATTCATTATTCAAAATATATACTGATTCCTCTGACATAGATATAAATACATTTCTACCACTTAACGCTGAATTTTCTGGATATACAGAGATTTTAAGAAATCCATTGTTCTCTAAAACATTTTTCCACTGTTCATGATTTAATATTAAAGAATCTCTTACATTTTCTTTCCCTGACTCAAGAATAGATGCAGTAATATCTTGTAAATAAGTCTTTATTGTTAACTCAATCATTATAAATACTCCATCAAAAGATAATAATTTCTTTATATTGTTCAAAACAAAATCTAGATTGTTCATCCTATGAATTGAATTTACTGCAATTACGCAATCATATTGATGTTCATCTTCTAAACAAAACTGTTCTTTTTCTAAATCTAATACTTGAAATTTTGTAATCGGATATTCAGCTTCCAATTGTTTTGCTTCATTTACAAAGAATACAGAAGAATCTGCATATACATACTCAACATTCTTATCTTTTAATGTATCTAAAATCATTTTTGTTATTTTTATGTCTCTGGTTCCTACTTCCAATATTCTAACTTTCTCTTGTGAATTATCTATTAACTTTTCTATCGCATCAATTAAGACATTAGCTGTATCTTCTGTTCCTGGAAGCTGATCTAATAAATTATTAGGTGATAATTTTTTATTATCTTCATAATAAACTTCCAAAGGATTTTTTCTTCCCTGCATCAGCTCTGGAAGATGTTGTTTTAATCTATCCACATATGAATCTACTTTTTTTAAATCTTCCTTCATTTCTACATGTATTTCAG
The DNA here is from genome assembly GCF_002006345.1 of Clostridium puniceum. Lineage (GTDB taxonomy): Bacteria > Bacillota > Clostridia > Clostridiales > Clostridiaceae > Clostridium > Clostridium puniceum. Next base: position 13,630 of record NZ_LZZM01000228.1, read on the forward strand.
TTACATCTTCTGCTATAGAATATCTGCCTCTATTTTCATTGATGAAACCATATTGAACTAAAGCTTTTAACCAAGAATTAAGAGTTTCCTTCTGCACTTTGGAAATATTCCCCTGATTGATAATTTCATCAAATAAATATTCTTCTCCAGATTTAAAAATTTCCAATATCTTCAGAGTCTCTAACATAGCCTGGCATGCTTTCCATTCACCATATTTTAAAGCATTATCAAATTCTTTCTTATCGTATGACTGCACATCTACATCCGATATTTCATTCCACTTTTTATTTATTTTCTGCTGCATAATCTCATCTTTTAAGTAAAGAGGCGCTTCCTTTTTATTATCTGTCTGCAGATATGCAATTAAATGTTTATCTCCAATACTTCCATCTGAAGATTCTACTACAGAATTATTAATACCACTGACAGATTTTAATAATGCTTCTATTTCTCCTAATTCAATTCTGTGTCCACGTATTTTTACTTGAAAGTCCTCACGTCCAAGAAATTCTATTGTTCCATCATTCCAAAAACGTCCTTTATCTCCAGTTCCATACCATATTCCATATGAATCCTTTATAAATTTCTTTTTAACTAATTCATCATCACCACGATATGTTCCTACACCCGCTCCCCCAATCCAAAGCTCTCCTTCAACTAAAAATGGTACATCCATACCATTTTCATCCACAATTCTATATGACTGATATGCCAGTGGTCTTCCATATGGAATAGAAGTCCAACTTTTAGGAATAGGAAGTTTAACATCCATGTAGTTTGACCATATACTTGCTTCTGTTGCTCCTCCCATAGCAATAAATTTACAATTATCGCTTACTCCTGAAACACGTTCTGGAAGATCCAAGCTTATCCAGTCACCTGAAAGCATAATTCTTCTTAATGGCAGCTTTTTATTCTCAGCTTCTGCTTGAATTAATAACATATCTAATAGTACTGGCACTGAATTCCATATGGTTATATTATATTTCATAACCTGCTGCAGCCAGAATTGTGCGTCTCTTTTTTTTTCTTCTGAAATCATAATTAGAGTTCCGCCACTGCTTAATGTTCCAAATAAATCATATACAGATAAATCAAAATCCATAGATGAAACACCCAATACTTTATCTTTTTTAGTAATATCAAATCTTTTGTTTATATCTGTAATTGTATTACTTGCTCCTCTATGGTATATTTCTGCACCTTTAGGAAAACCAGTAGTTCCAGATGTCATGATGATATACGCAGAATCTTCTGGCGATATCTTTGGTATCTCACATAATGGCTCTTCTTTTATAAGTTCTTCAAATTTGAATATTTCAGTATCCTGTGGCCATTCAACAGAATTAAATTTATTTTCATCAGTAATTGCATAATATATTTCTGTTTTTTCATGAATTAATTTTCTTCTTTCTTTTGGCTGATTTAAACTGACAGGAACATATAAATTTCCAGATAATAATATTCCTAAAGCAACTGCCGCCTGTCTATATCCCCTTGTGAGTGAAATCGCAATTGCTTTTTTACTTATATTATTCTTTACAATAAATGCAGCAATAGATAAAGCATATTTTTCAAGTTCTGCATAAGAAAGTTCTATATTCTCACCTGTATCAATAATTGCAGTCTTATCTGGATATTCTCTTACATTTTTAAGAAAATCTTCATATAAGCATTTTTCTTCTTTTAATGGTATGATGCCTTTTTGTCTATCTACAAACTCTTTTTGATATTGTGGCATAACATCAAAATATTGATCCCAGTCTTCTGTACTTAGTTTATGAAGGCATTCTTCAAAACTATTAAACATATCATCTATCATACCTTCTGGGAAAAGTTCATCTACTATATCCCAAGTCAGCATTAATCCATTTTCTTCCTCGTATACCTGGAAATCCATGCATACTCCTGGTGTTTGTGAAATCATATAGGAAAGGTCACCAAAATTATTCTTAAAATCTTTAGTTAATAATGGATTCCCTAAATTGCATGCAAATACAATAGGGGCTATGTTTTGATTTTCACCATATACTTGTGCTATGTCTCTTTGAACCTGCACTCCTGAATATGCTGTGTATTTCATATCCTTATGTATTTGTTTTTGAATTGTATCTAAGAGTTCTAGAAATGTCTGTTTTTTTCTCATATCTACTTCTAATAACAGCAAAGTTGTAAAATCAGCAACAACATCTTCCAATCCTTCATGTTCTGTTTTTCTATTAAACAGCGGAATGTTAATTAAAAAGTGTTTTGTTTTAGCCCAGCGTTCCAAAACCATTGCGTAAGAAGACAGCAGAAGCATCGCAGGTGTTGCATGTTTTTCCATAGCTTTTTGCTGTAAAATATCCCATTCATCTTTTTCTATCTTAATAATTCTTCTATTAAATCTGACGTTTTCAATTTCCGCAGGTTCTTTTGCTATTGGAATCTCTGGACCAAATGGTAAGTTTTTAACTCTATCTTTCCAATACTTCTCAGATTTCTCTTTTTCATATTCATCTTCTTTACTTTGTATTTCTAAATATCTTGCAAAGCTCCAATCTTTAGATTCCTTATGAAGGCTCTTTCCCATATATGCTAAAGATAAATCTCTCAATAATATCTGCAAACTCTGAACATCTGCTACTAATAAATCTAAATCAAAATGAATTCTTGTCTTTCCATTTGGAAGCAGGCTAAATGCAAGTCCAGCAACCTGTCCTTCTTCTACTTTTAATTTCCTATGAGATAATAAATCTCTTATCTCTATTAGTTCCTTTTCAAAATTTAAACTCTCTCGTAAATCTTTAATTACAATATGTTCATCATATGGTTTATCCATAATCTTCTGTGTACCATCTTCTAAAAATTTTGCTCTAAGCATAGTATGATGATATTGAAGAATATTCCATGCTTTTTCCAGCATTAAAGGATCTACATTTTCTCCTGAAAATTCTAAATATGCATGACATCCAACTCCGCCAAGTTCCTGTGCATCCGATCTTCCTATTTTATAAGCATATTGAACATCTGTTAATGGAAATGGTTTAAGTCTTTCCAAATGATATTGTACTTTTTTTATTGTTTCTACTTTCTCTGATTTTGTTGCAATAATGTTCCACCAATTATTTAATGTAGGATTTTCCATGAGCTCTCCATAAGAAACTCGAATTCCTTTCCTTCTCCACTGATTTACTAATCTCATTATTTTTAGTGAATTCAAACCTAATTTCAAAAGATTTTCATTCTCATCAAAATCTTTTGGAATAGCTAATTTTTTCTTTATTTGTTCTTTAAGTTCTATATATTCCATAAATATCACCTATTTATCTTTCTATAATCATTTTAGCTAATGCTTTTTTATCAATTTTACCTATTTTAGTTAAAGGCCAGCTCTCTATACTTTCTAACTGATCTGGATATTTATATTGAGCAACTCCTAATTTTCTTAGAAAGTTATGAATATCATTTAAATTTATATCTTTATCTTCTTCTGTCATAATAAATGCACAGCTTCTGTTTCCAAGCTCTTCATCTGGGATTCCTACTATTGCCACTTCACGAATATCTTCATGTCTGCAAAGATATGCTTCTATTTCTGCTGGCATTATTTTTTCTCCTGCTCTATTAATCTGTTCTTTAAGTCTTCCTCCCATACGCAGATTACCTTCTTTTGTTCTCATTGCTCTATCACCTGTACGATAAAAGCCATCCTTAGTAAAACTTTTAGCATTTGCTTCTTCTGCCATAAAATAACTATCTATTGTATAAGGACCTCTAGAAAGTAATTCTCCGTATTTTCCATCTTCAACATCAATATCATTTTCATCTACAATTCTTATCTCATCTGCAGGAGATATTGGTTTTCCCTGACATCTAGCTATAATTTCATCAGGATCATCTAAACTTGTAAAACATACTAATCCTTCTGCAGTTCCAAATACCTGCATCAACTTACATGACCATTCTCTAATAATCTTATCTGCCATTGTATCTTCCAGCATTGCTCCACCAATTTGTAAAATTTTCAAACTTGAAATATCATATTCATCATCAAAATTCAACATTTCCATACATACAGTAGCCATAACTGGTACTAGTCCAGTAATAGTAACTTTTTTCTCTGTAATTGATTCAAGAATCTCATCGGGACTTGTATTTTTACAAAGTACTACAGTCGCTCCTTTATCTAAAGTTCCTATTAATCCTGGACAACTCAATGCAAAATTATGCATAACTGGAAGTGATGCTAAATAAACACTTTCTTTATCTAGATTACATCTTTCTGCGCACATACGTGCATTATATATATAATCAGCATGAGTTCTAGGAATTAATTTAGAAATTCCTGTTGTGCCTCCGCTAAGAAGAAGAATCGCAGTACTATATGCATCTACTTGTGGGAGTTCTCTTTCTATACCCTTAACATCTTCTATTTTTAAATTTCCTGCTGCTTCTCCATCAACAATTACATGCTTTAAACAGCTACAGTTCTTCTTTAGCATTTCTGCCATGGGAAGATAGTCATATCCAAGATATTTATCGGCAACAATATATGCAGATGGTTCTGCCAGTTTTATAATGTTTGTTAATTCTGCTTCTCTATATGCCGGTAAGGCCAAAATTGGAATAACTCCTATTTTTACCAAAGCAAATAATGTTACAACAAATGAAATACTATTTGGAATCTGAACTACTACAGTATCTCCTTTTTGAATTCCTAAATCTAAAAATCCATATGCCATTTCAGAAGATTTTTGATGAAGCTCAGCATAAGCAGCTTCTTCTTCTCCAACAATAATTGCAGTTTTATCGCCATAACTTTCAGCCCATTCTTTTAAATGTTCACCTAACGTCTTCTTTTCCCATCCTTCTAGATTTTCATAACTAGATAAATCTTTGATATATCTTTTTTTATAATTCATACTTTTCCTCCTTATCTATTACTTACAACAAGTGCAGCTGTATATAAATAAGCTGCTCTAAAAATAAATATATTATAACAATCTAATTTACTATCATCTTTATAAATTCCATCATCTCTAATACAAAAACTATTTAAATTTATCTGCCTTTTTAAGTTCTTTATCATTAAGAACACTTTTATTACTGTTAATCCAACAAACAATATCTTTCCAGCAAATTATTCATCCATGAGTCTCTTGTTCTTCTAATTGTATCTGAGGTAGCTAAAATAAATCCTTATTCCTAAAAAATTTCAATTTCATTCTATTTCCCCTAATTTTTTAAAACCTCTTATTCCCTGTGAAATTATGTTAAGAATTTCTGCTTCTTTATCTCTTATAAAAAAGTGTTTTCCTTCAAACATAAAAATTTTAAAATTTGACTTTGTATACTCCTTCCATTCTTTCATTGCTTCTTCATCTGCTTCTTTATCTGAAATCCCCCCAAAAGCAGTAATTTGACATGACAGCTTAACAACTTCAGTTGTATGATATTTTTCATCCATAGTAAAATCTGCTTTTAACATAGGCAAGAAGAATTTCAATAGTTCCTTATTATAAAGAATCTCTTTAGGTGTTCCATCAAAGCGCACTATAGCTTTTATAAATTCTTCATCTGGTAAATTATAAATAGGATTAGATTCTGGAATATGCGGTACTCTGCTTCCAGATATAATAAGCTGTTTTGCTGGATATGATGCAAGCTCTAATTTCTTTGCAATTTCATAAGCTATTTTAGCACCCATGCTATGTCCAAATAAAATTATATTATTACTACTGTAATTACTTATTTCCTCAAATAAATCATCAATTAATAATTCCATATTCACATATGGATCTTCCATAATCTTTTCTTCTCTTCCTGGTAAATGTATAGGACAGACTACTATATCATCTTTAAAATATTTTATCCATCTGTTGAAGTATGCAGCACCTACTCCTGCAAAAGGAAAGCAAAACATAATAGTTTTGCTTATATCTATATTTTTACAATTCTTAATTAAATCTCTCATTGGATTTAAAATTCCTCCTTGTTATATTTTCAATTAATTGTCTATTTTGAAACAATTACATTTTTATTCACAAAAATACATTTGCCTTAAAACAAATCACTTTTCCCTCAAATTTAAAAATTCTCCAACAGTCTCAAATGATAATAATTCTCATTTTCATCTTAATTCTACATCTTTATTACTTAACTGTCAACTTTTTTATATTTAGGTAATTTTTTTACTTAATAGATTATAATATCAAATACAACATTAATTAATTTCAAAAAAATAACCCATAAGACCACGTTCATGTTAAAGTAATAATTACTAGAAAACCACTTTAAAGGACATGACTATATGTGTTATAAACATATTACTATAAATGAACGTTGTTATATAATAGAATATTTAAATTTAGGATGGAGTTTATCTAAAATAGCCAAAGAACTTAATCGGAATAAATCAAGTATTTTGAGAGAAATAAAAAGAAATAATCTTAATGGAAAATATAGTGCTCATACAGCTCAAGATAAATATCAAATTAGAAGAACTAAATGCAAGCCTTATTGTAAGATGGTTAACGCTTCGTTAGTAAATTATATACAAGAAAAGTTAAATGTTCATTGGTTTCCTGAATAAATTTCAGGACGCATCAAACTTAAATTGGCAGAAAATATACTTCAGATGCATATAAGTATCTGAAGTATATTTTCTGCCAGTTACCTAATATTAATTTTGCATCCAACAATTCTGTACTTGAAGAATATTTACCATGTGGAGATAAAGTACAGCTTAAGTGTAAAATAAATACAACCGAAACTAACCCGAAGGAGGAACACAGCAGTAAGTCAGCCTTATATAGACTACATCATGAACATGACTAAGGAATTTCTTCGCGGACAAATTGATGAAATAGCTGATTCGGCGAATTCTTCCTAAGGGAAGCAGCTTCAATCATCTAATACAGAAAGATATAACGCTTATTATGAACCACATTAATTCCTATAAAAAAAAACTGAACAACCGTAGCCCATACGAAACGTTCAGCTTTTACCACGGAGACGAAATTTTACAAAGGTTAGGATGTGCACCGGTAGCAGCCAGTGACATTATGTTGAAACCACTTCTTCTCAAAAAATAAAAATTTAAAACAGTGCCGCCAGCTAATCCATATGATTATAAAACAGCGGTGGATTCTCCGATTACAAAAAAATCGAGAGGGAATTGACCTCTAGTTAGCATGCCTATTTTTTTAAATAATACAGGAGAAAAACCAAAAAATCAAGTTGCATTTAGATTACAAATGTGGCTTTTAGCTTTCAAAAGTTGCGTTTCATTTACAAATATTTAGTTATCAGTTACAAATATTGCATTTCAATTTACAAACTGGCATCTCGGTTTACTATTGAGTATAATAACAATAATAATATAGTAAAATACGATATAAATTTATTGTAAAACGATAAGATATATACTAAAATTATTTTATAAATAATTTAATGAGGTGCTTTAAATGAATGTTAAACAAGGCTCAACCACTTTCTTAAAGGTAATTATTTTTCTGCTTGGAATTGCGGTGCTTACTTTATGTATCTTTGGGTTACCTGTACTAGCCATTAGAGAACCAAAAGCACATCCAGGGGTCTACTCGCTATATCCCTTATTAGGATATGCGTATGGATGCTGTATTGCATTTTCTGTTGCATTGTATCAAGCTTTTAAACTATTAACTTATATTGAAAGGAATAATGCTTTCTCCGAGTTATCACTTAAATCTTTTAAGGTCATAAAGAAATGTAGTTTAACAACTATCTTCTTCATAGTGTTAGGGACAGTAACTTTAAAGGTAATTGCTAAAGTCACAGGAGATGACCCAGCAGGTCCTATATCATTAAGTCTAATGGGTATTTTAGCAACAAGTATCATCACAGCTATTGTGGACGTGCTTCAAAAGCTATTAAAAAATATTCTAGATACAAAACCAGAAAATGATTAATGTTTTTATAAAATTCAATTAGGGAGGTTCTTTTTATGAAACAAGTTACGACACACTTTACCTACTAATTATACAAAAGAGATAGTATTTTACTCACCACCTAAATACTATCTCTTCTTTATGAATTTATATATGTTAAAATTATATTTCCCAATGGACTAGTGGAGCTTCGGCTCTGCCTTTTCATTTGGACAAAAAATGCAGCCAAATTAATGACTGCATCTTTTTTTATTTAAAAAGGATACAACTAACAAGAAGCTTTCCGTTCTTTCTATATATATTATATTACTATTAAAAATATTCAATAACTGCTATATTAAAAGTAGCACTTTTAATATAGTTTTATACAATATAGTGTGGTAGAATTTTGAGTTGCTAAAAATTTTTAATACAAACTAAATACTGTTTTATGATTTTGTGTATTCAAATTATTATTAAATAAGTATTTTTGATTTGATTTAAATTAATATTATTTCATTCTAATTACTGCTCTTAAGCATTTATTGAAAGTATTTAATATAATAATATTGAATTACAAGTTTCTTTACTATTTTTAAGTTGGATCATATTTTTATATGATCCTTTTTTTATTGGTTATATTAATGAATAGTGTTGATGATTCATGATTTAAGAAAAAAAAGTAACAAGGACTTAATAACTACTAAAGAATATAAAATTTCTAATGTTTAATTTTCATCTATTTGCCTCTACAATTTCTTTGTTAGTGTAAAGTATTTACACTACTCTTCTTAATTTTTTCTTTATATATCAAGGGTTCGAGCGTTTTTTGTACAAAAAAACAATGCCCCCCTAATTTCATGTTATAATTGAGTTCCTCAACACCAAAACAACATCAAAAGAAAGGTCATTGTTATGGATTCAATTATAACTTATTTACTTTTATATAATCAATATTTAGTTAAAACTATTTATAAACTTGTTTTGTTTATTTCAAAGAATATTCCTTTAAATCAATGGGCTTTTGATGATTCTAACAGCCCAGAATATCAAAAATTTAAAGTAGACAAACTTCCTCCTAAAATTATTCGTTTTGAAAAAGTTGACTATCAGTTTCTTTTAGCTTATTAAAAGCACAAATATAACAAGGTAGTAAAACCCGTCCAACGACGGAACGGTAAGTGTATTCCTAATGAAACTATCTGCCCAAAGTGTAGTGCACCTCACCATTATATCTACGATAATAACGGCAATCGAGGTCAGTTCCAATGTAAAGTTTGTGGGCAAAATTTCAACAGAAGTAATTATGTTACTAAGCCTATAGTACTTGTATGTCCTCATTGTGGTCATACTCTTTCTCAAAAGAAAGACCGTAAGCATTTTCGCATTCATAAATGCACAAATCCTAGATGTTCATACTACTTAGATGGTCTTAAAAGAATTCCTAGTGATATAAAACCTTCTGAGAAATATAAATATAAACTCCACTATATTGATATGCTCCCTTTACAGTAGACAGTTAAAATAATAAAACTGTTTCTATAAAGGGGGTATTTTATTTTGCCTAGAAAATCAAAAGTAATATCTGAAGTTAAAGTACAAGTTATAAATGATACGATAAGAATGTAAGGAAATGATCATATAAGAATGTACAATTTAGTTTTTATAAATTATAATTACTCAAGATTTAACGGAGGTAATTATGATTATACAAACAAATATTTATTCAGA
>NZ_LZZM01000229.1 GCF_002006345.1 Clostridium puniceum
GTGTTATTATTTGGGTAGTCCATAGTGATTATCCTCCGTGTATGTTTTTTGTTTAACGATTAAATCATAACACAGAATAATCCACTATGGATTTTTTATTAGTTCAATTTCATTTTACAACAGGTCTCCTTTTAAAAACGTATAACTTCTATAAATTATTTTGAATTCCATCCTTAACATAAATTATTTTTTAGAAATATAATCAATATAACTAACTGCTGATAATGCTGCTATATTACCTTCTCCTGCCGATTTTATATATTGATACGGCTTTCCAACAACATCACCAGCTGCAAAACAACCATTTATATTTGTTTTCATTAATCTGTCTACTTCAATATGGTTTTTTACTATTTTAAGACCTGGCACCAATTGTCCTGGAGAAATGCTATCTCTTAATATAAAAATTCCATCTGTATCAATTTTTGAATTTTTAAGTTTAAGATTTCTTACTTTATCTTCTCCTATAATTTCAATTGGGACATCATTAATAATTTCAATAGAAGAATCTACTTCAACCTCCTCATTATACATAGGAATATAATAAACTTTAGCTGCTATTGTTGCAATAAAATTAGCTTCTGCCTCTTCATGTTTATTATATGCTATTATTGTGACAACTTTGCCTTTATACAAAGGCGCATCACAAGTTGCACAATATCCTACACCTTTTCCAAGTAATCTTTCTTCACCCTCAAATAATTTTCCATACTGAACACCTGTTGCTAATATTACAGTGGTTGCTTCATAAATTTTTTCATTTACCATTAATGCAAAATAATCACCCATTGCATATACATTGTTAATCTTCTCTTCGGTTATATTAATATCCATTTCTTTTAAATGATTATTAAATTCTTCTTGTATTTCCTTGCCACTCTTTCTATAAAAACCTAAATAATTATTAATTTCATGAGCTTTTGAAAGCTTTTGAGTAAGCTCTTTATTCCCAAATATTACAAATTTCTTTTTTCTTATTTTTGCATTTAATGCTGCTGATAATCCTGCTGGCCCGCTCCCTATTATTGCAATATCATATCTTTCATTCATATTAATTTCCTCCAATATGTTCAATGAATTTTAACTAAACGCATATATTCTGCTAAAATTTTACTATTAATTTTTATTTATGTAAATTCAAATTAAACTGCTACCTTAAAATAATACATAACCAATACGTATATGAGTTTGTTTATTGAGCCTTATATAAAATAATTTATTACTATTAATATATACTATTATAGTTTACAAATTCAATAATTTCAAAATATACTCTTTTATTTTTAGTGGTTTTGTAGTTGGAGAATATCTCTTTATCACTTTTCCATCTTTATCAATTAGAAATTTAGTAAAATTCCATTTTATTTCTTTACTAAATAAACCTTTTTCTTCATTCTTTAAATATTTATATAATGGGTGTGCATTTTCTCCATTTACATTGATTTTCTCAAACATAGTAAAAGTAACTCCATAATTTAATGAGCAAAATGATTGTATTTCTTCATTACTTGCTGGATCTTGACTTGCAAATTGATTACAAGGAAATCCTAAGATTTCAAGCCCCTTATCATTGTTTTCTTTATATAAAATTTCTAATTCTTCAAATTGTGGTGTCAATCCGCATTTACTTGCTGTATTTACTACCAAAACTACCTTGCCCTTATATTCTTCCATTTTCACTTCTTGGCCATTCATCTTTTTTGCTGAAAAATCATAAAAATTCATTTCTCCATCTCCCTTTATTCATTAAAATTTAAGTATTTAAACTTGATTTCAAATTTTATAAATTTTGATCTATATTTTTCATATTATTTTATCTCCATCATCTTGTTTAATGCATTTACAAAAATTAAATTTGATTCAATTTATTTGTTTAAATAAAAACATAGCAGCAATATATTTACATACTATGTTTTATCTCTTAAAAAATATTCTATAAATTAGCCTCTACAGCTTGTTGTATTTTTTCTTTAGGTAAAAATCCTACAAGCTGTTCCACTTTTTGACCATCTTTAAAAATAATCATTGTTGGAACACTTGAGATTTGGAATTCATTTGCTAATTCTAAACTTTGATCAATATCAACTTTTATAAATCTAGCCTTTCCTTCCATCTCACCTGATAATCCTTCAAGCACTGGAGCTAACATTTTACAAGGTCCGCACCAAGTTGCAAAAAAATCAACAACTGTAATTCCCTTTTCTATTTCACTTTTCAATTCATTGCTTCCTACTATTTTCATCTTTCATTCCTCCGTTTTATCTATAAAATGATATTTCGTTAACTTTTCCTTCTATTAATTATTTTAAACCTTTTATATTATTAGTATACATTTTTTGTATTTCCTAAAATTTAATTTAATACAACTAATCTATGTTTTTATTTTACTTGGTATAGTATTTATTGTCAATATATTTTAAATTTCTTTTTTATAACTGAATTTATTATTATTTCTATATAAATTTATTTTTTCTTTAACTCCTATGTTCCATGCAATTTAAAACAAGTGATAAAATAAATCCAACACCAGCAGTTACAGCTACAATAAAAATTGTAGTATTAACATTGAAATAATTAGTAATTGTTCCACCGATTGAAGGCATAATAAATGCAGATACCCCTGAATAAATACTAAGAGCTAATAATAACCCTGTAGATTTTAACTTTTCACTTGAAAATTCAAATATTAATATACGGCTGGCAAGCATCATCATTGGACCAGTAATTATTTGAAAGCCGGATAGCAGAATCATGGAGTACAAACTATTGCTGATTCCGAAAAATATAAACTGCAACATAATTGTAAACGCAGAAATAGAAAGTAATTTATACGGTCCAAATTTTCTCAAAAAGAAACTACCATAAATATATACTGGTATTTCTACTAATCCCGGAATTGTCCATTTATATCCAATTTCAGCATTAGTTGCTCCTAATTCTAACATTTTGTCAATTATTGTTGTTGCATTAGAATTATTAGCACAATAAACTAAAAATAATATTACTATTGTTAATATGTATTTTTTATTACTTAGCAATTCTCTAATATCCATAACTGTAATTTTTTCAGTTTTCTTTTCATTAGCTTTTGATCCTTCTGCAATTAAAAACATTAATCCGAGCATTATAATTGTTAAAAGCACAATAATTAATCCTAATCCTTTATATGCAAATAAATCTAATAATTTTGCAATAAATATACTTGCCACTGCCCACCCTATAGATCCAAATGCACGTATAAAACTAAATTGTTCTCTCGCTTTCTCTCCAAATGTAAATAACCAATTATCAAAATATCCAAAATTTAAATTAGCGAGTCCTGCACTCATAGAAATTAAAATCATATGTAATAGGAACATTTTGGTTTCCAAACTATAAAATAAATATGTAAATATGGAAAATGCTAATACTGCAATAATACATAATTTTTTTACGGTCTTGTATTTATCCGATAAAATTCCAAATATTAATTGAAATGCAATAGTTGTAATTGCATAAGATGAAATTAAAATTCCTCTTTCCATAGGATTATATCCAATACTTGATAAGTAGGGAACATATTGAGTATATCCTAAAGCTATAATTCCATATGCCAGAAAATATATGAAACAGAATTTTATCATTAAATTTTTATCCTTCATCGTTAATCTCCTTAAAATCATTTATTATCTAAAATATTTAAATATGCTTTTATAAATTATAGTTATACTATATTAACATATCATATTTAATACAAATTCTAATGATTTTAGTCTTTTTAGTAACATATTATATTCTTTAGTTATATGTTTTTTCAGAAAACAACTTGTTTTTTGAAAAAACATTTTCTCCAGATGATAATGACATTTATTTAAAAGTTTCTCATGATGATATTTGAATTAAAAAAGCGAATTACCTTTTATTTTATCTTCAAAAAGGGTAAAATCTAATGGTACAAGTTCTAAAGGAAGTGGTTATGGAATTAGAAATATAAATGAACGTTTAAAACTTTATTACGGAGATGATTACGTTCTTTCCTTCAGCAGTATTTATGAAAAAGGAACTGCCGTTACTATTAAAATACCTATAATAGATGATGAAGTCTGAAATAGATAATTTCATGACTTTTATTCCTCAAGAAAGGAATTGATACAATTTATGAAAAAAGAATTTTATGATAAGCCTCTTTACTCAATATCAAATTATGTTATAGCCTTTTTATTAAGCAGCATATACTTAACTATAAGTAATATATTGCTTATAGTATTTTTTATTTTCACTGCAATATCACCAAATAGCTTTAATTTATTGCTCTGCTTTATTTGTTTAATACCTTTAGGACCGTCCTTAGGTGCATTATATTCAACCACAGGAAAAGTAATTCGTGAAAAAGATATTTATTTTTCTTCTTATTTCTGGAATACCTATAAAACTAATTTTATTTCTAATTTAAAGCTGTGGATGATTGAGCTTATTGCTATTACAATATTATTTATTGATTTTCAATATTTCTATTTACACTCACCGGGAAATGGAATATATATAATTTTTATTGTTCTAATAGTAATTTCATTAATAGTAGGCTTTTATGCTTTTGCTATAAACTCTAGATTTGAATTAAAATTAAAGGATTTATTAGTATTATCACTATATTATGTGATAAAAAAATTCCCAGTAACCATAATAAAAATTGCTGTTATTGTTTTAGGATATTTTGTATTAAAGAATGTTTCAATTGTATTTATAAGTTTTCTACCTACAATGGCCTGCATTATCTTCTATTTTTATGATAAAGTTATATTTGCAGAATTAGAAAATAAATTTATGTCTTCTAATAATGATAATAAAGACGAAATTAAGTAATATACATAATTATAAAATATAACTAAAATAGCCACATTATAAAAGGTGATATCTCAAAATACTTATTAAAAATTGAGATATCACCTTTTATTTATAAATTTTTATATATTCGAAAATTTAATTACTCTTCTAACTTCATTTGAGAACTATTGTATTTAAACTATCATTATCTTTTACTAACCTTACTCATTAAAATATTTCACTTTTTGAGCTTATTAAAATACCTTATTTAAAATCTAAATACTTTTTCTCCAAATTAAGAAGCATTTTCTTTACCTCTATTCCACCTGCATAGCCAACTAATTTACCATTAGCACCAATTACCCTATGACATGGAATTACAATCATAATTGGATTTTTATTATTAGCCATTCCAACAGCTCTTGATGCTTTTTCATTTCCTATTATCTTTGCAATTTCACCATAACTTTTTGTTTCTCCAAAAGGAATTTCTTTCAAAGCATTCCATACTTTCTTTTGAAATTCTGTTCCTTCAGGCTCTAGCGGTAAATCAAATAAATTACATTTTCCTTCAAGATATTCATTGAGCTGCTTTATAGCCTCTTTTAATAATAATGTTTCTTTTTTTTCTATATCCTCTTCTATTTCTTTCTTCACAAAATCTATCTTAGTGATTGCTTCACCGTTTTCTTCTATTTTTAGTCTTCCAATCTTAGTCTCATAACAAAATACATTTTTCATTTTTACCTCCTAAGATTTAGTCTTCTTGTTAGTTTCTTATAATAAAATTATATAATGCGCCTATAAGATTAGCATCATTTCTAAATTCACATCTAACCACATTAGGCTTTGGAACATCAAATGGGAAAGTTTTATGATACTTCTCTACGTTTTTTTGAATATATTCTATTAATATATCCTGACTACTTATTCCTCCACCAATTGCTACTACTTCTGAATCTAAAATACATTGTAAATTAAATATTTGAATAGCTAATTTATATGTAAAATCATTTAATACTTTAAGAATATCTTCATCCCCATTATTAGCATATTCAAATACTTTATATCCATCTACTTCTTCTGGAATCAAGTTTTTAACTTTTGCTGTAGCACCTATTAAGGCACTTGATCCATTTATACCCCCCCAACAATTTTCCATCCCTTTCGTATCATTAACGTTAGTTGCTATAAAACTAAATTCACCTGCAAAAAAGTTTTTCCCTTTATGAATCTTCTTATTTTTTACAATTCCACCACCTACACCTGTTCCAAGCACAATAACGACACCATCTTCATATTCCTTTAAACTACCTTTCCATACTTCTGCAAGTGCAGCACATTTTCCATCATTCTCTATTGTTATTTTAGTAGGACATCTTTCTTGCAGAATCTTTACAATTTCTTTTCCATTATTATAAGTCAATGAACCACCAGTATAAGCGTAACCTTTATCACTATCTAAAACTCCTGGCATACTTATCGCCATTCCTTCTATATTATCTTTATATATATCGTATATTTCTCCAACTACTTCTATAAAATTTTCAATATTATCAAGTGGAGTTTGTTTCTTTCCTTTCTCTATAAAGTCTAATTTTTCTGTTATAAGTGCATATTTTATTGCACTTCCACCAACGTCTAAAACTAAATATTTCATTTTACACCTCTTATGTTGTATTTTAAATTATATTAATATATATTGTAATTTTAATTATTCAACAAAATTAAGCTATTATAACTAATTTAAATGAAAATTACTTTTTACAAAATATATACTACAAACTTCATTCTTAACCAAAATTAAGTTAATGTGAAGATTTAAATAAAAATTACTTTTATAATATATTTTTATTAATTATTTTACTTTTTTAATTTTATAATAGTTCGTCCCTTTTAATATATGGATTAAAATATCTATTCTTTTTAATAGTGGCTTTTCCAATATTTATTGCTTCTTTAGGACATATATTTATACACGCCATACAGTCTGTACACTTACCATTCCATTTAGGTCTGTTCTTTTCCATTGAAATATTATCAACCGGACAAACTTTTTCGCACATTCTACATCCAATACATTTATCATTTACATTGAAATTTTTATCTTTGTTCTTATAATAATCCTTCCAAAGTATATATCCTAAATTTCCAATTCCGCTTTTAAATTCTTTTAATTTTACCTCTTTTTTCTTTAGTGACTCTATAAATTCTAATATTTTACCTTGATTCTCTTTTATGGCATCTTTAGATCTTTTTTCTGTAGGATTCTTTCCCATTCTTGTATAGTTGGAAATATATTTAACAGTGAAATAGTTACTTATTTTATTAGTTAATAACTTATTTATTTGACTAAAGCTATTATCTGCCCCTCCTCCGCCAGTAACTCCAATTGCAAAAATATATGCTTCCTTATTTATTTTTATCTTTGAAATAAATTCATTTACTACAATTGGCAGACCTCCACAATGGATAGGGTATATGAATCCAATTATATCTTCACTAACATTAAATTCATTTTCTTTTAATGCTTTACTAATAGAAATTAATTCACAATCTTCAAAGTTCTCTTTTATTATTTTAGAAACATATAATGAATTACCTGTTGCTGAATTATAAAATATCTTCATTTCTATCCCCTCTTCCAACATGATTTTAATTATTATCTTATTTTTTTGTTGATTATTCATCATATACTAAAAAACATATATATTGCAATTTTAATTTTCCATCAACTTAAGTCAATAGAAATTATTTTAATAAAGACATGTCTAAGTTAATAAAATTTATATTCTACTTATTACTAAGTTCAATAAATTCCTTTATATCTTCTTCAACTGTCTTTAAAGAATTTCTCCAAAATTCCTTATTATTTATATCGATTCCCATAACCTTTGCTACATCTGCTATTTTATTTTTTCCTGTAATTGAA
Source organism: Clostridium puniceum (assembly GCF_002006345.1). Lineage (GTDB taxonomy): Bacteria > Bacillota > Clostridia > Clostridiales > Clostridiaceae > Clostridium > Clostridium puniceum. The sequence continues at coordinate 7,736 of NZ_LZZM01000229.1, forward strand.
AGCAATCTTTCATAATCTTTAGAAAAGGATTGACCTTTCTTTATATACTCAGCATATAGTCCCTTTGCAAATAATAATCCAAATGCATATGGAAAATTGTAATAATTATAATCTGCATCGTAGTAATGTGGTTTCCAAGTCCACATATATGGATGTAAAAATTGGGGATCTAAACCATCTCCATAAGCTTCTCTTTGAGCTTTTAACATAAGTTCTTTTATTTCTTCAACGGTTAAAGCACTTTCTTTTCTTGCTTCAAAAAATGATTTTTCAAATAAAAATCTAGAATATATGTCAACAATTACTTGAGTACAATCACTTATTTCAGTTTCAAGAATCGCTAATGCTTCCTCCTTAGTTGCTTCTTTTATTGCAGCCTTTTTAATTATTGTTTCACAGAAAGTAGATGCAGTTTCTGCTATTGGCATTGGATAATCTGAATTTAATATAGTCTCCTCATTTAAACATTCTCCATGAAAACCATGACCTAATTCATGAGCAAGTGTCACCACATCACCAAAGTTTTCTCCATAATTTAATAATATTCTACTTTCCCCAATAAAATGTAAGTTTTCGCAGAAAGCTCCGCCTACCTTTCCTTCTACAGGCATAACATCTATCCAATTATTATTTATAGCCTTACTGGCGAAATTTCCCAAATTATCGCTAAATGTTCTAAAATTCTTTTCTACAAACTTAGCACCTTCCTCATAAGAAAATTTCATATTAGCTTCACAAACAGGTGCATATAAATCATAAAATGGTAATCCATTTTTATGACCTAGTAATTCACCTTTTCTTTTTAGGTATTTCCTAAATTTTGGTAGACTTTCTTCCATGGCTGAAAACATTGCATCTAACGCTTCTTGGTTCATTCTTGAATCTATAAGTGTTTTTTCTAAAACTGATTGATATCCTCTAAAATCACAAACGGTTAAAACTTCTCCTTTTATGGCATTTAAAGCTGCTGCTATTCCTTCTTCTATCTTTTTATACGCTTTCATTTCTGATTCATAAGCTTTTTTTCTTACCTTCGCATCCTTATCATAAGCCATATTTAAAATTACAGTCAATGGTAGTTCTTTTATTTCATCATCCTCTTCAATTTCTACTTTTAATGTTGAAATTAAATTATCCTTAAGTTTAACCCATGCATTTGATCCTGTATTTTTCATATTAGCTACTATATTTTCTTCTTTATCACTAATCAAATATTTACTTTGCTCAATAACAGTATTTAATATAAATTCATGTTTCTTAAGCAATTCAGATTTATTTATTATACTATCTATATTTTCTATACTGCTAATATATTTTTCAAGCTTAGCAGAACTCTCTACTAAATTAGTTAATTTTTTTTCTAAAACATCTGAATATTTTAATGCTTCCTTATCTTTTGTATTTACGCTTAAGCTAAGATTTATAAAACTATTTAGCTTATTTGATAATTCTGTTATTGTTGTAAACTTAGTTATATAATCTTCTAATTTTTTTGCTAAATTTTCCTTATCTTTAATTGTTTCTATTGCCCATATATTAATATCCTCTATAACTTCAGTAAGCTTTTCTAAATCTGACTTAAATTCATCACTATTAAAACCTTGATAAACTTCTTTTAAGCTCCAATTTAATTCCATTCTAATTCCTCCTAAACGTTTCTACTGTCTTTACTATTTTATAACATTATTCTATTATTAATTATACTGCATAGTTAAAGTTTTTTCACATACTCTTTTAATAATAATTTGTAAAAAATAAAACTAATAGGGTAAACTCTTATAATAAGTATTTACCCTTTAGTTTATAGTTTAAGTTATTTAATTTTTAGTTGCTTAAATAGCATTTACATTTAGCATTTCCATCATTTAATAAAATTTTTGTATCTTCTCCTTCAATTATAAATTCTCCACCTTGAACTTTATTTATGTTTAATAAATTTTTTAATAGTAAATTCCATTCACCATCTGTTCCCGTAGATTCAATTATAATTTCATTATCCTTTTTCAAGACTTCTACTTGAAGACTTATATTTCCCTTCATATCTATAACTGTAGTATTTACTTTTTCATTCTCTTTTAATTCATATGCCAAGATTGATACATTCTTTCTATAATCATAATCTGGCTTTGAATTTTCATATCCAGTAGCAATAAGACTATTTTCCTTTATCATCATAGGCACACTTAAATAATTATGTGTTTCCTTAATCCATCTCCCCCCCTTATACTTCTTCCCATTTATGAAATTCGTCCAAATTCCTTGTGGTAAATAATAATTAGCTTCTCCTTCTTCATTAAAAATAGGTGCAACTAAAATTGAATCCCCTAGCATATATTGTTTATCTAAATAACTACAAGCTAGATCGTCTTGAAATTCTAATACCATAGATCTCATAACTGGAATTCCTACTTTTGATGCATTGCTAGATATATTATATAAGTATGGCATTATACTACATTTTAACTTAGTAAATAATCTAACCACATCACAAGCTTCTTCGTCATACAACCATGGCACTCTATATGAACTGCTTCCATGTAATCTACTATGAGATGATAATAACCCAAAAGCTACCCATCTCTTATAAACATCTGCAGTTGCCGTACTTTCAAAGCCGCCTATATCATGGCTCCAAAATCCAAAGCCAGACATACAAAGTGATAATCCACCTCTTAAACTTTCTCCCATTGATTCATAATTTGCTTCACAATCTCCACCCCAATGTACTGGAAATTGTTGTCCTCCTGCGGTTGCTGATCTTGCAAATAAAACTGCTTCATCTTCTCCTATATTTTCTTTAATAGTATCAAATACTACCTTATTATATATTTGAGTATAGTAGTTATGCATCTTATATGAATCTGATCCATCAAAATAAGCTACTTCTGTTGGTATACGTTCACCAAAATCGGTCTTGAAACAATCTACTCCCATATCAATTAATTCTTTAAGTTTACTTGAATACCATCTACATGCATCTGGATTTGTGAAATCTACAATTCCCATAGCAGGCTGCCACATATCCCATTGCCATACATCCCCATTAGGTTTCTTTAATAAATATCCATTTTCCATACCTTCATCAAATAATTTTGATTCTTGTCCAATATATGGATTAATCCAAACACATATTTTTAACCCCTTTTCTTTTAATCTCTTTAACATTCCTTTAGGATCTGGAAACACCCTCTTGTCCCATTCAAAATTACACCAATTAAAATCCTTCATCCAAAAGCAATCAAAATGAAATACCCTAAGTGGAATATCTCTTTCTGCCATTCCATCTACAAATTCAGTTACAGTCTTTTCATCATAATTTGTAGTAAAAGATGTTGTTAGCCATAATCCAAATGACCATGCTGGTGGCAATGCTGGTTTTCCAGTTAAGTTTGTATAGTTTTCAACAACTTCTTTCATAGATTCCCCAGCAATAATGAAGTAATCCAAACATTCTCCTTGAACACTAAATTGAACTTTAGTAACTTTTTCCGATCCTATTTCAAAAGATACTTTTTCTGGATGATTTACAAATACACCATATCCTTTATTAGTAATGTAAAAAGGAATATTCTTATATGACTGTTCAGTACTTGTACCTCCATCTTCATTCCATATATCAATACTTTGACCATTCTTTACAAGAGGTGTGAATCTTTCTCCGAGTCCATAGACTAATTCACCTACAGATAATTGTAATTGTTCTCTCATAAAAACATCTTCTTCTGAAACATGCATAAAAGTTCTTTCTTCTGCAATTTTTACATATGCTAAACTTTTAAACATACTAGAAGTTAATTTTTTATCGTCTTTATAAAAACTCATTTCCCATATATTTTTATCTAATATCATTTTAGTATTTCCTGATTTAAACAAAATTGAATCTTCATCTTCTTCAATTAATGGCTTAACATTTTTATCTTTATAAATTTCAAAACTAGGTTCCTTATTTTGTTTTCCCATATAATGATATGCTCTAACTCTTATTATATTTTTCATCGGCGATGAAATTTTATATGTTATAACTGGACCTCCAAGAGTGTCACCTCTGGTATTTATTTTATTACAAGGTGCATATATTGTTAGAACATCTTCTTCTATTTTTGTGCTATAAACTTCCTGAGGACTAAATACTTTATATCCTGGTTTATTCAACCAACATCCATTACTAAATTTCATATGAACACACTCCTATTCACTTTTATATTTTAATTTTATATTTAAAATTTTTTACTATTTCGTCTGTAATACTTAATATTTTTATATGGCTTTAATTATTTTAATTAAATTAACCTTTAACAGATCCTGCTGAAACTCCTCCAACAATATATTTTTGTCCTAATATAAATACAACCAATACAGGAAGCAAGGTTAAAATTATATCAGCACTAACTAAATTCCATGAATTTTCATATGCTCCAAAGAAATTATAAACGGCTAATGTCATTGGCCATTTTGTTGAATTATTTAAATAGTAAAGTGGCATTGTAAAATCATTCCACACAGCCATAAAATTTAAAACAAATAAAGTTGCAATAATTGGTTTTAATAATGGTAAAATTATTTTAACAAATAATTTTACTGGTCCACACCCGTCGATAACTGCTGCTTCATCAATTTCTCTAGGAATTGTCGAAATAAAACCATAAGATAAGAATAGACTAAGTGGAATGTTAATTGCCGCATAAATCAAAATAATACCTATTCTAGTATTAACAAGATGTAATGCTTTTAATACTTCCATCAATGCAACATTGTTAATTGGTATCGCTATTCCGGAAATTATAAAATAATAAATAAAATTATTAATTCCTCTTCTATTTCTTGCTATAACAAAAGCTGCTGCTGCTACTACAATTATAATGATTAAAACACTACAAGTTGCATACAAAAGACTATTAAAAAAGGATGAAACTAATTTTCCTTGTTCAATTACTGTTTTATAGTTTGCAAATATCCATTCCTTTGGAAGAGATAGAGACATTTTATTTGATTCACCTTGACTCTTGAAAGAATTAAGGAATAATACTACAAGAGGTATTAAAACAATTAAACTTGTAAATATTGCTACAATATTTACCGTTATAGTTCCAATAAGTTTTTTCAAACTACTCATTACATTTCAACCTCCTTATTTTCCATAGATTTTATAATGAAATAGAGTGAGAACAATAAAACAAAGAATAAAATGCTAGATAACGTAGTACCCATTGCATAGTTCCCTTTAGAGAATTCTTTATAAACCGCAGTATTAATTACTCCAGTTGCATTACCTGGTCCACCATTAGTTAATGAATAAATCATATCAAATACTCTAAAACCATACGTTACATTTAATATTGTTACATTTATAATAATTGGTTTTAATAATGGTAGTGTTATTGAGCGAAATTTTTCCCAAAAATTAGCTCCATCAATATTTGCTGCTTCATAATAATCTGGAGAAATAGACATTAAACCAGCAATAATAACAACCATTATGTATCCCATACCTTTCCAAGTATCTACTGACATAACAGTAGGAAATACCCACTTTAAATCTGTCAGCCAATTAATTGCTAAAAAATCTAACCCAATAGAATTAAGAAAACCATTTAAAAATCCCGTTTGTGGATGCAGCATACTTTTAAAAACAAGGCCCACTACTAAATAAGACATTACTTGTGGAGAAAAGATAACCATTCTATGAAAATTTTTTAATTTAATTACTTTTTGTGTTAATAATAAGGCTAGAATTAAACCTACAATAGTCTTCATAATTGTTGTAATTGTTGTAAATACGACAGTATTCCATATATACATTCGATATTCCGACTTTCCTTGAAATACTTCAAGATAATTTTTTATTCCAATAAAATTAATTTTATCAGTAAAATTGTTCCAGTCAGTAAAAGAATATAATATACCAATAATTCCAGGTAAAAAGCAAAGCAAGAAGAATATAATTAATGCTCCACTTGTAAAATACCACGGATATAGCTTATTTCTGTCCATTCTTTAATCCCTCCATTTTAATAAAATAAGGTTTCTAGGATGAGAAACCTTATTTATATCTAAATAATTTTTTACTTATTCCAATCAGGGTCTTTTTGTAATTTGGCTTGTTCTGTTCTTCTACTCATAATTGTTTTTAAAACATCTTGTGGGTTCGATGAACCAGTATACATAGCTTCTAAATCTTTACCAATATCCATCCATTGACTATCAATATATTTAACACCAGCTTGCATAACCATTCCCTTTTTTAAAGAATCTATATATGTTTGATCTTCTTTTGAATACTTTGATGGAATTTCTGGCCAGCATATCTCTGATAGTCCTGGTTGTCCATCCAAACGTTTTTGTAAATTTTCAGGCTTTGCTAAAAATTCAAAAAACTTTAATGCTTCTGCTGAATGTTTACCATTTTTGTTGATGAAATATGCATTACTTGCTGGATTTACTCCAATTGCTTGATTATCCCCCCAAGGCATTACAAAGATACCTAATTTATTAGTATCAAAATCTGGAAAGTCTCCTTTTACTTCATTTCTCCATGCTGCTTCTGCTATAAACATTGCTGCTTTTCCCTTTGCCATTGCTTCTTTTGCATTTTCAACAGAATTGCTTAAATAACTATCTCCATAGAATCCTAGAGTAGCAAATTCTTTTAATTGACTAATAATAGTTTCTAATTCAGGCACAGTGTCTAAATCGATTTCATTTTTGTTAAGTTTATTATATAAATCTGGATGTTTTTGTTGATACATAGCTCCTGTTTCGAATAAAGGAAGTACTTGATGCCATCCATTTTGAGTTCCTTCAAAAATTGGAGTCACTCCAGAATCTTTAATTTTTTGACATACATTTTTGAATTCTTCATAAGTAGTAGGAACTTTTAATCCTAATTTTTGAAAAATTTCTTTATTGTATACATAAAAATACATTTTCTTTCCTGGGAAAGTAATACCATAAACCTTATCCTTGTAAGAAATTGATGGAATAACATTAGGATCCATTCGTTTTACCCATTCTTCTTTTGATACATCTACTACATATTTCTCTGGATTTACTCTTGTTACCAGATTCAAAGGATCCGCATCTGCACAAAATATATCTGGAGCTTCTCCCGAATCTAATTTCACTTTCAATAAATCACGCCATTGAGCATCAGGTGAAATTTGAAAATCAATTTTAATTCCTGTTTCAGTTTCGAACTGCTTTGCTAATTCTTGTACAACACCAGATGTTGGGAGACCAGATTGATGTGATCCAAAAGTCAATGTAACCTTTTCCCCATTTGAAGACTTTGAATCAGTTGTAGTACTGCCAGAGTTTCCTCCACAGCCTGTAAGTACACCTCCTGCCATAACAGTGATACATAGTGCACTTAACAATTTTATTAAACGTTTTCTCATAAATGTATACCTCCATCTTTTATAATATTGAATATATTTTATTGATGTCTAGCAAAAAATAATAAGTAAATTTTATTATTATTTTAACTTATTACTTCTTTCACGCACTCAATGATATGCTTTACATCGAGTACATGTTTATAATAACATTCACTCACTTTATTAAACATAGACAAAATAGAACTTCCTTTTGCACTTTTTTGAACAGTAGTATATAATACTTTTGGAAAGGGGTATTATTAATGAATCGAAGATTTTATTATTCACAAAAAGTATATTTATTTTTTGCTTATGGATTTCTAGTTACTATCTTGTTATTCTCATTTTTTATCTGTTTCTATTCTTTTTATAGCAAAAATATTTACAAGGATGCAACAACAAAATCAGAAACCCTTTGCGCTTCTGTTCATAAATCAGTATCTACAGAATTAAAAAATATGTCAACTGTATCTATGAATATTGTTTATTCTAATGCAATTAAAAAAAATTTCACCAGCTTTGCAAAAAGTAATACTGAGAAAATTGAACCAGATAATTTTTTTCCATATAGAGAAAACGTTTTAGCAATATATGATATCATTACAGCAATCATAGGCCCATTTCAATCTGCATCTCAAGTCAATCTTTATACCTTAAATGGAACCTGTATTGGCTCTGGGTATTTCCAAGGTGTTACAAATGTTAATTTGCAAAGTATTCCATGGTATAATTCAACTATTGAAAAAAATGGAGCTAAAAATATTTCAATAACTACAAATAACTTATTGAATATTCCTAAAAAAAATAAAAACATAGCTGGAGATAATTTTCTTTCATTAACTCGTGCATTTTTTAATAGTAGCAATGAACCTGAGGGCATTGTAGAAGTATTGCAAGATTATGATGTGATTTTTTCTTTAATTTCAGAACTAAAACAAAAAAATCCTTCAACTTCCTTTTACGTATACAATGAAAAAAATGAATTAATTTACCCATATGAATCGGAGTCAGCTACTAAGACGAAATATATAGATATTATTAAAAGTAACGTTTTAGTGCCCTCTGTTGGATATTTTATTGATATTGATAATAAAGAAAGTGTTCTTATGTCATATCAAAAAATTGATTCCTATAATTGGACAATTGTTACTAGTGAACCAAAGAGTGTCGTCTTTAAGTCTTTAAATTCATTTAAAGAAGTATTTGTTGTTATTATTGTTATTTCAATTTTTTTCACTTTACTTTTATGTTTTATTATATCAAGTCGTTTAACTTATCCATTAAGTAAGTTAACTAAAGCAACAAAAAAAGTAACAATCAATAGAGTATTAAATGAAAACGAAACCATATTAACTTCTATTAATAGCAATGTCATTGAAATTTCTGAATTATATCAATCATTTTTAGATATGTATGCTAAATTAAAGGATTCTTCTCATGAAATTTTATTACTAAAATCAGAAGAAACTAGAGCAAAATTGCAAGCAACTCAATCATTGGTAAATCCACACTTTTTATATAATAATTTAACTAATATAAGCATTATGGCAGAAGAAAATATGAATGAAGATATTATAAAAATATGTCATGCCTTATGTGATTATTTTAGATATATTACAACAAATGATGAAACCGCCGTTCCTCTTTTTCAAGAAATTTTATATACAGAGAAATACATTGAATGTATGAAAATGAGATACGGAAAAGATTTTATTTACTATTCTAATATTGAAGAATCAACAAAAGACATTTTAATTCCCAAACTAATAGTACAACCTATTGTAGAAAATGCCTTTAAATATGGATTTAGTTCCTCTCCTCCATGGAACTTAAAAATTAATTCTAAAATAGAAGATGAAAAATGGTTAATCAGTATTGAGGACAATGGAGGTTGTCTTAGTGATATAAATAAAAATAAACTTTTATCCTGCTTCCATAATATCAATAGAAATGAAGAGCTAAAAAACTTAAAAATTGGTGGAATGGGACTTAGAAATGTATATTTAAGATTACACCTTCTATATGATGAACAAGCTATTTTTAGAATTGATAATACTCAAGAAGGTAAAACAATCTTCACAATTGGTGGTCCAATTTATTTAGATAAGGAGGAATTTTATGAACAGTATACACAAATATAAATATATTGTTGCCGAAGATGAACACTTAATTAGAGAAAATATAATAAAAAAAATCGATTCCTTAGAGCTTCCTTTTGAATTAGTGGGTGAAGCCAGTAATGGAGAAAATGCAATTTCTCTTGTTGAGCAACTATATCCATCATTAATAATTACAGATATTAAAATGCCACAGTCTGATGGCTTAGAACTTATTAAATATATTCATCAGAATCATCCACATATAAAAACTATGATTTTAAGTGGATATAATGATTTTACATATGCTCAATCCGCATTAAAATATGGTGCTAAAGATTTTCTTTTAAAGCCAATTAAGATTGAAGAACTTAATGCAGCACTTCAGAATATTCTTATTCTTCTTGATTCAGAAAATAAGGAAATATCTTCATTTTCAATTGATCCTCATAGTCTAAAACCAGAAGATTTAAGTAAATTAATGGAAAATTATTTACGTAGTAATTATGCCTTACTTACTTCCTTAACTAAAATTTCTGATAAATTTGGATTTACTAATGAATATTTAAGCAAAATATTTAAAAAATATATTGGTGAAACTCCAATTAAATATATTACAAAAATTCGTATTAATGAAGCAAAACTGCTCTTAATTAATCAGCCTGAGTTAGAAATTCAAAAAGTAGGCGAATTGGTTGGTTATAAAGATGCATTTTATTTCAGTCGCGTATTTAAATCCAATGTGGGAATTTATCCTAGTGACTATAGAATAAAAAATTTAACCTCTCATTGATTTTAATCTTTTTTACTATACAAAAAATGAATATAAACAAATTAATTCTTATTATAATTAATTTGAGTAAAATTCAAATTTATCTTCCTATCCATCACAAAAAAATTTTCATAGTAAATAAAACAAGAAGTTAACTACTATAGTAAGTGGTTAACTTCTTGTTTTGGTTAATTATCAATTTTATTTAAATTTATTCGGAGCTTTATATATAATTTAAATTAACATCTAAACATTAATTACTCTGTATTTAACTATTTTTTATTAAACTTATTTTTAGTCTTCAAATGCTTGTGATAAATCGTAGATTATATCATCAATATGTTCTGTTCCAATTGAAAGACGTATTGTATTTGGTTTAATTCCTGATTCTTTTAATTCTGTTTCATTCATTTGTGAATGAGTTGTACTTGCTGGATGAATTACTAAAGACTTAACATCTGCAACATTTGCAAGTAAAGAGAAAATTTCTAATTTATCAATAAAATCTTGCGCTTCTTTTGTTCCGCCTTTAATTTCAAAAGTGAAAATAGAACCTGCACCTTTGGGAAAATACTTTTTATATAATTCATTATCAGGACTATTTGGTAATGATGGATGGTTAACACTTTCAACTTTGGGATGATTTTTTAAGAATTCTACTACTTTTATAGCATTTTCAACATGACGTTCAACTCTAAGAGAAAGAGTTTCTAAACCTTGTAATAATATAAATGCATTAAATGGACTGATACTTGCACCAGTATCTCTTAATATAATTGCACGAATTCTAGTTATGTATGCTGCTGCACCAACTGCTTCTGCAAATTTAATACCATGATAGCTTGGATCAGCTTCTGTTAATTGTGCGAATTTTCCTGAACCTACCCAATCAAATTTCCCCGAATCTACAATTACGCCTCCTAAGGATGTTCCATGCCCACCTATGAACTTGGTAGCTGAATGAACAACTATGTCTGCACCGTGTTCAATTGGTCTGAAAAGATATGGTGTTCCAAATGTATTATCAACAATTAATGGAATTTTATGTTTATGTGCGATTTCTGCAAGCGCATCAACATCTAAGATATTTGAATTAGGATTTCCTAACGATTCTATAAAAATTGCTTTTGTATTTTCTTGAATTGCATTTTCAAAATTTGCTAAATCATCTGGATCTACAAAAGTTGTTGTTACACCATTGGTAGGAAACGTATGCGCTAGCAAATTATAAGATCCTCCATATATAGTTTTTTCCGCAACTATATGATCTCCAACATGAGTAATATTTTGCAAAGCATATGTTACTGCTGCTGCTCCTGATGCTACTGCAAGTGCTGCTACTCCACCTTCTAAAGCTGCGACACGCTTTTCAAAAACATCTTGTGTAGAATTTGTTAAACGTCCATATATATTTCCTGCATCAGCTAATCCAAATCTTGCTGCTGCATGTGATGAATTTTTAAATACATATGAAGTTGTTTGATATATTGGTACTGCTCTTGCATCTGTTGCTGGATCTGGATTTTCTTGTCCTACATGTAATTGTAATGTTTCAAATTTTAATTTTCTTTCACTATTACTCATAATTTTTGCCCCCATTTTATCTTTAATTTTTTACTTTCACTAATCATATATATATGATAGTTTTACTATGATTTGATATTACTATTTTTCCTATTAGTTGTCAACACCAAATATTTCATACTGATTGTTTTTATATGTTTTAAATCTATATTTCATAAAAATAAGTCTATTTAAATAATATTTTAATTATTTAAACGGACTTAATTAATAAAATAATATATTAACAAACTATGCTATTAGCAAATTTTTTTAAATCAAAATTATTAATTTTTCTGAAATAATAATGTGCCATTAACATTTAACCATAAATTTATTTAGAATTTCTAAAATTATTTTTTATAAATTTAAGAATGTACAGTTTTGATTAAGTTTGATATTAATTGGCCCATAAAATCACATTAATATATAATATATATAAACTTAATTTTAGATACTATATTCATTTATTCGCTCCAACTTCTAATCATTAATTCTATTCAAATACTAACTGCTAATTTTATTCATTAAAATATACTAGCTCTCCATTAAAGTATGTCTGAGTAATATTAATCTCATGTATATCTAATGGTTCCGTTTCAAATATATTTTTATCTAATACTATAAAATCCGCCTTTTTCCCAACTTCTAAACTTCCTATTTCTTTTTCTTTCCCTAATATATATGAAGCATTTATAGTAAACATTTTAATTGCTTCAACTACAGATATCCTTTCACTAGGATTTAATCTATATCGATTATCCTTTAAATCTACTCTTTTAGGATATCCTGATGGAATAAAATCATATAAATTACGTATTACAGCACATTCAATAGCATTTAATGGATTACTTGTTTCCCAAATTTCCTGATCAAATCCTCCTGCTGTAACAATTTCTTCATCAATTAATGATTTAACTGGATATTCTCTATGTGCTCTTTCTTTGCCTATTGCTATTACTTCATTTTCTCCAAAACTTATGTTTTTATAGAGCCAAAAAGGCTTTATTATTGCATTTATATCTAATAATTTCATCATTTTTATATAATATTTAGTTATCAAATTTATACTTATTAAAGAATTTCTATAGCCATGTCTTTCATTATTGTTAGTGGAATATTCTATCCCATCAATAGCAAGTTTACAAGCAAAATCTCCACATGCATGAATGATTACATTAAAATTTAATCTATTTGCCATTTCTATTGCCTCTTTAAATTCAAGCATCTCCCACATAAATAACCCATTTTTACTACCTAATTTATTTTCCTCTTCATAAGATTTGAATAAATAAGCAGTCTCCATACCTATAATGCCATCTGTATAAAATTTTGAAACTGATATATTAAATAAATCAGTTTCATATATTATTTTATTTCTTTTCAATTGATGTATTTGTTCACATATAGTTTGTTTGCATATTTCATATGGCATAATTGTAACACCATAAATTATTTTTAATTTTAATCTATTAGTTATTTCTAACCTTCTATAAAATTCCAATGGAATTTTGCATTTTTGTTCATCAATTAGACCTATTGATGTTACTCCATAAGAATGTAATATATTTTGATATTTTATAAATTTACCTAAGTATTCCTTTTCGCTATAATTTTGAAATCTATCTATGTTAATTAAACTTGCAGCATTTTCTTTTAATGTCCCCCATAGTTCGCCCTCTTCATCCAATTCTATTTTTCCACCAACAGGATTTTTTGTATGCTTAGTTATTTTAAAATATTCAAATGCCTTATTATTTAACCATAATGAATGATTATCCAAAGATTTCAACACTATTGGCTTTTCAGTTTTTATATTTTCAAGCCACTTTTTATGTGGACCTTTAAATACTTCTACATATCTATTAGGTTCATTTTCTCCTCTCTCAAAATTTGAACTTTCCCACCCTAAACCATAAATTATTTCTTCTTCTGGATGCGAATCAACATAACTTTGAATCAATTTTAAATACTGCCAAGGATTATTTCCATCAAATAAAGATAATCCATCCTTTTTAATCATCAATTTTTGTGGTACGCAACTATTAGCATAAATAAAACCTGGTAATACAATCTTATATTTCAAATTAATTATTTGTGTTTTATCATTAGAATACTTTCTTATTTCTTCATTACTGCCTAAAGCCATTATGATTCCATTTTTAATAGCCATTGCTTGATAACTTCTATTTTTATCATCAATACTGTATATAATTCCATTAATAAAAAGCTTGTCACAATTACTTGAAGACTTTTCATTTAACTGCATTAATTCAGTTATCCCCCTCTTATTTAACACTAGAATTCAAACGTACTTTATTATATTCATAAATCTAAAATGTGTGAAATGATTTTTTACTATATACATTGTAATTTTTACTATTTAAAAAATTAAATTACGATAGCTAAACTTAATAACAATCCATTTCTTGCAATATATATTTTACTTTCTCGCCTTAGATTATGTAAAATATACAAGGTTTTAGCTTTACAAATATTAAATATTGATAGATAATAATTAGTAATATATTTTATATTTAGGAGGTATAATATGGAAAATTCCATTTTAAAAGAAGGAATGAAGGCTCCAGAGTTCACTTTAATAGGCTCTGACAAAAAAGAACATAATTTAAGTGATTTTTTAAATAAAAAAGTAATTTTATACTTTTATCCGAAAGATAATACATCTGCTTGCTCTCAAGAAGCTCAAGATTTCAAAAATTTCATAAATGAATTTAGTCAAAAAGATACAGTAATAATAGGTATAAGCAGAGATTCAATTAAATCTCATGATAAATTTATTTCTAAATATGATTTACCTTTTCTTTTACTTTCTGATGAAGATGAAATAGTTTGTAATCTTTATGGAGTACTAAAAGAAAAAAATATGTTTGGAAAGAAAGGGATTGGAATTGAAAGAAGCACATTTGTAATAAATGAAAAAGGAATCATTACTAATATTTATAGAAAAGTAAAAGTTCCAGGACATGTTGAAAATTTAGTATGCTCATTGTAATTTTAAGTATTTTATTATAAAAATTATCTGTAAAATAAAATCAAAGGATATGACCTATTAGAAGTGAATATCCTTTGGTTTTTATATATTAGTAAAGCATACAAATTGAAACTTTAAAATTTATTATTCTAACTATATTTTAAAATAAAATTCATGGAAAAATAATTTAATCTTAAATATAGTTATAATAAAAAAAGATAGTCATAATAACTATCTTTTTTGTTTACCTCGCAACGTCCTACTCTGCCACACAGTCACCCGTGCAGTACCATCGGCGCTATAGACCTTAACTGTCCTGTTCGGAATGGGAAGGAGTGTTACCTCTATGCCATCATCACGAGATGTTAGTTTTTCTCAAATCTATGATTAATCAAAAAACTTATATAAATCACGCTAGTGATTTATATTTCTTTGAAAGATTATTCTTTCAAAATTGCACATAACTTTTAATGTGTATTTACAACTTGATTATAATATTGGTCAAGCCCTCGACCTATTAGTATCAGTCAGCTAAATATGTTACCATACTTACACCTCTGACCTATCAACCTTGTAGTCTTCAAGGGGTCTTACTAGCTTACGCTATGGGAAATCTAATTT
>NZ_LZZM01000230.1 GCF_002006345.1 Clostridium puniceum
TAAAGTTGCTGATAAAAAGATATAAAGCTCTTCATCAAAGTAACCAGCATTAACTCTTTCCTCTAATTCTTCTAACGGAAAATCAACACCAAATTCAAGCATTTTACTGTCTCCTCTCATTTTTAATTATTTTTCTGAAATAATGTTCGTTCATGTATTCATCTAAAATTTGACTAGCTGCTAATGCCTCTACAGAATTATTTCCATACTGTTGTATAGCATCATGCATATTTTGCCTTAGCTCCTCACCTCTTTTATCCATTTCCATATGCATTACCTCCAATTGCT
Source organism: Clostridium puniceum (assembly GCF_002006345.1). Taxonomy (GTDB): domain Bacteria; phylum Bacillota; class Clostridia; order Clostridiales; family Clostridiaceae; genus Clostridium; species Clostridium puniceum. Next base: position 289 of record NZ_LZZM01000230.1, read on the forward strand.
TATCTTTTTTATTCCTCTTTTCTACTCCATGTAACAGTAACTTTTAAATTTTCTCTTTTACCAATTAACTTGTGATTAAGTGTATGCTTGTACTCTTTTAATCGTTGTCTCTAAATTTATGATTTTCTCTTCCCATCCATTCTGGAAAACTGTTAAAGAATCGTTCCCATGCTGCTGCTTCTTTTGAAGGATTTAATATAACTACATGCTTTATCATTTCATCATCAAAATCAAATTCTCTAGGAATTTCTTTAAATCCCTCATCTTTAACTGGTGTTTCAATACTAGTATTTTTCTTTTTTTCTTTCAATTAATTCAACTCCTCTATTTAAAACTAATTATTTTTGACTGCTCTTGAACTCTTAATTCAAGAGCAATTCTTTTAACTCATTCATAAAATTGCCTTTACTACTAATTAAGTTTTTTAGTTTGCATGCCAGCAATAATGCCCTGAACAAAAATACATACTTTTTCTTGCTTTTCTTTTGATAATTCTGCGACTTCTTCCATTAAATTTTGAAAATCAATTAATCCATTCTTTTCTATCTCTTTAGTTTCTAACATTTTAATTTCTCCTTTCTTAACTTCATTTTCATGTTGTCTATGGTTACATTATAGTTACCCATGGTTATATTGTCAATACATTTTTGTTGACTTTGGTAATTTTTTTATGCTAATATCATTTTAAGTGAGGTGATAAATTATGAACGAACGTTTGAAATCCATAAGATTTAATTTAAAGATTAACCAAGAATCTTTTGGTGCTAGATTAGGCGTTACTAAAACGGCTATCTCTAGGCTTGAAAACGGTGAACGCAAACTAACTGAACAAATGATAAAATCTATTTGTCGTGAATTTAATGTCAATGAAAATTGGTTAAGAACTGGTGGGGAATCCATGTTTAACGAATTATCAAAACCAGAGCTTGTTGCTAACATTGTTGGAAACATTTTAAAATCTGATGATGAATTTATTCAAAATGTTTTCATTGCACTTGGTCAAATGTCTAGCGAAGAATGGGCAAAAGTAAAAGAGTTTGTAAATAAGATAAAATAAAAGAGCAACTAAATTTAGTTGCCCTTTTATTTATCAGTTATCCCAGTAATAAATTGATATATAATTTTTAACTTTCTTTCATCTCTAATATTAATCAATAATTTATAAATTTTCTTTCTTATCTCCTCCATAATTATCCCCTTCTATTATTTTTTCTTAATTCTTATATTTTTATTGTATTTTAATTATACTTAATTTTTCATATTTGTTAAGCTTAATATATGACCATTTTTATTCATTTATTCATCAATGTTCATATAATTCTTTGTTTTTCTCCGTTTTTTAACTCCACATATTTATTAATTTTTTCAAAATTCCATTCTTGACTTTTCAAAAATGAAAAGTTACAATATAATAGTATTTAAAAGGAGGATCAGAAATGTTTTGTGAAAGATTAATAAATTATAGAAGCAGCTTAAAATTATTAAAACGAGAATTTGCAGAGAAGCTAGGTGTTAGCGAAAGTTATTATAATATGATAGAGAATGGTAAAAGATCACCATCAAGCTCTTTTTTGCATAAATTAGTTGCCTTAAGTGAGAAGCCAGAAGAATTTTGGCTATACGGAGTTAATCAACAAGAGTATATAACTTCTAGAGACGATTTTAAAGCTACAAAAAAGGCAACTGAACAACTAATAGATCTAGGACTAATAAATGATGTAGATAGTCTATTTAAAGGGACTTATAAAGAAGGGACACTCGAAGAACTTTTGATAGCAGCATTAAAGAACGATATTGAATATCTTATAAAAAAGAAAACTAAATAGTAAGAAAGGATTGATTTTAATGAATAAGATTGCTATATATACTCGTAAATCTGTATATGTAGAAAACTCTGAAAGCATAGAAACTCAAATTACTTTATGTAAAGAATATTTTAAATCTAAAGGAGACTGTACGATTGAAGTATTCGAAGATGAGGGATTTAGCGGAAAAAACACTAATAGACCAGCTTTCCAACGTATGATGAAGGAGGTAAAACTAGGGAATTTCGATGTTGTTGCAGTTTATAAAGTTGATAGAATTGCTCGTAATATTGTAGATTTCGTTAAAATTTATGATGAACTTGAAGTTTTAGATGTTAAATTAATTTCTATAACAGAAGGATTTGATCCATCTACCCCCATGGGAAGAATGTTAATGATGATTTTAGCTAGCTTTGCTGATATGGAAAGAGCAAATATAGCACAAAGAGTAAAAGATAATTTATTGCAAGTTGCTAAAAAGGGTGCTTTTACTGGTGGGAAACTTCCATTTGGTTGCACTACCGAAAAAAGAGCAGATGGGAAAAGTTATTTAATAATTAGTGATATTAAAATGATACAAACTGCATTTGATATATATTTAGAAACTGGCAACTTATATGCCACTCATAAAAAGATGATTGAATTAGGATACAGTATAGCTACAAAGCTTAGTATGAAGGGTTTATTGACTAATCCTAGCTATTGTGAATCAACTAAAGAAGTTTCTTATTATTTAAAGAAAAATGGATATGAAATAGTGGGCAATCCCAACGGTAATGGATATATGACTTATGGTTGTCGTTCCGGAGAACCAATTGCTATTGTAGGGAAACATAAACCATGTATACCCGCAACACAGTTTTTAAAAGTTCAAAATCTTTTGGATATAAATAAAGAAAGGGCTAAAAAGTCCAGCAAAGACAGTAAAATACATTGGCTAAGCACGTTAGTAAAATGTCCTGTCTGTGGCCAAAATTATATACTAGTGAATAACGGAAAGAAATCTTATTATGTTTGTACAAATAGGTTGCAATCAGCAGGTAAACTAAAAGACATTGGAGAAAAATGCAAAAATAGTGCCTATGTCGATGTTCCAAAATTAGAGAATGGAGTTAAAAAATTAGTTTTAGGTTTAAATGATTATGAAAAATTCATAGATTCATATAAAAAGGAAAGATTGCAAATTAAAGATAGTGTTAAAATACAGGAATCCATCAATAATAATGAAAAAATAATTAATGGTTTAGTTGATAAAATTTTAGTTCTTTCTACAGCAGCTAGTACGCCTTTGTTGAATAAAATAGAACAATTAACCGAAGAAAATTCAAAATTAAAATTATCCCTTGAAATAGAAAAATTAGCAGAAATAGAAAATGAAGTTGCTAAAGGGAATAAAGAATATACTTATAATAATATTTTGGAGTTTTCAAAATTAGAAAATCCAGAAGAAATGAAAAATAAAATAAGATTAATATTTAAAAAGATAATTTACGATCCTATTGAAAAGAAAATAAAAATTGAATACCTATAACCATAAATAATATTTTGTATGGCTATAGGTAAGTATTTATCGGTATCGGTTTGTATACGCATGTAGAAACTTTCCAACCATTATATCGGAAATATACGAGTCTTTTGTATGAACTGTTTATTAATTATATCACATGAAAACTTTTTGTACAAACTTCTAACCCAATTAAACTGATGATCTAACTATTTCAATTTGTCTGGTTTCTGAATTAAAATGTGCATTAATATTTTCATAATCCTCTTCTAAAAGCATTTTTACCTTTCCAAAACAAAGAATTGTATTTTTAAATGCTAAAGCAGCACTTATTCTCCCATATTCAGGCACCATCAATATTGTTTGTACGTAAGCTCTGCTTCCTACAATTCCTCCACTAATATTTTCTCCTGCTGATAGTATTCCCCCTCTTGCAACAGAATCAACTTTAGTAAAAATTATATCTTTCATAGCACTAAGTCTAGAAATGTACTCTCCTTGACCTCCTATTATAATATTTCCTGTTGCCTTTATATCACAATCTTGACAATATCCTATTCTTATATCTAATGGAACTACTATATTTTTATCATAATAGTCTATCTCATTATCTAATATGTTCACAAGAGTAAATAAATCATTTAACGAATTCAAATTTAAAATATTATATCCTAATATATTTTCTTTAATATAATCTACAAGCTTATTCCTTTTTGTTTTGTTTTTTATGTTTAAGGAAACTATATTTAACGCTAACCTTTGAAAATCTCTAAAATCACTTTCAGTTAATGTCCTTATAAAATCACTACTTTCAAACTTCTTACTGTTTAAATTTAACTGTTCTATAGCCTCAATCATTTTTAATATAACATTTTTAAATTCCCCTAAAACATCTGCATATTCTTTCTTTCTTATATCTATTTGTCCAGATAAAATCTTTGAATTAATTGCATTTCCGAGTATAGTTATTTCACCGCCAGTAACTACGTTTGAAGTATTCACATTTTGACTTACATCTAAAGAACCTCCGGCGTTTACAGACATATTGTCATCAACACTATCGTATACTTCTATATCTCCATAAAATTTAATATTACAGGTACTCATATTCACAGATTCTACCGTATAAATTGGATTAACACTGACATTTTTATTAGCTATATGTGCTTTTCCATCAATAAGTGCTATTATATAATTATCTCTAATTTCACATCCACTAGCTGCATTAATCGGCATCTTTCTTATATACTCTCTCTTGACTACTTGTCCCAAAACAGTTCTTCCATCTTCTCCAGTTACTTCTTGAATTATTTCTGCAATCTTATCTCCTGCATTAACATTTGAAATTCTAAATAAATTTTTATAATCAACATTTTCATTAGAATCAATGTCTGGAAACATCATTTGAGTTGGCGTAAAAAATAATTTTATTTCACTAGGTATATCTTTAATTATTTTTTTACCTTCCGCAATTAAAAATTCTCCAGAACATCCTTCTAAAGCTAATTCCAAATTTTCTTCTAAAATCCCATATACTACTCCCTTTTCCTTTAGTATACTTTTCAGTTCTGAAACAGTAAAATATTCCGGTTCATTTTTAGATACTATTTCAGTAGATATGGCCAAATTTAAAAATACTCCTCTCTCTTTTAATTTATATTCAATTTCAGGTGTATATTCTACTGTGATATATGCTTTCATCTTATCGTCTGAAATAATAACATTTACTTCTCTATTAGATTCTGTTTTCTCACAAATACATGTTATTTTATCTTGTGAAGTTACTTCATAGCTTTTATAATTCTCACATTTATTACCGTTAATAAATAAATTTATATTTTTACGAGCTTTTATAGTTATAGACTCATTATTTAAACCATCTACTACTATTATTTCTCCATTAACAACCTTAGCTCCCACTTCTTTTTCCATAATTATCCCCCAAAATAAAAATTATATTTTATTAATTTCTTTTTAATTTTTCATTTATCTGCAAGACTTCTTTAACCAGTTTCTCACTTATTCCTAGTGGAATAAATTCCGGTTTGCTAAAGTAATATCCCTGTAGATAATCTATGTCAAATTCCATAAGCTTTTCTAATTCTTTTTTCGTTTCAACACCTTCTGCTATAATTTTAATGTTTCTTTGTTTAGCATAGGAGATAAGATTCTTAGAAATTTGCTGTCTATATAATTCAAATATGATTATAGGGTAAATTTGATTTAATTTCCACAAAATAATTAAGATTGATTCATAATTCTTTTCCTCTTAACCCTTCATTTCATTATCTAAAAATAATAATATTTATTCTTGAAATTTTATTTTGAATAAGTTTTATATCAAGGAAAAATTTTATCCATTCATAAACTTTTTTTATATTTTCATTAAACTTTATTGACACAGCATTTATTATATGATATATTAAAATTTTACTTTTTCACTTGATAATGTTATAATAAAAATATACTAATTTATGGAGGTGTATTTTTTTGTTTTCAATTGGAGATAAAGTCGTTTACCCAATGCAAGGCATAGGTGTTATTGAGAGAATCGAAGATAAAATTTTTTCAGGCAAGAATAGAGAATACATAATAGTTAAAATCCTATCAAATAATCTTGAAATAATGATTCCAAGTGATAAAATATTAAATTCAAATTTACGTAAAATTTGTGATAATTCTACTTTAGAAGATATATTATTTAATATATCTTCTAAAAATAATGAATTGCACTCTACATCTGCCAAAGAAAGATATCAAACAAATATGACTAAGGTAAAATCGGGTTTGTTAAAAGACAGTGCTGAGGTAGTTTATGATTTAATTCTTATGAACAAAGAGAAATCTTTAAATAGTAGTGAAAAACAACTGTTTAATACTGCTCGCAAATTTTTAGTTGAAGAAGTTTCTCTTATTAAAAATATTAGTGAAACTGAGGCTATAAATTTCTTAGATTTAAATCTTAACTAAATAGTCACTTAACAATACAATGAATAGTTTTGAATTTCATGGCTTAAACCTGTTAAACAAATATATAACATGTAATAAATTCTTTGCTATATATTTGTTTAATAGGTTTAATTATTTTTAACACGTTTATAATTTAATCTATAACTATGAATAATGAAATAACATATCAGAATTTAATTAATAAAAAATATGTTGCAATTTTTATTCTTCAATAAAATTAGTTAACAATTTTTAGTTTTACTGTAGATTGTTTTTGCAACTTTTATAATATTACTTGCTTTTAAGGAGGCTTTATATGTGCAATTTATTCAAACATTCTATTGAGATAAAATCTACACAAACACTGCTAGATATTACTTATTATATAAATGATGATATTAAATCTAGTAAAATCAAAGATGGAATTATAGTTGTTTATTGTCCTCATACTACAGCTGGAATAACTATAAATGAAAATGCTGATCCAGATGTAATTCATGACTTAATATATGGATTTGAAAAAGTATACCAAACTTCTGATTCTAACTACAGACATTTTGAGGGAAATTCTCATGCTCATTTAAAATCTTCTACTGTAGGAGCTTCACAAACCCTTATTTTAAATGATGGAAAATTAGTTTTAGGCAGGTGGCAAAATATATATTTTTGTGAATTTGATGGTCCTAGAGACAGAACCTTTTATGTGAAAATATTACAAGGTTAATTTGTTACTAATCTATTTTAAATTCTAGTCTTACTTATCCTATTATACATAAAAGTTCCATAGAGGATTTTTTATCTATCCTCTATGGGACTTTTTAATCATCATTTGACTAAAAAACTCATCACTTTCTGTACAACTCAATAATTATTGCACACTATGACCTGTATTTTCTATACAGCTTCTTATTTCTTCTTGAGTTGCAGGTTTATTGTACATAACCTCAACACTTCCACGTCCAAGATCAACACAAACATTAGAAACCCCCTCAATTTTTTCGAGTGCATTTTTAACTTGTGTCTTCATATTTTCATTAATTAATCCATCAACAATATAGTGTTCTCTTTCCATATATACTATCTCCTTTTTATAAAAATTCACAAGTATAGTATGTTCAAAATCACTTTATTATATCATTATTTAATCTAAAATTAATTCGTATAATGTTCTTTTAGGTACATGATGAACTTCATTTTCATCTCTCCAATATTTAACATCTCCAGTTTCACTAATTTCTTCAATAACTACTTCTTCCTTTGGATATCCCAATGCTAACACCAAAATAATTTTATATTTTTCATCTAATTTCAACGTTTCTGATAAATTCTTCCTATCTAGATTTCCAATAATGCAGCCACCAAGTCCTTTTTCAACTGCGCCAAGTAGAATACTTTGCACCGCTATACCTTGATCTTGTGGACTCCCTATACCAATACTACTATCTTGAACTATTACTACATAAGCACTTGGCTTTTCTCCATCTTTAGGTCCATCCCAATCTTTATAATATCCAGCCCAACGTATATGTTCATATATTTTATTATTTCTTTCTTCTGTATTTTCTAAAATATATTTTAATGATTGAATATTTCCTCCCGAAGGTGATAATCTTGCTAAATCAACTAACTCTATTAAAGTACTAGTTTCAATTAACTTATCTTGATAAAACCTTCTATATGATCTATTTTTTAATATAAAATCTTTTATCATTCTATCTTTCCACCTATCTACCTTAATTTTTCAACTTGTTTTTGTATATCCTGCATCCTCATATCTGTTGATGCTATAAGATCAGCACATTCTTTTAAATCTTGTGTTATATGAACTGGACTTTCACCTGATTTTTTATAATATAATTTATGTTCTAAGCTTGCCCAAAAGTCCATTGCTATTGTTCTTATTTGAACTTCAACCTTAACTAATTCTTCATGATCTGAGAAAAATATAGGAACTTCTACAACCAAATGAAGGCTTCTGTATCCATTTGGTTTTGGATTCTTTATATAATCTTTCTCTTCAATTAATTTAATGTCATCTTGTCTCGTAAGCATTTCTGCAATATCATATATATCACCAACAAAGGAGCAAATTACTCTTATACCTGCAATATCATTTAAATTTTTTTTAGCAGACTTAATACTCATTTCAAAATCTCTGCGGCGAAGCTTTTCCATAATACTTCCAGGTGTTTTTACCCTAGACTTCATATATTCTATTGGATTTCTTTTTCGTCTTATTTTAAGTTCATCATCTAAAATATCTAATTTAGTTTTAACTTCTTTTATAGCTGAACGATAAATAAGCAAAGTTTCATTCATTTCTTCAACTTTTTCTTCAACCATATCTGGTGATATATTAATATCTTCACCAAAAAATACTTTTTCATTTTCTTTCAACTGACTCATAAGATTTTTTTCACCCCTCAGTCATTCTAACTGTTTTTCAACAAATTCTATGTATCTTTGTATATTTTCTTTCTTTATTTCCTTTCACTAACATAATTTTAATTGAATATATAAAAAACTTCAAGCTACTTATTATTTCATTAAATAAACCGTAGCTTTTTTCCTTCCAAATTTTTCAACTTCCTCATGTGTTTTTAACCATATATCTATTATATGAGTGCCATCATTTTTTACTATAACAGCTCCACCTCTATCTTCAGCATCAAATATTCCATCTTCCTTGTAACCCTTTAAATCCGGAATATATATTTTGCTTCCCAATGCTATATCTTTAGGCGCAGCAATAATACCTACTCTAGTATGTGTCTGCATTGCAGTTTGTGACCCCCATGCTTCCGAACATATCTTACAATTACAATAAGCTGTTAACTCAGCTTTAATTGGAGTAGATATTTTAATTAAACAATCTTCAGTACTATTGCTTTCATTATTACTATCATTGTCTTCTTGAGCTATTGATTTACTGTTCATTTCATCAAATATCACCTTAAAATATGCTGAAACTCCCCCTAAAACAATTGCTAAACATATGTACGTAATACATACATATTTCCCTAACTTAGACAATAAACCATTCCTTTCCACTTATTATACAACTATAATAGTTTTTATGACTATAATATAATAATTTTACATTATATATTATTATATTATATGTTTTCATGTTTTCAAAGTTATTTGTACATATTATTTGCAAAGCAACGAATACTTGATTTATTTAACTATTAAATATATTAAACTTATGTTATGTATAGTAAATAAATTATATATGTTTATTTACTGCAACATATATTATAAAAAGTCCATAGTATATTTATAACATACTACGGACTTTTTATAATATTAAATTTAAATCATTCAATTATGAATTTAATGCAGCTAATAATTCTTCCAAGTTTAATCCATGAACCTTTGAAGCTTCTTCAATTGTTTCAGCTTGAGCTGATGGACATCCAACACATCCCATTCCGAACCCCATTAAAATTTGTGGTGCATTATCCTTTATTCTGATTATTTCTCCTATTGTTAAATCTTTAGTTATCATATTTACATATCTCCTCTCATTTATATCAATAAAATTATATTTAAGATAAAATTTTTATATTTGTAATTTATGTTGTTTATCTTTAATCTTATTATATAACTTAATTCACTTTATTTCTGTAACCAATGTTACGTCTTTATTGTTAATAATTATGTAAAATTATATTTTTAAAATCAACATTTTTTAGTATATATGTTGCAATTATATTTCCACATATAAATTATTTGCAGATAATTATAATTACAAGTTTTTAGATGTAGATTTATTATTGCAACATATGTATTTTTATTAAAGAAGATTATTTAACAGTTCATTTGGAGTCTTTACTATGTACTCTGCTCTCGCCTGTGTTAGTTCGATTACATCTCCATATCCATAAAGAACTCCTATTGATTTAATATTATTTTCTTTTGCTCCAATAATATCATGTTCTCTATCTCCTACCATAATTGTCTTTGATAGCTCCAAAACTTTAGCTCCTTCTAAGGCATACTTTATAACATCACCTTTTTTTACTCTTGTTTCTTCAAAGTCAGCTCCAGCTACAAAATTAAAATACTTATCTATCTTAAAATATTTAAGAATTTGTTTAGCATACACCTCTGGTTTTGATGTTGCGAGTATAATTTTTTTATTGTTTTTTTCAAGGGTATCTAAAAGTTCTACTATTCCATCATATAAATTATTTTCATAAATACCTTTTTCAGTATAATATTCTCTATATTTTTTCAATCCAATTTCTGCTTTTTCATCATCAAAATTATAATATCTCTTAAATGAATCTTTTAATGGCGGTCCTATAAATTTATTTAAATCTTTCAAATTATCTACTAAAATGTCAAAAGATTTTAATGCATATTGAACTGATTTAGTTATTCCCTCTCCAGAATCAGTAATTGTTCCATCTAAATCAAATAATATGTATTCAAAATTATTATTCACGTAAAAATTCCTCCTAATGTATTTATTCTTTATTATCTATATAAATTATACCATATTCGAGCATATATGTTCTAACATAACTATATTCTAAAAATGCTAGTTATCATATTCTTATATAAAAAAATCAATAATTTAATAACGTATTACTAATAATTTTTCTTTTATAAGGCAATACTATTTCTTAGGTTCTATAATACCTATAAAATATAAGAAAACAATAATAGTTTATGGAGGGATTTTAATGAAGAGATTTATTTGTACTGTGTGTGGCTATATTCATGAAGGCAATGAACCACCTGAAATTTGTCCTATTTGTAAAGTAAGTTCTGACAAATTCAAGGAAATGAATGATGAATTAAATTTTGCTGATGAACATAGAATTGGAATTGCTAATGGCCTTAATGATGAATTATTAGAAGGATTAAGAGCTAATTTCATGGGTGAATGTACTGAAGTTGGAATGTATTTAGCAATGTCTCGTCAGGCTGATCGTGAAGGTTACCCTGAAGTTGCTGAAGCATATAAGAGAATTGCATTTGAAGAAGCAGAACATGCTTCTAAATTTGCAGAAATCTTAGGTGAAGTTGTAGTTGCTGATACTAAGTCTAATTTAAGTGCTAGAGTTGAAGCCGAATATGGTGCTTGTGAAGGTAAAAAGAAACTTGCAACTATAGCTAAAGAAAACAATTTAGACGCTATACATGATACAGTTCATGAAATGTGTAAAGATGAAGCTAGACATGGAAAAGCATTTAAAGGATTGCTCGATAGATACTTTAATAAATAATACTATAAATAAATTAAGATTTAGTGAAAGGAGTGTTTTTTATGCAAAGAATTAATTGTGATGTAATTAATTGTTCACATAATAAAACTGGTATTTGTTATTCAAACAGAGTTGATATTGGAGGTGTATCCGCAAGTAGTGACCGTGGAACTTGTTGCGGTTCATTTTTAAATGAATCTTTATATAGTGATTTAACTAATAATACAAATTCTAAAGGGCAATGTGATTCTCTCACTTGTAACGTAGAAAGCTGCACTCATAACTATAATAGACTTTGTGATTTAAACTCTATAAACGTATCTGGAAATGGAGTTCAAATATATTCTGAAACAAGATGTTCTAGCTTTGATTATAAATAATAACTATTATATAAAGTATATAAATCTTTAGTATAATAATCAAAAAGGTAAGTTAAGTCCTATAATTTCATTAATTGAACTTACCAATTCAGTATGCAGATATAGCTCACTCTGCATACTGAATTTTTATTTTTTTTGAAACACTAAAACTTACTACCTTGTTAAATTTTTTGGAGCAAAAATGCTTCTCTAATATTTTCAACAATAATTTCCTTAACCCTCTTAGGAGATTTCACTTTAACATATGGACCTAGAGACATTATTTTTCTTATAACATCTGCTTCTTCAAAAGCATAATAATAAATGTCTATTTCATATTTATTTTTTGAAATAGCCCTAGAGCTCCTTTCAAAAGATGAAAAACTCATAAAGCATCTTTCCATAGCTCCCCTAATATCTTCAAGTTCAATTGTAATTGGGGTTTCAGAGTATTTCTTTTCCTTTAAATTTTTTAGCACATCTTCTCTATTTATTTCTAAATTTATATTTTCTGATATTTCAATATCCTTTTCAGCTATTTTGACATCTTTTAATGTATGTAAATTTACCATTATAGATCTTTCTTCTTTGAAAGAATAAAGCGAAGCCCTAAACTTATTATCTTTTAATGAATACTCAATTCTAATCGGAAGTGCTAATTGGTTTTTATATTCATTACCATTCTTATCTATGTTAGTATATATAATAGGCTTCTCTTTAATTATTCCGTCTAAAATAATATAAAAATCTTCTTGAAATTTTTTAAGATTATACTGAAAAGGACTTTTTACCTTATTTGTGAATTCTATCATGTCATTGCTGCCTTCAGTTACACCTTCTAAAGCTTTTTCTAATTTTTCTAATATTTCCTTCCCTAGCAATGCTTGTACTACAGGTTCTTTAATCATTCCATTAAGCCAAGACTTTTCTAGTTTTGAAAATCTTACTTTAAGAGGTATATTTTTTGATTATTTAAAATACTATAAAATTTACTTTCTCTTTCCTTTAATAAATTTAAATTATCTAAGCCTTCATATTCATTTAAAAACATTCCTTCAAAAGTATTAAAGTCTTTACCTACTACTTTTTCTTCATATTCTTCCTGTTCAATAAGTTTTATAATTTCATCCCTATCAAGTCCATCTTTAGCTAAATTTAAAATTCTAAATATAAGATGAAAATACTTATTTTTATATTCGTGAAACAACTCCATAATTCTTTAGCATATCCTCCCAATCCTTTTCAATTTTTTTATCAAGCCATTGTGGAGAAATAACTTTTAAAAATCCTCCATACTTTCTGATCCAAGGAATCATTTCCCAAGAATCATTTACTTCCTTTTTCAATAAATATTCAAAATCATTTCTCTTTTTAAATGTGCACTCACCTAATTCACCTTTTATTTTTTCAACTATATAATAATTTTGTAAAGAGTTAATCTTAACTTTGAATTCCACTTCTTCATATGGAGCATTATTGTTACGAGGTACACTTGAAAAACTTTTTTCCATGGAGGACTTATACTTTTCTTTATATTCATCATAATTAAACTTTGTTTTTAAAACTTCAACATCATCTTTTCTGTCAATCCTTGCACTTACACATCTTCCCTTATTAGTAAATGAAAATACATAAAACCTTCCACATTCAATATCATATCTAAGTTTGAATGGCTTAACAATTTCATTATCATATTTTTTAGCTCTTGTAACTTTCGAATCACTTTTAAGTATAATCTCATTTCTATTTTCAATTGCTCTCATAATTTTCAAAATTAATTCTTCTTCAATTATAGGATGAAAATGTAAATTTTTATATTGAAAACGATCTTTATCTTTTGGAATTATATTTCTTTCAAATTCCATATAATCTTTTAATGTATCATAAAAATAATGTCCACTTACATTAGGAAAAATAATATTTTTATACAAATCAATTATGTAATAAAGTTTTTCAACTTCTTGATTATTAAGTTCTTTTAATATGTCTTCACAAATGTAATACTCTTTAACTCGACCTCTTTTCTTAAAAGACACCATCTCCATAGAATTTGACATTTCATTAAGCTTTCTTTCAATGGTTTTGCTGCTTATATTTTCATAATCAATGAGTTCATTATTGACTAATTCATTTTCAATTTCTGAGAATGTCATCGGCTCATCTTTATAGTTTAAGACTAAAAGCAAATAATAATATAAAATAATATCTAATTTCGTAAAACTCTTACTTAAATATGTATTTACTAAGAAATTTTTTGTGTTTGAAATATCATCATAACTTAAACTTAGAAGTTTATTTTTACCATCTCTATCTATTTTAATAAAATCATTCTCAATATATTGTCTAATTCTCCGCATTTCATAGCTAACTTTTCTTGAACTACCATGATTTTTATTTTCTAAATCACTCTTTGAAAAACAACCATATAAAAAAACATCTCTAAGTATTGAACGTATTAGATCATAATGCTTAATAAAATCTGGAAAAATACAATCTCCTCCTTTTAATTATTTTTCTTAAAACTAAATTTTGCCAGCATTCCTTGTGCATGAAATTCCCGGTCTATAAATAATTCTTTACAATCAGCATATTTAATGTACTTCTAAGCGTTTATAGTATATTTATAACATATTATAAACTTTTATAATATGGAATTGGGGGAAAATTAAATATGAAAATACTATTTTTTAATGAATCACTTAAAAAACTGGCTTTACTACTGGTGTAATGAAATGTATTTAAGAACGAATTGATTCAATACATACTGTTGAATAGATACACGCATATGGTTTGCACACTAAGCCTTTCCTAGCCTGTTTGCCGTATAGACCTAATTAAAACTACACCTATTAGAAGTTAAAATTCATAGCAAATTGGTTTGTCTTAATGAAGGCATCTAAAAATGATTTTTTCATTTTGAAACATCTCCTTATTTATTATAATAATCTTCATATAAAGAAATCAATAATTCTTCTACCCGTTCTTTATTAGGCTCTTTAGGCAATATGGTTCTAATTGATGCCTCTTTAAACTTAAAATCATATACCTCTACCATCTTGAATAATTCATCATAACTATACTTACCTTTTCTAATATCCATTAATAAATCATGTTCTTCTACACGATATGTATTAATTTCATGTGTATTCAATATTTCAGCTCCCATAATAAGCAGTCTTATTAAGTGCATAGCATGCTTTAAAAGTTTTCCATCATCTTTTTTTCTATTTCTATGATTAAGCTTGTCATGATCACGGATAATATTACTCATTTCTGAATATATGCTTACAAAATCTCTTAATGAATATTTATCTATATGAATATCCATTAATATCTCTGCTTCCTTGTCTTGCTTGCTAGATTTATCAATATATAAATTTATACTTCCTTTATGGAATTCTGTATAATTAGATGAAAAATGATTCATTTGACTATTCACTGTAGCAAGTATATGCTTTTCTTTTTCCTCTTGTGGATACTGGTCCCTTGTTAATGCATTTTGTAACCTTCTTAATTGTGCTGTAGCATAATTACCAAAAGTATTTATTATTCTTTTTGATAAAAACAGTTCTTTATTTTTACGCAATGTCTCCCCATACTTATTCACATAAATAATATGCTCATCTTTAGTTCCTAACAGCTCAAGGATATTAGGATTTCCTTTTAATGCTAATGAAACAAATTTCTTAAACCCATATATAACGGTATCTGTTTCTACATCTTCAAATTGTTCAAAACTTTCAAATCCATAAATGCTTTCTTTTCTTTCTATTGCTATTCCTCTTAAATCTATATCACTATGATCTAAATTAGTTCCATAACCAATAGAACCTGAAAGTGTTAAATAAATTATATTATCGGCTAAATTTTCATTTGAATTGATAAACTTATATTCCTCTTTATTTAAAATATCTTTTGTTACTGCACTCATTATACCCTCCATAATGATTATTAAGAATTTTTTGAAAAAATTCATTCAAAATATATAATACTCTTTTTTAATGAGCATTTATAACCTCTGGAATAATTCTATAAATATAGTTAATGTAAAAACACTACCTATCCTTGAGCCTTAAAATTATAAATCGGTTTAATTATTTCAATAATATCAACTGTTTCAGAAATATTATCAAGAATTTCTTCTTTAGACTTATAAGCCATTGGAGCTTCATCAAGGGTAGCTACTGTAACTGAAGTTGTGAATATCCCTTCCATTGAAGCTTTAAAATCTTCAAACTTAACTTCTTGCTTAGCTTTAGTCCTACTCATGATACGTCCTGCACCATGAGGTGCACTATAATTCCAATCTGGATTTCCTTTTCCTATGGCAATTATACTTCCATCTCTCATATTAAGTGGAATTAATACTTTTTCACCTTCATATGCTGATATGCTTCCTTTTCTGATTATATTGTCTTTAAAATTTATGTAGTTATGAATTGTAGAAAATGATTCAAATTCTTCAAATCCTTTTCCTAGTAATTTCTTTAAAATTATATCTGCCATTGTTTCTCTATTTAAAGTAGCATATTGCTGGCATATATTCATATCATGTAAATATTCATCTTTATAATTACCATTTAAAAAGCATAATCCTCTTGGATAGCTTGGCATTAAATTATTATATAATGCGTCTAACTCTTTTAATGCTTTTTGAATTTCTTTTCTACGCCCTTCAGCCTTATATTCTTCAATTATTTTATCTCTTTTAATAAAATACTCTCCCTTACCACTACATAAATCTATAGCCAAGTTTTGATACATACTAGCCACTTGATTCCCTAAATTTCTGCTTCCAGAATGTATTACAAGATACTTTGTACCATCAGTACTTTCATTAATCTCAATGAAATGATTTCCACCACCTAAAGTGCCAATACTTCTTTCAATTCTTTTAGTATTTTTTAAGTTTCTATAGCATTTTAAATCTTGTAATTGTGGAAATTTAGCAACTTTGCCTTTATGAACATTCATTCCTGATGGAATATTTTCATGTATAATTTTATCTAAGTTTTCTAAATTGAAATCCATCTTTCCTAAATTTACAGTTAACATTCCACATCCAATGTCAACTCCTACAATGTTAGGTATAACCTTGTCCCCTAAATCAGCTGTAAATCCAATAACACTTCCTGCTCCTTTATGAGTATCTGGCATAATTCTAACTTTGCAGCCTTCTACAAAAGGCTGATTACATAATTCTCTCAATTGTTCTATTGCTTCTATTTCTATATTATCGGTAAATACTTTTGCAGTATTATATTTTCCTTTAACTTCTAACATATATTATCTTTAGTGAGATAGTGTCTTCAATTACACAAAATCACTAAATATTCACTCCCTTTCCTTTTGTTTGTTTTTCTAGATATAAAATATTTATACTCTGCTAAGAAACTTCTATAGTAATTTTCATTTTTTTCAACATTAATATCAATGATGTATTCTCTTATCTTTACTTTCATAATTTTGATCTCCTATTTAATATAGATACAATACTATGACTCTATACTACTTTTTCATTAATTTCCTTAAAATAATAATTTTCAATTTTTTCTTTTATAGTATCTAGTCCCTTTTCTACATTTGGTATAAATTCTAATATTTTTTCATTCCAGCCTGCAATTATATTTACTTTCTCTCCTTTAAATTGTTGAGTACCATAACCTAAAAGGTCAATTGCATGAATCCAGACATTAGGATTTACCTTTTTTCTATATTGATTTATATAAATCTGACATACTCTATCATATCCGCTATTTATCTCATTATCTGATAATAGTACTATTCTATCTACATAGATTTTATTTTGTAGCAAATATCTAATTGGCAGTGAAAGGTCAGTTCCCCCCCATGTAGGCTTTATGAATTTTGCATTAGCAATTATTCCATTTTTAGTGGCAAGTGATGTTAACTTAAAGCTTGTATCAAAAGTACTTGTTATAGCCTCATGACAAATGCTATTTGCTATTGACATTAGTAGAGTACCTATTTCAGCACAAGTCATATCACTTTTTTGACTTACTCTATTGCTCATGGAACCTGAAACATCAGTTGATATGAAAGTCTTACCACTTAGTCTTTCTATATTACTTGTAGAATATCTAATTGCTGTTTCTAAAACGTCATAAATTTTTGAAGTACCTACGCCTTCATGAGATAATCCGTTAAAAGCTGAATAATATCTAAAAGGTAGTTGCTTGCTCTTTTTAACCCTATTTTCGCTTTCTAAAACTTCATATACCTTATTTATATTATCTGGATTAGCTTTAATAATATTTCTCAAATTACGAAGGATTGCCATATAGCCAAGCTTATTGCTTTCAATTAACTTCTCCCATGTACTCTTGTTGTTGCCTTCACTTGAAAGCATTATTTCCCAGGTAAATGGTATTTCTAAATTGTCCTCAAGAAGCCTTTTAAACATCTTGCTTTGCTCATTATTATTTGGCTTTGGATGCACCAAATTTACTATGTCCTTAAGCTTAATTTCTTTTGCACTATTATATTTTGCAAGGGAAAATTCATCAAATCTTAAAAAGTAATCACCTAATCCTTTTTTTGAAGAATTTGGAATTAGCTTACCATATATATTTAAATAATAACTTAAAATTTCAGCCATATCATCTACTCTTTCAACTACTTGATTTAAAACTCTTCTAATATACTTTTTGCCTTGAACATCATAAGCAAGTTCTGAAACCATAACATGCGAAATACTTCTTAAATGAATTTCCTTTCTAGCATATATAGCTAAATTGGCTACAAATTTGGGATCTATTTTAATAACTTTTCTCAAATCATTCACTATTTCTAAAGAATTATCTCCATAAAATTTCCCTTCATTGAAGAAGCTTGTTAAAACTTCAGTAATTAGCTTTTCCTTTAGTTCCATTTTTAAAGCCACATGACCCTCTATATTTTTTGTTGTATTTTTAAAAATATTAAACTTTGACATTTTAATTTGCTCCTTTCGATTTGGAAGTTTGGCACAATTAAAAAATGATGGATAATATAACAATTTTATAAGGAGAAAAACTATTTAAGTATTTAGTGCTCTACCAACTGAGCTACTTATAATCCCTCTGGATTATAAGACCGGAATCGAACCGATGACATCTATCGTTAACATCGAAGTAACTTAAATATACACTGCCTTATTAATTTGTTTCCTAACTACAATATTAATTATATTCTTTATTAAAATTTCTTACAGACAAAAACTTTGCATCCTTTGGATTTATTTCTAATATTTACACAAACGAAATAGTCTGCGTTTTCTTAAGTCAATGATTTTATTATATCATCTTTAAGTTTACACAGACTATTTTTAACTTTTGGAACCGTTCCTATAGTTTCCTTTTATTATTTTCATGAATATTTTTCTTGCAGATTTTACAAAATTATTTTCAAATTTCTTTTCCCATCATTACCATATCTTCAAAACTTTCAAATTCATGTTTTTTATAAAAACCTTCTGTACCATCGCCTTTAGATGTAAATAAAATAATTTTATCTATACCTTTATTCTTTAATCTATTTGCGAATTCTTCAATAAGTTGTGAACCTATACCTTTACCCTTAAGTTTTAAATCCACACAAAATTCTTTAATATGAAAATGCATACCATTATAATAATATTCATGATTTCCAAGTATCATTCCTACTATTTTTTCCTCTTCATAAACAACAAGTCCATCAAAGCCTTCACAATTTATCATTTGAGAAATACGTTTAGATGCGCTTTCAATAGTCCACTGATCATTCCATGGTTTGGAATTAAAAGCCCCCACATAAATTTCAGCTATTTCTTTAATATGCTCCTTAGTTAATTCTTTATATTTAAGCACGCTTTCTTCCTCATCTCTTCATAAATATAAATTTGTTAAAAATTCAGTTCCTGATTTTGTTTTAAAATATTTTTCCTTAATACTTTGAATTTGAGGACCTTTTATTTCATCTTCATAAATATTAACTAAGAAATCAGCTTCAATTAATATTTGATAATCGATTCCATCAATTTTACTATATGTATGATGATGCCCTACTAAATAACAAATTCTATCTATAAATTTCTTATCAAATTTAAATTTTAATAATATTTCTCTTGCAACTGGAGGCCCTTCAATCTCTTGATAATTTCCAGCAGATGAGTTATATTTTTCTTCACTTATCTTGATTCCTATATCATGCATTACAGCTGCTACTTCTAAAATATCTTGAGTTTCTTCATTTAATTCTTCCAATTCTCCTATGGACTTAGCAAATGAATATACCTTCAAAAAGTGATTGACTCTTCTTGGATCTTTTGAATAATAGCTAATCATTTCATTTATTATAGTACTTATTTTTTCTTTCATAACATTTTTAGTGCGGATTATTTTATCTTAAAAAATCCATCACCAAAGTTCACCTTCTTCCTATTAATATATACTAATAATTATTATACTAATTATTAGTATATATTAATATAGATAACACTATAAAACTAACTATTATAATATGATTTAAGTATTTTTTGATAATATTCTATACACATAGACACAAGGATTTCTAACCCATTTAAATGCACTGTAGTGATTTTAAGAATTAATATTTCTACTTTTTAAATAGTCAACTTTCTTTAGCAATATTAATGTTAGTTTGAACATATTTTGATATAAAAAAATATTAGAGAACTAATCGAATATAGTTCTCTAATATCCTATGAAACAATATTTTATTCTTTGCTTTTTAGACATGATCTCTAACGAACAACAATTTATGTTTAAATGCATCTACTATTTTTTTAATATTTTCAATCCTATATTTTAAATTTATCTACAGTATTTTTAAGATTACCAACAAGTTCTTCTAATTTATTTGTTGTTTCTCCAACTTGATGCATACAAGCCGTTTGTTCCTCATTTGATGCTGTAACTTGCTCTGTAGCTGCTGAATTTTCTTCAGTTATAGCAGCAACATTACTTATAACTTGATCTGTAGTATTAGCTTTATTAGCCATACTATTTGCTGCTTGTGATACTTCAGTTACGATAGAACTTATTTCATTAAATACTCTCTCTACTTCTTCAAAATTTTTACCAACTGTAGTTGTAACATCAACACCATGCATTACTTCGTTTGTACCTTTTTCCATTTTATCTGCTATACTTTCAATTTGTTTTTGAACTGCATTTATTAATTCTGCTATTTTACTTGATGCAGTACTTGATTGTTCTGCCAATTTTTTAACCTCTTCCGCAACTACAGCAAAACCTTTTCCTTGCTCACCAGCTCTAGCAGCTTCAATTGCTGCATTAAGTGATAACAAATTAGTTTGTTCTGCTATATCGCTTATTACATATACTATTTGTCCAATTTCCTTAGATTTTTCTAATAAGTTTTGTGTTTCATTAACATTATCACTATTAGTTAGAGCTATAGTTTTTATACTGTCTACGACTTCCTTAACCCCTTCTGAACCAGAAGTGCTTACCTTCTTTGATTCTTCAACAACGTTTATCATATAATTAGACTTTTTGAAAACTTCATCTATATCTTTAATTAATTCTTTTGTTGCATCTAGAGCCATACTAGCACTTTCAGCTTGCGATACAGCACCTTTTGCTATTTCCTGCATGCTTCTTGAAACTTCATCTGTTCCTCTTAATGATTCATCTGTAGCAACAACTAAAGTATCTGATAATAGACTTACTTCATTAGCCGAATTACTTATATCACGTATCATATCTTTAAGTTTAATAACTGTATTATTTAAGCTCTTTCCTGCTTTTCCAATTTCATCATTTGAAGCAACTTTTAATTGCTTTGTAAGATTTCCTGAAGCAATTTCTTCAGAAAATGCAGATAATTTAATTAGTGGTGATACCATACGCTTTGCTGCAATCATTATTATACAAACAAGAATAATAACAATTATTAAAGTAATTAAAAGTAGTGTAATCATTAATTTTTCAGAAGCAGCAAATAACTCATCTTCTGATATTACACTTGCTATATTCCATCCAGATAAAGAAACTTCATTATAAAATACAATAAAATTTTCTTTACCAGAACTAAATCTAAAGGTACCTGATTTCTTATCAAGCATTTCTTTCCCCAAAGATTTTATATTTTCATCTTCTACTTCTGCTATTTTACTTTTCATTACTAATTCTTCATTTGGATGTACAAGGATTGTTCCATCTTTTCCAACTAATAAACTATAACCTTTATCACCATATTTAAAAGCCTTAACCTTTTCTTGAATATAAGAAAGATTAACTGCTGATATCATTGTTCCTATAGATTTATCAGCTTCATTTTTAATAGGTACTCCTATTACCACCAATGTTTTTCCAGTTCCTTTTGATACTACTGGATTTGACATATTATAAGGGACTCCACTCATCAAGTCTTTATACCATGGCTTTTCAGATACATCTCCTGCCACAAAATTTCCATTTGAATATTGAGCTCTAGATATACCATCATTATTAAATAAAGTAGCTGCCGCATTATCATATTCACCAGGATAGTTTTTCTCTAAAAATTTAATTCTTTCTGAATTAAATTTATCAACAGCTTCAAGATTTGTTTCAATTTGTTTAGCTGTTGGAGTATTTGCTGCCCCTCTAACTTCAAGAAGTTTACCTTCCAACCATGTATTTACATTTTCAGACAATTCATGAGTTTCAGAAATTCTATTACCAATAATTTCATCTTGAATTGTTTTTCTAAATTGATATAATGCTGTTCCGCTTAAAACCAACATCCCAACAATAACTACAGGCAAGATACTAAGTAATAATTTAATTTTAAAAGATAATTTTTTAAACATTTTTATTCCCCCTTTAAAGTTAGTAGCTGCACATATGTCAGTTAGATATTTATGTAATTTAAGTATACACTGATAAATTTTACGAAGATATCATGTTATCATTACTAGCTATATTAATATATAAATTTCGACCATAAACGGCATATTTAGTTTTTTATTCTACTATTTAAATCATCTATATTATAA
>NZ_LZZM01000231.1 GCF_002006345.1 Clostridium puniceum
AATATAAATATTAATATTAATACTACATGATAGGATATTATCATGTGGTATCAAAATAGTGAACTGTTATTTTTTATAGGATAAGAATTTTATTAAATAATTAAAATAAAGTTATTGACATAAGTATTTCTGACTGTTATAATGATAATTGTCGTAAGACGTGGAAAGATGGTCGAGTTGGTTTAAGGCACCGGTCTTGAAAACCGGCGTGCGTGTAAGCGTACCTAGGGTTCGAATCCCTATCTTTCCGCCATTTTTTTATCTAAAAATATATTAAGAGGGCGCATGGAGAATTACTCAAGTGGCTGAAGAGGCGCCCCTGCTAAGGGTGTAGGTCGGGTAACCGGCGCCCGGGTTCAAATCCCGGATTCTCCGCCAAGACTATCTAATGTTAGGTAGTCTTTTTTATGTTTACGAAAATATAGAATTTTAGAAGCTTGCAAGTATTATAAATATTTTATAAGCATTTTTGTTATGATAAATTTAGGCCAATATATTAAAATGTTTAAGTCACGTTGTAACATGGAATTCACTACCTGATACAAGTAAATCTATATAAATTATTTTTAATAGAATTCTTCATCAGATTTTGAATAAATTAGTTATCAATTTTTAAAAGAGTAAAATATAATGTAAATAAGTTATTATATAATTGAAAAATAGATGATAAAGTTAATTTTCTATAAATAAATCAGAGAAACTTAAATCATTATAATAAAAAATGTTGACAGATAAGGTCTTCGTTGATATAATAAATTTTGTGAGTTACGGAAAGATGGTCGAGTTGGTTTAAGGCACCGGTCTTGAAAACCGGCGTGCGTGTAAGCGTACCTAGGGTTCGAATCCCTATCTTTCCGCCATTTTAATTAAAATGGAAATATAGAGGGCACATGGAGAATTACTCAAGTGGCTGAAGAGGCGCCCCTGCTAAGGGTGTAGGTCGGGCAACCGGCGCCCGGGTTCAAATCCCGGATTCTCCGCCAAAACATCTAACAAATTTTGTTAGATGTTTTTTTTGCATTAAATTGATAATTTCATTAATTTAAATATTAGATGAGTTTTAATTAAGTTTTATATTAAAGTTATTTATTAAAATATATATGTTATAAGTAAAAATAAATTTCTTTTTAAGTTAATATAAATTCATAATTAAAAATATTATAATTATGAGTAGATACATAAAAGATATGCAATTAGCGAAAGAAGGTGAATTATGCTTAAGGGACATAAAATATATTTAAGGTCATTAGAAAAAAAGGATATTGTATCATTATATAGACTATGTAATGAAGAAAAAGTTAAAGCTTATAATACAATACCTAATGATATGCAAAGTAATAATAAAGATAAAAATTTAAGAAAAGCATTAAGTATAATTAACGAGAAAAATGTTTTAATTGGTTTTATAACATACAAGGAAAGTAGTTATTGTAATGTTGTGACATATTCTATTGGAATAACTATTGGTAGTAAATACTGGGGGAGAAAATATGGTCAAGATTCTATAAAAACTCTTTTAAAGTATTTATTTGAGGAACGAAATGCTATAAAGGTTGAATTAGAAGTTATAGAATGTAACTTAAGAGCTATAAGTTGTTACAGAAAGTGTGGCTTTGTAGAAGAAGGCATAAGAAAAAATAAGGTTTATATAGAAGGAAGATATGTAGATACTATAATTATGAGAATACTCCGAGATAAAGTAATTAACAGTTAAGAAGGAGAGGTGGTAAATATATGAGTATAAGATTTATTTACGGAAGAGCAGGTACAGGAAAAAGTAAATTTTGTATTGATGAGATAAAGAATAGGATAGATGAAAAAAAGGAAAAAGATTTAATATTATTGGTTCCAGAACAATATACTTTTACTACTGAAAATAAAATTTTAAAGTTTATTGGAGAACGCGCTCTTTTAAGAACAAAAGTATTAAGTTTTAAGAAAATGGTTCATGAAGTTTTTGAAGAATGTGGTGGACGTGTTAAAAAAATAATAAAAGAATCTGGAAGAAATATGCTTATTCATAGAGTACTAAATGAAAGTATGGATTCTTTAGACTATTTCAAAAAAATATCTAAAGAGCAGGGTTTTAATGAGATTATATCTGAAGTAATAAGTGAATTCAAAAAATATAATATTGATATAGAGAATTTGAATAAAATAGATGAAAAAATAGATGAAAATGAATTAATACAAAAGCTTAAAGAATTATCAATAGTTTATGAAGCATTTAATTCAAAGATGCATGAAAATTATATTGATGGTGATGACGAATTAACATTGTTAGCTAAAAAGTTATTAGAAAATGATATATATAAGAATACTGAAATTTGGATAGATGAATTTACTAGTTTTACGCCACAGCAATTAGAAATTATAAGATTACTAGCAAAGCGTTGTGAAAGAATTAATATAACTTTTTGTATGGAAGGAAAATTAGTAAATAATAAAGATCAGGATATTACAGATGTATTTAATACAATAAAGAATACAGAAAATAAGATATTAAAAATAATGAAAGAAAACAATATAGCTTATGATAAGCCAGTTTATTTAAAAAATGATAAGCCATATAGGTTTAAGGATAATTTAGAACTTAGACATATAGAAAAGCATTTTTTTACTTATCCATTTAATGAATATAAGAAAGATTTTAATAATATAACACTTTACAAGGCAAATAATATTTATGATGAAATAGAAAGAGTTGCTCAAAGCATTACTGATCTTGTAAGAAATAATGGATATAGATATAAGGATATAGCTGTAGTTTGTAGGAATATTGATGATTATGAGAAAATAACATCAGTAATATTTAAAGAATATGATATTCCATATTTTTTAGATAAAAAGCTTCAATTATTGAGTAATCCATTAATTATACTTATTAGTTCTGCTTTTGAAGTTCTATTTAAAAAGTGGTCTTATGAGAGTGTATTTAAATATTTAAAAAGTGGATTAATTGATATAGATAATTCATATATAGATGTTTTAGAAAATTTTATATTAGAGAGTGGAATAAAAGGATATAAATGGACGGCAGACGAAATAATAAGTGAAAAATGGTTTAATAATAATGAAGAATTAACAAAAGAAAAAATATTAATAGCTGAGGTTATGGGAGAAATAAGAAAGCCTCTTATGAGCTTTCATAATAAGATAGAGGGTAAACATAATGTTAAGGATATATGCACAGCTATTTATGAATTTTTAATTGAAGTAAAGGCTTTTGAAAGAATAGATGCTTGGATTGAAGAATTTGAGGAAATAGGGTTAGAAGATAAGGTTAAAGAGTATAACCAAGTTCAAGGTATAGTTACAGATATTTTAGATCAAGCAGTAGATGTAATTGGTGAAGAAATATTAGATTCTTTTGAATTTTTTAAGATATTAAATTCTGGATTTACAAATGAAGAAATAGGTGTTATACCTGTAGCCTTAGATCAAGTTAACATAGGAGATATAGCTAGGATTAAAGGGATAGAGGTAAAAGCTCTTTATATAGTCGGAATTAATGACGGAGTATTACCAGCATCTAAAAAAGAAGAGGGAATATTATCTGATAGAGATAGAGAAATATTAAGCGATATAGGTATAAATTTAGCATCAACTACTAGAAGTAAGGTCTTTGAAGAACAATATTTATTATATACAGCTTTAACAATAAGTAGTGAATATTTAATGTTATCATATCTTATGGCAGATTTTGAAGGAAAATCATTAAGGCCATCTATAGTTATACATAGAATGAAGAAAATATTTCCTAAATTAGTTGAAGAAAGTGCAATTTATGATTTAAGAAGTAAAATGAATAAATTTAATAAGGTCATTTCGCCAATTCCAACATTTAATGAACTTATACTTGCTGTAAGAAGGGATTTTGACAAAGAAGATATAGAAGAATATTGGCCAGAGGTATATAGTTGGTTTAAGGAAAATAAACACTTTAAAGAAAAGGTTGAAAATATATTTAAAGGTCTTAATTATTCTAATGTAGGAGATAAGGTTGCTAAACAAAAGTTAAGAAAACTGTATGAAAATGATATGGGAAAGTTAGTATTTAGTGTTTCAAGATTAGAGAAGTATGCTGAATGTCCATTTTCTTATTTTGTTGAATATGGTCTTAAGGCTAAAAATAGAAAGGTATATGAATTTACACCGCCAGATTTAGGTTCATTTGTACACGAAATGCTAGATTCATTTACAAATAAGGTTAGAGATGAAGGAATTCTATGGTCTGAATTAGATAATCAAAAGTGTAAAGATATTGTATCTAATATGATTGATAAAAAATTAAATGGAGAAGCTAATTCTATATTAAATAGTAACAAGAAGTTTAAGTATTTAGCCCAAAGGTTTAAAAGAGTAATTTCTAAATCTATTTCAGTTATTGCAAATCAAATAGGAAAAGGTGAATTTGAAGTATTTAAAACTGAATTTAACTTTGGAAATTATACTTCAGGTGAAGCTATTACATTAGATTTAGCATCTAATGAAAAGATATATCTTCAAGGTAGAATTGATAGAATAGATACATTAGATCTAGATGGTCAAACATACATTAGAATTATAGACTATAAAACAGGTGCTAAGAAATTTGATTTAAATGAATTATATTATGGATTACAAATACAATTATTAGTTTACTTGGATGCTCTTATTAAAAATTCTAAATATATATTGGATAAGCAAGTAAGACCAGGAGCAGTATTATATTTTAAAATAGATGATCCTATAATTAAAAGCAAAAAGGAAATGACTACAGAAGAAGTTGAAAAAGAAGTTCTTGATGCTTTAAAAATGAAAGGATTGATATTAAAAGATGCTAGGGTAGTTAAGGCAATGGACAGGGATATTGAAGGTTATTCATTAGTTATACCAGCTGCATTTAAAAATGATGGTAACTTTAAGGCTAATAGTGATGTGGTGACAGAAGAGGAATTTACGTTACTTAGAGAATACGTTAATAAAAAGATGATTGAATTATGTGAAGAGATGTTAAGTGGAGATATTAAGATACTCCCTACTAAGCATTCAAATAGAACTCATTGTGAATATTGCGATTTTTCATCAATATGTCAGTTTGATACAAGTATAAAAGATAATAAGTATAAAATTATAATGAAAAAATCTCAAGATAATATTTGGACTAATATAAAAAAGGAAATAAGTAATTCTAATGAGATAAG
This sequence comes from Clostridium puniceum, assembly GCF_002006345.1. Taxonomy (GTDB): domain Bacteria; phylum Bacillota; class Clostridia; order Clostridiales; family Clostridiaceae; genus Clostridium; species Clostridium puniceum. Next base: position 5,187 of record NZ_LZZM01000231.1, read on the forward strand.
TGATTCAGAAGAATTAATTAATATTGTTGATAATGAGAAGTTATAGTATAAGTAAAAATTTATATAAATTTTCAGATAGTGAATTAGATTAAAAATACTAGGCTTTATTTAAAACAATTCTAATTAATAATAGGAGGTGTTATTATGGGAGAAACTAAATGGACAAATGAGCAGTTAAGTGCAATTGAAACAAGAAATTGTAACTTATTAGTTGCAGCAGCTGCTGGTTCTGGAAAAACAGCTGTTTTAGTTGAAAGAATTATAAGAATAATTACAAATGAAGAAAATCCAATTGATATAGATAAGCTATTGGTTGTGACATTTACTAATGCAGCAGCTGCTGAAATGAGAGAGAGAATAGCTGCTGCAATATCAAAGCAATTAGAAATAAATCCAAATTCAAAAAATCTTCAAAAGCAGTTAACATTGTTAAATAGAGCTAATATTACTACAATGCATTCATTTTGTTTAGATGTAATCAAAAATAATTTTCATAAAATGGATCTAGATCCATCATTTAGAATTGGTGATGAGACAGAAGGTATATTAATTAAAGGGGAAGTAATTGAAGAACTTTTTGAAGATAAATATGATGAAGAAGATGAGGAATTTACTGATTTAGTTGAAGCATTTAGCAGTTACAAGAATGATAATAATTTAAAAAATCTAATCTTGGATATTTACAAATTTACTATGTCAGGTCCATGGCCTGAAAAATGGCTTAATGATAGTGCAGAGGCTTTTAAAATAAATACATTAGAAGAATTAAATCAAACTAATTGGGTTAAAATTCTAGCTGAAAATATAAAAATTGAAATTGAAGGTTATATAAAGATGATGGATAAAGCCATTGAAATAATTAATGTAACTGATGGTTTAGAACCGTATTTAGATAATTTTAATTCTGAAATAATTGATATAAAAAATGTTTATGAATCTAGTAATAATGGTTTAGAAGAAATGTATAAAGCGTTATCAGCTGTATCATTTGGAAGGCTAAAATCAATAAAGAAAGATATGATTTCAGATGAAGAAGCTCAAAATGCTGTAAAAAGAATTAGAGATGATATAAAAAAGAAAATATCTGAATTAATAAATTCTACCTTTTCACTAACGCCAGAGCAAATGTTAAGCAATATACGGGGGGCATATCCTCATATAAAAAAATTAACAGAAATGGTTTTAGAATTTGGTAATAGATTTAGTAAAAAGAAAAAAGAGCGAAATATATTAGATTTTAATGATTTAGAACATTTCTGTTTAAGAATATTAATTGATTATGATGAAGAAAAAAACATAATTCCATCAAAAGTTGCTGAGAATTTTAAAGAATATTTTGATGAAGTACTTGTAGATGAATATCAAGATTCTAATAACGTACAAGAAACAATAATAAGTTTAGTTTCTAGAAAAGAAAGTGATACTCCTAATGTGTTTATGGTTGGAGATATTAAGCAAAGTATATATAGGTTTAGACAGGCAAAACCAGAACTTTTTATTGAGAAATATAATACCTATAAAGCAAATGAAGGGCTTAACAGAAAAATTCAATTATATAAAAATTTCAGAAGTAGAAAAGAAGTTATTGATGGAGTAAACTATATATTTAAAGAAATAATGTCTAAGAATGCTGGAGAATTAGAATACACAGATGAGGAAGCATTAAATTTAGGTGCAAGTTACGAAGAATCTAGTAGTGATAATATAACTACTGGAGGTTCTGTAGAGCTTAATATAGTAGACAAGAATTATGAAGAAACAGAGGAAGATATTATTGAAGAGCAAGAAGATGTTGATAGTGTTGCTTTAGAAGGTAGAATTGTTGCAAGAAGAATTAAAGAATTAATGTCAACAAAAGATGAAAATAAATTTAAGGTTTTAGATAAGGAAACAGGACGATATAGAGAGGTAAAGTATAAGGACATAGTAATTCTGCTTAGAGCAACAAAAAACTGGTCTGAGAGCTTGTTAGATGAATTGGGGGCAGAAGGAATTCCAGCCTATGCTGATACAGGATCAGGGTATTTTGAATCAATTGAAATTAGAACTATAATATCTCTTTTAAAAGTTATAGATAATCCTATGCAGGATGTTCCAATGATAGCCTCACTCAGATCCCCAATTATAGGATTTTCAGCGGAGGAATTGAGTGATCTTAGACTTGTAAATAAGGAAACTTATTTTTATGAAAATATAAAATATATAAGTGAAGGAATTTATGAATCCAAGGAAGTAAATTATTCTAAAGAATTAATAAATAAATGCAAGTATTTAATTAAGTGCATTGATAGATGGAGAAGGAAATCAATTTATATGGCAATTGATGAATTTATATGGTATTTATACATGGATACAGCTTATTACGGATACGTTGGAGCTATGCCTAATGGTATATTAAGACAGGCAAATTTGAAGATACTTTTTCAAAGAGCAAAACAATTTGAAAAGACAAGTTTTAAGGGATTATTTAATTTTATAAACTTCATAAATAAGCTTACAAAATCTTCAGGAGATATGGGAAGTGCTAAGATATTAGGTGAAAATGAAGATGTAGTAAGGATTATGAGTATTCATAAAAGTAAAGGGCTGGAATTTCCAGTAGTATTTTTATGTGGAACAGGGAAGAATTTTAATTTAATGGATTTAAATAAGAATATGTTATACCATGATGAATTAGGATTTGGTCCAGATTTTATAGATTTAGAAAAAAGATTTAGCATAGGAACTTTAGCTAAAGAAGCAATAAAAAAGAAAATGAAAATTGAAACATTATCAGAAGAAATGAGAATACTTTATGTTGCCTGTACAAGAGCAAAGGAAAAATTAATTATAACAGGTGCAGTTAGAAACATTCAAAAATCAATAGAAAAATGGATTAGTTCAGCATCTTTAGATCATAATCTTATTTTATCTTCTGAAGTTTTAAAGGGAAAGTCATATCTAGATTGGTTAGGGATGGCATTATGCCAGCATAATGCTGGACTTAAATTTGGTAAGGTTATTGGAGTTTCAAATGAAATATCAAAGAATAATCAATCTAAATGGGAAATAAATTTATGGAATAAAAAGGACTTTATTAATAAGAATTTGTTAGAAGATACTGTTAATGAAGAGAAACAAGAAGAATCTATAACTAACGCCATGTCATTAAATAAAGAAAGTTTTGATCAAATAAATAAGATACTTTCATATAAGTATCCACTAAAAGCATCAACGACTCTTAAGAGTAATATTTCCGTATCAGATTTAAAAAGAAAAAATGTTGAAGAAAATTACAGTATTGAAGAAATTTATAGAGAAAAACCTACAGTTACACCTAGATTTATTAAACAAAAAAAAGGATTAACGCCAGCTGAAAAAGGTACAGCAGTTCATTTTGTAATGAAGAAGATAGATTTTACCAAAGTTTCATCCCCAAAAGAAATTGAAGAACAATTACAAGAATTATTTGAAAATGAATTTTTATTGAAGGAAGAATTAAATGCTATTAATCCATACAAAATATTTAATTTTTTTAAGTCTAATTTAGGCAAAAAGATTCTTAAAGCAAATGAGATGGGAAAAAAAGTTTATAGAGAAATACCATTTTATACTGAAATAAGTAGTTTAGAAGTAGATAAAACCATAGATAATAAATATAAAGACGAGAAAGTAAGATTACAAGGAATAATTGACTGTTTCTTTGAACATGATGATGAATTTATACTTTTAGATTATAAAACAGATTATGTGAGTTTAGGCAATGAAGAGGAGCTTAAAGAAAAATATAAGAGACAATTAGATTATTATAGTGAGGCAGTATTTAAGATAACAGGGAAAAAAGTTAAACAAAGATATTTATATTCATTTTCTTTAGAAAAAGAAATTCAAATTTAGTAATAAATCTTCATAAATAAATTATTAAATCAAACAAATAATATATGTAATTTCAAACATAATAAGTATAAATATTAACTATAATTTCTCTAACAATTGTACTTATAAATTATGAAAACCATGCATATATATGTATATAAATTATGCATGGTTTTTTATTTTAAACATGATTTTTATGTTCTTATGTTCTTATGAATTTTATAATAATGATATTTTTAAGGATATTTTGATTACTTTATTATTACTTTGCTTCCTTTAGGGATATTAGTGTAGATCCATTTAGCATCAGCTATAGATAGCCTAATACAACCATGGGAAGAGGGTTTATTCATTGTATAATCTAAAACTGTACTTTTATCCTTAGAGAATGGAACTGAGTGAAATAAAATATCACCAGTGATTTGAGTCCAATACTTTCCCCCTTGTTCATATTTATCAGAAAAAAACCAATCACCTTTTTCCTTAGTTGAAAATGAACCAGTAGGAGTATCTTCACCGTTTATTCCCGTAGAACACGGACAAGTTTTAATTAATTTCCAATTGTCAGGTTTTCCTGTGTAAATGTAAGTCTTTTGATTTTCTAAATTTACATTAATAAGATAAGATGTAGCACTCTCTATATTCAATGTATTAATATTAGTTGGAGATATATTTGTAGTTAATGCACGAGAGGAAGCTTCTGCAATTGCTGAATTATCATCCAAATATTCTTTTTGTTTTGTTTTAATTTCTAATATTTTTTCATTTATACTAGTATCATTTCCTAAAATATCATCATTTTCTGAAATTTTAGATAAAGCTTCATTATAGTAATTGTTGCTAACTAAATTATCACAGTAAGTTAAAAGTTCATTTTTTAATTTATTTTTTGAATTATTTAAGTATATTAATGATTTTTGATAGTTTAAATCCAAGGTGGAAACTTTTTGAAAGTAAGATATTGCTTTTAGATATTCGTCATTATTAAAATAGTTTAAACCATTAACATAATTTTCATTAGACTCTTGAATTGAATCTATGGAAGTTGATATATTATGTAATTTATCATAAGGTATAATATTATAGTGATCAATTTCTTTAAGCTCTATTAATGCATATTCAGAAGATATATTTTTATTTTTAATATCTTCTGATAAAGTATCAATTTTATTATTGAAATATAAAGAAATATCTTTATTCATAATTAACAATTTGAAGGGATTAAAAGTTTGTTCAGTTAATAATAAATTATTTGCTTCTGAAAATTTAGATTCATTAAAATTAGTTTTAAAGGTATCAATAAATTTGTTGTATTTACTATATTCATAAATACAACTTGAACATATACTTAGAAATAATATACAAAATAATATAATTTTTTTATATATCTTTTTGCTTTTTATTCTATTATAACAAATTTTATTTATATTCAAAAAAATGCCTCCTAGCTAAGTTAATAATATAAAAAGATTAATTCCACTACATTTATGCTGTAGTGGAAAAATATGATTAAATAATGAATTTTACCTTTTAAATATAATATTGACAATAAAATCAAATAATAAACCTAAGGTTTTAACTAATTTTAATATGTGTTAATATATTTTAGAGAGCTTATAAAACTAATGACTATTAAATTGGAGGGAATTATGGAGTATAAAACTAATTTTTTTAGAAAAGTTGTAACTTCTATTTATGATATAAAAGTATTTTCTAAATATGCTAAAGAAGGAATTTTTAGATCAATTTCATATGCAATGCTGCTTACACTAATTTTAGTTGGAATAAAAGAAATATCAGAAGGATATAAAATTAATGGTTTTGAATTAAAGGGTTTTATGTCCCAGTTTATTGTTAAATTTGGGATAAATTTTATTGATTTGCTATTTGATTGTTTAATAGTAGTTTCTGTTGCTTTATTATTTTCGATATTAATGAGAATGGTAGTTAAATATATAGCATTATACTCATTAACCATATATGCAGCCACATTGCCATTAATAATAAAAACTATACTAGAAACAGTTAATCCTAATATAAGTTTTGATACTATGTTTATAATTGGGACATTAACTTATGTTGTATTAATATTAAAGCATATAAAAGATGAAATAATAAAAAATTTTACTTAAAAAGGCATTATAAAAAATTCAATATGTATTGTACGAAAATAGAATGTAATTTGCAAAGATGTAATATTAATAAATGCAAACACATTCTATTTATTTTTAATATTTAAAGAAAATTCTAAATATTAAAAAATATAAATTGAGTTTCAACTAACGTAGAGTTGTTAACTGGGAAAAAATGTGATATCATATATTAAGTGAGATGGTAAAAAAAGTAAAAATATAAAAGGGGATTTAGAAATGGTTGATGTTAATGTTTTGAATGATGATGAGATAGAGAGGAACCAGATGACATGTAAAAGTGAGCTTGCTAAATTATCGAAAGAAGAATTAATTAATAAACTTATTGATCTATCAGATGCTAAAAAATCTCAGGAAGACTTTATTTTAAATATTTCTCATGACTTAAGAGCACCTCTAAACATAATTTTGAGTATTTTACAATGCTATAAAGATGAATATAAGAGTATAGAAAATGTGAAGCAATACCAAAAACATATGGAGAGTATAAAAAGAAATGGGTACAAAATATTAAAGCTTGTAAATAATCTTATAGATACTACAAAATTAGAAAAGAAACATTATAATATCAAAAGGGAAAATTTAGATATAATTAATTTAATAGAATGGAATATATCATCTATTGATAAATATGCTAAGCAAAAAAATATATCATTAGTTTTTGACACCAACGTTGAAGAATGCATCATGGCAATAGATCCAGAAGCAATAGATAGAATAATTATGAATTTAATTTCTAATGCAATAAAGTTTTCACCACAAGGCAGTTGTATATATATAAATACATGGAAGAGCATTAATCAAATGATTATTTCAATAAGAGATGAAGGAATAGGAATACCAAAAGATGAACAAAAAACTATTTTTAATAGATTTATTCAATCATCAAAAAATAAAAGAAATGGGAGTTCTGGAAGTGGAATAGGATTAGATTTAGTTAGATATTTAACTAAAGCTCACAATGGACATATAGAACTTAAAAGTGAAGAAAATAGTGGCTCTGAATTTATAATTAAATTGCCAATAGAAATAATTGACAATAATCAAAAAGAAAAGGATAGTTATTTAAATGCTAGAAGTAAAGTAGAAGTCCTTGAATTGGAATTTTCAGATATATATTTATGATAAATTTAAAAAGATTACTATATAAAATAAGGCAACAAGTTATTTTATATAACTTGTTGTTCTGTAAATAACAGCAGATATTTATAAAATTATTATTAAAAATTATAATAATAATTGATTATAAACTTGATTATTATAGTGGGTTGTGATAATATGAACTTGTTGTTTAAAATTAATTTGGAGTGTTAGTTAAACGGATATAACTTACCGCTACGGACGGTACGTTGAGGGTTCGATTCCTTCACACTCTGCCAAATCAATAAAAGGAAAGGCTTAATCGTTAGATTTAAGCCTTTCCTTTTATCTATTGTACAAATTTAGTACCAATACTTTCTCCCAATTGAACTTTACATTCAAAGCCTAATTTAGACTGTTCTAAAATATCATCATCTATATTTACAGAATCTTTTTCAAAAAATAATATTGTAGTTGATCCTCCAAATTTAAAATAACCTTTTTCATCACCTTTGTTTACATGAGTATTCGATGAATATGTTTGAAGTATTGAACCAACACAAGTAGCACCAACTTCTATATGCAGTATATCTTTAAAATTGTCGGATTTAAATAATGACCATTCTCTTTTATTTTGGCAAAAAAGCTTTGAAACATTTTTAAGTGCTATTGGGTTTACAGAATAATAGTAACCATTAATATAGTGATTTTCACAAGGAACACCTGAATCTATAAAGTGAAATCTGTGATAATCAGTAGGGCATAGTCTTAATATAAGACAAATACCATTTTCATATTTATTAGCGACAGTATTATCATTTATTAATTCCCTTAAACTATAAGTAAAACCTTTAATTTGAATTATATTATCTAACTCAATATTTTCATAAGCAGTAATTCTTCCATCACCAGGAGAAATTAAGATATTTTCAGCTTTATTTATAGGTCTAGCCTCAGGTATTAATTCTCTTATAAAGAAATCATTAAAAGAAGAAAACTCATGAATCTTCTTCTTTGCAAGAGTCATATCAATATTAAAGCTTTCTATAAAAGGTAAAATTTTATTTGCACTTAATTTTGTATCACAAAATATTCCGTAAATTTTAGAAAATAATTTCTTTTTAGCAATAAGCTCTGTAATATTTTTTCCAATTGGAGATTCATATGTCCACTCAATATATTTCTTTCCAGCAACAAGTTCTTCTTCATAAGCGTTAGTAGTTCTATTATATACTTGAATCATAAATGTAATTGTCAAAACCTTATAAAACAATATTAGTAAGATAAACCATAAGTTTCATAATGTTACAGCTATGACAAGTAGCCTCCATTTCTTATTTTAAATTTACATTTTCTAATATTAAATATAATCAATCATATTATAAGCGTAATCTTCAGTAGTATTAATTTAAATTAGAAAATAACATTAAAATAAATTATGTGTAACAGACACAATTTATTTTTATTATTTTATACTCTAATAATGATTTTATCACATATATTGAAAATTTCAAAAATAAGGTTGAGATTTATAGGCAATCGTATTAATAGAGTATAGAATTATGGTTTATTTTTGAACTAGATGGTATAATGGTGATTATATGTTACTGAGAAGATTGAAGTGGAAATGAGGAGAAATATTATGAACAAAACAAAAAACTTGATATTTGAATCTGCAATAAAGATATTTTCTGAATCTGGATATAGAGGAGCTACAATGGATGATATAGCTGCAAATGCAGGTCTTGTAAAAGGAACATTATATTATCATTTTAAAAGCAAAGAAGAGATATTTAACTTTATTGTTCAAGAAGGGCTTAAAATATTACAAAATCAAGTTATTGAGATTCAAGAGATGAATATTGGACCAATTGAAAAATTGATAAAAATATGTAAAATACAATTAACTTTTCTTTATGGATATACAGATTTTTTCAAAGTAGTAATGAGTCAATTATGGGGAAATGAAAGCAGGCAAGATGAATTACGCCAAAAGATAAGAATATACATAAGTGAAATTGAAGTTAATATAAAAAATGCAATGGAAAATGGACAAATTGAAAAAGGAGATACTGAACTTATAGCGTTTCAGTTTTTTGGATCATTATGTTCATCTGCAATATATGAGTCAATTCATATTGAAAAAATAAGTTTAGAAGATATTATAAATAGTACAATAAAGTTTACATTAAAGGGATTAGGAATAGAGGCGGAAAGTATAAGTTAAAGATATATGCTTTCATAATTTAAAAACCATGCACATAGAGTTCTATATGCATGGTTTTTAGTTTTATAAAGGTATAAATGGAAAATGAAATTCAATCATTTTTCAAAGCACACTTTTATTTATTTTCCTGAGAAGTCTAAGTATTCATCGAATGTCATAACTCTATCAACTATAGAACCATCATCTTTAATATCTATAACTCTATTTGCTATAGTTTGAATGAATTGATGGTCATGAGAAGCAAATAGTATATTACTGTTATAATCTCTTAAACCATTGTTTACAGCTGTGATTGATTCAAGGTCAAGATGGTTAGTTGGTTGATCTAACATTAATACATTAGCATTAGAAAGCATCATCTTAGACAACATACATCTAACCTTTTCTCCTCCAGATAATACATTTGCTTGTTTTAATGCTTCTTCTCCAGAGAATAACATTCTGCCTAAGAAACCTCTAATATAGCTTTCAGATTTTTCTTCTGAATATTGTCTAAGCCAATCTACTAAGGAAAGGTTACAGTCATCAAAATATTCAGAATTATCATTTGGGAAGTAGGCGTTAGTGATAGTTATTCCCCATTTGAATTCCCCACTATCTGGTTCCATTTCACCAGATAATATTTTAAATAATGTAGTTACAGCTATTTCATTACCAATAAGAGCAATCTTATCTTCTTTATTAACCATGAAACTTATATTGTCTAAAAGCTTAACCCCATCAATAGTTTTAGATAAATTAGTAACTGATAAAATATCATTACCAACTTCTCTTTCAGGTTTAAATCCTACGAAAGGGTATTTTCTGCTTGAAGGTTGTATATCATCTAAAGTAATTTTATCTAATAGTTTTTTACGAGATGTTGCTTGTTTAGACTTAGAAGCATTTGCACTAAATCTAGCAATGAAATCTTGTAATTCTTTAATTTTTTCTTCTTTTTTCTTGTTTTGATCTTTTGACATTTGAAGAGCTAATTGGCTTGATTCATACCAGAAATCATAATTACCAACATAAATTTTGATTTTACCAAAGTCAACATCAGCCATTTGGGTACAAACTGAATTTAAGAAATGTCTATCATGGGATACAACTATAACAGTTCCATCAAAATTGCCTAAGAAGTCTTCTAGCCAGTTTACAGCTTTTAAATCTAAGCCGTTAGTAGGTTCGTCTAGAATTAAGATTCCAGGATTTCCAAATAGAGCTTGAGCCAAAAGAACTTTAACTTTCTCTCCACCAGTTAATTCTGATACATTTTTAAAATGCATTTCTGTTCCTATTCCTAATCCTTGTAGAACTGAAGAAGCTTCAGATTCAGCTTCCCAACCATTAAGTTCAGCAAATTCTCCTTCTAATTCAGAAGCTTTAATTCCATCTTCATCAGAGAAATCAGGCTTTGCATATATTTCATCTTTTTCTTTCATTATTTGGTATAATCTTTCATTACCCATTATTACCGTTTCTAAAACTTGAAAATCATCATATTTATTATGTTCTTGTTTTAAAACTGACATTCTTGTGTTAGGAGCAATTGATACTTCACCAGTATTAGGTTCTATTTCACCAGATAATATTTTAAGGAAGGTACTTTTTCCAGCTCCATTAGCACCAATAACTCCATAGCAATTACCAGGAGTAAATTTTAGGTTGACATCTTCAAAAAGTTTACGTCCACCAAATCTAAGACTAACATTTGATACGTTTATCAATCTTGTTCTACCTCATTTCATAGTATTATAATTATTATAACAATACAAATTATGTACTGTATAAGTATTTCCGTTTTATGTTGCTTATTATATCATACAATCAATGTATTTTGCATTAGTATATTATTTGTGATTTTTAGGAGTGCCAAAGCATTCATCTATTAATCTTTCGCTCATGCGTCTATACAGATTACTCATGCTAGTATATGCAAAGATAAGTAGGAGTTTTTCTTCATAGTCTCCTAGGGTACCATTTTTCTCATTCACCATTTGTTTTATATTTTCATAAATTTTATTAGAAGAGTTTTTAATGTCTTCTAAATTTAAATCATATATATCAAGAAAAGATTGATATATATCATGTAGTGGATATTCCTGCTCTTTTTCAAAGGAATTGATTATAGGAGTTAAAATGGTTTTTATGTCAGTTAAAGATAATGCACCTTTCAAGTTATAAATTAAACCAATTAATATAAGATGGTTTTTTGTATACTTTTTATTTTTTATCTTCATTAAAAGATTGCCTTTTGCATAATTGTTAATCATGGTTTTAGTAAGAACTTTATCGTCAGGATTTCTTTTGGTGTAATTTAATTTGCTTTCAAACAGCTGCATTACTTGATCCATATACAAATCAATTTCAGGAAAGTCATCTAAATTAATATTATCAGAAGACTTTTGTGAATTTATATAGTTATCGATATTAAAGTCAGTCATAAAATTTCACTCCTCACACAGTAAAAAAACTATGTTTTTATTATAATTTCAATATTAATGGAAAGAAGGAGATAATTCAAGCATTTGTGGGTAAAATACTAATTAATAATGAAAAATAAACAAAAATAGCTTTTGCAATAAACACACATATATGAAATAATCTCTAATATAGCAACATGTAGTTATTAAAACTACGTGGGAATAAATAGGAGGGAAAAGAATGGAGAGATATTTAAGAGAACCTATTAATGGATTAACTCATTTAATTGGTGCAATATTATCACTATTTGCTTTAATAGCTATGCTAGTTAAAGCGTATGTAACGGGCAGCTCTGCAATAACATTTGGATCAGTATTATTTTTTGGTATAAGTATGATTTTGCTATATAGTGCATCAGCAACATATCATTCAGTAATTGCTAGTGAGAAAGTAATAAAAATGTTAAAAAGATTAGATCATTCAATGATATTTATTTTAATCGCAGGATCATATGCTCCATTCTGTTTGGTGGCATTAAGCGGAAAAATAGGAATAAATTTATTTCTAGCTGTAACAATCTGTGCAGTTGTTGGAATAGCATTTAAATTGTGTTGGGTGACATGTCCTAGATGGTTAAGTAGCACTATGTATATAGGAATTGGTTGGTTTGCAATAGTTGCAATATATCCAATGTCACAAGTTTTGCCAGTGGCAGGATTAGTATGGCTAATTTTAGGTGGTTTAATGTATACAATAGGTGGAGTAATATATGCATTAAAAACAGAGAAAAAGATATGGTTATTTGGAAGGCATGAAATATTCCATTTGTTTATTATGTTAGGAACACTTTGTCATTTCATTTGTGTATTTGCATATATAATTTAAAGGAAGAGATGAGATTATAAATATAAAGAATTTTATAAATAGTAAGGGACTGAGGGATTAATATTTATTTCTTAGTCCTTTTTATATAATTTTAAAGAAATATTTTCAAGTCCTTTCAAAATTTCTTAATTTATGTTTTTAGATTGATTTGAGTTCTTTATTATCTTAGTAATCGCCAATATAAAAAATGATATTATTAAGAAAATAATGATAAAGTTAAAAGTCGTTATTAGTGTAGAAGATTCTAGCTCCATTTAACAATCTTCCTTTAAATAAAAATGTTAACAATAATTGTATTTAAAGGTTGCATTATTAATTAGTAAAAGTATAATTAAAGAATTTTCTGTCTTGATAACATAAATTAGGTATAGTAAGATAAAATATAAGTAATAAATATGACTTTTAAGGGGATGTAAAAATGGGCTTTCGTAAAAGATTAAAAGATGCCAATAGAATAGTTGTAAAGGTAGGAACATCAACATTAACTTATGATAATGGAAACATTAATTTAAGCAGAATTGAAAAATTAACAAGAGTTCTGTCAGATATTGTTAATTCGGGTAAGCAAGTTACCCTTGTAACATCAGGTGCAATAGGTGTTGGTGTAAATAAGTTGAAGTTAAAAGAAAAGCCCGAAAGTATAAGAGAAAAGCAAGCTGTAGCAGCAGTTGGACAATGTGAATTAATGCATATATACAGTAAGTTTTTTGGAGAATATAGTCATATAGTAGGTCAAGTTCTACTTACAAGAGATGTAATAGAAGATGATCATGTTAGAGAAAATGTATGTAATACTTTTGAAACTTTATTAGAGAAAAAGATAATTCCAATAGTAAATGAAAATGATACAGTTTCAATAGATGAAATTGAAAATATAGTTAGATTTGGAGATAATGATAATTTATCAGCAATAGTAGCATCGTTAGTTAATGCAGATTTACTTATAATATTATCTGATATAGACGGATTTTATGATTGTGATCCAAGGAATAATGCTTGTGCAAAATTATTAAACGAAGTTAATGAGATTACTCCAGAACTTGAAGAATGTGCTGGAGGTGCAGGTTCAAATTTAGGAACTGGTGGAATGATTACAAAATTAACAGCAGCTAAAACAGCAACAAGTACAGGAGTAGATATGGTTTTAGCTAATGGAAGTGAACCAAGTATATTATTAGATATTTTATCAGGAGAAGAAATAGGAACTCTATTTGTATCAGAAATAAAAAAATAGAAGTGGGGGCTAAAAATGAGTGAATTATTAAGAAAGACTTATTTAATTGGTATGGGGCAAAAAGCAAAAGAGGCGTCTTATGATTTAGGTGCCACATCAACAAAGGAAAAAGATGATGCTTTAAATTTAATGGCTGAGGAACTTGTTAATGCAGAGAAAGAAATAATTGCAGCTAATCAAATAGACTTAGATATTGCTAAGTCAAAGGGGACATCAAAAGCTATGCTAGATAGATTAGCATTAAGTAATGAGAGAATTTATGCAATGGCTAATGGGCTTAAAGATTTAGTTAAATTACAAGACCCAATTGGAGAAGTAATTTCAATGTGGCAAAGACCAAATGGATTACAAATTGGTCAAAAAAGAGTTCCATTAGGAGTTATAGGAATAATTTATGAAGCTAGACCTAATGTAACTTGTGATGCAGCAGGACTCTGTTTAAAGACTGGAAATGCTGTTATATTAAGAGGTGGAAGTGAAGCTATTAATTCTAATAAAGCTGTTGTTAAAGCTTTAATTAAAGGAATTGAAAGAGCAGGATTACCTAAAGAGTCAGTTCAACTTGTAGAAGACACAAGCAGAGAAGTTGCAACTGAAATGATGAGATTAAATGAATTTATAGATGTTCTTATTCCAAGAGGTGGAGCAGGATTAATTCAAGCAGTTGTTAAAAATGCGACTGTTCCAGTTATAGAAACAGGTACAGGTAACTGTCATATATATGTAGATGAAAAATGCGATTTTGAAATGGCAAAAAATATTGTTGTTAATGCAAAGGCATCAAGGCCTTCAGTTTGTAATTCAGCAGAAAAGTTATTAGTAAATGAAAATATTGCTAAAGATTTTCTACCAATGGCTATAAAATCTTTAAGGGAAAATGGAGTTGCGGTTAAAGGTGATGTTGCAGCACAAACTATAATTGATGGTATTGAAAAAGCAAATGAAGAAGATTGGGGAAAAGAATACTTAGATTATATTATAGCTGTAAAAATAGTTAAAAATGTAGATGAAGCAATTGCCCATATAAATAAATATGGAACAGGGCATTCAGAGTCTATTGTTACAGAAAGCTATAATAATTCTCAAAAATTTTTACAAAGAGTCGATGCAGCAGCTGTTTATGTGAATGCTTCAACAAGATTTACAGATGGTTCTGAATTTGGTTTTGGAGCTGAGATAGGAATAAGTACTCAAAAACTTCATGCCAGAGGACCAATGGGCCTTAAGGAACTAACTACTATAAAATATATTGTTTATGGAAATGGACAAATAAGATAGAATATTAAATTTTAAGTAAAGAACAAAATACAAAATTTAATCAATAAAGATATAATGGATATTTGATGATTAAAATATCCATTATATCTTTTAAAATTTATATATACTGCAATTTTGATTATTTAATAAAAGTAAGTAACAATAACTAATTTTAATGGAGATTATTTATTGTAACATATATAGATATGTTATTTAATGAATAATATAACAAAATATATTATGAAGGGATGATGGTAGGTATGAATAATTGGCAAATTAAAAAGTTTGATGAGTTATCATTGAAACAGTTATATGGAATAACTAGAAGTAGATGTGAAGTATTTATTCAGGAACAAAAAATTGTATGTGAAGAAGAGCTTGATGGATTAGATGACAAATGTATACATGTATTTTTGGAACAAAATGAAAGAGTATCAGCTTACTGCAGAATAGTTCCTAAAGGGATAAGTTATGAGAATGTATCAATTGGAAGAGTATTGGTTTTAAAAGAATTTAGAAGAAAAGGTATTGCCCAGGAAATGCTTGATGTAACTAGTGAATATATTAAAGGAAATTTTGTAGACAGTAAAATTGTTCTATCAGCTCAGGTATATGCAAAAACATTGTATGAAAGTGCAGGATTTATAGCAAATAATAAGATTTATGAAGAGGCTGGAATACCTCATGTAAAAATGTACAAAATGTTTAATTAATAGAAAATCTTCTTTTTAATTATATAAAATTATAGTATAATTTCAGTGTGAAAACGTATTATAAAATGTTAAAAAAGGGGGATGTACGGGTATGAAAATTGCTCTAATAGCACATGATAAAAAGAAAGAAGAGATCATAGAATTTTCAAAGAAATACAAAGACATATTAGCTAAATACGAATTAGTTGCTACAGGAACAACAGGAAAGCTTATATCAGAAGCAACTGGACTTGAAGTTAAGAGGTATTTATCTGGGCCATATGGGGGAGATCAACAATTAGGTGGACGTATTGCTGAAGGGAACATTGGTTTAGTAATATTCTTTACAGATCCACTAACTTCACAACCTCATGAACCAGACGTGTCAGCATTACTTAGGGTATGCAATGTACATAACGTAGCTGTTGTTACTAATACAAGAACTGCAGAACTTATAATAGACAAGTTTTAACTAATAGACATACATAAGGCAAAATAGAGCCTATACTTAATTTAAATATTAGAAAATAAAAAGACGCTTATCACAAATTGATAAGCGCTTTTTTAGAAAAAAGTAGTGTTGAAAGAGATTCAGATTAAATACGGTCAGTTCAGGGAAAACTGTAACTGCCTAAATATTCTGAATATTTATTTTATTTAATTATATCATAAATAAAATTGTATTTCAAACTTATTTGATTAGCTTTTATTGATTCTTTAATTTTTCAGAAATGAATTTATTCAACATGTCCCACTTATCTTTTTTTATATCTTTAAATTCATAAGCTGTTTTGCAATTATTGCTAACCTCATCAAAATCGGTTCTTATTACAGAGGCTAATATGTCTAATTTTTCTTCAAGAAATAATGAAATTATACCATCTTTAGGAGGAGTATCTTCTTTATAAGTTACAATATTTATACCACTTTTACTTATATCTATAGTAAAAGTCTTTTTCATCTTCTTAAAGTATAATGATGGTACTTGGCTAATGGTTTTATAATCAGCAGATGGTGGCAAATTATAATAATCTACAGCAGTAACAATTTGAAGTCTTGGATCTCTTCTTCGTTCAATTGTATTTGCGATTTCAGGAATACTTAATACAGCCAATTGAAAACCATCTTCTATCTTACAACCAAGAACCTGAGAAGAACAATTAAAGGCTGAACTTTTAGTGGCTATTATGAATTGAACTTTTTCATTCACAGCAACAGGTTTGTAATTAGGTTGACCTGAAAAAATGCTTACAGCAAAACAGTTATCATATTTGGTAACAATTTGTCCTTCTGAAGAAATGTTATTTTCTTTAATAAAATAAAATTTTTCACCAACAATCAGATTATTGAGATTTAAATTATTTATATCATATATTTTTTTTGAAGCTTGTTCAATATCCATTTTCCACCTCTTTATAATTAATGTTTTTTATTTATTCGAACTAATGTATTTAGATCTATATTGAGTTTTAAACATGAAAATACTACAATTATTGATATATTTCACAGTAGAATTCTAGTTATTAAATATTTTATCATATTTTCTTTTATTTAAACAATAAAAAGCAAAAAAGTATATAGTGTAAGATAATTTATAACAAAATGGGTAACAATATCGGAAATTTATGAAAGAATTAGGAGGACAACATATATGTTAATCTGAATACAGAATTTTTTGATATAATTAGGTTGTTGAATAACTAATTTTTACAAATAGTTATTTAAGAAAATATTCATAGGAATCAAAGGTTCCAAGGATATTTTCTTGACTTTATTCCTTGCTGTTTTTTATTAAATTCATCTATTAAATAAGCTAATAAAACCCATTTTATATGACGTTCGTATCGGGCTTGCCCATAGAGTCTTGGATTTTCTAAGTTATATAAACCTTTTAATA
>NZ_LZZM01000232.1 GCF_002006345.1 Clostridium puniceum
AATTTAATCTTAATATATATTGAATATAATATTTTTAAAGCAGTTAGTTTAACTGTTTATAAATTTGTTATATGAGGAGTGATAAAAATGAAAACTTTAAACATATGCATTGATATTGATGGCACTATTACAGATCCTTATTATTGGCTAAGTTATGCTAATAAATATTTTAATCTTAATGTTTCTGAAAGTCAGATTACATCTTATGATATTCATAAAGTCTTAAATATTTATAAAAAAGATTATTTAGAATTTTATGAAAAATTTAAAATTGAAATTCATAGTAAGCAAAAATTAAGAAATGATGTGAAAAAGGTATTAGATATACTTCATAAGTACAATAATCTATACTTTGTAACTGCTAGAGAAGAATCCTTAGAACTAGTAACCTTTCTATATTTATTAGATAATGAAATTCCTTTTGATGAAGTTTTTCACTTAGGTACTCATAATAAAGTTCCTAAAGCAAAAGAGCTAAATTGTAATATTTTTATAGAAGATAGTTATGATAATGCTATTTTACTATCAAATAATGGTTTTAAAGTTATATTAATCGATACAAATTATAATAGGCTTCCAATAAACTCTTCTAATATTATTAGAGCATATAATTGGACTGAAATCTTACAAATTATAACTGAAATTTCAATAGAAAAAGAAGCAATTTAAATCTAATAAGAATTAAATTGCTTCTTTCCAACTTTATTACTTTCAAACATTATATTATTACTTTGTTAAAATCACTTAAATTTCAGAATTTTTTATTAGTCCAATAGCTACTCCAAGAAAGCTAAATTGTTGATCTTCTATAATAATAGGATCATACTTATCATTTTCAGGAGTAAGAACAATTTTTCCTTCTATAATTTTATAGGTCTTTAAAGTAGCCTCCCCTTCAATATCAACTGCAACTATATCGCGGGTATTTGGAATATTTTGCTTACTTATCACTACGTAATCTCCATCATAAATATTTTTATTTATCATAGAATCACCTTTTACTTTAAGCATAAAAGCATCCCTAGAGTTTCTAATCCATTCTTTTGGTAGATAATAACTATCTTCAATAGAATCATTTATAAGTATTGGATTACCAGCAGCAATTTCATTAAATACAGGTATACTTATAACAGCTTCTGCTTTTTCTTCTGAGCCATTATACTCGATATAAATTTCCTCTTCAGCTCCAGAATCCTTTATAAACTTATGAGAAATGTTTCTTTTTAAATCTATATATTCAATTTTATTTAAAGCCATAGTTGAATTAACTACAGTATTTTTTACATTATTTTCTTTTTGTGTTTGTTCCATTTTTTTTGATATTTCTACTCTACTAACCTCATTTTCTTCAAATTTTGTATTTATTTCTTCAATAAAAATAGTATTTAAAGAAACACTTTTACCTTTCATATCATACCCTAAAGCAGCAAAAGATTGACCTTTGGTGAGATATGCATAAGTATTATTATATTGCATAGTATCAAGTATAAAAGTTATGCTTGAATAAGTTTTCTCATTATATAATGCTTTTAAAAATTCTATTTGAACCTTAGTTAAGTCTTGGCTATTATCTATAAAAATATGAGTATAATTTTTACTTGGATTTGTCTTCGCTTCTTTAAGCGCTAGAAGTTCCATATCTTGAACATCTATTTTATTTACCTTTTTTAAGTTATTATTATATTCAACTAAAATTTCATATATAGCTTGTCTTTGCTTTGAATTTTTTCTAAGAATTTTAGGTGCATCAGCGTTTTTACTCATTCTGGAAGGTCTATAGGCATTCTGATATTCTTCTAGATTCATATAGTTACAGGCTTTGATCCACGCAATTTCTTCTTGTATAAATTCAGCAAACTCATTTTTTAATATATTAATTTTTTTATGTGGAGATTTCATTTCTTTTTGTAAAGATTTTTCTATTATAACATTTATTGCTTTTTTAAGTTCTTCTTGACACTCTGTCGTAGATGCAATATTAAATTTCTTTTTATGAGTTTTTTGGTATTTATTAAAATAGTAAGAAGTTAAAGAATCTATTATGCAAATTTCTAATTTATCACTATTATCTGTATCAAAAAAACTGCTTTGATGATACTTTTCCTGATCAATATTTTCATAAATAAAGGATATATTATTTAAATTTTCTTCGCTACAAGTTGTTATAAGTACTCTATCATCTTTAGATATACAATATTTATTAAGTAAAGATGGAATCTTATTTATAAATGCAGTAGTTTTTCCAGTACCAGATATACCTTTTATTAACATGTGACCACTTGGCTTATTATTAATTATTTTCCTTTGTGCTCTATTAAATTCCATATTATCCTCCTTCCCTTCTTCGTTAGCTTTTAATTATGTATATTAGCTAATTCTTGCTTGTTAGCACTTTATAAATTTATTATTTAATTTTTAGTTTTATTATAGTACGAAAATATATAAGTTCACATTAATTTGTTACATTAAAATAAATATATGTAATTTATCAATTAGGATATATTTATTAAATTATTGTGTAATTATACTATATTTTTTGATTATATGTAAAGTTTTGAAATGTATAATTTATTACTATTAAGATAATATATTGTTCATAAAAAATATTTTTATGTTTTACATAATATACAATCGTTGTTTTGATCTTATAAAATAGGTATAATAAACAAGGAAAACTATGTTACTAAAGCAAAATGCTTAAATTCTGGTCAAATAAGAGAGGAGATTAAAATGAAGCCTAATATTATATTTTTTGATATCGATGGAACATTGCTTAGTGAAAAGACATTTAAAGTTCCAGCTAGTGCAAAAGAAGCTATAAAAAAGACACAAGACAATGGACATCTTGTATTTATTAATACAGGAAGACCTATTTTAGAAATTGATGAATGTATTAAAGAACTTAATTTTGATGGATATGTATGCGGATGCGGTACTTATATAGAATTTAAAAATAAAGAGTTATTTTATAGAAGTCTTGGAGTAGATTTATCTAAACGAATCGTAAATAAATTACGTGAGTATCATATTGATGCTATTTTAGAAGGTAAAAAAGGTGTCTATTATGATGATGATGTAAATATAAGTTCTAGCGAAGTCCTTAGGATTAAAGCTCGTCACATAAATGTAGGTTTCTATAAAGGACAAACCTTTGATGATTCTGAAATTGATTTTGATAAATTAGTTATTTGGACAAATGAAGATAGTGACTTTGAGTCTTTTCACAAGGAATTTGAAAATATGTTTGAATTTATACATCGTGGTGAAGGTTTTTATGAAATAGTTCCTTTAGGATTTTCAAAAGCTACTGGTATAAAATATTTAATGAATCGCTTAGATATTCCTCATGAAAATACATATGCAATTGGTGATAGTACCAATGATTTATCTATGCTTAAATATGTTAAAAATAGTATCGCTATGGGTAATAGTAATGCTCTATTATTTGATTTAGTTTCATTTGTTACAAAAGA
This sequence comes from Clostridium puniceum, assembly GCF_002006345.1. Lineage (GTDB taxonomy): Bacteria > Bacillota > Clostridia > Clostridiales > Clostridiaceae > Clostridium > Clostridium puniceum. The sequence goes on from NZ_LZZM01000232.1 coordinate 3,474, forward strand.
TATTGAAGACGATGGAATTTCTCATGCTTTAAAACATTACAATATAATATAAAATCCATTAGCTTATCTTCAAATTCAATCTAAAAACACTAACTATGGATAGTAGATAATTTTGTAATAAAAAAGACAGTAGGATAGTTTTGTATAAAAACAAAACCACCTACTGTTTTTTTATGCTGAGTTAAATATTCAGTAACATTTCAATTACAAATGTGTTAATAACACAAAACTATATAGAGTCCTACATTAACTCATCTAAAATTTTTATTGCTTCTACATCTTGTCATAATATTTTTGATAATCTCCAGAAGTTACATTTTTCAGTCATTTAGCATGATCTAAATACCACTTGACAGTCGTCTTAATTCCAACTTCAAAAGTAGTTTCAGGATACCATCCTATTTCATCCTTTATTTTTTTAATCATCAAACATCCATTTAATCAAAGAAAACCTTGCTTGTTTAGAGCTGTCATTAATACTTTCCTTTATAGATTTTTCTGAATTAAATAAATTCTGATCCCTTATAATATCTATTTGCTGTTTTAAACTTTCGTTTTCTTTCTCTTTCTCAGCTAATTTTTTTTCAATTGATGCTTTTTCTTTATCCTTTAATAGCAGTTTATTCTCTAAATAACTATTTTTCTCTTTTAATATATCCTTATCATTGGTGCACGATTTAAATTTCTCTTTTTCCTTATAAAATTGATATTGCAACTTTAATATTTGATTTTTTTCATATTTCCTAGCCTCATTTAATCTATTTAGTTCTTCTTCTGAAATTTTAAGCTTTGCTTGCAATTCTTCTTTTTCTCTTTTAAGTATTTCCACTTTTGTAAGATAATCTTTTAGCTCTTCTATTTCACAATCTACATTTTCTGCATTGGCTTTTAAATCTTCATTATGATCCACTTGTGCAACCACTAAATTTTCTAACAGCTCCTGTGAAAAGAATTGTTCTTCTCCATTTATGTTCATTACATATATCTCATGGGAAGTATACTTATTTTGCTTATTCGCTGAATATTCTTGGTAAAATACTTTTATAGGTAATCCGTTATCAAAGTGATTGTATACCCTTGGACTGCTAAAATTTTCTCCATAATTTGTAGAAAAACAACCATAAAGTTTATCGCCACAAATCCACAGAGCCCATAATATATTATTGGATAGTATTAATAAACAAGAATCAATTTTTTTATGTTGAAACAGTATAATATTTTTTTGTAATCCCATTTCTTTATACTGACAAATCACTCTATTAACCTGATCGTCTTGAGTAATAAATAGATAGTACTTTCTATTTTCTTCAAAACAAAAAGTAAAATCTATGTAAGGTAAAAGTGATGTATGTATGACTTCTTGCTTTCCCCACCTCTCTTCAATGATATGAAAATTTCTAGAAGTTAATTGATACATCCCAGCTAACATAGTGTTTAATAGGACTAGGTTGGATTCACAATCTTGAGAAACATCATATGGAAATCTATAATAATAATCTAATTGGGTAATTATTTTTGGAGAACTCCACTGTATCCCATTTCTCGCAATTTGATGAACTAATACTTCTGAATAAGTATGTTTATCTAATATATTATATAACAAATGAATATCATCTGAATGAAAGAATGCTCTAACGTGTATAGGCATGATTACATCATACTTCATATGGAGGAGTATTTTATACTTCCATTCTGTTCCTTCCAATGTACATAAAATGAGATCACCACAAATGTCCTGGCAAAAAACATGAATTCTTTCGTTCCAATCCTCTAAGACATAAAAATATTCAAAGCTCTCTTTATAAATACTTATCTTTTCTGACCAGTTTTGTTTCATAAATATCTGATAATATATACCTTGCTGACTATCATAACAAAATTTTATCAATGTTCCATCTTTCTTCTTTACCAAATAACAATTATATTTTTCGGTAGTCATTATTTTCCCTCTCTTCTTTCTCCACTTCTCTGCCAACCTTCGCAGTTTTTACAAAGTGGAATAAATACTATTTCATCTACAATCACTCTTGTTGAAATTAAAACACTAACACCAAACTTCAAGTTTTTGTTTATAATCACTGGCGTACTTGTTAATTTAGTAAAAGAATTGATTACAAATTGTATTCCCTGTTGCTCTGCATAAGCTGGTATATATAATGTGGCTTTCTGAGTTCCTTCAAGCCTTCCTTCAATAACATACTTTTGTTCCTGTTCATCTTTGCACCCTATGTAATAGGGAATGTAGAATTTATATTGTAGTATTGAATACTCTTTTCGACTATCTATAATTTTTCTATTTTTTGTTTCGTTTATAATTTCACACTTTTGGAATATAATTTCTTCTATATTTATAATCCCTTCCTCTTTTGAGGATACTTTAATCGACACCTCTTGGAAAATCATTTTTTCTTGATAGGTGGATAAAACCTTTTTGGCAAGTATTGTAGTTCCATTTTCTTGTTTCAATTTATCTTCTGAATCCGTCAAAATAAAAGATTCTTCCTGCACCTCAAGTTTACTCTGTATTACTACTCCAATATCATATGGCATACTATTATTTTGTTCAAAAGTAAAAGTATCTAAAATAGTATTACTACAAGTATCAATTCTATCAATTACCCCATTCCCATCAGTACTTCGACTAGTTGCAAGCAGTGTTTTTTTGTCAGGAGATAATCTAAGTCTTTGCAATTCTGGTAGGGTAGTTTTTATTATTGCTATACGTTCTCTTTTTAGTATATCTATAACTTCAATTCTATGTAATCCACTATTTGCTGCATATAAAAGGATTCCATTCTGCTCCAAAGCTGTAATAACAGATCCCTTTTGTAAATGTATATATGAAATATTTCCGCTTTCAAAATCTAGTATGGAGATATTACAATCATAGTTCCCTTTATTAACTCCTTTATTAGCAATATAAACATACTTTTCATTTTCTTCTATGAGAATGTAGTTAGGTGAAGTACCAACACCTTTGTATAGCTTGATTAAATGAAAATCTGATGTATCATAGACTTTTATTTCATTCTGTAAAATATCTAATACAAATAATTTTTTCTTATCCTTATCAAGCTCTAAGCTATCTGCAGCAATAAAACCTGTTATACAACCAATCTTTTCACCAGTTCTCAAATTATAAATGCATATTTCTTCTGTGTCACAGACATAGATCTTCTGAGAGATGGAATCCACTTGTATATTTCCGTTATTAGGCATATTCCATGTTTTATTAGAATCATATAAATCATTAATAAGTGTAACTTTACTATTTCTATCACTGGCTATATACACATCATTTCTTTCATCTACGATGATGTTTTGAGGCCTTGGACCAATTTCAATTTCCTTTATAATATCATAACTATCTCCATCAATAATCGACACCCTACCTGTTCCTGAGTTTGATACATAATAAATCATCTTTTCTCTTTTATCAACCATAGATTCGCCATCACCCCCTCTTTTACCTATACTAAAATTTATGCTTTGTACGTGCTTATTATGCAATAAAAACATAAAAAGACCTGGCTAACCAGATCTTATTGAACTAATTCATAAGTTTCTTTTTTTCCTTCTCTTATAATTTTATATATTGAAGTAGGATAAATATTGTTCTTTTGTAATTCCTTTTGGACAATTTCCATATCCATTTCTTTGAACTTTACTGCCTGAGTACAGCTAATATTAATTTTATTAGGAGCATTAACTAGTTTTGCTTGAATATTTTTCCGAACTAAACGTTCATATATATATAGTGCCCTATGATGAGAAGTAAAGGTCATTGTATAATCATAGTCTTCTATTTTCATGTTAATCACCTCTATTTTGTGTTCTCCTAATATAGCTTATAAAGGCTTCCTACTTTATTATATGCAATGAAACTTTAGTAGTTACTTTATATCCCACTTGGCCTCTTTCTTAATAATCGTTCCATAATAGATTGATTCTTCTCAAATTCAAGTTCATCATACAATTTGTTGTTTTCTTTGCTTATCATCTTAACTTGTTGTCTAATTATTGTATTTTCCTCTTCACATTCTTTTAGTTTATTTTCAATACTTATTTTAAGCTTTCTTTCATTTGCCAACTGTTGATTTGCATCCTCTAGCTCTTTTTGAATATTCTGCTGCAATTCCAATAATACATTATAATTTTCATCTACTTTTCGTTTTTGTTCTAATATTCTAGCAATTCGATCTTCATATTCTTCCATAAATCTTTGCTTCTTTTGTAATTGCATATTTAAAGAAACAATTTTCTTCTCTAAGTTTTTCTTTTCTGATTTTACCCGAGATAATTCAAGTTTTAGGCTTTGAAATACTTCTTCTTCATGCAGTGTAGCTGTGTTAGCTTGATTTACCTCATATTTGAATAAATCCTTCATGTTTACTATAAACTGACTTGGAACAAACAAATACAAATCTAGTTCATTAGTTCCATAAACTTCAACTCCTTTAAGGGAGCTCTCTCCATCGCAACAAATAAAACAATTATACCGGCTCACTGCAACTTTATTGCCCCTATCAAAGTATAATTTACTTCCCCACTTTTCAGAATTAAAAAATGAATAAAAAATCTCGCCTTCTTCCAACCAACAAGAATACAATTTATTACTTTCAATAAATAATATAGGTTCCGTCAGTTCCTTGTTACTTTCATGAACTTTGAACTCCTGTATATTTCCACTCATATCTATACAAACATGATCCAATAAATATATAGAATCCTCTCTAGACTTATTTAATATATGAATATATTTTTGATCCCTTAACACTTGAAATCCGATATCCTCTCCTTGAATACCATAAAGCCTTTTTGCAGAAGACCATCTACGATTTTGAAAAGTGCAATAGTTTAAAGATATCTCATCTCCTTCATCTGTAGTAAAAAATACATCAATATTATTCTTTTCATTTACATTTACTGAATAGTGTTCCTTTAAATTAGATATCAATATAATATCTTGTAGTGCATTAGTTATTATTTCTTTTCCGTTCCATATACAATGCATTAACACTCCATGGTCGCTACCATCATTACCTACTAGTAAATAAAAGATATGCATCTCATATCCGATAATTTCAACTTTTAAATTCTGTATTTCAAACTCATCATTTTCCATTTGATAGAGCATCTTTCCTACCCATTGCTTATCCTTCAAAGTACAGTATTTTAGCTCTCTTTTAATATTGCTGTATACTATATGTATTATATCATTTTCCTCAACATAAACAGCAAATCCAAGAACCTCCTTATCAATTAAACTTTCTTTTGTCCATTTTCCTTCTCCGTACATAATTTTATAACGTAATTCTTTATTATCATTTCGGAAAAACTTCCATATATTATTTGTATAATCAACATATATCCAGGGATATACACTACTCATGTTCACTCCCTCCTTTATAAGATTATATTTTTAGTGAAAACTTATTATTCCATTCCACAAAAAAAATTTTAATCTAGCTTTTTATTATCACCACTTTAATATTTTGACATATCATGTATTGTAAGCATTAAAGATACTTACATTTATTATAACTTCTGAAGAGGAGGATAGTTTATGTCGATTAACTTCAAGAAATTTTCTCCACGTCCTGGTCTTGTAAATAAACAAGGACGTTTACCAGATCCTTCTGAATTAGTTTGCATTGAAGTACCTAAGATCTTTGATCAATGTTTAATCAAAAGATGTCTTGTATACGATGAAGGTCCTGATACAAATACAACAGATTCTGAATTAAGAAGCAATCCCTTAACAGACCCTAAAAGATATATTAGTAGTAGAGACTTTAATTTAAAGTTACTCTCTGCGGACAAGATTCCACTTATTGGAAAACAGGGTTTCAAAAAAGTAATTATTTCTTATAGGATTTCTTTCTATGCAGATTATATTGATGCTAATGGTGTCAAGCAAAGTGAATTGTTTGAAATTAATAGAACAGATGTAATTGGGAAGTTCTACTGTCCCGATTCTATAGCTCAAATTTCTGCTAGTTTTGTACCTGTTCATCAGTCCAAAGATTTAGATTCTAATATAATAAAACTTGAAATGGTTGCTGAGGCTCTAGACGGTGAATTACTACAAGATGAATGCGGAAACGATGTTTTAGATATCACTTTGGGTTACTATATTGTTGTAAAATGTGAACTTATTGTGCAGCTCCTAATACCAGCTTATGACTATTGTCCAGTTCCAGAGGAACCATGTGAAGAAGAGCCAGAGGAAGATCCATGTGAGAGATTTGAAAAAGCTCCAATTCCTAAGTTCTATCCTGATCAAAACTTAGACCCATTATTTTCAGACAGTGATGACAATGATGACCACAATTAGAAAATATTATTAATTTTGTTATAACTGAAAGAATAATTAAAGCTTCTATAGCTAAATGAATAACGTGACTCTACTAAAATTAGTAGTTATAAAAGTATGGTGCTATTTTTTTCACTGATTTATTATATTTATAATAAAACCCACGTATTATCATCACCGTTCTTCGATAAAATTCATATATTTATAGTAGAATCACTAAATGAACAACCAAATATATCCATATAGTAGTTTAAAATTAAAATTTATCTAATTAAAAGGAGGAATTCGTTTATGAATTCGATGTCAAAAGGTTATTATAATGATGATTGTGATCATGGTAAGAAAGAAAAAAAACCTTGTCCAACTATTATAAAATGTAGTTGCCCTAGTTCAACTACAATCCCTGCTGCTATTACAGTAGGAACTAGTTTTACCGTTAGTTCTCTTACTTTAGATACTTCTAGCTTATCTGATCCATGCACTAAGCTAGAATTTGCAAGTAATCTTGTTGCTCCGGTTTTATTTAGTGGAACTATAAACTTTCAAGTATTTAAACTTTGTAAAGGTCAAGTCACTCCAGTTCCTGTTGGACCTTCATGGACATTCACTCGAGCAGCAGGAGTAATTTTATCTGACACATTCACCTTCTTCGTTTGTGACTGTGATTCTTGTATTGATGATTGCTGCACCTATACAGTAGTTGCAACTGTTACTGCAGTTATTGCTGGTGGTATTAGTATCAATAACTCAACACTTGGAGCAATATCAACATGCAGATCAAGTAAATGCTGCTAATAATCAAGTAAAAAGCTATTGGTTAAGTGGACACCCAATTGGTGTCCCTGAACCTTACAGAACTAAGTTCTATATTCTTTTTCAATGTGCTCATAAAGAATTATTCTTTAATTACTTATAATATGATAACAAATTCTAGAATAAAAAATCATTTAAACTAGAGGTTACTGACCTTGAGTTTTTTCGCAAGTTAAATTATATTACCTCCTATGTATTTGATTATTACACAAAAATAATATAAGAAGATGATAAGTTCATAAATGAAGAAATTTGTAGTATTGTTTAGGGAAATATTTAGGAACACCTAATATCCTATGAGTATATGACTAAATTTCAGGAGAATATTGCATATAAAAATAACAATCATTTCTAGGAATATAATTAACCTAAGTCACATTTAAGTCTGACTTAGGTTTTCATTTTTTATTGCTTATAAATCTTGCCATAATACTTTTGATAATCTCCAGAAGTTAAATTTTCCAGCCATTTGGCATTATCTAAGTACCACTTAATAGTCTTCTTAATTCTAACCTCAAAAGTAGTTTCAGGATATCATCCTATTTCTTCTTTTATTTTTTCTGGTGCTATTCCATATCTTCTATCATGACTTTTTCTATCTTCAACATATTTAGTTAAATTTTCAGTTACATCTCTATCTACATTTTCATTTACATACGATATAACTGTTTTAACTATTTGTATATTAGTTCTTTCATTATATAACTAATCTCGTATATTCATACCATCATCATATACTTACAGATTTTTATGTTGCAGACAATTATTAATTATTAGTGGAATTAGCTTTTCTGGAAATTGAAATGGACCATAGTTATTTTGAACATCTTTTTATATTTAAAGACATTTTATAAGTATCATAGAAAGACTTAACTATCAAATCAGAGCTTGCTTTACTTGATGAATATAGGCTACGAAGATCCAGTGGTGTTATTTCCACCAAAAATCCTCCTGATCCTAAAGATCCATAAACCTCATCTGTTGATACATTAAGGAATTTAACACTTTCTTTAAATCCGTCTTGTGTTTCCCAAGCATTTTTAGTACAATTAAGCATATTAACTGTGCCAAGTACATTCTCCCTTACCTGTGCAATGATATACTCCATATTCTTCTGTTTCTATTAGATTTAATATATGATAGCTACCATTATTTGCATTAGTAGGATTACCCCATTGATTATTTACAACATTTATAGAATCTTTATCTTTTCTTAATTTTCTCATAGTATAAACAAAATTATGTCCTACAAATCCATAAAGCCAAGCTGTTCTTAGCTACAGAAATCGTAATGAAAGCATTTAAAATTGCTCCAGAAAAAATTGAAGGTTGGAAGTTAAAATTAGTAAGCAGTATTGAGCCCGCCTTTAATCAGTATGTAAATGATTATTTATCATCATATCCAGAATTAAAAAGTAAAATTATTTTTACTGAACCTATATACGATAGAAAGTTACTGATGGAAGAGTACAAAAAATCAAAAATATTTTGTTTAACATCTAGATAGGAAGCTTTTGCTCAAGTATTTGCTGAAGCAGCCTTTAATGGAAATTACATTATATCTTCATAGGATATTATTGCTGACAAAAGATATGGTAGTATATTTCCTATAAATGATTTTGAAGCTCTTTCCAAAGAGCTCATTACAGCTTGTTCTGATGAAATAACGCTTAAAGAAGTTTGCAATGGTATTCAACTTAATACAAGAAATTATTTTGATTGTATAAAACTTTGCGAACATATAAATTCTTTTTTTTATTTATAATTATTGCAAATCAAGAACATCCTGCCTCTTGATTTTCCATATACAGTTACAACGTAGGTACACTTTTTTTGCTAATATTCATAAAATATACTTAAACAATATACTTCATTTATTTTTCAATGATTTCCATAAAATGAATAATAATCACATTTCTAAATTAGTTAGAGGAGAAATGAAAATTAATGTTTGAAAATAAAAAAACTTCAATAATAATTTTAACCTATAACAATCTTAGTTATAATCGTATCTGTCTTGATAGTATAAGAAAATACACCCCTACCCAAACTTATGAAATAATTATTGTAGATAATAATTCTACTGATGGAACTCGAGAATGGCTTAAAGAACAGACTGATATTAAACTTATTTTAAATGATGAAAATGTAGGTTTTCCAAAAGGATGTAATCTTGGAATCGAGGCATCTGAGAACGACAACGATCTTTTATTTTTAAACAACGATACTAAAGTTACACCAAGGTGGCTTAATAATCTTAAAATGTGCCTTTATAGTGATGATAAAATTGGCGCAACTGCATCTATAACTAATAACTGTTCCAATTATCAAGTTATAAGTGCTCCCTATAACGATATGGAAGATATGATTGAATTTGCAGATAGTAATAATATTTCAGCACAAAAAAAGTGGGAGCAAAAGGCCAGACTTGTAGCATTCTGTATGTTAATTAAAAGAGAGGTTATTAATAAAATTGGTCCTTTTGATGAAAGATTTACTCCTGGAAACTTTGAAGATGATGATTTATGTATGAGAATTATAGAAGCGGGATATAAACTTATGGTTTGTAATGATAGTTTTATACACCATTTTGGAAGCACATCTTTTAAAAAAGATTATACTAAATTTAGTGATGTTTTAAGAACAAATGCTCAAAGATTTGAAGAAAAATGGGGTTTTAATTCTAATTCCCAAAGTCTATTAAAATTTGATGTTATAGGCCGTATAAATGAATCAATGGAGAAAGAATTAAATATCCTTGAGTTTGATTGCGGTCTTGGTGCTACATTGCTTAGATTAAAATACATGTATCCTAATTCAAGACTGTACGGTATAGAATCAAATAAAAATATAGCCAGAATATGTGGAAAAATAATAGATGTAATGACTGAAGAATTTGAAGAAAACTATATTATGAATTTTAAAGAAAGTAAAGTAGATTTTTTTGACTATGTAATTCTTGGAAATAAACTTCAATTTAGTAAAGATCCCTGGAAATTACTAAAAGAGATTAAAAAATTTCTAAAATCTGGAGGATATATAATCGCTACGATACCTAATGCAATGCACTATTCAGTGATAAAAGGCTTACTAAGTGGGCAGTTTATATATAACAAAAATTCAATATTAAATAGAAGTTATAATAAGTTTTTTACCTTATCAGATATATACAAAATATTTGATGAATGTGGTTATATCAATCCATATGTATTTCACTACTACACACAAATAACAGAGGAAGATGATAAGTTTTTAAATCAAATTTGCAGTATTGTTGGCGAAAATCTGAAGGAACATTTTATATCCTATGAATATGTAGCTAAGTTTCAAAAAAATATTGCAGATGAAAATAACAATAATTGTTAATATACACATTAACCTAAATCACATTAAAGTGTGACTTAGGTTTTTATTTACCACAAAAATATATAAATTGTGATAACAATTTTAGATTTGTATTTATGGAAATTATCATATTGTAATGTTATTATAGCAACTTATATAAATTAGGAAATAATTATTTATTATTTAATCTATAGTATTCATAATATGAATTTATTATTTGTAAAAATACTAAATTTGATAATATATAATCATTAAACGTAACTATTTATTGTCTTGTGTCCAATTATAGTAATGCAGTTTACAATAATTTTCATAAAAACAGAAGAAAAAGAAAAAAATAAGAAGATGATACAAAGCCTATTGCACTTCATTAATCATACCGATGTGTTTAGAAGTTTATTAACGTTTGATTTATCCGGTGTCATTCCCTCAGGAAACACTATATTAAATGCTTCGTTAAATTTGTTTGTTTATAGAAAAGATCTACCGTAACCACAAATTGTTAGTGTCTTTACAAATGCAAGTGACTTTTCCGAAAACACAGTTACCTTGAATAATTCAGTACCAAACAATGGAATTATGTTAGTTGGAATGGAGAATATAATTGATAATATCATAGGCTATTTGTCTAATGATTTTATCGTTATAACATCAAGACTATTTTTAAGTATAGAATTTACTAAAAGCGGTTCAACTTGTCCTGATGGAGCCACTGGTGCTACGGGTAGTGTTATTGGCGCACATCAACTATTCTTTACCGATGTTGGAAGTACACTAACTGTATCTCCTATCACCACCGAAACTACAGTAGTATCAACAACAACAACAACTACTACTACTACTACTACTACTACATCTGGTCAAAATGTTAAAGTTGATTTTGCTATTGGAGTACTGAGTGTTACTACTGCAAATGCTGTTATTGTTTTTCAAGTTAGGCTATACAGAGGTAATCCTACTACTGGCACTTTGGTTGCCTTCAGAGAAGTTGACCGAACAATTAGTACAGCTGGAACTCAACGTTTTCCTGTCTCTAACACTTATGTGGACACAGCAGTAATAACAGGAACAACAACTTATACCGTAACAGTTGCTTTTCTAGTAACAACTAATGGTATAACTTTCTAATAATTTTTTAATCTTATGAGGATGCTCTTATTGAGCATCCTTTATTCTTTTTGTTTTATTAATATAATGAAACTATTTGTGGTATTGTGTCAAATTAAATTTTTTTTCATATTATATAATGTAAAATTTTAAAGAAGGTGATTATTTGATAGCTATTAGTCTTTGTATGATAGTTAAAGATGAAGAAGATTCAATAGCAAATTGTTTAGAATCAGTAAAAGATATAGCTGATGAGATAATAATTGTTGATACCGGCTCTCATGATAAAACCAAAGATATTGTTAAAAAATACACATCGAAGGTTTATAATTTTAAATGGATTGATGATTTTTCTGCTGCAAGGAACTTTTCTTTTAGTAAGGCCACTAAAGATTATATTCTTTGGCTAGATGCTGATGATGTTTTTGTTCCTGAGGATATAGTTAGGTTTAAAACTTTAAAAGAAACTTTAGATCCTTCTGTAGATTCTGTAACAGCTAAGTATAATATAGCTTTTGATGAATATGGAAATGTAACAGCAAGTTACAGACGTAATCGCTTAGTTAAAAGATCTAATAATTTCAAGTGGTATGGTTTTGTTCACGAGTATTTAGCAGTTGGTGGAAATATATTCAATAGCGAAATTGCAGTAACTCATAAAAAGTTAAAGCATACTCCAAAACGTAATCTAGAAATCTTTAGAAGCAAATTAGAACAAGGAATTGAATTTACTACAAGAGATATTCTTTATTATGCTAACGAGTTACACGACCATAATATGTTCGACAAAGCTCTAGAATACTACAACAAGTTTTTAGATTCGAAACAAGGCTGGTTCGAGGATAACATTCGAGTTTGTGGAAAATTATGCGATTACTACCAAAGTATTTACAATATGGACGATACTAGAAAATACGCTTTTAAGAGCTTCGAATATGATACCCCAAGAGCTGAAGCTTGCTGTAAAATTGGTTTTTCTTTTTTACATGAGAAGAAATATAAGCAAGCAGCTTTTTGGTATGAAGAAGCTACAAAACTTAAGAAACCAAAAGATAGTTGGGGATTTTTTAATGATGCATGTTGGACATGGCTGCCTCACTTACAACTATGCGTTTGCTACGACAAATTAGGAAATTATAAACTAGCATATGAGCATAATGAAATTGCTAGCAAATTTAGACCTAACGATGACCGAATATTATATAACAAAAAATATTTTCAAGGCTTAGGTTTTAATTAAAATAATAAGGCACATTGAAGAAAATAGCAAGTCAAAATTTGCAATGAATATATTTTTTATCAGGCAAGGAAGTAATTTATGCTCATAGCAGGACCTATTAGCCTAAATTGCTGATGCAGGATGATGGAAAATAGGCTGGCGGATTGACTTGTTATTTTTTTGATTGTGCGTATGTAGGTTTGCAAAAAAGTTTGATCAAAATAATCTCGCTAAAGCTGATTATTTGGTAAAGCAAAAGACTAGATTTTGAAACAAAGATTGATCAAAAATTAGTCTTTTAGTTTTTGTAATAAAGTTTGATCATTTTGGCCTATAGAGTTCCTAGCTCAACTATTAATTTATGATGTTTTTATTCAACCAGATTTCCTCCATCTTTAAAGGCTCTTAAAGATAACTCTTCAAACATTTCATCATTATTTCCACAATAGTGTATGCAGTCCTTCAATTTCCAACCAAATGCATAAAAAATATTATTAACATATTTAATGGCCTCTGCACCTTTATTAGGATCTAAACTTCCTTGAGCAAATATAGTTATTAACTTTTTACCTGGATGTCTAGGAATAAAAGTATGTGGAAGCTCTTCAACCATTGGAAATATACGGTCTAACCAAATTTTTGCTTGACCTGTAATTTGGAAAACATAGATTGGAGAACCAAATACAATAGCATCTGCCTCAGCAATAGCTTTATACATTGGCTGTAAATAATCATTAATAGCACATCCGTCATGGGTACGACAATAAAAACATCCTTGGCATCCACGGATTCCAGTATCATTTAAATCAAATTCAATAACTTCAGCACCTTTTGATTTTGCTCCTTTTGCTACTTGATCTAATAACTTTGTGGTATATCCATTCTTTCTTGGACTACCTTTAAAAATAACTACTTTTGACATTTCGCATCTCTCCTTTTAGATATAATTTTTTTAAAAATTAATTCAATTATCTATTTACTAACATCTTCCTACTACAACTCACCCTTATAATAGCTGTTTAATTATGTGTTCTTAATATGACAGACCTTTGTTAATTTGATAGTGAGCTTTTCTACTTTGTCCCTAATTACACAGATACTACTATTCCCATTTACCTGGTTTCGGTTTCCTATTCCGATTTTTTGTACTTTGTCAAAAATAACGTTGGGATTATTGCGATCACTGTAAAACCAATGATCCACCAAAAGGCAACATTATATGCACTTGTGACATTTTGCATGTTCGATACGGAATGCGTAGCTATCTGATGCTGAACAATAGTTGCAAGTATCGCAGATCCGAATGCACCACCGATTGTTTGTAATATCCTTGTGGCAATACTTGCGTGAGGAATTTGCTCATTACTTAGTCCCATATATGCGGAGACCATGATTGGGATAAACACTCCTCCAAGGCCTGCTCCTCGTATAAGTAGTACAACAGCTAATAGGACTTGATTCGTTTCGGAGTTAGCAAAGGCGAAAGGAAGTGTACCTATTGAAGTAATTACGAGGCTTACCAAAACTATTGGCCTCGCTCCTATTTGATCGGTCAACTTTCCCATCTTACTTCTTGTCAACAACATACCAATTCCTTGGGGAATTAACAAAAGACCTGCAAATAAAACACTTTCACCACGCACCTGCTGATAGTATAATGGCAGAAGCAATAACCCACCATTTGTGATGAAGCCCGACATGAAGAGCAAAATAGTCGAAGCAGAAAAATTGCGTGACCTAAACAGCTGCAAATCGAGCACTGGAGAAATCCTTGTACGTAAGGCGTATACAACAAACACAATCATCAGAAGCAATCCAATCACTATAGGAACAAGCACTGCACTGCTGTTTAGACCACCTTGAGATGCTATTTTAGCAATACCGTAAATTAGTAAGGCAAATGCGGGAGATAAGATTAGAATGCCGATAATATCAAGATGCTGTTTCTTGTCGAAGAGGTCGTCCTTTGGTATTCCCCACAAAGCTAGCAATAAGGCGATAATGGTCACCGGAATATTAACATAAAAAATCCAACGCCAGCCTAAGCTGTTCACAATAATCCCACCCAGCACTGGGCCAAGAATAGGCGCCAACATCATTGGTATACTAGTAATAGATGCCATACGTCCCATATTGCGACCACCGGATACTTGAAAAAGCATGGTTGTCATAGTAGGCATCAATAAACCTGCGCCAATTCCCTGCAGGATACGGAACCCAATCAAGGAACCTATATTCCATGACAGCGCTGAAAGAATTGAACCTGCCAAGAATACTACTAGAGAAAATTGATAAAGCCGCTTACCGCCAAAACGATTAATAGCCCATCCTGAAATCGGTACGGCCATTGCCATCGCTAGCACATATCCTGTTACGACCCATTGAATTACTGAAACGGTGCTTTTCAGATCACTTGATAAGGTTTTTATGGCCACATTGACCATTGTAGTATCCAATAACGGTGCCAAAGAACCAAACACCAAGATTAATGATACTTTAAGCAGCATCGGATCAAGCTTTTCTTTCTGAGGTTTTGAATTGTTTGCTTTATTTTTTGTCATATTAGACCCTCCTTCTTGTATAATCTCTTACAGAACTTTCATAAGAGTCATCCAAAACTTATGTTACAGTATACACATCTCTGCATTTCGTTCTTAAAGAAATCTTTGATTCATACGACAACTTGTTGTACAATTGTATTGTAATAATTTTACGAATCTTCATCAACCAACAATCATGGTTGATTTGTCGGTTTTTGCATAGGTTAAGGAGGTTATTTCTATGAACAAGCAACCTGAAATTACTAAACAGACAAGGAAAAATTTAATGGATGCATTCTGGCAGATATACTGTGAAAAAAGAATCGAGAAAATCACAGTAAAAGATATAACAACTAAGGCTGGCTATAATAGAGGCACCTTCTATGAATATTTTACCGATGTATACGATGTGCTAGAGCAAATAGAATCCTCAATTTTACCAGATTGGGTAAAGCATAAAGACATCCTAATGGATACTAACAACCATCTATCGCTCAAACATCTTACCGAAGTATATATCCGAAACAAAAGGTACTTTGTTGTTCTATTAGGGAAAAATGGTGATCCCGCTTTTCATGAAAAGATTAAAAGCGTATACAAAGAATTGGTACGCCCCAGCTTTCAGTCACTCTATACAGATGATTTCACATTGGAATGTACATTAGAATATATGATGTCTGCTTTCATTGGCGTGCTTACGTATTGCTTTACACAAGAAGAAGACCCGGACATCCAAAATATACTGCAAATTCTATGGGATCTTATGCATGATCAGCATAATAAAATAATCAATCTGATATTTTAATTTCTATAAATGTAGGTTTGGAATAAAGTTTAATCAAATATTGGTTGATGAGTTTGAGGATCTTCTGGATGCTTTATTCCTAATTCTAAGGCTATAGCTAACGTATCCTCAATTGGTAACAGTGGATATTGTTCTCTAATATCAACTACATCATCCAAAAACTCTAATAAATAGAACTAGTTTCTTTCCATATCAGATAAGAATTCATGTTGTCTATTCGTTTTTATTCCTTTTAATCTCGTAACCCTTCCTTTCGAGGTACATCTTGAATTTTAATCCAAGGTTTATAATTCTCTCCTACACCACTTCACCTATCATCTTTAAGTCTAACTTCAATACTCTGTATTCTTTTTCTTTTAGCCATTGCTTCACACCTCTCTAAACAAAAAGACTAGACATTATTAATTTACTTAAAATGCCTAGTCTCATATGATTTCTATTAATTTTAGTCTTGATAAATTTCAAACGATCAAACTTTCTTTCAGACGATCGATCTTTTTTCCAAATCTACAGCGTAGTTTTTTCTTTGTAGTCATTGAACTTTGTTGTACCTTATGTATATTTAGTTAATATTTTTTCCTCTTTTTAATAAGTAGTACTATACAAAATGTTATTAGTTCCTGCTGTTGATTTACAATTAAAACTGACCCACCTTTTACGAGCAAAGTTGACCCACCTAAGTTCATAAAGTATCCTAGCCTTTGTAATGAAGGTTAGGAGGAAAAACATAGGTGAAAGACGTGAAAGATTGGATAACCGTAAAAAGAATGCATG
This sequence comes from Clostridium puniceum, assembly GCF_002006345.1. Lineage (GTDB taxonomy): Bacteria > Bacillota > Clostridia > Clostridiales > Clostridiaceae > Clostridium > Clostridium puniceum. The sequence continues at coordinate 20,393 of NZ_LZZM01000232.1, forward strand.
AAAGGGGGATGCCTATAAGACAAATTGCTAGAGAATTAAAAATATCAAGAAATACCGTCAAAAGATTAATTAAACTTAATGAAGAACCACAGTATAAAAAAAGACAATATGAAACTAAGATAGATTCTCATATTGAAGAAATTAGAACATGGTATCTTGATCCTGAATATAACTTTATTGGCACCAGAATTTACCGTGAACTAAAGAAGCGTGGTTATGAAGGTAGCATATCACCAATTTATAGATACTTAAATACACTTAAGGAAGAGAAGTTATCAATTCCTTTAAAAGCAACTAAGCGTATTGAAACTCCTTTAGGAGATCAAGCTCAATTTGATTGGGCTCATTATTCAATGAAGATTGATGATGAGAAGATACCTATTTACTGTTTTTCACTAATTTTAGCAGCATCACATAAGAAAGCTATTGTATTTTCTAAGTCTTACGACGGCGAAGCTATTTATGAAGCAATACATTTGTTATTCAAAAGATTTGGTGGTACAACAAAAGAATTGCTTATTGATAATCCTAAAGCACTAGTTGATTCAAATACCGTTGGGGATGAAGTAAATTTTAATGTTAGTGCATTAAGATTAGCTCATTATCTTGGAATATCACTTAATGCCTGTAATCCTTACAGGGCACGTACAAAGGGAAAAGTTGAACGACCTTTTAAGTATATTGAAGAGCAGTTTGTAAAAGGTAATAGTTTTAAATCTATGACTGAGTTAAATGAAGCCGCTGAGATATTTATCGAAGAATCTAATAATACTAAACACAGTACAACATTACGAATAACTAACGAATTTTTTGCAGAAGAGTTTCCACATTTACTTCCAATTAGAAGTAAGCCTTTTATAATAGCAAATCTTAAAGAAAGAAAGGTTAGTTTAGATTCATATATATCTGTAGATGCAGTAAAATATAGTGTTCCAGTTGAATATGTCAGTAAAAAAGTTTCCTTTAGAATATCCTTAGGTTATAAGCTAGAAGTATTTAATTCTTCTTTAGATATAATTGCAACTCATGAAATTATTAAAGATAAAGGTAGAATGGTTACAACAGATGAACATTATGGTGAGTTAAATAATATAGTTCCTAAATCCATTCCTGAAATAATAAGGCAATTTGAAAATACATTTTCTAACGGTAAGATTTTTTATAAAAATTGCATACCTCATTTAAAACAAC
>NZ_LZZM01000233.1 GCF_002006345.1 Clostridium puniceum
CTATTTGGTACAAATAGTTAGTTTTGCACACACCTGTGCGGATAACGGGATAAGTTTAGATTCAGTTATTTCCAAATTAGGACTAGTAGCTTAAATTTTTCCTATTTAGTGCACAAGTCTAGTTATTAATTAAAATAATTTAAGAAATATCGTTAAATTAATGTTATTTAAAGTTATAATATATATTTTCTAAAAAAGGTTTATTTATTTAAATTTATTGTATATTTTTAATAATGGAAACAAGTTTGCAAACATGAAATCTATTAATTAGAACTTATATTAATATTTAAAAATTAAATTTTAATATTGAGTACCAACTTTTTTAAAGTAGCAAGCACATAATCAATTTCTTTCTTGTTTGTAAAATAGCTAATACTTAAACGAACAGTTCCTGTTGGATAAGTACCTATGGTTTCATGAGCCAGTGGAGAACAATGCAAACCAGATCTAGTTTTTATACCCTCACATTCTAGATAATAACTAAGTTCAGAAGCATCTAATGAATTAACATTTATTGAAATGCATGTAGTTATCATTTTACCAGATAAATCCCCATAAACGGTTATTCCATCTATATTTAATAATTCATTTAGTAAGTAATTTATTAGATAATGATTATGTTCATATATAGTATTTAACCCTACGGAACTTATGTATTTAATTGCTTCTGCTAATCCAACTATACCAGGAAGATTAAGCGTTCCACATTCAAATTTATCAGGTAGAAAATCAGGTTGTTCTAGTGAGGCAGAAAGACTTCCAGTACCTCCTTGAATTAAGCTAGAACAAGACGAATTGAACTTTGAATCTAAAATGAAACCACCAACACCCTGTGGTCCCAACAAGCTTTTATGTCCTGTAAATGCTATTGCATTAGCTTTTATATCTTTCATATTAATAGTTAACACCCCAGCACTTTGAGATGAATCAACAATGAAAAATACATTATTTTCACTACATATTTTTCCTATACTTTTTATATCTTGAATTGAACCGGTAATATTTGATGCATGAGTTATTATAACTAATTTGGTTTTATTATTGATTTTACTTTTTAGTTCACTTATATCAACAAAACCAGAAAAATTTGCTTTTAATATATCTAATGAAATTGGGAAATTTTCCTTGCATGAGATAAGTGGTCTAATAACTGAATTATGTTCCATTGAAGATGTTATTACATGATCACCAGGTTTTAATATACCTTTAATTAACATATTTAAAGATACAGTAACATTACTAGTGAAAATAACGTTGCTAGGAGAATCATAGTTGAAAAAATTACAAATAATTTCTCTTGCGCTATATAGATATCGATTACTTTCAAGTGAATTACTATAATTTCCACGTCCAGAATTACCCCCTATGTTTAGCATATAGTTATACATACTATCTATAACTTGTTTTGGTTTAGGAAAAGTTGTTGATGAGTTGTCTAAATAAACTTCCATGTTCACCTCTAAAAAATAAATCTATATATTCCTAAAATTACAAATATTATGCCCAATGCAAAAAGAAAATAATCTAATAATTTTGTTGTGCCAGCTGCAAAATTAGGATTTAACTTTTTAATGCCTCGGCTTACTAAAATATTAAGAAAGCAAAACCAAGTTATACTTCCGATTATCATTGCAGATATTGAAAATATGAAAAAAAGTTTTCCGTGATGTCTCCAAACGTTAAATACAGTTCCACTTAAGGCAATCCATAATGAGGGAGTAGTTGGATTAAGAAATGTTATAAAAAATCCAGTCAAAAATCCATTTGAAGCATGTCTAAAGCATGATTTCTCTAAAGATAAATCTGAATGCTTAGAATTCAAAGATATTTTAGTAGATATAATTAAAACAATTCCAGATATAATCCAAAACAGACTATAAGACTTAGGACTTTTGGTGAAAAATGTAAGAAACCCCAAATTTATAATTATTATATATACAATATCAGCAGACACAGCACCAAGTGATACTTTAAATCCTTCTCTAAATCCTTTTGTTATTGACCTACTAACAGATTCAAGACCAGACGGACCTAAAGGAATAGAAGCTACAAAACCTGTAAAAAAACCTATTAATATAGCTTTAAAAATAGTAAATACTGAAAACATAGTATTCTCCTTTTATTTGCATTTGTATACTATTATAAAATAAAAAAATTTTTTTTTCATCAAATTTTAAAAGTTTTTAATTATAAAGAAATTCTTGGCTTTATAAAGTGAAAAAAACATATATAATATAAATTATAGCATAATAGAGCAAAGGTGGTGTAAACATGAATTATTATATAGTAGTATTTAAAAATACATATGATGCAATGGCAGCAGAAAAGAAGTTAAAACAATTAAACGCTAATTTTAGAATAATGCCAACACCAACATCTATAACTATGAGTTGTGGGATTTGTGTGAGAGTGGATAATAAAGAAGAAATAGATTTGATAATGAATAATGATATATTGGAATATAAAAATATATATTTTAGAGATGAACAAAGCTATACTTTAATAGAAAAGTGAAAGGAGAGTTTTAGTGAATAGTAATTACTTAATAGAATTAGTAATGGAAGATGGAAATTTAAACATAGGCAATTTTATAAGTATAGAATTAGATAAGATTAAATTAGTTAGAGATAAAGGGATAAAGATAATTCTTATAGTGATATTAATGTATTTTTCCATAAAAATAGGAAAGCACTTAATAAAAAAGTTTGTACAAAAACAAGTGGAGAGCAATGCAATACTTTCATTAGATTCTCAAAGAGCAAAAACTTTAGGCGAAGTACTAAAAAGTGTTTTAAAATATTCGGTATATTTTATGGGAATAACTACAATAATATCAATTGTATTTGGAGAAATATCTTTTACTTTTGCAAGTATAGGTGGAATTGCAGTTGGACTTGGAGCACAAAGTTTGATAAAAGATCTAATTAATGGGTTCTTTATATTATTTGAAAATCAATTTGGTGTTGGAGATCATGTGACTTTAGGTGGATTTACGGGAATTGTAAAAAGCATAGGGATCAGAACTACAGTAATTAGTGATTTTAGTGGAGACGTTCATTCTATTCCTAATGGAAGTATAAGCGGTGTAACTAATCATTCTAGGAATAATATAAAATTTACAGTAGATGTAAATATAGCCTATGAAGAAGATGTTGAAAAGGCTATTCACATTATTGAAGATATATGTCATAATTTTAAAAATGAAAATGAAGAATATATAGAGGAACCTATAGAAGTATCAGGAATTGCAGCATTAGGAGTATCTAATGTTACAATAAGAGTAGTTGGTAAGGCTAAGCCTCTTAGCCAAGGGAAAATGGAAATGAAACTTAGAAAAGTAATAAAATTAACACTAGATAAAAATAAAATAGGAATGCCTAATTCAGATAATAAAGAAGTTAATGACAATATAGAAAAGAGTGATAAGAAATGATAGAAAGTTTTAATCTTGGTGATATAGTGGAAATGAAAAAGCAGCATCCATGTGGTTCAAATCAGTTTGAAATAATAAGGGTAGGAGCAGATATAAAGATAAAGTGTACTGGCTGTGGAAGAATAGTAATGATTCCTAGAGGGAAATTTAAAAAAGAAGCAAAAAAAATAGTAATTAATGCTGAAAGTTAAAAAAATGACTTGAATATTCTCTTATTAAATGATATAATCGTTAATTGTAATCCCTGCTGTGCAAAGCATAGCCGTTAGTCCGAGGGGAGGAGGTGAAATTGATGAGAAAGTACGAAACTATATTTATATTAAGCCCATCATTCGATGAAGAAACTGTTAAAGCTAACATCGAAAAGTTTAAGGGTGTTATAGAAAATGGTGGAGGAACAGTAGATAATGTTGATTTCTGGGGTAAGAGAAAACTTGCTTATGAAATCTCAAAGGTTAGTGAAGGTTATTATACTTTATTTAACTTTACTGCTAGCCCTGAATTACCAAGAGAGTTAGATAGAATATTCAGAATCACAGATGGTGTTATCAGACATATCATTGTAAATGAACAAGTATAAGGTGGTGTTGTAAATGAATAAAGTAGTTCTAATTGGAAGATTAACAAAAGATCCAGAACTAAGATTTACTCCAGGAAGTGGAGCAGCAGTAACAACCTTAACGTTAGCAATTGATAAATATAACACAAAAACTGGTCAAAGAGAAGCAGATTTTGTACCTGTAGTAGTATGGGGAAAACAAGCTGAGAGTACTGCTAATTATATGAGTAAAGGTAGCCAAGTGGCTATTAGTGGTAGAATCCAAACCAGAAGTTATGATGCTAAAGATGGAACTAAGAGATATGTTACTGAAGTTGTAGCAGATCAATTTGGTGGAGTTGAATTCCTAGGAACTAAAGGAAGTAATAATTCATCAGAACATAGTTTTAGTAATGGCAATGAATATTCAGCACCAGCAAATGATGTATTTGGTGGTGGAAACTTTGAAGAAGATATAACTCCAGTAGATGATGGAGATATGCCTTTCTAAAAATTAAGGTAAGGAGGGAATAAAATGAGAGAAGAAGGCAACAACAGCAGAAGACCAGGCGGTAGAATGAGAAGATCTAGAAAGAAAGTTTGTGCTTTTTGTTCAGATAAATCTGAATTTATTGATTACAAGGATATCAATAAACTTAGAAAATATGTTACAGAAAGAGGAAAAATTCTTCCTAGAAGAATTTCTGGAACTTGTGCTAAGCACCAAAGAGAATTAACTGCTTCTATTAAGAGAGCAAGAAACATAGCATTATTACCATTTACAACTGAATAAAGGTAATAATACCCCTGAGAAATCAGGGGTTTTTTAATATATAAAAATATAAATGTTAGCACCTCTTGCAAAAATATGGTAAAATATAGTAAAAAAATTATAAGTTCTTGCATTGCTTATAAAAAAAAATTAAAATAAGAATACAGGGTTTTGAGAGAGGTGATATGATCATGAAAAGGGACAATTTTAATATAATGACTAACATTAAAATAATAGAAGATTTAAAAGCGCAGCTTCTTTGCATTATAGGAGAATTTTTTAAGCTTTTAACAAAAGGTAATAATGTAGCACGAGAGTCTATCTTAGATTGTATTTCAGGTGCTATAAGCATACTGTATATTTTAGGTGAAAAACTAGGATATTCATTTGAAGATATAGATCATGTTATAAAATCAAAATTAGATTTGGGCATACGAGCAGAGGATCAAGTTGAAAAAGAGGGAAAAAGCTTGAGTAAATTAAAACGTTATATTAACAACAGAAGAGATTAAATATATCTTAGGAGGCATTTTATGAATGGTATAACTATGCTTAAACGCTTGCTTAAACCTGGGTTATTAATTACAATTTTAATAATATTATTTGTATATAATTATAAGAGCATAGGTATAATTGTTCTTGTAATCTATATGATCTATAATTTTTATCAATTAAATTATTATTGGAAAAAAGAAAATGATACCAATGCATTTATAAAAGCCATAGATTTTGGTATATCAGAAAATGTATTAAAATTTATTTATCCATTAGCATTGATAAAAGAAGATGGGGAATTAGTATGGTATAATAATTTATTTAATGCATTAAAAATTAATGAGGAAAATTCAGAAAAAAATATTTTAAGCATAACTAGAGGCTTGAATTTGGAAAACATATCAAAGCTGGAAGAAAATTTACATCAAAGATTGAGTATTAATGAAAAATTGTATGATGTATACGCTACTATGATTGAAGTGAAAAAAGAAGAGTATTTATATTTATTATCTTTTAATGATATAACAAAACTTATAGATTATGAAACTACAAGAGAAAGTGTAATGCTAATAGAAGTAGATAATTTTACAGAAGCATTAGATAAAACTGATGAAAATAATAGACCTCTTTTGGTTGCTGAAATAGAAAGAACTATAAATATCTATGCCGGTAATCTGAAGGCAATGATAAAAAAATATGATACAAATAAGTATGTATTATCTATTCAAGATAAATATATTGAAGATGAAGTAAAACAAAAATTCAATATAATAGAAGCAGTTTCAAAAATTGATAAGGGTAATTCTATCGAAGTTACATTAAGTATAGGTGTAGGTAAAGGTGGAATGTCTCCATTAGAGAATTATAATAATGCAAACATAGCAAAGGAACTAGCCTTGGGAAGAGGTGGAGATCAAGTTGTAGTTAAATCTAATGATGATATAAAGTTTTTTGGTGGAAATACTAAAGAAATAGAGAAGAGAACTAAGGTAAAAGCAAGGGTTGTAGCGAGAGCTTTAGAGGAATTGATTTATGAAAGTAGTAATGTATATATTATGGGACATAAGAATCCAGACATGGATTGTTTTGGGTCAGCAGTTGGATTAGCTAGTGTAGTTAAGCAATTGGGCAGAAATTGCAACATTGTATTAGATAATGATACTAATGCCATTGATTATTTCTTAAATAAACTAAACAATGACCATAAATATGAAGATTTATTTATAAGCATAGAAGAAGCCAAAAATAAATTAGATAGTCAAACATTAGTTATTATTGTAGATGTTCATAATAAAAGCTATATTGCTGATTTACAATTAGTAGATAAAGCTCAGCGAAAAGTTGTAATAGATCATCATAGAAGAAGCCCTGATATGATAGAGCATGATATATTAAATTACATAGAGATATACGCATCATCCACATCTGAAATGGTTACAGAAATTATTCAATACATGGTTGAAAAACCTAATTTAACAAGAACAGAAGCAGAAGGATTGCTTGCAGGTATATTTATGGATACTAAAGGCTTTTCTTTTAAAACAGGAGTTAGAACATTTGATGCAGCTTCATTTTTAAAATCATTGGGAGCAGATACAATTGAGATCAAAAAGATGTTTACAGATGATTTAGACGATTATCTGCTTATTGCAGAAACAATAAAGTCAGCGGAAGTAAATGATAATGTTGCTATTGCAATAACACCTAAAAACATAGATACTGTAATTATAGCAAAAGCTGCTGATGAGCTATTAAATATATCAGGAATTTTTGTAAGCTTTGTCTTAGGAGAAATAAATGATGATATATATATTAGTGGAAGATCTGTTGGGGATATTAATGTTCAAGTTGTACTAGAAGCATTAGGTGGAGGAGGCCACATGAATATTGCAGGAACTAAGATGTCAGATAAAACAATGGATGAAGTTATTTATGAATTAAAAGAAGCAATGAAAAAATACTTAAGGATAGGTGAATAAATATGAAAGTTATTTTATTACAAGATGTTAAAAAGATAGGTAAAAAGGGAGATGTTATTGAAGCATCAGATGGATATGCAAGAAATTTTTTATTTCCAAGGAAATTAGCACAAGAAGCTAGTGAATCTAATATGCATATTTTAAACAATAAAAAGGAAAATGAAAGAAAACAAAAATTAGCTGAATTAGAAGCTGCACAAAAGCTAGCTGGAGAGTTAAAGGGTAAGGAAATAAAAATAAAAGCAAAAACAGGTGATAGTGGTAAATTATTTGGAGCTATTACTAGTAAAGATGTTGCAGAATTAATTAAAGAACAATATAAAATTGAAATAGATAAAAAGAAAATTGTTATGGATACAATAAAACTGGCAGGTGGATATGAAATAGATGTTAAATTATATCCAGAAGTTAGCACTAAAATGAAGGTGATTATTGTCCCACAGGAATAAGGAGGATTAATTTTGAAGCCATATGATGATGCAAGCTTATTGCAGGATATTATTTCAGGAACTTTATCAATAGAGTCACAGATAGAAGCATTATTTTCTATAGCAAAAAATGTCCTTGATAAAGGTGCATTTAGAGCTAGAACTGTTAGGTTTAAATTAGATAAATTTATACAATCATCAAATCTTTGCGATAGAATTTTTGCACTAAATACTATCTTATCTGAGGGTAAAGATTTAAAGAGTGCACCTAAGAAAGAGGATCTACAAAAGGCTATAGATAAAACTGTTAGATTAATTTCAAATGAATTAGCAAAAAGATATGTTCAAAGTAAGATTGAATCTCAAGTTGAGCAATCTATTATGGAAAAACAAGAAAAATATATAGATGAAGTTAGACTTTCAGTTATAAATAAGCAAAAAGGTAGTGAAAATAAAAAGACTATCAGTAAATTGAATAATTTAATAGAATTAGATAGCAGAATTACAAGCAAAAATATTATGAGTTTTCTAAGACCTATGGAGTTTGATCAAGTAATTGGGCAGGAAAGAGCTATAAAGTCATTAATATCAAAACTTTCATCACCATATCCACAGCACATAATATTGTATGGACCACCTGGAGTTGGAAAGACCACAGCAGCTAGACTTGCATTAGAAGAGATTAAGAAGCTTTCATATACTCCATTTGATGAAAAATCTCAATTTGTTGAAGTTGATGGAACCACATTAAGATGGGATCCAAGAGAAATAACAAATCCTTTATTAGGTTCAGTACATGATCCTATATATCAAGGTAGTAAGAGAGATTTAGCAGAGGTTGGTATACCAGAACCAAAACCAGGCTTGGTTACTCAAGCTCATGGAGGAATACTATTTATAGATGAAATTGGTGAATTAGATTCTATGCTTCAAAACAAGCTTCTAAAGGTTTTAGAAGATAAGAGAGTTGAATTTTCATCATCTTACTATGATCCTGATGATGAGATGATTCCTAAGTATATTAAGTATCTATTTGATAATGGAGCTCCAGCAGATTTTGTGCTTATTGGAGCTACAACTAAAAGCCCAAGTGAAATCAATCCAGCTTTAAGATCAAGATGTACAGAAGTATATTTTGAACCTCTTTCTTCATCTGATATAGTTCTTATAGTAGAAGATGCTGCAAGAAAATTAAAGGTTAGATTAGAAGAGGGGGTAGCGGAGAAAATTAGTAATTATACCTTTGAAGGTAGAAAAGCTGTAAATATATTAACAGATACATATGGATATGCACTATACTCTAATAAAGAAATTATAGATAATTTAGAAATAAAGTTATCCGATTTAGAAGAAGTAATATCAATTGGAAGATATACTCCAATTGAAAGATTAGCTAATGTAAGTAGTAAAGAAATAGGTCATGTTTATGGCTTAGGAGTAAGTGGATTTTTAGGAACTACAATAGAAATTGAAGCAGCTGTTTTTCCAGCAAAGAAAAAAGGTAGTGGTATAGTTAGATTTAATGATACAGCAGGATCTATGGCTAAAGACTCAGTATTTAATGCAGCATCAGTTATTAGAAATCTAACAGACAAGGATATTAAAGATTATGATATTCATGTTAATGTTATTGGTGGAGGAAAGATAGATGGACCTTCAGCAGGAGCAGCTATTACTATTTGTATAATAAGTTCATTATTAAATAAGCCTATAAGACAAGATTTAGCAGTTACTGGAGAAATATCTCTTCAGGGCAAGGTTAAACCCGTTGGTGGAATATTTGAGAAGATATATGGGGCTAGAAGAATGGGAATAAAACTTGTTCTAATTCCAAAGGATAATAAAAGAGAAATTCCATTAAACACTGAGGATATAGAAGTTAAAGCTATAGAATCAATAGAAGAACTTATGGATATTGCATTTAATTAGACAAATTAAAAATAGGTCTCCTTTAAATAAGAGGAGGCTTTTTTTTAGAGTTAAGAAATGATAGAATTATAATGGATTAAAATACATATGATGAAATACAAAAAGACAATTATCAATTGATGATTAGAAAGGAGGAAGAAAACTTGGATGCATCAGTTATGAGAAGTTTGCCTCAGAGTATAGAAGCAGAACAATCAGTTATAGGAGCTATGATCATAGATAAAAGTGCTATTGCTAAAGTACTAGAAGCTTTAGAAGAAGAGGACTTTTATAGAGATGGGCATAAGGTAATATATAAAACTATATTAGAGATGTTTAGGAATGATGTAGCAGTAGATTTATTAACTGTATTAGAAAACTTAAAGAGTACAGATATGCTTGAAAGAGCTGGTGGTGTAACATATATAACAGAATTAAGTTCGTCGGTACCAACTACAGCAAATTTAAGTGCATACATAAAAATAGTTTCAGACAAATCTACACTGAGAAAACTTATTAAGTCATCAACGGCTATAATTGAAGAAAGTTATAATAATCAGAGTAATGTAGAAGATGTTGTAGATAGTGCTGAAAAGAAAATATTTAACATAGCTGAAAAAAGAACAACAAAAGATTTTGAGCCATTAAGTGATGTATTAGAAAGAGGCTTTGCACAAATAGAAAAACTCTTCAACAATAGAGGCGAAGTTACTGGAGTTAGATCTGGATTTACTGATTTGGATGCAAAAACTTCTGGATTTCAAGCTGGTGACATGATATTAATTGCAGCGAGACCTTCAATGGGAAAAACAACATTTGCTTTAAATATAGCTGAACATGTAGCGCTTAGAGATCATAGAAGTGTTGTAATATTTTCTCTGGAAATGTCTAAGGAGCAGTTAGCTTATAAATTACTTTGCTCAGAAGCAAATGTTGATATGTTAAAGCTTAGAACAGGAGCCTTGGAAGATAAGGATTGGGAGAATATTGCTATGGCAGCAGGACCACTTTCAAAGGCAAAGATTTATATAGATGATACTGCAGGGGTAACTGTTATGGAGATGAGATCAAAATGCAGAAGACTTAAGATGGAATATGGAATAGATTTAATAGTTATAGACTACTTGCAGCTTATGTCTGGAGGTACTGGTAGTGATAATAGACAACAAGAAGTATCGGAGATATCTAGATCAATTAAAGCTTTAGCCAAGGAAATGGAATGTCCAGTAATAGCTTTATCCCAATTATCACGTGCGCCAGAACAAAGAGCAGACCATAGACCAATGTTATCAGATTTAAGAGAATCAGGTTCTATAGAACAAGACGCAGACATAGTTATGTTCCTTTATAGAGACGAATATTATAATAAAGAAACTGAAGATAAGAATATTGGTGAATGTATAATGGCTAAGCAAAGAAATGGTCCAGTTGGGACTGTTAAACTTGCTTGGCTTGGACAATACAGTAAGTTTGGAAATTTAGATGTAATTCATAGAGAATAAAATTTTAATAAAGCAAAATAATATTAATAAAAAGATATAAGAAATTGGTTTACTTATTAAAGTAGATATTTCTTATATCTTTGAATATTATTTATAGCAGTATAATTCATAAAGGTAAATGTAATTTTACATAATGATATATTTAATTAATCTTTGGAATTATTAGTTTTAAGTTGTGATTATAATCGTGAAGCAAAATATTATTTAAATCAATATTTAATAAATAAAAAATTCTTTCAAGGGATGATTTTTTCTGAGTATTTTTAAATTTAATTTTTAATATTAAAAAATCGTTTTTGGTAGATATATCTAATATATGTTTGCTACCATGAAATGAATTTATATTTATATAATAGAATTCGGAAGTTTCTTTAATTTCATATTCTGGAAGTTCCTCTTTTGGAACAGGATGCAAAATTTGATTAATAAAATCTTTTTGCTGAATTAAAAAATTATCATATATTAAAGAGTTATCTTTCATATATATTCCTCCTTTCTTATATAGCTTTAGTTTGTGTTTTTCTGTATAAGCTATTCTATGATTGTGAAGGACTAAATTTAAAAATCTTATATAAAACCATAAAATTTCAATTTGTAACAATAAAAAAATTAAAAAATGGGGGCTATAAAATGAGTAAAAAAATTGGATTTGTAGGTTGTGGAAATATGGGCAGTTCCATGGTAGGAGGAATTATTAAATCAGGATTCTTAAATGGTGACAATATAATAATTTCAACTAAGACAGAAGCATCTTCAAAGAAATTGGAAGGACAATTTGGAGTAGCGGTAACTTTAGACAGTAGGGTTGTTGCAAGGGAAGCTGAGACTATAATTTTAGCTGTTAAGCCTTTTATGTATAAGCAAGTAATAGATGAAATTAAATCAGAATTAACTAGGGATAAATTAATTATTACTGTAGCAGCAGGAATTTCTATTGATAATATGGAAGAATGGCTTGGAAATGATTTTAAAATAATTAGAACTATGCCAAATACACCAGCACTTGTAGGGCAGGCTATGTCAGCAGTATGTCCCAATAAGAATATAAGTAAAGAAGAACTAGACTATTGTTTTAAAATATTTGAAAGTTTTGGTGAATGTGTTCAATTAGATGAAAAAGATTTTCATGGATTTATTGCTTTGTGTGGATCATCACCTGCCTATGTATTTATGTTTATAGAAGCTATGGCAGATGGAGCAGTAAAATTAGGTATACCTAGAGCTAAAGCATACAAAATGGCAGCACAAAGTGTATTAGGTTCTGCTAAAATGGTACTAGAAACAGAAATACATCCTGGTGAACTAAAAGATATGGTTTGCTCACCAGCTGGAACTACAATTGATGCAGTTGTTGAATTAGAAAAACTAGGGTTTAGAAATAGTGTTATACAAGCTATTGATAAATGTGCAGAGAAGTCTAAGAGCATGCAAAAATAATAAATAAACTAGAAGCTAAAGTGAAATGAAAAGCTGAAGAAGAAATTAAATGGATATCTAACTTATAAAAATAATTTTTGTATAAGTTAGATGTCCATTTAATTTTACGTATGTAAACATGATTTAAGTTCATAAAATGTTGTTATCTAATTGCATTTTTATACAAACTAAAAGCCAAAAGATTCAGAAAGGTTATAATAGAAATCTAAATTTTCTTGTGTATTAAAAAAACAAGGAAAATTCATATCATAATTTCCCCATATAGTAATGGGTTTATTGGTAAAATAGAAGGTAACAAAGAAAATTTCTCTTGTGTTTAAACGAACTAAAAATGGAATGAGATCTTTATTTTTTAATTTATAAAAGACACCATCATGAGGTTCAATATTTAAATGTAGTTTCAATATTTCTCTATCTTCATTAGAAACTAATGAAATAAGTTTTTCTTTATCTTCATCTGAAATTTTATTTAAATAAAAATCTACATAAGCTTCTGAGCTATTTTCTTCAAAAATGACTTCTATAAGTTCAATGAGTTTTTTTTCACCATCATTATTTATGTTGTTAGCTTTAATGGTGAAATTTTTAAATGAATTAAATCCAACTAGAATATTATTAAATTTTATATTCACGGCATTTTTAAATTCATCATTACTTATGGGGATTAATAATTCATTCATATAATTCACTCCTAATTAGGATTAATATTAATTCTAATAATAATAAAATATTTTTATATTGTCTATTATTAAATAGACATTTAAAATTTTAGCTTTAGGAAAATGTAAGTTATTTTTAATATTTATTTTGTGGATAACTTAGAATAATATAACTTGTGGATAAAATAAGAGAAAAATATTGTGTATAATTTTTAAAATTATTTTTGTGGATAAAATTGATTGGTTTATCTTGTGCAAAACTTAAATTAACTGGAATACTATAAACTTTATGAGATAATGGATAAAAAAATTATTTTAAACGGGATTAACTTTTATAGTAATGAAAGAAATATTTCTGATTATTTAATCGAAGAATATACAGGTAAATAATAGAGGAGAACCAAATCCAAAGGGAGGAGGTTCTCTAATTCATATTTTATTATTTGATAGCGTTAATTATATGACTTAGGGTTAAATTAAACTCTAGCAACTCCACTTTTAAGTGCAGCTTCTTTAACAGCTTCTGCAACTAAAGATTGAACTTTTAAATCAAATGCTTTTGGAATTATGCAGTCAGAATTTAAATCTTCATCAGATATAGCATTTGCAATTGCATAAGCAGCTGCTACTTTCATTTCTTCATTAATTTCTGTAGCTCTTACATCTAAAGCACCTCTAAATACACCAGGGAAGGCTAATACATTGTTTATTTGATTTGGATAATCTGAACGGCCAGTTCCCATTACTGCAATTCCAGCTTCTTTTGCATCTTCAGGGAATATTTCAGGAGTTGGATTTGCCATTGCAAAGATTATTCCGTCTTTATTCATAGTTTTAACCATTTCTTTTGAAACTATATTTGGAGCAGAAACTCCTATAAACACATCTGCACCATTCATTACATCCTTAAGTGCACCAGTTTCATTATTTGGATTAGTTATATTTGCTAACTCCTGCATATAAATATTATCACTTAAATCTTTATCTCTACTTATAACACCATTTATATCACACATTACTATATTTTTAACGCCAGAGGAAAGTAATAATTTACATATAGCAGTTCCAGCAGAACCTGCACCATTAATTACCACCTTTATATTTTCTAAATTTTTATTAACTATTTTTAATGCATTTACTATACCAGCTAAAACAACAATTGCGGTACCATGTTGGTCATCATGAAATACTGGAATGTCTAACTTTTCTTTTAATTTTTTTTCAACTTCAAAACATCTAGGTGCTGAAATATCTTCTAAATTTATTCCACCTAGAGTTGGAGCTATATTAGCAACTGTATTAACAATTTCATCTACATTTTTAGTATCTAAAACTATAGGAAATGCATCAACATTACCAAATTCCTTAAATAAGACACTTTTACCTTCCATAACAGGTAATGCTGCAAGAGGTCCAATATCTCCAAGTCCTAAAACTGCAGTACCATCAGAAACAACAGCAACCGTGTTCCATTTACGAGTATATATGTAAGCTTTTGCAGGATCTTTATGTATTTCACGACAAGGTTCTGCAACTCCAGGTGTATATGCAAGACTTAAGTCTTTAGCATTATTTACTTCACAAGTTGGCTTGATTTCATATTTTCCTCTTTTTTCTCCATGGAATTTTAAAGATTCTTCATAAATATTCATAAAAAACACTCCTTAATAGTTTAAATATATTTAATTCTGTTAAAAATCAATAGGAAATATAATCATATGGTATAATTATACGAATTATTTTTGAAAAAAGCAAAAAAATATTCGATATATGGTTGACCATGAAAGGGTACTTTGCTAATATTTAAAAGGAGAGATTAAAAATATAAATTAATAAACTCCAAATAATATTTAAAAAATTAAGACTAATAAGAGTATTAATTTAAGGGAGGCAAGATAAATGTCAGCATTTATTGTTTTAGGAGCTCAATGGGGAGATGAAGGAAAAGGAAAGATGACAGATTACTTAGCAGAAGAGGCTAACGTAGTTGTTAGATTTCAAGGTGGGAATAATGCTGGTCACACTGTAGTGGTTGGTGAGAATGAATATAAGCTACACTTAATACCATCAGGAATTTTATATGAAGATAAGTTAAATGTAATAGGAAACGGAGTAGTTGTAGATCCAAAGGCTTTATTTGATGAAATAGATTATTTAGAAGGTGTTGGAGTTAAAGTTACACCGGAAAAACTAATTGTAAGTGACAGAGCTCAACTTATCATGCCATATCATAAGACATTAGATATATTAAAAGAAAAAGCTAGAGGAAAAAATGATATAGGTACTACTGGAAAAGGAATAGGACCTTGTTATACAGATAAATTTGAAAGATGTGGAATCAGAGTTTGTGATTTGATGCATGAGGATGTTTTCACTGAGAAGTTAAAACAAAATGTTGAAATGAAAAATCAATATATTACTAAAGTATTAGGTGGAGAAGCTTTAAGTTTTGATGCAATATTAAAGGAATACTTAGAATTTGCTAAGAAATTAAGACCATTTGTTCAAGACACTTCTGTTAGAGTATATAATGATATTAAAGCTGATAAAACTGTTTTATTTGAAGGTGCTCAAGGAATGTTACTAGACATTGATTATGGAACATATCCATATGTAACATCATCTAATACTACTGCTGGTGGAGTAGCTAGTGGTGTTGGAATAGGACCAAACATGATTACTAATGCGGTAGGTATAACAAAAGCTTATACTACAAGGGTTGGTAAAGGACCATTCCCAACAGAATTAATTGATGAAACTGGAGATTGGATCAGAGAAAAGGGTCATGAATATGGAGTAACAACAGGAAGATCAAGAAGATGTGGATGGTTAGATTTAGTTATAGTTAAAACTGCAGCAAGAGTAAGTGGTTTAACCTCATTAGCTGTTACTAAAATAGATACATTAGCTGGATTAGAAAAAATTAAGGTATGTGTTGGATATAAATTTAATGACATAGTTATAGATTATTTCCCAGCAAGCTTAGAAGATTTAGCTGAGTGTGAACCAATATATGAAGAATTTGATGGTTGGGATGATAGTGTAGCTGATGTTAGAAGTTATGATGATCTACCTAATAATGTTAAAAAGTATTTAGCTAGGATATCAGAATTTACAGATACTAAGATTTCAATAGTTGGAGTTGGTCCAAAGAGAGATCAAACAATGAGAATAGATAGTATATAGTATATCATTATACTCGGGTATTGACTTTTTTAGTTGTATAAAATATAATTTATTATGTACACTAAGTATATAAAGTTATATTAAAGAAGGTGAAAGTATGATAACTAAGGATATGACAATTGGTGAAGTGGTTAATGCTGATTCATCTAAAGCACAAATTCTAATGAGTTTTGGAATGGGATGTGTTGGATGTCCATCAGCTCAAGCTGAAACTATAGCAGAAGCTGCAACAGTTCATGGATTAAAATTGGACGATTTATTAGAAGCATTAAATAAATAATAGAGTATTTTAAAGAGGATTTCTCAAAAAGAGGATCCTCTTTTTGTTCTATATTTAACTAAATAATTATGTTAAGATTATTATACTAGATATAAATTTTAACATAAATCTATTAAATAATAAACAATATAGGAGAAGAGGGGCAGTATGAGTAAGAATTTTACAAAAAAATATGAAATACATTATTATGAAGTAAATTCAAAAATGAGATGCAAATTGCCTTCAATAATTAATTTTATTGAGGATGTAGGTACACAACAATCAGAATACTTGGGGGGCGGAATTGAGTATTGTAAAAAAAATAACTGTGGTTGGGTATTTTATAAATATGATATAAAGATGCACAGATATCCAATGTTTGGAGAAATTATAAGTATTACTACACAACCTGTAGGTTTTAAAAAATTCTATGGCTTAAGAAAATACATGATTCATGATGAAGAAGGAAATCTTATTGGAGAAGCATCAGCATTGTTTTTTCTAATTGATATTGAAAAAAGAAGACCAATGAGGATACAAAGTGAACAATATG
Organism: Clostridium puniceum; assembly: GCF_002006345.1. Lineage (GTDB taxonomy): Bacteria > Bacillota > Clostridia > Clostridiales > Clostridiaceae > Clostridium > Clostridium puniceum. The sequence continues at coordinate 17,150 of NZ_LZZM01000233.1, forward strand.
ATTTTTATGGTGTAGATGGTGATGTAGACTATGATATAAGCATGGAGAAAATAGAGAAATGTGATGAAGAACAATATCAAAAACAATTTGATATTAGATATAGTGATATTGATTCAAATAATCATGTTAATAATGTTAAATATGTTGAATGGGCAATTGAAGCAGTTCCACCAGATATAATAAGTAAATATGTTCTAAGAAGAATTAAAGTGATTTTTGAGAAAGAAACCGCATATGGAGATAAGATATCAGTATCAGCAACAGTGAAAGAAATAGATAATGGAAAATTAAAGTCATATCATAAAATAAGAAATAGTGAAGGCAGTCAATTAACATTGCTAGAAGCAGATTGGGATAAAGTAAAATAATCATTTTTTAGTATTCTCATAAAACCAATTTTTTATAAATTAGTTTTATGAGAACATTTTATTATTGCATAAGTTTTAATTGATAAAATTAATAGTTTGCAAAATTAATTTATTTACATTATTGAAATGTACAGTAAATTTATTTATTTGCAGAGGATTTTGCAGCTAAGCAGCCAGAACTCCATGCCCATTGAAGATTGAAGCCGCCACAATCGCCATGGACATCTAGGATTTCTCCACAGAAGTAAAGATCTTTGACTATTTTAGATTCTAAGGTAAAATTATTTACTTCCTGAGTATTTATGCCTCCGACAGTAACTTGTGCATTAGGGAAGCCGTTAGTACCAATACAATTAAAATCCCATTGTTTAAATTTACCAATTAATCTATCAATATATTTCCATTCAATATTACTGCAAGGTAAATGAATATTTTTAATTCCGACTTCTTTCAATATTGTAGAAATTAATTTTTTATTTATGACTCCAACTAGTGCAGAGGATATTTCTCTATAACTGAATATGGAAAAGTGTGTAGCAAAAAAGTTTTCTACCTCCTCTTTACTTTCATATGGAAACATATCAATTCTTATAGTTACTTTTTCTCCATTATTAAGGGCTCTAGATGCATAGGAAGATAATTGCATTACTGGAGGTCCTGAGATTCCGTAATCAGTAAATAAGACTTCACCAATGTCTGTAAATTTAACTTTATCATTAACAAGTATAGAAACAGCTCCATCGAATTTAATACCAGATAATGCTTTTAAATAAAGGTAATCTAATTTTAATTGGACAATGCCGGGTAGTGTTTCTATAATGCTATGTCCTAAGGATTTACCGAGTTTGTAGCCAGAACCATCTGATCCTGTTTTACTAGCTGATTTACCACCACAACTTAAAATAAGCTTACTGCAAGAAAAGTGCTCATATATTTCATTATTAGTATCTAAAGAGAAAACTTTCTTTTTATTTATAGAATTAATTTTACAGTTTGCATATAAAGGTATGTTTCGATCATCTAACGCCATTCTAAAAATGTCTATTACAGAAGAGGCCTGAAGCGATTTGGGGTACATCTTACCATCTTCTAGTTCTGTTAAAGGTAAACCTAGAGATAAAAACATGCTTTTAGTATCTTCTATTGTAAAACTATTTAAGGTTTCTTGAAAAAAGTCATAATTTTCACTATGAAAATTATTATATGGAAAGGTGATATTACTATTTGTAATATTGCATCTACCATTTCCAGTCACAAGAATTTTTTTGCCAATCCTATCATTTCCTTCGATAATAGCAACATCCATTCCAAAATCTTTAGCTACAATTGCAGCCATTAGACCAGATGCACCACCACCAACAATTATTAAATCGTGATAAATCATTATTTATTAATCACTCCTTGTTTGCATAATAAGGTATACGAAATAGAAAGTTAATATATATTTTACTCTTTATTCTACTTTCGCATGTAAATAGATTTTATCATAGTAATATTCAGGTTAAAAGAAAGGAATAATAAAATGAGGTGATTTTTAGATGAAAGTAAAGATAATCAACTATAATTTTGAAGAGTATGAAAATATTTTTAAAGTGAGAAGAATGAACTTTGATAAAATAATTGTTAATTATCCTAATGAAGTTGGAAATAAAAGTTTTTCTTTTAAAGATGTGGAATGTATAAGTGAAAATGATATAGATGAATTTTTAATTAAAAATAGAGAATTTTTAAAAATTAGATTGAAAAGGGGAATATCAGTAAATTTTTATAATGCATTATATACTTCAATAAAAATTGAAACGAAAGAAGAGATAAAAAAATTAAGTGTTATAAGAGATAAATATAAAATAAATAAGAGTGGAATTTGGGAAAAGGAAATCTTATTAATAATAAATAATAAGCTTTCATTAGAAATTTTAGCATCAGGAAGAAATTTTAGAAGAAGTGAATATAACATAATTATTAATAGATTAGAAAAAGAGAATTGTTTAGAGTTATGGTATGAAGAAATTAAGAATATTGAAAGAGAGATAAATGGGAAAAGCCTTATTTTATATGGGTTTAAGGAGGATATAGAAAAATTTAAAAATAACAATAAAATATCATAAAAGTGCTGCTAGGATTAAATTAAATAATATAAAAATAAAAAAAATGAAAAAATGTGTTGACACACAATATAAATTTAGGTATTATAGTCTATGTGGTCAGCAGCTTGCAAAGTGTAAAACATAAAGTTTAATATTTAAAAGTGAACGACAATATAGCATGGCTCCTTGGTCAAGCGGTTAAGACACCACCCTTTCACGGTGGTAACAGGGGTTCGATTCCCCTAGGAGTCACCATTTTATATCATCTTATGGGCGCATAGCTCAGCTGGGAGAGCACCTGCCTTACAAGCAGGGGGTCACAGGTTCGAGCCCTGTTGTGCCCACCATGAGATGGCTCAGTAGCTCAGTTGGTTAGAGTGCCGGCCTGTCACGCCGGAGGTCGAGGGTTCGAGCCCCTTCTGAGTCGCCATTTAAAATATGCTGGCATGGCTCAACGGTAGAGCAGCTGACTTGTAATCAGCAGGTTGTAGGTTCGATTCCTATTGCCAGCTCCATTTTAAATAAGACAAAAATTTAATATGGCTCCTTGGTCAAGCGGTTAAGACACCACCCTTTCACGGTGGTAACAGGGGTTCGATTCCCCTAGGAGTCACCATTTTATATCATCTTATGGGCGCATAGCTCAGCTGGGAGAGCACCTGCCTTACAAGCAGGGGGTCACAGGTTCGAGCCCTGTTGTGCCCACCATGAGATGGCTCAGTAGCTCAGTTGGTTAGAGTGCCGGCCTGTCACGCCGGAGGTCGAGGGTTCGAGCCCCTTCTGAGTCGCCAAATAAAACAAGTTCTAATTTTTAATTAGAACTTGTTTTTTATATTATTTATATAAATGTAAGAGTTATATTAAGAGTAAAGCAAGTATAATATAGTTTATCATAGGAAGAGATGAAGGTTTAGACGATAAGGGAGCATGAAATAGATGGTTAATGGACGTAGATAGAGTAGTTGTATTTAGAGTAATGTTTTTTCTTAGATTAGTTTTACCACTAATATTAATATTCGCCTAATTGAATCACTATGGCACTCATATTAGTGAGTATTACAAATAGAAATTATTTTAGCATGCATAATAAACAAACAAGAAAATATTATATGATTTTAGTGCAATAATTAGTTATTTGCCACAACTTAAAGGAATAAATAATTAAAATTGGTGAGATTTTAAAGTTTGTGCTTTGCCTTCCACTATTAAAACCCATGACATTTAACTGTGAACTGCCCCCTGTCAAGTAGACAGGATAAATAATAAAAAATTATACTGATAAGGTGTGGCTACGATATTCAATTGGAGCCATGTCTTTTAATTTTTTCTGCAGTCTTTTTGTATTATAAAAGTCTATATATTCATTAATAGCTTGTTCAAGTTCTACATATGTATTGAATTTCCTTAGGTGATACATTTCTGATTTTAGTATACCCCAAAAGCCTTCCATAGGTCCGTTATCTATACAGCGGCCAACTCTAGACATACTTTGAGTTGCATTAATATTATTCAATTTACTCTTAAATGCCTTATGTGTATAATCGATTAAGAAAAAGGGATTTCTCCCTTTCCCTCATCTAAGAACCGTACGTGAGAGTTTCCAGCTCATACGGCTCAAGCATTTCTTCACCC
>NZ_LZZM01000234.1 GCF_002006345.1 Clostridium puniceum
ATCTTAATGAACAAAATTTTTTAGAACATATATATATACTTTTAATGTAGAAAATTAATTAGAACTTAATAAATTCAATATAATAATGAATTTAAGTTGAATCCGTTAATAATTAAAACTGTTTTTATTATATATTGTACTAATTTTTATCATCTATAGTCAATAAAATTACATTTCAAAATTTTCTAAACATTGGGTTTATCTATAATTAGCATAGCGGAGGCGGAGCGTGACCTTTGAAATCCACTATAACATTAATTGTGCTGCTGTAGATCAAGCAACTCCAATTAATCCTAAGCTTCCTACTTCCCCTGCACCCATATTGTAAATATTAGGTTTTAATAAAAATATAATAGAAGTCCAAAAGGCATTAAAGGCTCCAAACATCAATGCCCCATTTATGGGAGCTTCTTTTAAAGTCTTTTCTTCTTTAACTAAACTAAATATGCCCCCTTTATAAAACAGTTTTATTATTTTTAACTGTCTACTATAAAGAGAGCATATTCTCTTCCTGGGTTTCCTTTAAAATCCACCAATATTTATATTATAGTTAGAAATTCACATATCCTTGTTGCTTTCAAATCTTAACCTTTTAATTATTTCATTAAGATTTTGAATTTTTAATATGATTATGTATTTTATAAGTATTGTTTATTTATTGATTAAAAACTCCTTTTAAAATTAGAAATTTTATTATTTAAAAAAATGGTAATTGAAATTTTACTGCTACAACTACATAAATAGCAAAAATACCTATGAAAATTAAAGATCTAAAAAGATTTTTTAAGATTTTTTCTTTCTTTCCTCCAATAATGCTTGCACAAAACAAAAATAGGTAAACTACTCCTATGACTGCTGCTACGATTGCTACATATTGTAAAATATTAAACATATAGTTTCCTCCAATCATATAAAAAAATTTATAATTATTTTTTTAATCTATTAATAGTAATAACCAGCTTTTTATTTATTTAGTTTTTATAGCAAATTTATTATTTTCTACCACTATTAGAACTATCTAAATATAGACTATGTTTAAAATCCAACTATAAGGCATCTACTCATATTGAAATACCTTTAACTTCTGACCTCTATTTTCCGCTATATAAAAAGTTTTTAATCTATAGCCAATAAAAAGGCTCTAATCAAGTCACTTATTATACATTTAAGCTCTTATAAATACACATTTAGATTTTATTTTACATTTTTCTATTAATTGATTAGTTTCGATTATATCATGGTGTTTAATAGTATTCAATATAATTCCAAAATTTATTTATACAACCTTCTTAATTAAATAATTCGTTTTTAATAATTAATTATTTAAAATTTCATTAAATAAACTATATTAGTTGAAGTAATAACTATAATATATGTAGTATAAATTTCTTATTATGCATCAAGTTTCTTACTATATATAGTGAATTGATTTTTACCATTTTCTTTAGAATTATATAATGCTATATCCGATTTTTTAATCAAGGTTTCTATAGTATTGCCATGCTTTGGGTAAAAAGCAATTCCAACACTTGCAGAGACCGTTATTTCAATATTATTACCAACATATGTGGCATTAAGATTATTGCATAAAACATTTATTTTTTCTTTAATTAGTGACAGTGAAAGACTAGGATTAAATATACAAAATTCATCTCCACCAAATCTTGAAATAATGGAATCAGCACCATTAAAAACATCACTGATTTTATTAGCAGTATCTTTTAAAACTTCATCTCCTACCATATGTCCTAAATTATCATTTATTGCTTTAAAATTATCCAAATCTATAAAAACTAATGTACAAGTATCCTCTTTATTTTCTCTGATATAATCTTTAACTTTATCATAAAATGTTGATTTATTATATATTTGAGTCAATTGATCATACTCTGATTTTAATTTTAAAAGTGAATGTTCTCTAACAATATAATCGATATCTGTAATCTTTCCAATTACCCTTACAATCTTATCATCTCTTTGTATGTAATTTAGTTTTAGTTCACACCATAAATATTCTCCATTTTTTTTCATTAATCTAATTTGTTTTATAATGGATTGTTTATTTAAAGCTTTCATATCATCAACAATTTTATTTATCAGCACTTCATCTTCAGGATGTATTTTTAACTCCTTTAAGAAATTTTTATTATAATTCTGAATATTTAAAGTCCAACCAAACTTCTCTTCAAATTTAGAGGAACTTAAGATTTTTTTCTCTGTTAAATCAAAGTCAAAAATAATATCATTCAATTGCTCCACAACAATATAATAACGCTCACGTTCCAAATCTAGTTCTTTTAAATATTTACCCTGTTCTTTAGCTTTTACAATAAAGCAATAAAAAGCATCCAACAATGAAATGGAAATAAACCCTACAATAATTAGCAATATTATTCTATAATTTGTATAAATATCATAGACAAAATTTAAGAAAGTATCTAAAGGAGATAATTCATTTGTATTAATTGTAACTTCTGCAAAAGCATTAATATTAAAGATAAAATTAAATATTATAGTTAAAATTAATAAATTAAACATCCTTTTCATCCTTTTGTTCATACTCCTCACTCCCCATTATTATTTGAGTATTATTATCAATTACCACATTATAATACATATTACATAACATTGTCATAAAAATCAATAATATGATGTTAAAATCCTTTCAAGATTTTAAATAATTCTATTGTTGAAATATGTTAATTTAATTAAAACTTATATATAATAATACTTACATTACATATTAAAAAAGTTAAAAGGAGATTAACATGAATAATATACTTAACAACACATATCATCAAAAACTTAATATTGGTATAAATAATAATCAAAATGCTTATAAAATAAACTCAAATACATCTTTATCTAATAATACTACTGATCAGACTAATTCTACTGATAATATAGAATTAAATGAAAGAGATGAAAATATTGTCAATACAAAAAAAGCTTATGATGCTTTTAAAGATTCCTGTTCTGATTTTGGTTATGTTCAAGCTCTTAATGGAAACTGTGCTGATATGAGTTTATATTATAATACTGCTCTTTCTATAATGGAATATGAAGGTATACCAACATCTTCTTTTATTCCTGATTCTCAAAATCCTACTAGTTATTTATCTTTTATAGATAAAGTAAAAGATTTTGCTAAAGATTTAAATACAACTAAGCCAGGTTTTTTACCTGATAGTTTTGTTGACTTTTGTGATTCTTATAAAGAGAAACTTAAACAATATGGTTGCAACTAAAAGTAAGTGTCGCAAAATGATTAAATTTTAATCTGGAGCGATACTCTTTTTCATTTTAAATCAATAAATCTCCAAACAATTGAAATATTATAGCAATTATTTGGAGATTTCTTAATTTTTAACACGCACAAATAAGATTACTTGTTTTATTCTATAATTAGTTCTATTGATTTTAATTCCTGAAGCTGATTTTCAGTTATTTTATTTTGAATTCTTGAATGTAATTTGTTAATCTTATAACTTCCCTTGAAATATTTTACTTTTGATGCTTAATGCTTCTTGAAGCCTATTAATCTCTTCACAAAGCTCAGATATTTCATTTATGATAGAAATTTTTCTAAGCTGTATTGAATTTTTTTGTTCAATATTATTTGCTATTGTCTCATAAATAAGTATAAATTGCGACAATTCTTCATCAGACAATTTTAAATGTTCTTTTTCTGTACAATATTGAGCAAGTAAGTAACTAATATGTTCTAATGAGTAAAATGCTGGCCAAAGCATTTCAAGCATCTCTTCATTATTAGGAATCTCCCCCAATGCTGTATTATAAGCCATTTTAAAGTTCATAAAATCTATTTCCAGCTTTTCTTTTATAATACTTGTATTCTTATCATTATTGTTAGCTGCCAAAAAAACTAAGACTCTAGCATGGCTGCGTAATAATTTAGCCATTAAATCTGGTAATCTGCTAGATGCTGATTTACGCCCAATAATATAAGTTCCAATTAATCCAATTACAGACCCAACAACTATATCTGTAATACGAGCTGTTGCAAAATATCCTACATTATGAATTTGAGTAGAATTTTCTGCTATAAGTATTGAATTTGGTGTGATGAATATTGCTGCTAGTGCATAATTCCTAGAAATAGCAAGTTCTATTAAACCTGTTAAAAGCATATTAACTACAACTACCATAAAACCTTCTGGATTAAAGCTTAAAATAATAATAGCCAATACTATACCAATCAGTGTTCCAACTGAACGTTGAATTGCTCTATGAAAAGTTGCCATAATAGTTGAGCCACACATAACTGCGGCACACGACAAAGTAATCCAATACGGTCTTGTAAAAGAAAATTCAAAGGCTACTATTGCTGATATTGAAAGCACTACTCCATATCTAATAGAATTAACAAACACTATAGAGTCCTTATTAAAAGATTTAATAAATATTGTTCTTAATGATGGTTTAGAAATTTTGATGCTATGACCAATGTACTTTAGCGGTATATTCATTATAGCTTCAATATCATATATTATCTCTAAAAGTTTATGGTAATCTTCCTCTAACTCTTTATCTGTTTTCTTTATTTCTAAGGTTTCTTCATCCCTTAAGTTAATTCCAGCCCCTAATTTTCTTATCATATCAATGATTTCTTTAGGCACTTTATTTTTACTATTAGATTGAAGCTCGAGCATTTCTAAGAACATTTTATTAGCATGCTGATTCAAAAGAACTAATCTATTAAACAAAAATGAAACTTTCCATGGAATATATCCTATTGCAAGAATTTCTTCTGATTCCTTTAATGCATTAACAGTTCGATTTCTAATATTGCTTACGTCTTCCCTGCCAATAACTTCAGCAAATTCTGCCAAGGCCGAATATAATCCTTTAATTTTTTTTAATTCAGGACCATGAGGATTAAAAAAATATCCTACCATGCTAACTATCCATGAAAACATACTACTTGCAAATACAACACCAATAAAAATAGGTATTTCTGCTTGCTTAAGGTTAATTCCTGTTGTCATCGTAAAACTTAATACAAAAAATACTGCTGCTGGTCCAGGTATCTTAAATATACCAAATACAAAAGTTGCACTTGTTCCTATCAAACCTACAATTAATATTATAAGTAATGGGTAAGGTGCTACTAAGGTTCCTAATCCAACTGAAAGTGTAATACCAATGGCAATAAAAAATATCTTTTTTGCACGCTCCGCATATGGCTCATTAAACACATATAAATAAGTAAATCCACCTATTGCACCTAGCAATCCAAAACGTACTTGATTTAATAAAAGTCCAATCAATACTGGAAAGCCTCCACATATTGCTGCACTTATTGCTTTTTCCCATGGAAAAGGATTTTTATTTAATTTAAATGCTTGTTTTATTATACTTATATACATATTATTTCTTCTTTCTTCTTTTGTATTTTTAATTTAAGTTCATCATCATTTTTTCTACTATCTTATTGAAGATTTCTAGTTCTTCCTCACTAACGTTATTTATAGCTTCTAATTCTACACCTATCGCAGCTTCATACCACTTAGGATACATTTCATAAGATTTTTTAGTTAATTCTATATTCCTTTCTCTTTTGTCCTTGCCTTCCGTCCTAATTACTAGTCCCATTTCTTCCATCCTAGCTAAGGTCCTAGTTATAGTTGGTGCCTCTACACCAAGATATTTACATAATTCAATTTGTGTACATTGCTTTTTCTTATGTAAGTATACTATAATTCCCCATTGGGATGAGTATAGCCCAAGAGGAGAAATTTTCTCATTTAACTTTTTTGTAAAACTTCTTGCTAATTGATTTACATTATGACCATATAGGATCATTTTCCTACCTCCAAATATTTACCTAGGTAATAATTACTTAAGTAAGTATATCATTTTAATTATTAATAATCAAATAAAAATTAATTGAATATAATTTATGGCTAGCTCTCATAAAATCTTACTTAGATTCTACCTTGCATATTACTTGATATTTGTTTAACAAATTTATATACTGTTCAAGCTATCTTTTCGAATATTATAGAAACTCTAGTGAAACAATAGTTATAGAAGATTTAGATATTCTACAAATTTGGAGGACAAGTAATGGAAAAGATTTGGCATATTTATAAAAACGACTTAAAGAGTGTATTTAAAGTTCCTACTTTAGCCTTGTTAGTACTTGCAATAATGTTGCTGCCATCAACTTATGCTTGGATAAATATTGAAGCTATATGGGATCCTTATAGCAATACTTCAATGATTCCAGTTGCTGTCACAAATGAAGATGAAGGCGCTGATATACAAGGAAAGACTGTTAATATTGGAGCTGAAACTATCCAAGGTCTTAAAAAAAATCCTAAGCTTGGTTGGGATTTTGTTAGTTATGCTGAGGCTGAACGAGGCGTTGAATACGGAGATTATTATGCTTATATTTACATACCAAAAGATTTTTCAAAAAAACTCACTAGTATTTTAAATGCAAATCCTCAAAAACCTGATATTGAATTTGCTGTCAATGAAAAAATCAATGCTGTTACGCCTAAGATCGCCACTTCAGGTGCTTCTGGTTTAATTGCTCAAATTCGTCAAAGCTTCACCGAAACAGTCAGTAATTCTATTCTCTCCGAATTTAATGCTGCTGGTGTAGAGCTTCAACAAGAACTCCCTACTATTCAAACCATTGAAAATCGAATTTTAGAATTAGAAAATAACCTGCCAGTAATTGAAGAACTAGGCGAAAAATCCATTGAACTTCAAGCTAAACTTCCAGAAATTAAACAAAAGTCTCAAAAAATCATTGAGCTAAAAGAAAGAATACCTGATTTAGAAAAAGTTGCAAATAGTATCCTAACTGTGGAGTCAAAACTGCCACTTGTAGAAAAAGCTGGTGATAAAATTTTAGAATTACAAGGAAAAGTTGCAGATATACAGCATGCTGAAGAAATTATTGTTGAAGTAGAAAATAACTTATCTTCAATAGAAGGAAATATTAAAGATACTATTGACAATACAAAAGCTACAGCTGATGCTCAAACAGAGGTCTCAGCTAATGATCAACAATTGACTAATTTCCAAGAAGAACTTATAAATATTCATAATAATATAAAAACGTCTCGAGTTAATCTTAAGCAAAAAATTGATGAAATGATTAAAGAAATAAATAATTCAGCAAACTTTGTAAAAAATAACTTGCCTACTGTTGAAGAAAATATTCATAAAGCGGCAGATTTTGTGCGAAATGATTTTTCTAATGTTGAAGCTGATATTATAAGAGCTTCTGACCTAGTTCAAAATAAATTTCCTGTATTTGAAGAAGCAGTTAATAAATTGGCTGATTTAGCTCAAAATGATTTATCTGATTTCGAAGCTAAAGTGAGAAAAGCCGCTGATAAAATCCGAAAATTTCAAAACAATGTAGACTTAAATGATATAATTGATTTCCTTAAAATTGATCCGTCAAAGGGAAGCAGCTTTTTAGCAGATCCTATTTTATTAAATACCAAACGAATTTTCCCTATTCCTAATTATGGCTCTGCCATGGCAGCACTCTATACCATGTTAGCATTATGGGTAGGAGGTACAATTTTAAATTCAGCCTTGCCTGTAGATGTAAAGAATCCTGATAATATATATAAAAGCTATCACATTTATTTTGGCAGGCTTTTGACCTTCCTTTCTGTAGGAATTTTTCAATCACTTATTATGGCACTTGGAAATATATTTTTACTCCATGTGTATATAGTAAATAAATTTTGGTTTGTGCTGCTTAGTATTTTTATTGGCATAGTGTTTGTCACAATAACATATACTTTGCGTTCAGTGTTTGGCAATATAGGAAATGGAATATCAATGATTCTCCTAGTTTTGCAGATGTCTAGCTCTGGAGCAACCTTTCCAGTTAGTATGACATCACATTTTTTTCAAGCTATTAGTCCTTTTATGCCATTCACTCATGCTGTGAGTATATTGAGAGAAACCATTGGCGGTATGATTGCAGAAATTGTCATAAAAAATGTCTTAACGCTTGCTGTCTATATGCTTATTTCCTTTTGTATTGCACTATTGTTAAAACGCTCTCTAAGTAAAGATATATCATTAAACAGCCAAGATAATAATGCATGAATCTCCTCCATTACCGAAGGCGCAGTTAAATATGCTTTTAATACTGTCGTTCCTTCGGTTTTACTAAAGTTGGTTAGATTGAAGGATTGAAAATAAAACATAAAAAAACTATCTCAAAATAAATTAGAGATAGTTTTTATTTAAATTCTCATTACCTGTAACTATACGCTTTGCTTTAAACAAGTTTTTAAATCTTCATTAGGCTCACTTATAGTTTGTAAGTTAAAGGTATCAACTAAATATTGCAATACATTAGGACTTATAAATGCTGGAAGTGAAGGTCCAAGGAACATTCCTTTTATTCCTAATGAAAGTAATGCTAATAGATCTGCAACTGCTTTTTGTTCATACCATGAAAGAACTATTGATAATGGCAATCCATTAACATCTGTATCAAAAGCATCTGCAAGTGCTGTAGCAATTCTAACTGCTGAATATGCATCATTACATTGACCTACATCTAATAATCTTGGAAGTCCAGCAACTTCTCCAAAATCTAATTTGTTAAATCTATATTTTCCACATGCTAGTGTTAGAATAACGCAGTCTTCTGGAACCTTCTTTGCAAATTCAGTATAGTAATTTCTTCCTGGTCTTGCTCCATCACATCCACCTATTAAGAAGAAATGTCTAATACTTCCATCCTTAACCGCATTAACAATTGTTTCTGCATGGCTTAAGGTCGCATGATGCCCAAAACCAACAAGAATTTCTTTAGGTTCTTCTGATTTTGTAAATCCACCAAGTTCTAATGCTTTTTCTATTATTGGTGTAAAATCTTTATTTCCATCTTTATCAGCTTTAATATATTTAACTCCATCCCATCCAACTACACTCGTTGTAAATATTCTATCTTTATATGTTTCTCTAGGTCTCATTAAACAATTTGTAGTCATTAAAATACAACCTGGTATGCCATCAAATTCTTTTTGCTGCTCTTGCCAAGCACCACCATAATTTCCTACAAGCTGTTCATATTTTTTAAGTTCAGGATAACCATGAGAAGGTATCATTTCACCATGAGTATATATGTTAATTCCTTTGCCTTCTGTTTGTTCTAATAACATTTCTAAATCTCTTAAATCATGACCAGAAACAATGATAAATGGTCCTTTTTTAATATTTACATTAACTTTGTGTGGACTTGGATTCTTATAAGTACTAGTATTAGCTTCATCTAATTTCTTCATAACAGCAACACTCATATCACCTGTTCTCATAGTCATTTGAATTAACTCTTCAACACTTAAATTATCATTTGTTGTACATTCTAATCCTCTAAAATAGAAATTATCAACTTGATCATCATAATAACCCAAACATCTTGCTTGATGCCCATATGCACTTATCCCCTTTAAGCCATATAATATTGTTTGTCTAAGTGATCTTACATCAGGGTCTAAATCCTGATCAAACATAATCCCAGCTCTTTTAGAATCTTTAAGCATTTCTTCCTTGGTTTCGCTTAAGCTATAAGTAGCTTGTTCTGGATATTCTTTATCCGCACTTACTCTATCTCTCAAACTTTCTTTTATTTTTTGAGAATCCTTAAGCATTTCCACATGAACTTCTGCATCAAAATTAACATTTGTAAGGGTTGTAAATAATGAATTTTCTACAAAGCTAACAATACTTTTGTCTATTTCTTCTCCTTTTTCTATAAGATCCTTGGCATAACAGCTTATTCCTTTGCATTGGTATACAAGTAAATCTTGAAGATTTGCTATTTCAGGCGTTTTTCCGCACACCCCCATTTTAGTACATCCTTTTCCTCCCGCTGTTTGCTCACATTGATAACAAAACATAGGATTTTCATCCATAAATATCACTCCTTAAAAACTAATCCTTATTATTATTTGTTTAAATTAATTTTATATTCTCTATTACCTAACAATAATAAATTTATTCTTAGAGATTATGTTTAAAGCTTTATAGATATTTATGATAATATGGGTAAAGATAGAGAGTTATATAAAAAAAGTACCTTATGAGATTAATTGCAAGACTCTCTTTCTCTCCTAAGGTGGTTTTATTCAATGAATATTTATTTCAACTTCTTTTTATTGATATATGTAAATTCATATATATTTACATATATCAATATTATTGCTAAACTACTGAAGTAATGTATTTCTCACTTTCTTAGCTGCCTCCACAAGATTTTTAAGACTAAGATTGGTTTCCTCATCACCACGAGTTTTTAATCCGCAATCTGGATTAATCCATAATTTTTCTTCTTTAATTTGACTTAGCATTGAATTAATTCCTATAGTAATTTCTTCTACGCTAGGTACTCTTGGAGAGTGAATATCATATACTCCTGGTCCAACTGCAGTAATAAAATTATTATTATTTAATGCTTCAATAATTGATAAGTTTGAACGTGATGCTTCAAAAGAAATTACATCCGCATCCATAGCGTCAATATCCTTTATTATTTCTGCAAATTCACTATAACACATATGTGTATGAATTTGTGTAGTTGACTTAACATCACTGTGAACAAGTCTAAATGCAGCAATTGCCCAATCTAAATATTCACTATGCCAATCGATTCTTCTAATTGGAAGCTTCTCCTTTAAGGCTGCCTCATCTACTTGAATTATATTAATAAAGTTTGCTTCAAGATCTAAAACCTCTTCTTTAATAGCTAGTGCAATTTGAAAGGCCATTTCTTTTAGAGAAATATCTTCACGAGGGAAAGACCAGTTAAGAATAGTTACAGGACCTGTAAGCATAGCTTTTACAGGCTTTTCAGTAAGACTTTGTGCATACTTAGAATATTCAACAGTAATAGGATTTGCTCTAGAAACATCTCCGACTATTACTGGAGGTTTAACACAGCGTGTACCATAAGATTGAACCCATCCATTTTGAGTAAATAAATAACCCTTAAAGTGCTCACCAAAATATTCTACCATATCATTACGTTCAAATTCACCATGAACTAAAACATCAATTCCAATTTTCTCTTGAAGTTCTATGCAATCTTTAATTTTTTTCTTTACATTCCCTACATACTCTTCTTGTGTAATCTCCCCTTTTTTATATTTTGCTCTATTTGACTTTACATCAGCTGTTTGAGGAAATGAACCAATTGTTGTGGTTGGTAATAGCGGAAGGTTGAAAAAATTCTTTTGAGCTTCACTTCTTTCATTAAATGCTGGTAATCTTGTAAAATCTTTTTCCGTTAAACCTTCAAGTTTTCCCTTTATTTCAGAATTTACATTATTCACCTTCTCAGCAAACAAAGCAATGTTGTTTTTATATTTTTCATTGGTTAAATAATTCTCTTCAGCGAAAAGCTCTTTTAGTTCATCCAATTCTATTAATTTTTCCTCTGCAAATGCAAAATGAACCTTGTAATTCTCGCATAGCTTTTCTTCATTTCTCAAAGTATATGGCAAATGTAAAAGAGAACATGAAGTATTTATTATAATATTATCTTTTTCAATATATTTTGAAATCTCAGTCAAAGTTTTTAATGATTTCTTATAAGAATTTTTCCATATGTTTTTACCATTTACTATTCCTGCAAAAATAGCAGTATTCTTAGGAAATCCCTTTTCTTTAATTAATTCTAGTGATTTCTTGCCTTCTATAAAATCTAAACCTATCCCATCAAAACCAAGATTAGTAACCTCACTATAGCAATCCCTAATATCTCCAAAGTATGTTTGAATTAAAATATTAAGTTTCCCTTTATGTTTTAATAATTCCTTATAGATTTTTGTGAACACTTCTATATCTTTTAGGTTCAAATCTGTAACTAAAATTGGTTCATCTATCTGAATCCATTCCACACCTAATTCATTTAGCTTAGCAAAAACATCTTTATATGCCTTAATTATATCTGGTATAAAATCAATAAGTTTTTTATTTCCATTGTAATCTGATAATTTGAGAAAAGTAAATCCGCCAATAATTACAGGTTTTGTTTTAATTCCAATTTCAACTGCTTCAGTAAATTCTCTAAAAAACTTATGGCTGTTTAGCTTAATTTCAGTTCTATCCTCAAGTGTTGGAACTATGTAATGATAATTTGTATTAAACCATTTTTTCATAGGAAGTGCTTTAACATCACCTCTTTCCCCCTGATATCCTCTAGCCATTGCAAAATAAGTATCAAGCTCATTAAGTCCTAAAGACTTGTATCTTTCTGGTATTGCATTTAAAAGAGCCGCTGTATCAAGCATTCCATCGTAAAAAGAAAAATCATTTGATGGTATAAAGTCAAGTCCACTATTATTTAATAATGACCACTGTGCCTTTCTCAGCCCTTTAACATTATTTTGTAATTTTTCAAAAGATAAATCACCTTTAAAATAATCTTCTATCCAAAATTTTAATTCTCGAAATTCCCCAATTCGTGGATAACCAATAATCGAATTCCTCATAACACTACATTCCTTTCACTAAAAATTTTCTGTAGGCTAATCATATCAGAGAATTCTTATTATAAGGTAACTCAAAAAAACTATTGCTTGTTATAGAAAATAAATATAACAAGCAATTCAAATTTATCATAATTGAGAATTTTTATAATTCAAATACAAATTTCCAAAATACAATATACCGCATATTTATTTTAATGAACATACGATATATCCATTAAGCATTATAAATACATACATAAACCTGAATCATTCACTCTTTGCTGATAAGTCTGATCTATGCTTAATCTGATACAGATTCATTATTTTTTTGATTAACACCTATTCGGTGCATACAAAAAGAGCACCACCTATGTTACACTACACTTAGACGCTTTTAGCTCTCTTTTTCACGTATAGCTCAATTCCTAAAATAATTAGTTTAATATTGTTGAAATAGAAACAAAGATTTAATATAATATTGTTAATGCACAAACGGGTGGGAGGATAGGCCATGAACAAAGAAGAACAGGTCATAATGGGTTTCAGAGACTTATTAAACAAGATGGCTTGGCTTAATAAGTTTAAGATGGAAGACAGTCTTAAGGATTATAAGTCTTCTGAAGTACATTGCATCGAATGCATTGGAAAAAATGTAGATTCCAACGTGACAAAACTTGCAGAGTCCTTTTATATGACTAGAGGTGCCATAAGCAAAATGACCAAGAAGCTCATAAAAAAGGGTATCATTGAAAGCTATCAGAAGCCAGATAACAAGAAAGAAATCTATTTTAGGCTTACTGAACAAGGGCAAGTAATTTATAACGTCCATGAGGAAATGCACAAAGAGTTTCAAGAGCGGGATAAAGCTATATTTGATCAGGTAACAGAGGCACAATTTGACAGTATGCTTAGCTTCGTGGAAAAGTATAGTAACCATTTGGATGCAGAAATAAAGAAACTAGGTATAGATATTAAGTCAGAATAAATTTGAATAATGAAACTACAAGCAGCCAACTCTATTGAGAACGGGCTGCATTTTTATTCTCATCATTTTGTTGACACGGAAACAAAATGATGGTACGATAAATATGTTTCCAAGGAATCAAAATCATAACTTTTGAAAGGAGAACTTAAATGTTCAAATTTAGATTATACAATGAACAGAATACAGAACAAATCGTAGATAAAAAGGCTTTAATATTCGGTCTTATGTCTGTGTTTCTTTGCGGAATGAGCTTCAGTATCATAACACCTGTCGTCCCCTTCTTAGTTCAGCCTTATATAAGCAATCCCGGAGAACAAGCTATAGTTGTTACGCTGCTGACCTCTGTTTATGCAGTCTGCGTGTTTTTTGCAGCCCCCATACTTGGAGCTTTGAGCGACAGATATGGTCGTCGTCCATTACTCTTAGTATGCCTTTTGGGTTCCGCAATCGGGTACTTAGTTTTTGGCATAGGAGGAGCTCTATGGGTACTATTTGCTGGACGCATAATAGAAGGTATAACAGGTGGGAGCATAGGCACTATCTTCGCATATTTTGCAGACATCATTCCTCCTAAGCAGAGAACCAAATACTTTGGATGGGTGAGCGCGGTTGTAGGTGTAGGCACCGTCATTGGCCCAACTCTAGGCGGATTACTTGCCAAGTTTGGTTATTTTGTACCCATGTATTTTGGAGCAATAATAACTTTATTGAATGTTGTTTATGGATTCTTTTTTATGCCTGAGAGCCTTGACAAGAATAATAGACTGAAAGAGATTACCCTTGTAAGATTGAATCCATTTATACAGCTTGCCAATCTACTTTCCATGAAAAACTTAAAAAGGCTACTTGTTTCAGCGTTCTTACTTTGGATACCTAACGGGTCTTTACAGGCAGTTTTTTCACAATTTACAATGGATACTTTCAGTTGGAGACCTACGCTAATTGGGCTTATGTTTTCAATTATGGGCTTCCAAGACATTATTTCTCAAGGTTTCATAATGCCAAAGCTTTTAGTAAAACTTAGTGATAAACAGATAGCAATTCTTGGAATGATTTCGGAAATTATAGGCTACAGTCTTATTGCAGCATCATCTTTACTCTCATTCTATCCTCTTTTTATCGCTGGAACGTTTATATTCGGTTTTGGTGATTCGATCTTTGGACCTTCATTCAATGGGATGCTCTCCAAATCTGTCGATTCTAGTGAACAAGGAAGGATTCAAGGTGGTAGCCAATCTATTCAATCTTTAGCAAGAATGATTGGACCTATCATTGGAGGTCAAATCTATGTATCACTTGGTCATGCCGCACCTGCTTTTATGGGTATGATCCTTATAACAGTGGCAATACCAGTTTTATATAAGAGAACGCATGTAAATATGTAAACTACCTACTTTCTTTATACAATTGCCACTTTCATTTTCGATTATAGATGGAGTAAGCGCAAATCCGGCAAACACATCTACGGTTATCACTTTGAGCCGGACCTACATACCATACTCGCTCCGGTTGACGTTCCCCGCCTTTCTCCATTCATCAGTTTTTACCTACAAATACGATGAATGGAGGAAAAATAATAAACTATTGTGTATTCCTAAAGTCAAAAATCATTGTACTATGTAATTTATTCTTTTAATGCTTTAGAATATATTCATCGCCAAATTTATCAATTATCTCATTTAGTGCATTTATATAAATGTTCCCAAGCTGACTAAGTATTATATCCTTGTGTGCAATCCACCCTACTGTTATCTTATCTTCAATATCTAAAGGCACAGAAGCAATATCATTTCCATTTAAGTCAGAACTCAAAATTCCAGTTGAAATAGTATATCCATTGAGTCCAATTAATAGATTAAAAAGTGTTGCTCTATCACTAACTCTGACACTTTTCTTATGGGAAAGCGTGCTTAATATTTCTTCTGAAAAGTAAAAAGAATTGAACTCCCCCTGCTCAAAGGATAAGTAAGGATAATTTTTTAAATCTTCAAGAGTAACTTCTTTTCGCTTGTAAAGAGGGTTTTTTACACTTATAAAAATATGTGGTTTTGCAACAAATAACTTAGTAAATTTTAAATTATTTTCCTTAATCAACTTATTTAAGACTTTAGAATTAAATTCATTTAAATATAAAATTCCTATTTCACTCCGAAGGTTCTTTACATCATCAATAATTTCATAAGTTTTTGTTTCTCTTAGATTAAATTCATATTCATCATTTCCATATTCTTTAATTAAATCAACAAATGCATTGACTGCAAAGGCATAGTGTTGTGTTGATACAGAAAAATGCTGAGCAGATGGCTTCGTATTAAAATACTTCTTTTCTAGCAATTCTGTCTGCTCAATTACTTGTCTTGCATAACCTAAAAATTCAGCACCATCAACTGTAACACTAACTCCTCTATTGGTTCGTTCAAAAATAGTTTTATTTAATTCATTTTCTAGTTCTCTAATTGCATTAGAAAGACTAGGCTGCGTAATAAATAATTTTTTGGCAGCAATATTTATGGAGCCACATTTGGCAATTTCAATAGCATATTTTAGTTGTTGTAATGTCACTTCTTCACCACCTTACATAATCTTTATTTATTTATAATCTTTTACTATTGTTAAGTCAACTTGAAATTTGCTGTTTTAAAAAATATTTAAAATTACTTTTAAGACATCCTTTCGCTATTATAGTTTAGAATAAATTAAAATATGCAAAAAAGAGAAGAAAATGTATATTATCCTCCTCTCTTTTCTAAGGGTATCTGGAACTATTGAAAATGCATTTGAAATATCATATGTACCAAAACCTCCAATTGTTTCAGTTACCCAAGTTGGATCTTCACCAAACAATTCATTATATTCTGATGCTCTTAAATGTCTTATTAGTCTTAACTTTATCTATTGCAGTTTAAGACAAGGCCCATGACCTGTAGCTATAAAATTAGGATTTAACCTTCTCAAAGTTCTTTGCAATTGTTCTAGCTTATCAGAGTCTGGTACCTGTTCTGACATAATACTATTTACTTCCATCTTCCAGTTTAATTCTTTCACTGTATTTATTTCTTCTCCCGTAGCAAACATTAAATCACTGCTAAAGAATATTTTACGTATATTTTCTACCATTAATAATCCATTCCAAAGATGCATTTCTGAAGGATACTCAATGAATTCCAATTCATAACTATCTGTAGTTAACTTCTCACCAGCTTTTTTAACAAGAATTTTTGCTTTAATTCCAAAACCATTTAATTGGCGTGCTGTAACTTCAGAACAGATTGTTTCAGCTTTAGGAAAATGTTCTAATATTACTGACAGCCCACCACATTCATCTGCTTCAAAGTGAGAAATAAAAATATATTTTAAAGCTTTACCATTAAGTTCTGCTTTAAGTTGTGGGAGCAAAGCTTCTGCCTGAATTACATTACCTGTATGTACTAATAATGGTTCATCACCTAATAGTAAATATTGATGAAATGTAAGATTAATCTGCTGAACATAACTACTAAATTGGTGTAAATCCTGATTTATAATTGCCATGTAACTAACTCCTTTTCTCTTTTAATATATATAAGTTCTAATTAAGAAAGTTCATAATTTAGTTGGTTGTCTTATCCAATCACTCTAATATAGAAATTAAATTTTAATGAACAAAATTTTTTAGAACATATATAATCTAAATATAAAAACAATAAATTTTTATTCTTATTTATTTTTTCGTAATTGCAATTCTCCATATTTCAGGTCCTTGTTCTAAATATTCCCATTTAAAGTGTTCTGGAAAATTTAATATAAACTGCTGATAAAGTGGACGAGGATCATGATCATTTATAAGTTCCATTATTTCACCTATTGCTAACTCCTCAAATGCTTTGAAAATGATATCCTTTTTATGTCCTTTTTCATAGATTCTGACATCTATGGTTATATCAAAATTTGTCATAATTAATTCCTCCTTAAATTCCTCTCGACAAGGATAAATCCCTTCGGAATAAAATTTTATTAGATGATAATATTATAACCATTGCTTCATATTTTTAGCGTGATTTATATCACGCATCAATATAATTTTCATTTGTAAAAAACTAAAATTGCTGCTTCTTTAGCTTCTGTATTTAATTCTTTTAATAACTCTGCATTTTGTATAACTATAAAATTCCAAGATTGCTTATTATGTGCACTTAGTACATATATACCAGCTTCAATTATAGCCTGTAACTCTTCTTACTTTATTTATTCAGCTTTGAACTTTCTTGTAGTTCTTCTTTCTTTTATTACTTTTAATGTTTCGTTCATTTTAATTTCTCCTTTTCACATTATATTATCAATTTATTTCGTACGTGAACGAATCTATTTCTTAAAAAAGATGCCCTCAGAGCATCTTTTTTATATTATTTAAAGCTTTATTGATATTATCCTCAAAACTCTGTTTTTCATCCTTATCAAAATTACTTAACATTAAATCTAGAATTTCAGCTTCTATATTTTTAAGCTTATGTCTTATATAAATTCCTTCTGGTTTTAAGCTTATGTATACACTTCTCTTATCTTCAACACAAACACATTTATTTATTATACCTTGACTTTCGTATTTGTTTATAATATCAGATAAAGAAGATTTAGATATTTGCCATATATTTGATATTTCATTAAAAATTAGAGCACTTCCATCTTCAGGAAGAATATAAAATAACAAAATATGATTTTGTAATATTGGCAGTCCTTCTTCTTTTATTTTTTTTGCAAGATATTTATTAGAAATAGTGTTAATTTCATTTATTTTGCTTAATAAACACTCATTTTTCATTTTCTCACCTCGTTCGTTCGAGTACGATTTAATATTAACTCTTCTAATTCTTGTTGTCAATAGTTTTTGTTATTATTATTTTTTTATTAATGAAAATATTCATATCTTTAAATTTTATGTTGATTTAGAATTTATACAATCTAAAATTTTATTTGTACATTCTCGGCTAATGGTCACTATAATATTTGAGATTGTTCTAGTGTTAAGTTCAATCAGTTCATAAAAATTTATGTTTTGCTCTGTGTTTCTTAAATATATTTTTAAGCCAATTAAATATAATAATTTATAATCAACAAAATCATATAAACTTCAAATTATGTAAAAAAGAGTAAACATAGTTTACTCTTTTTTTTGGTGGAGGAAGATGGATTCGAACCATCGAAACTAACGTAACAGATTTACAGTCTGCCCCCTTTGGCCACTCGGGAACTCCTCCATATTTTGTTTTATTAAAATATAAGTTTTCTTATATTTCTTGTTGGAGCTGGCAATAGGAATCGAACCTACAACCTGCTGATTACAAGTCAGCTGCTCTACCGTTGAGCCATGCCAGCATAATTCAGCTAAGATTTATGAGTTAAATTTTTTCATTAAGCTTAACAATTAACAGCAGATTTATTTTAACAAATTTTTTAGTATTCTGTCAAGATAAATAGTTTTATATTTTACTTACATGGTGGGCACAACAGGGCTCGAACCTGTGACCCCCTGCTTGTAAGGCAGGTGCTCTCCCAGCTGAGCTATGCGCCCATGTAAATTGGTGGAGGAAGATGGATTCGAACCATCGAAACTAACGTAACAGATTTACAGTCTGCCCCCTTTGGCCTCTCGGGAATTCCTCCATATTTTATTCTATTAAAATATAAGTTTTTCTTATACTTTATATTGGAGCTGGCAATAGGAATCGAACCTACAACCTGCTGATTACAAGTCAGCTGCTCTACCGTTGAGCCATGCCAGCACATTATTCAGTTAACATTTAAAAAAACAGTCAATTATATTTTAACAAAACTCTCACAATTTTGTCAATCTAAATAGTTTTTATATTTTACTTGAATGGTGGGCACAACAGGGCTCGAACCTGTGACCCCCTGCTTGTAAGGCAGGTGCTCTCCCAGCTGAGCTATGCGCCCATACAAATTGGTGGAGGAAGATGGATTCGAACCATCGAAACTAACGTAACAGATTTACAGTCTGCCCCCTTTGGCCTCTCGGGAATTCCTCCGTATTTAACTATTTAAAAGCTGTTATTTTTCCAATCAACAATGATTAGTATATCTGCAAAGCACTTTTTTTTCAACCCCAATTACAGGCTATATACTCAAATTAAATTCATATTACTCTTAATTAATACAATATGCTCCTATTTAATACAATAATCTTATTTTTTTCTAACTTGCTGAAATCACTTTAAAGCTAGTAATTAATATCTTATTTTTAGAATATTTATTCTTAAGTTTCTTCTAAATCTATTATTTTTTAATATTGTTTCCAAAAAACATTTTTTTATACTATCTCCCCTTTATTCTTCATATATATTTTATAAAGGGGGTATCTATCCTTGAATAAATCAAATATTAATATGAATTCTAAATTTCCTTACAATCTCATTTTTGAGATCAAAAATTATATTAATAAAGACACTGTAATAGTGTGCATTGGTACTGATAAATGTATCGGAGATTGCTTAGGTCCTTTAGTCGGATCTATTTTAACCGAGAATTTTTTTCCTCTGCCTGTTTACGGAACCTTATCTTCTCCAATTCATGCTTTAAATATAAGTGAGCGCTTAGATGAAATATATACTAACCATCCTAATGCCTACATAATAGGAGTTGATGCCTGCTTAGGTGATGAAGATGATATTGGTGAAATTCGTATAAGAGATTATGCAATTCGTCCTGGTAAGGGTGTGGGAAAAGAACTTCCCGAAGTTGGTATGGCTTCCGTTATTGGTATTGTTGACTCTAGCGATAGTTCTGAGTTATTTTTTTCACGCAGTATTAGACTTTCTTTTATAATGAATATGGCTAAAACCATATCTAAAGTATTTATTGAATCTTATAGCTTAAATAACGGACAATTCCCAAGACTTTAACTATAAAGTATTAACTATTAATAGTATAAACAAAATAATTATTTAAACAGAAAATAACAGTCAAAAATATATACACTTTGACTGTTATTTTCTAATTTTATTCTATAAGCACTATTTGTTGTGAGTTTGCTTCACTATTTAATTTATCAATATAGCTTAGTACTTCACCAGTTCCTTTTGCAACACATTCAACAGAATCTTCTGCAACAGCTGTTGATACTCCTGTTTTAAATTCTATTAACTTGTCTAAACCATGTATTAATGCCCCTCCACCAGTCATTAAAATTCCTCTTTCTATTATATCTGAAGCTAATTCTGGTGGTGTTCTTTCTAATACTTTCTTTACTGTATCAACTATAGTTTCCACAGGCTCTTTTATTGCATTTCTTATTTCTTCTGTGGTAATTTCAACTTCATCAGGCAATCCTGTTATAAGATTTCTACCCTTCATCATACATGTTAAATTTCTAGAGTTCTTAAATGCTGATCCAATATTAATTTTTAAATCTTCAGCAGTTTTTTCTCCTATCATTAACTTATATTCATTTCTTACATATTTTATTATAGCATCGTCGAATTTATCTCCAGCTACTTTTATTGATTCTCTTTCAACTACACCGCCTAATGAAATAACAGCAATATCGCAAGTTCCTCCGCCGATATCTACTACCATACATCCATTTGGTTTAGTAATGTCTAGACCAGCACCAATAGCTGCTGCTAATGGTTCTTCTATTAAATGAACTGTTTTTGCTCCTGAATTCATAGCAGCATCAATAACAGCTCTTTTTTCTACTTCCGTAGCTTGCGATGGCACACAAACAATTACTTTGGGTGCTCTAACCCGTCTTGTACCACATGCCTTTTTTATAAATTCTTTTAACATCTTTTGTGTTAAATCATAATCTGAAATTACTCCATCTTTTAGTGGTCTTACTGCAACTATATTACCCGGGGTTCTTCCTATCATTTTTCTTGCTTCTTCCCCTATAGCCAACAATTTATTATTGTTTCTATTTATAGCTACAACAGAAGGTTCTTTTAAAATTACCCCCTTACCTTTTACATAAACTAGTACAGTTGCTGTTCCTAAGTCAATTGCAATATCTGTGCCTGTTCCAAAAAAGCCCATTTTTTATTCACTCCTATAATACATATTAATACCTATGTTTACATAATTCTACTAATACTATATTATAGTCCTAATCTCATTAAGATTCAATAATTTTATACTTCATCTGTGTAGCATTTCCACCTCTAATATGCCGTTCAGCCTTATTAAATTCTAAAATTAAATGCGCTTCCTCTGCAATTTCAGGATTAATTTTAAAAAGTCTCTCTGTCATATCTTTATGGATTGTACTTTTACTAACTCCAAAAACTTTAGCTGTTTTTCTTATTGTTGCCTTTGAATCAATAATATACTTTGCTACATCTAAAACTCTTTCCTCAATATAATCTTTCAAAATACCACTTCCTCGATCTTATCTTTTATTCCATAGCATTTTTTAATACTCAATATTAGTCATTCATCGATTCCTACTTACTATAAGGATGAATAACTAATATTGATTTATCACAATGCTTTATTTAGTTTTTAAAGTAAAATACTTTTCTGGATTAACTTGTTCACCATTAGCATTAATTACTTGCAAATTTAAAAATTCTCCAAATTGATCTTTGCTAAACACTTTTGCAGTTTCTCCAACTTTGCCAATAATTTTATTAGCTACAACTTTATCACCCTTTTTCACGGATAAATTTGCATCAAGATTTCCATATCTAGTCTTTAATCCATTAGCATGTTTAATTTCAACAACTACGCCTTCTTCAACTCCTGAATTTTCAGCAAGCTCTACTATACCATCAGCTACTGCCTTAACTTCAGTTCCTATTTTTGCTTGTAAATTTACTCCTCTAATAGTTCTAAAAACTCCATCAGTTATTTTTACTGGTGTAGGATAAGAATATTTCCTACTTTCAATACCATCTACAGGATTTGAAAAATTTACTTTATTAGATGTAGCTACTGTAGTAGATTTTTCTGTCTTTGTCTTATCATTATTCTCTTTACCATCATTAGGAATATTTTCTACTCTTTCTGCATTTGGAATCTCATTTACATTTTTTCCATTACTATCAGAATTTAATGTTAGTTCTTTATTTATCTCTTCTGTCTTATTAACTTCATTATTATTAGACATCTTATAGGAAATAGTTCCAACTGTAACTATGATGCAAAGACAAAGGAATAAAGCAATATAAAATCCCTCCTTCCTAATTAATGTTTTAAATCTTTCTTTTAATTTTTTGTCCAATATGAACACCTCCTACTGTTATATTTCCCCTTTAATGAAAAATAATACATAAATATAATTTTTTATTTCATTTTTTTGCATTTTTATCATACTAATCTACTAATAACTTGTATTAAAATATTGATATTCTAGATTATGTCCATTTTTCTATTTTATAAACAAAAATTATCACTATAATTAGATAACGTTAGTGCTTATTCTAATTAAAAGCTAATACTTTAACATTAATTTATATTTGCATATTAGAAATTACTTGTTATAATAACTATATAAAAAGTGAAATGATCATTAGTTTTCTAGGGTTCCGTAGCTATAAATGCTAGACTGGTCCAAGAGAAGGCACTTATAATTGACTATGTACACAGAAGTATAAAAGCCTAGAAGATATTTTATAATATTTCTTTAGGCTTTTTTTATATTTTTACCATGAAAGGATTAAATTAGAAATGACATCAATTAAATTAACCATAAAATTATTAAAGGAAATATATAGTGTTTGTAGACTTAATAAAAATGATGTGCTCCCTGCTTGGGCAATGAATGGAGACTTCTTTTCAATAACAAAAATAGATGATGAATTGTCTATTGTCTGCTCACAAGAAAAGCTTACTCATAATATGCATAAGCTTGGCAATGCACAATGTGAAAAAGATTGGAGAATATTAAAGGTAGAAGGCCCATTGGATTTTTCATTAGTAGGAATACTTGCTTCCATTAGCAGTTTAATGGCTAAAGAACAAATTTGTATATTTGCTTTATCTACATATTATACTGACTATATACTTGTCAAGGAAAACGATGTGGATGCAGCAATTAATGTCTTGATTAAAAATAATTATAATGTGATTAAATAACTTGTTATTATATTTTTAATTAAGTACTACATATTTTAATTATATTAGACTTTACTAGATAATACTGTTAATATGTATGACTGTAAGTAAATGCAATTACAGTATAGCATTTACTTATAATGATAATTTATTTTAAGCATATATAACTTATGTAATATTTAGTAAAGAAGGAATGAAAAATAGGTAAAGATATTATATTAAAAACAGATGAGTATGTTTTTAGTTACAGAGCATCAAGAGTATTAATACATGATGGGAAAGTTCTGCTGCTTAGGCCACAAAATGACACAGCCTATACGAACAATTAGAAGATAAGTCGTTCAAATTAGAATTTTCATGGATTGATATTAAGGATATAGGCACTATAGAACTATATCCTATTGAAGCAAAGAAATATCTTGCTGAAGGATCAAATCAAGTAGAGCATTTTGTGTATAAAGAATATTAAAAATGTAAGTTATAAACCTTATTGGTAATCTTTTCTTGATTTATTTATTAGCAGGTAGTTCAATTGAACTACCTGTTTTATTATATTAATATACCTAATCATTAAAGTTTTGAATTGTGAAATGATTTTAATTGCACTTCGTGCTTTTTTCTATGGTGAATTGTTCCTGGCTGCACTTACGCACCTTTTTTTAGGTGAATTGTTCCTGGTTGTGCTTATCCACCTTTTTTTAAGATGGAATGATCTTGGTTGCACTTCGCGCTTTTTTCTATGGTGGAATGATCTTGGTTGCGCTTCGCGCTTTTTTCTATGGTGTATATTTTATTTCTTGAATTTCTACGCCATTATAATAGTGTTTTAAAATTTCATCGTATTTCGAACCACTTTTGCCCATAGCATTTGCTCCCCATTGACTCATTCCAACACCATGACCATAACCTATACAATTTATTTTTACTATATTGTCTCTAAATTCAAACTTAAAATTTGTTGAATTTAAATTAAATAATGTTCTAAAATCTGTTCCTTTTATAACTTCTCGTCCTATTTTAATTTCTTTTACACTTCCTGCCTCAGTATAGCTTTCTACTTTAATTGCTGATGATAAATTACCTTTTTTCAAATTAGCATTTTCATATTTTGAATTAATCTTATTTATAAATTCACTTATTGGAACTTCTAAGGTTGTTTTATATTTAGGTGCAATTTCTTCTCCTTTACTTTCTTCTGATTTTAAATATGGAACATCAACTGAAAATACATCTTTTGCATCTTCTGTTTTTCCAGAACTTATTGCGAAAAATTGCGGATATTCTAATGCTGATTCTTCATAAGTAAGTATCTGTCCCTTTGTATCTAAAACAGCTTTCTGTATTTTGTTCCAATTGCTTTCTGCTTCACTTTTACTCCATTTGCTCATTCTTTCTGCTTTACTCATATAAACTTGACAATTAGTTGTGTCACAAATTTCGCCATTCTTATTTTTAGCATCTTTACATGGATTTTTCCTTCTATTCATATAAAATGTTCTTGCTGCCACTGCTTGGGCTTTTAAAGCTTCTTCATTAAAATTTGCAGGAACTTCACTTGCCACTACTCCCATAATATAGTCTTCTAAATCCATTTCCTCTATGGTATCATCTTTTTTATGATATAGCCTAACTTTGCCACTAGCAGGAAATGTTATTTCTGAACTCTTTATTATATTATCATTACTTAAATTAAACACATTAATGCTCTCTTTGCCTGACCCTAAGAAAATCACTGGTAATACTATTAATATAGCAAAAATAATTAAAGTCATGATAGTTATTGTTTTTATATTTGTACTTAATCTTTTTAATTTTATATTTAAGCCTTTTAGAATAATTGTCTTCATTAACTTTTCCTCCTAAAACATGCACTCTAAAGTATATGTTTTAATTTTCTTATTATGATAATTATGTCACCCTCTTAGAATTATAATTTCTTAAAGTAAAAAAATCTGCTTCGCAGACTATGTTGTTCTGTGTTAACATTTCATTCATATTTAAATTACCTTTACTAACCTTGTATTTACAATTCTTTCAAAAGTTATCCACATATTTGACTTGATTATAATTTCCTCGTATTTGAAAATACGAGATCAGTTATACAAAAAAATAAAAAAATGATTGTCACACTCTAATTATCAATTGTTAATTTCAATTTCTCTAGCAGAAACCTTTATTTGATTTTCTCCACCACTACAATTGTATAAGCCTTTCATATTAAAATTTCTAAATTTCCATGTAAATAAACGCTTCAAAGCTAAATTATTAATTAAAACTTTAATTAATAACTTAGCTTTGAAACGTTTATCTCTATATATCTATTCTATAAATTTCTGCTCCGAGATTTCTAAATTTCTCTTCAATATTAACATATCCTCTATCAATATGATAAATATCACCTATTTCTGTCTCGCCTTCTGACACTAATCCACTTAGTATCATGGCAGCACCTGCCCTTAAATCTGTTGCTTTGACCTGACAGCCTGTAAATTTAGGTATACCTTCAATTATAGCAATCCTTCCGTCAATTTTTATATTGGCTCCCATTCTATTAAGTTCAGCAACATGCATAAATCTATTTTCAAAAACTGTTTCTGTAATAACGCTGACTCCTTCAACTGTGGATAATAAACTCATCATTTGAGCCTGCATATCCGTTGGAAATCCTGGATATGGAAGTGTCTTTATATCTAATGGTTTTTTAGGGCCTCTTCCATCTACTATTACAGAATCATTTTTGTAATCACTGAAGATAACTCCACATTCTTTCAACTTCTCTATTACAGGTCTTAAATGTTCCTCATTAGCCCCGTTAATCTTTATTTTACTATTTGTAATAGCAGCTGCAATCATAAAGGTTCCAGCTTCTATCCTATCATATATAGGCGTATAGGTTATTCCCTTTAGAGATTGCACTCCATCTATCGTTATCTTTCCAAGACCTGCACCTTTTATCTTCGCACCCATCTTATTTAAAAATCTTGCCAAATCCCAAATTTCTGGCTCTTCTGCTGCATTTTCTATTATTGTTGTACCTTCTGCAAAAACTGATGCCATCATAATGTTTTCAGTTGCACCAACAGATGGGAAATCTAAGTATATTCTATTTCCAATGATTTTTTTTGCTATAACCTCTACAAAACCATGACCCATTATAACCTCTGCACCAAGTAACTTAAATCCCTTTAAATGTAGATCTATTGGCCTGCTACCTATATTACACCCACCTGGTAATGATAGTTTACAATAACCAAACCTTGCAAGCATAGGCCCCATAATTAGAAATGATGCCCTCATTTTTCTCATAAGTTCTGCATTAGCATCCATTTCTACTATATTTTTCGCATTTATGGTCAATCTATTATTAACATTAGAAATGTCTACGTCACAATTTAATCCACTTAATAATTTACATATAACTTCTACATCTTCTAATTTAGGCGTGTTTTCTATGACTACAGGCTCTGAACACAATATAGTTGCTGCAATTATCGGTAAAATTGAATTTTTTGCTGAACTTATATCAACTTCACCCTTAAGTTCTTTTACCCCTTTAACCACTATTTTCTCCATATTATCCTCCACATTGAATTGTTAAGCATCATAAAATAATTGCTCAAAGATACAATACATATTTTTTATTTAACAAAGAAGTGAATTTTACTCATCATAGCAAGCATAATATATATGTTGCAATTAAGTTTATACAGTAAAGTTAATTCCATAGGCTGATACTAATATAGCTTTATTGTAAAATCATTATTGCAACATGTATATAATGGCAATAAACAAATATTATTAAATTTTTCTGCTAGTACAGTTCAAATATAGTTGGCATACCAATTATTACATTTGACCCTGTATTATACTTAATAAGTGCAAAATTAATTTTATCTCCATTACTTAAATTCCCTGTTCCTGAATAACCATTACTAATTTCTAATAAACTTGCCTTTTGTACCTTATTTTTATTTAATAATTTGTTTATAGAATAATTGCTATCTTCTTTGGCTCTTTTTCCTTTATAATAAAAAAAATATTGTTTATCTTCAGATTTTTCATCTTCTATTTTTTGCAGCATATTTTTTAAATCTAACGTGCTATACCTTACATCTTTATTAATTAATTTAATTTCCACATAATTATATTTATCTTCATCCCATGTTTTTATGTCAATATGAAAATTATCATTTAAGAATTGAAATTGATTTTCATTAATTTCTGTGTAATCACCATTTATATTGCTATTTAACTGCTTTTTTATCCTAAAAATTTCTTTTTCTATATTCTCTCTTGTTTTATATTGCAGCTTTACTCCATTTTCCTCAAATTCACTCACAGTTTTTATATTATTTTCTAAAATATCAAATGAATTTCTATCACCATGAGTAACATTAGAAACAGCTCCTAGATTAAAAAAAGATAACAATACGAAAATTGCTATGCTTACTTTTATATTCATAGTAATCCCCCTTAATTTAGCCTTATACCTTATCCTTTTTTAATTATGACCATCTCTGTTATCTTTTATTCTCTTTTAAATTAGATATGTGAATTTTATTAATAGTTACATTAGTGACTTTTTAGTGACTCTTTTGAGATTTTTCTTACATCCTATAGCATAAAATAAGCAAAGAAAATATTTATTATTAAATTTAGGAACGTTCCTTATATGAGCTATATATATATAGTATAATTTTATTAGAATTTTGTGATAGCTTGTCAGCATATAGTTGAATGTATGTAATATAAATTGACACTTAATGTTCTTTATTGGTATTCTGTGTACAATGCACTCTTAAGATTAATTCTCTAGATGTATATTTCTATAATATAAATTAAGCCATTAATTTTTCTCCCTTAATTTACAACTGATGCTTTAATAGGTACAAATTATAATAAAAGTCATATTTTCAGCCACCTCATGATTTTTCACTTTTAATTTGTCAGTTTTAAAACAATCTATAGTTAAAAAGTTGTCCACCTTAGAAAATAAAATATCCCTAAATTTCATGTTTTTATACACAATAAAAAGCATCTGTCCAAAGCCATATTTAATTAGCCTTCCACACTTCAAAATTCCATAATTTCGCATACAAAAATAAAGCGTACCTCTTTACATAGTTTTTCTATATAAAGAGGTACGCTTTAAATTATATTTATCTGCTAGATTTTTTTAATCTTAATCTTTGTGTGGCTCTAAATAATGCTGATTCTGCTCTATCTTTATTATACTTATCAGCTTCTTCAAGCCTTTTCTTTGCCCTTTGCATTGCTTCATTTGCTCTTTCTACATCAATGTCATCTTCAAATTCAGCTGCATCGCTGCAGATTGTCATTGTGTTTTTACTAATATGAACAATTGATGTTGAAATAAACAATTCCTCTTCAGCGCCTTTAGCGTCTTTAAACCTTGCAATACAAGGAACAGTACTTGCTATCATGTTTTCATGGTTTGCTAATACTTCAAAGTCTCCATCAGCATTTTTTAAAAATACTTTTTCAACTTCTCCATTGTAAACCTCATGACTTGGTGTAGTAACTGTTAGTAAAAAGGTATTAGCCATTATTGCTCATCCCCTTTATCCTAAAGTTTTTGCTTTTGCTATAACATCATCTATAGTTCCTGCAAATAAGAATGCTGATTCTGGTAAATCATCATATTTACCTTCAAGAATTTCTTTAAATCCTCTTATTGTTTCTTTTACTGTAACATATTTTCCTTGCATTCCAGTAAATTGTTCAGCAACTGTAAATGATTGAGATAAGAATCTTTGAATTCTTCTTGCTCTAGCTACGACAGCCTTATCTTCATCTGATAATTCGTCTACACCTAAGATAGCTATAATATCTTGTAATTCCTTATATTTTTCAAGAACATGCTTAACATCTGATGCTACTTTATAATGTTCTTCACCAACTATTCTTGGATCTAATATTCTAGATGTAGATTCTAATGGGTCTACTGCAGGATATATACCAAGTTCAGCTATACTTCTAGATAAAACTGTTGTTGCATCTAGATGTGAGAACGTTGTTGCTGGTGCTGGATCTGTTAAGTCATCGGCAGGAACATATACTGCTTGAACTGATGTTATAGATCCATTAACTGTTGATGTAATTCTTTCTTGAAGAGCTCCCATTTCAGTTGCAAGTGTTGGTTGGTATCCAACAGCTGATGGTGTTCTTCCAAGTAAAGCTGAAACTTCAGAACCTGCTTGAGTATATCTGAATATGTTATCTATAAATAATAACACGTCTTGACCTTTATCTCTAAAGTACTCTGCCATAGTAAGTCCTGTTAATGCAACTCTCATTCTAGCACCTGGTGGCTCATTCATTTGACCAAATACCAAAGCAGTTTTACTAATAACTCCTGAATCCATCATTTCGTGATATAGGTCGTTACCTTCTCTTGATCTTTCACCAACTCCGGTAAATACTGATAATCCACCATGTTCCTTAGCTATGTTATTTATTAATTCTTGGATTAAAACTGTTTTACCAACTCCAGCTCCTCCAAATAGACCTATCTTACCACCTTTTTGATATGGTGCAAGTAAATCTACAACCTTAATTCCTGTTTCAAACATTTCTGGTTCAACGGCTTGATCTTTGAAGCTAGGAGCTGGTCTATGAATTGGATATTGTTGTTTTATATCAACCTCTCCACAATTATCAATAGGTTCTCCTAAAACATTAAATAATCTTCCTAATACTTCTTCCCCTACTGGAACAGAAATAGCATTCCCTGTATCAACAGCTTCCATTCCTCTTTTTAATCCTTCTGTAGCTGACATGGCAATTGTTCTAACTATATCATCACCAACGTGTTGTTCAACTTCAGCTACTAATTGATGCTCTCCCATATTAATATTAATTGCATTATATAAATTTGGAAGAGAATCTGAATCAAATTTTATATCTATTACCGGTCCAATTACTTGAACTACTTTTCCTATCTTTCCAGGCATAAGATACCTCCTTACTAATTTTGAGCTGCTGCTCCTCCAACAATTTCATTTATTTCTTGCGTAATAGCACCTTGTCTAATTCTATTAAACATAAGTTTTAAATCAGATAATAAATCTTCTGCATTCTTAGTAGCTCCATCCATAGCTGTCATTCTAGAACTTTGTTCACTACATTTAGAACTTAATAAAATGCCTCTGATTTTTCCTTTTAGATAGATATTAAGAGCATTTTCTAATACCAATTCTAAATTCGGCTCAACATGACTTTTGTTTACTTTACCTTCAAGCTTTTGTATAGGTAAAATTTTATCTACTTTTGGCACTTGTTTAACTGGTGATATAAAGTTAGAATACACAATATTAACTTCAGAAACTTCTCCATTTAAATACATTTCAAGAGCTTTATCAAAGATAACCTTTGCTTCTCTAACTGTTGGTAAATCTGAAATTTCAACATATTCTCCTACAGTTTGAAGTTTAGTTCTCTTAATGTAACTAAGTCCTTTGTTTCCAACTACGATAATTTTGGCAGTATCTTTATTTTTCCCAATTAAAGAATCTAAGTAAGCTACTACATTAGCATTGAATCCACCACATAGTCCTGAATCAGATGTCATTACTACATACAATTTATTTTCACTTTTATTTCCGTCAAAATAAATGTTAGCACCTTCTTCTGAAGCAGTTGTTGCAAGATTTCTTACGATTGGTTCAGTTAATTCAATAAACTTATTATTTACTAATAACTCTTTTCTAGATTTTCTAAGCTTTGAAGTGGCAACAAGCCCCATGGCATTTGTAATTTTTTTTGTATTTTCTACTGACTTAATTCTCTTCTTTATATCAAGAAGTCCAGCTGCACCCATGATTTCCACCTCCTAAAGAAGGGCATAGCCTAAATTTAAGCTATGCTTCTTGTAAAAATATCTTTTTAAATTCAACTATTGCTTCCTCTAACATAGATTTAATTTCATCAGTTAAAGTTTTTTCTGTAATAATTGATTTTTCAATATCTCTATAATGAGTATCTGCATACTCTAAGAATTCCTTTTCGAATCTTTTTATGTCGCTAACCTTAATATCTGATAAGAAGTCATTAACTGCAGCATATAATATTGCAATTTGCTTTCCTACTTCCATTGGGCTATATTGGTTTTGCTTTAATACTTCAACTAGTCTCTTACCTTTTTCAAGTCTTCTACTAGAATCTGCATCTAAGTCAGATCCAAATTGAGCGAAAGCTTCTAATTCTCTGTATTGTGCAAGTTCAAGTCTTAATGTACCAGAAACTTGTTTCATTGCCTTAATTTGAGCATTACCACCAACTCTTGATACTGATATACCAGCATTAACGGCTGGTCTTTGTCCTGCATAGAATAAATCAGATTCTAAGAATATTTGACCATCTGTAATTGATATAACATTAGTTGGTATATATGCTGTAACGTCTCCAGCTTGTGTTTCTATAATAGGAAGAGCTGTTAATGATCCCCCACCTAATTCTTTAGATAACTTAGCTGCTCTTTCAAGTAATCTTGAATGGATGTAGAAAACATCTCCTGGATAAGCTTCTCTTCCTGGAGGTCTCTTAAGTAATAGTGACATTGATCTATAAGCCACTGCATGTTTAGAAAGATCATCGTATATAATTAATACGTCCTTTCCTTGATGCATAAAATGTTCACCTATACTACATCCTGCATATGGAGCTAGATATTGTAATGGCGCAGATTCAGCTGCTGTAGCACTTACTACGATACTGTAATCCATAGCACCAGCTTCAGTAAATGTATTTACTATATGTGCAACTGTAGATTGTTTTTGCCCTATAGCTACATATATACAGATAACATCCTTACCTTTTTGGTTAATGATAGTATCTATTCCTATAGCTGTTTTACCAGTTTGTCTATCTCCTATTATAAGTTCTCTTTGTCCTCTACCAATTGGAATCATTGAATCGATTGCTTTAATTCCTGTTTGTAACGGCTCATTAACTGAACTTCTATCTATTATACTTGGAGCATGAACTTCGATAGGTCTTGTTTCAGTTGTAAGTATTGGCCCTTTACCAT
This sequence comes from Clostridium puniceum, assembly GCF_002006345.1. Taxonomy (GTDB): domain Bacteria; phylum Bacillota; class Clostridia; order Clostridiales; family Clostridiaceae; genus Clostridium; species Clostridium puniceum. Next base: position 32,567 of record NZ_LZZM01000234.1, read on the forward strand.
CTATAGGTATTCCTAATGCATTTACAACTCTACCGATTAATCCATCACCAACTGGAACTTCAACAATTTTGCTAGTTCCTTTAACGATGTCACCTTCTTTTATTCCTTTTTCATCTCCTAAAAGAACGCAACCAACGTTATCTTGTTCAAGGTTTAAAGCCATTCCATACACTTCATTAGGGAATTCTAATAATTCCCCTCCCATACAATTATCCAATCCATAAACTCTTGCAACACCATCTCCAACTTGGATGATAGTACCAGAATCTACTGTTTTAATTTGCTTTTCATATTTTTCTATTTCTTTTTTTATAATAGAAGTTATTTCTTCTGGTTTAATATTCATGGATTCACCTCTATTCCTTCTTAAGCATTATTTCTTTCATTTCTTCTATCTTTGATTTAATAGTATCATCAATAACATCATTTCCAATACTTACGTAAACTCCACCTAAAATGCTTTTGTCTACTTGTGCAGTGAATATGATAGTCTTATCGTACTTTTCTTCAAAGATAGCTTTCAACTTTTCTAATTCTTCTGGTAAAAGTGGTATAGCTGTTTTAACTACACCCTTTATGATATTTTTTCTTTCCAGATCGATTTTTTCCATCTGGTCAAGTTTTTCTTTTAAATAAAGAATTCTATTCTTTTCGATTAATACGATCATAAAAGAAAGTAAATCATCATCAATTTTACCTTTAAAAATATCTGTAAAAAGTTGTTTCTTTTTAGTGGTATTAACTTGTGGATGTCTGATTACTTGTTGAAAATCTTCGTTATTATCAATCAAATCACAGACTGATCTTAAGTCATTTAAATATTCATCAACTTTGCCCTTTTTTTCAGCAACTTCATAAATAGCTAAAGCATATCGCCTATCTAAATATTCATACATATTACATACCTACCTTAGCAATAAAATCACCAATAAGTTGTCTATGTGTATTTTCATCTATTTTTTGATCTAATGCTTTGATTGAAAGTTCTACAGCTAAATCTACTGCTTGCTTTTTAATTTCGTATTCAGCTTTTTCCTTTTCTCTTTCAATTTCTAGCATAGCTCTTTCTTTTAATGAAACTGCTTCTTCTTTGGCATTATTAATGATTTCTTCATAAACTTTATCGCCTTTTTGCTTTTGTCTTTCAGTAATTTTTTTACCTTCTTCTTTAGCTGATTGTAGTATTTGTTCATTTTTTAGCAAATACATTCTAGCCTTTTCAGAATCTTCATCGGCCTTAGTTAATTTATCATCTACATATTTTTGTCTTTCTTCAATTATTCCTTTGATCTTATCCCAAAAGAAATGTCTTAGAATTAAAATCATGACACCTAAATTAACCCAGGTTAGTATTAGTGTTGATAATTCCATTTCCATATTTTACCTATATCCTCCCTTCGGAGTCAATATTATTAACTCATACGAATTCATCATTTAATAATTATTTACCCATTACCATGAATGCAACGATTAATCCATAGATTGCTGTTGCTTCTGAAAGTGCTGCTCCTAAAATTAACATTGTTTGAATTTTTCCTGATGCTTCTGGTTGTCTACCAACAGCTTCTGTTGCCTTTCCAGTAGCGATACCAATACCTATTCCTGCTCCAATACCTGATAATACAGCTATACCAGCTGCTAGAACTCCTAAACTCATTATAATTCCTCCTAAAAATAATAATTAAATTTTTTTCATGCTTTTTAATGTTCTGCGGTTACTTTAATGTTAATCATTGTTAACATTGAGAATACAATCATTTGAAGTGCTCCATCAAACAAATCAAAATATAAATGTACTATTATTGGCGAACCAAATTGAGCGAGTGCACCAATTGAACCTAGCGCATGATACACTAATTCTACCAATACTACTGCTGCCATCATATTACCATAAAGCCGTAATGATAAAGATACTAAAAGTACGAATCTTTCCATTACATTGATTGGTAACATAAATGCATATGGATGTAACAATCCTCTACCATAAGCAACCATTCCATGTTTCTTGATAGCATTTAGATTTACCACCAAGAACGTAACTATTGCCAACGATAGGGTTACACTTAAATCTGCCGTAGGTGGTTTTACACCTAATAATCCACTAAGATTTAAGGTTAACAGATAAATCATTAATGTACCTATGTAAGGTAAAAATGATTCATATTCATCACCCATAATGCCAAGTACAAGTTCTCTTATACTTTGATAAAGTTTTTCTAAAGCCGATTGCGTTTTATTAGGTTTTAACTTTAGATTTCTTGTTAATAGAAAAGCACCTATTCCTAAAATTAAAATAACACACCATTGGATTAATATACTTGATGTAATATTAATGGTAATGCCAAAAATTTCAGGAGAAAATATAGGCCTCATGGATCCCTCCAACCTAAACACTTCCTTTCCTATTTTTTATGCCTAAAACCACAAGCAGTATATAATGTGTAATAAATCCAGCAACATAAAATGCCATAAGATTAACATTTTTTGTGAAAGGTATTATAGTCATTACTATAAATCCCAATCGCAAAAAATAACTAACAATAATAAAAAACTGCTTTTTATTTTGTACTAGACATGTTGAAATAACATATCCACTTATAAAATAGTTTATTGCTGCTACACCTATTCCTGCCAAATAGCTTCCTGCATTTATGAAAGTAGAAATTATTCCTATAACTAAAGATATAAATAATCCGCTTCCTAAATCGTATTGCACCTGTTGTAGAAGTAGTTTATTCATCACTTTATTCATGCATAACCCCCTTTACCCTCAATATGACATATTATATCTTTATATTTATCTTTAACAAAACGCAATTTTAGATTAAATTATCTTTATTATGCGTTTTTAATAAGATTAACTCACTTATTCTCAAAATTACTTACCTAATATTGCATTTTTCTCTATTTTTCTTCATTTTTGAAAGTTTTAAAATATTTTTATTCATTTTTTTGAATTTTCTGTAACAAGAAACTTTTTCTTTTTACCAGTGTTAACAGTTTCATCCCAAATTTTATGATATGAAATTGAAAATATTAGAAATTCCAAAGTTTTTTTTCCTTTTTTAGCCCTTCATAATATTGTATTTAATGTTATATCTTTTATATTAGTGAATATATAATCTCATTCTTATTCAATATTTATTTTTTTTGCAATCTCATCTTCAATTGTTTAAATTTTTATTCAAGTCATCTAAATCCTTATTTAAACTACACTACAGAGTATTTAAAACGCTGTAATAATGTTTTAACTTTCAAAATTACATATTATGAGTGTTTTATCAAATAAAATTATACTTTAATTTATACATAACTCTTTATAAATATTCATCTAATTTTTTTCACTAAAAAATCCATTACAACTTCTTTTTTAAACTATTTATCTAATCTTAACTAAAATTACAATCATTTTCAAGCATTATTTCATATTTACTCAAACAAATTATGGAATACATACTCCAATCGACAATATATATTTAATAATTTACAATTTAAAATACACTTCCTTCATCTAAATATAATTTAAAATTATATTTAGGTGAATTAACTTTTAGAAAATATATATTTTTCTAAAAAAGGTTACTATGATTAATTATCATAGTAACCTTTTTTATGAAATACAAACTTCTCTTAAACTCTTTCAACTATAAGAGCAGTTCCCATTCCTCCACCTATACAAAGTGTTGCAAGACCTCTCTTAGCATCTCTCTTTTCCATTTCATGAAGAAGAGTAACTAAGATTCTTCCACCTGAAGCTCCAACTGGATGACCTAAAGCAATTGCTCCACCATTTACATTTACTTTTGACATATCGAATTTTAAATCTTTAGCAACTGCTAAACTTTGAGCTGCAAAAGCTTCGTTAGCTTCAATTAAATCTAAGTCTTCAACTGTTAAGTTAGCTTTTTCTAAAGCTGCCTTAGTTGCATGGAATGGTCCATATCCCATTATAGTTGGATCTAATCCTTTTGAACCATAAGAAACTATTTTAGCTAATGGCTTAACTCCTAATTCAGCTGCTTTTTCTGCGCTCATAATAACAAATGCTGCTGCTCCATCATTAATTCCTGATGCATTACCTGCAGTTACTGTACCATCTTTAACAAAAGCTGGTTTTAATTTTGCTAAAGATTCTGCTGTTGTCCCGAATCTTGGGAACTCATCTGTATCAAATACTTTTGGTTCTCCTTTTCTTTGTGGAATAACAACTGGAACTATTTCATCTTTGAATCTTCCTTCTTTGATTGCTGCTTCAGCCTTTTGTTGAGATGATGCTGAAAATTCATCTTGTTCTTCTCTTGTTAATCCCCATTGGGTAGCTATATTTTCAGCTGTTTGACCCATATGATAGTTATTAAATGCATCCCATAATGCATCGTTTATCATTGTATCGATCATTTTACCATCGCCCATTCTTTGACCAAATCTAGCTGTTTTTAAAGCATATGGAGCTTGCGACATGTTTTCCATACCACCTGCAACTATTATATCAGCATCTCCTGCTTTAATCATTTGAGCTGCTAAACTAACTGCTCTTAATCCTGATCCACAAACCTTGTTTATTGTCATAGCTGAAACTTCTTGTGGTAATCCTGATTTAATTGTCGCTTGTCTTGCTGTATTTTGTCCAAGACCTGCTTGAATTACATTACCCATGATAACTTCTTCAACTAGTTCTGGCTTAACGCCAGCTCTATTTACCGCTTCTTTAATTACTAAAGCTCCTAAATCTACTGCTGATACGTCTTTTAACGCTCCACCAAAACTACCTAATGCAGTTCTTACTGCACTTACAATAACTACCTCTCTCATATTTGACCTCCTAAAATTTATAAATTATTTTATTAACTTTCGTTAAATTATTAACATAATTTCATTATAACCATTATTAATTTTTTTATCAAGGGTTAATTGTTAAATTTTAGACAAACTTCATCTTCTAAATTCTTCTACTTCCTTATTACTTAATTCAAAATATCTAAATATAGCATCTACTATTCTTTGTGATGCAATACCATCTCCATAAGGGTTAATTGATTTGCTCATTTTTAAATACGCTTCTTTATTTTTTAATAATTCATTTGCTTCTTTTACTATTTGCTCTACATCTGTTCCAACTAATTTTACTGTTCCGGCTGCAACAGCTTCTGGTCTTTCTGTAACATCTCTTAATACCAATACTGGCTTTCCTAAATGAGGTGCTTCTTCTTGCAGACCACCTGAATCTGTCATTACCATAAATGACTTATTCATTAAATTATGAGTTTCTTTAGTATCTAATGGCGATAATAAATGAATTCTATCATTCCCACCAAGTCTTTCAAATACTACATCTTTAACAACAGGATTTAAATGAACTAAATATACTAACTCTACATCTTCATTTTGTTCAACTATCCTATTTAATGCAATACAAATATTTTCAATACCTTTTCCCCAATTTTCTCTTCTGTGGGCAGTAATCATTATTACCTTTTTGCTAAAATTAATATTATTTAATTTATCATTTTCAAAAACATAATTTTCTTCAACTGTATGCTTCATAGCATCAATTACAGTATTACCTGTAATATATACATCACTTTCTGCTATGCCTTCTCTTAGTAAATTTTCTTTGGAACCCTTAGTTGGTGCAAAATGCAAATCTGCTAAACTACCTGTTAGTTTTCTATTCATTTCTTCTGGGAAAGGAAAATACTTATTAAAGGTTCTAAGACCAGCTTCTACATGGCCCACTTTAATTTGTTGATAAAACGCTGCAAGACCACCAGCAAAAGTAGTTGTAGTATCTCCATGAACTAATATCATATCCGGTTTTTCATTTTCAAAAACCTCTTCTAAACCTTCTAAAACCTTACTAGTTATTCCTGTTAACGTTTGTCTTGTTTGCATTATGTTTAAATCAAAATCTGGTTTAATATCAAATAACTCTAAAACTTGATCTAACATTTCTCTATGTTGAGCTGTTACGCAAACTTTTGATTCAATTTCTTCTCTTCTTTCCAGTTCTTTTACTAAAGGTGCCATTTTTATAGCTTCAGGTCTAGTTCCAAAAATGGTAATAATCTTCTTCTTCCTCAATCTATTCCCTCCTAATTCAAGCCACTTTATTCAGTTAACAGTTAACAGTTATAAGTTAACAGTTATGATTAAAACTCAGCTATATAATATTGTATAATTCATTAAATACATAAATAATTGTAGATTATGATTAAGATTTCTAGTTTTTTATTTCATTATCTTAATAGTAAATCTATTTACATAAAATTAACAAAAAATTAAAATCTCAAATCAACTACCAACTGTTAACCGCCAACAGCTAATTGTTAACTATTAACCGAATTAATATCCGGCATCCTTTATGATCTTTAAAGAATCATCATCTTCTATCCATGATTCTACATTTATTTCCCTATATTCTCCTTCTGAGTCTCTTATTACCACATATGAGATTCCAGCATTAATAACCAGCCTCTTACACATGGAACAAGAATTAGCATCTCTAACATATTCTTTAGTTTTTGCATCTTTTCCAACTAAATATAAGGTAGCTCCAATCATATCTCTTCTTGAAGCACTAATTATGGCATTAGCTTCACTATGTACACTTCTACAAAGTTCATAATGAGTTCCTCTTGGAACTTTAAGTTCCTCTCTTATACACCTATTTAAATCCATACAGTTTTTTCTGCCTCTTGGTGACCCAGTATAACCCGTTGAAATTATTTCATCATTTTTAACTATTATTGAGCCATAGTTTCTTCTGAGACAAGTCCCTCTTTCTAGAACTGTTTCTGCAATATCTAAATAATAGTTTTGTTTATCACGCCTATCCATTTTTATCTTCTCCCAAACCATATTATTTGGGGTTATATAAACAGATATAACTCTGTCCCCAAATCTAAATATTTCTTACTAATTACTACTACATGTTCGAATTAACTGTTAACTGTTAACAATGAATGCTGAAAGTTCCAAGTATAAAGTTCCAAGAACGAAATATAAAATAGCCACCGGGAAAGTTCTCTTAGCTAAATACAATATTTAATGTGAAAGTTCAAAAAAAAAAAAACAAAATATAAAAGCTTAAAGAGAACGTTCATGTTTCCAAATATAAAATTGGGACATTAACTTTTTTGATTCTCATTTTTGGAACATCACTTTTCTATTCTCACTTTTCCTTGAAATAAAATACTAAAAATATAAATTTTAAATTGCAACCTATATTATAATTCACAATTTACAGTTGGTACCCTTTACGGATACCCTGTAGTCAATGTAGTAAGAATTTACCTTGGCTTTTCTTTCTACATTGTCAATTGTAAATTAAAAAAGTTTACTTAGTTCCAAATAATCTATCTCCAGCATCTCCAAGACCTGGTACTATGTATCCATGTTCATTCAACTTTTCATCTATTGAAGCTAAATAAATATCAACATCATCATGAGCTTTTTGTACCGCAGCTATTCCTTCTGGCGCCCCTACTAAACACATTAATTTTAAGTTTTTTGCACCTCTATTTTTTAACATAGTTAAAGCATCTATTGATGATCCGCCTGTTGCAAGCATTGGATCAACAACTATTATATCTCTTTCTGCAATGTCTTGTGGCATTTTACAGAAGTATTCTACTGGTTGAAGAGTCTTTTCATCTCTATATAATCCAATGTGTCCAACCTTAGCTGCCGGAATTAAGTTAAGTACTCCATCAACCATTCCAAGACCAGCTCTTAAAATAGGAACTACTGCCATCTTTTTACCTGCAAGCATTTTACATCTTGTTAAGGCTACTGGAGTTTTCACTTCAACTTCTTCCATATTTAAATCCCTTGTTACTTCATAAGCCATTAACATAGAAATTTCTTCTACTAATTTTCTAAAATCCTTTGAACCTGTTCTTTCATCTCTTAAAAATGCCAGTTTATGTAGTATTAGTGGGTGACTTATTTCTATAACTTTACTCATTATTATTATTCCTCCAAAATTCACTTTTTATATTTATAGTGCTATATAATTTTTTATTATATGCTCTATCCAGTTTTTTAATTTAAAACGTTCTTAATTACGCTAAAGGGCTTTTTCTAATGTGAAATGTTCATGGTTGTGCTAACGCACCTTTTTTAAGGTGAAATGTTCTTATTTGCGCTAAAGCGCTTTTTTCTAATGTGAATTGTTCTTATTTGCGCTAAAGCGCTTTTTTCTAATGTGTGTATTTTTTTTCAATTTCTGAAATTTTATCTATCCTGTTTTGGTGTCTATCACCTTCAAATTTTGATGTTATGAAAGTTTTTACTATGTCTAAAGCAAGACCTACCCCAACAACTCTTTGCCCCATAGTTAATATGTTAGCATTATTATGTTCTCTGGTTGCATGTGCACTAAAAGTATCTGAACATAATGCAGCTCTAATTCCTGGAACTTTATTGGCCGCAATTCCTATGCCTATTCCTGTTCCACAAATTAATATACCAAATTCATATTCCTTTGCAACTACAGCTTCTGCTACTGGTAGTGCAACATCAGGATAATCACAAGAACCAGTTGAATATGTACCAAAATCTTTCACTTCATGATTTTCATTTTCTAAAAATTTAATAATTTCACTTTTTAGTTCAAATCCACCATGATCGCATCCAATTGCAATTTTCATAATCAAATCACCTTCCGAATTATAATTTAGTCTTAACATTTATTTATAAACATATCTAAAGGATATTAATATTCTTTAGATTAAATTTTATCTATTTTAAATTACTACCTTATTCAACTATTAGCCGCTAACTTTTAGCTGATTTAAACTTCTATTACGTCAAACCCAGCAGCTTTATTTAATCTATTCATAATAGCTACTCCAAAGCCCTTTTCTTCATAGCCTTCTGCTAAAATCACATCAGCTTTTAAATCATCACATTTTCTCAAAGCTTCAAATAAGCTTCTTGCAACTGTTGATAATTCTTTTCCACTGCCTAAAATTATACTTATTCCTTCTGTATATTCTTTAGCATTTTCTTCAACAGTGAGAATGCATACTTTTTTACTGTTTTCTATATTATAGTGTACCATTTCTTTTATTTTTTCAACAGTTTTTTTTCTTTCTCCTAAAATTATTGTAACTTTAGCATTAGGTGCATAATGTCTATACTTCATTCCTGGTGCTTTTGGCTTTAAATCTTTATTAGGCTTTTGCATTATAGCCTTATCTATTTCAATTCTTGAATCAATTTCTCTAAGCATTTCCAGAGTAATACCGCCTGGGCGTAAAACCATTGGTGGATTTATAGTACAATCTACTATTGTTGATTCCACTCCTATATCACTTTGATCTCCACCTAAGATATAGTCTATTTTTCCATCTAAATCCTCTATACATCTTTGAAAGTCTGTTGGACTTGGTCTTCCACTTATATTAGCTGAAGGAGCTGCAATAGTTGTATTAGAAAACTCAATTAATTTTCTAGCTATCTGATTATCAGGCATCCTAATACCAATAGAATCTAAATTTGCACTAGTTACATTTGGTATTATATCCTTTTTTCTTAGAATTATAGTAAGTGGTCCTGGCCAAAATTTCTCTATAAGTCTATTGGCCACCTCCGGAATTTCTTTGGCATATGCTTCTATATTTTTTGAAGCAACATGAATTATAAGTGGATTATCCTGCGGTCTTCCCTTTGCTTTAAATATCTTTTCTACCGCTTCTGCATTAAGTGCATCAGCACCTAATCCATAAACTGTCTCTGTGGGAAATGCTACGGTTCCCCCTGCTTTAATAAATTCAGCTGCTTCTTTTATCCTTATTTCATCTTCTTTTTCACCCTTAATTATGCCGACCTTAGTATTCAAATATTTTCCCTTCCTTCTCAAATTGATGAATAATCAATGGCATCAAAACTTTCTCTTCGAAGCTTTCAGCCTTAATTTTTCATCATTTCTCTAAACTATAAGCTGCCCTCTTGCTATCTTTATATTTTGTATGCTTTCATCTGTATAAATTGCTTTAACACAATTCTTATATATTGAATCCAACAAAAGATATTTTTTTAATCCGCCTCTTTTTACAACTTGAAAATAATAATCTTTTTTAGGATTTTGCTGCTTAATCGATTCATATTGTTCCACAATTTGTGGATATCTCTTTAAAAAGTTTTGATCAACTGGCCTTAATGCTCTATTTTTGAAGACTATGCTTGTTACTATTACTATTTCTAAATCATAATCTGATTTATTTGTATGTACTAAAGCAACCTTATCACAAATAATTAAATATTCCTTAGAAGAAATGCCTGTTTTAAACATTAATCTGTTATTTGAACATCTATATTCTACCTTATAACCATTTAGTTTAATTATGATTGCTATTATTATTAAAAATTCAATAAAACCTACATAAATAATATAAAATATAGTCGTCAATCCAGTTAGTTCTACTGTTACAGGAAGAATAAATGCAATAACAGCCATAGCAATTAAGAATATCTTTAAATGTGATCGTTCTTTTTTTATAGCTTTATATATATCCATCTTAAATCCTCCATTTTTATGTCATATTAACAAAAGTGGCTGAACCACTATCTAATAACTAAGCTGCTGATTTATTATTTTCTGAAATAGACTAAGAATAGAGAAATATTATTTCTTTACATATACCTAAAGCCTTACATATTTAATGCAAGGCTTTTTGAGTAATTACTACACTTGTGTATTTCCCATTAGTTTCATTTTTTCAGCTTGGTCTGCTGTAATAAGGGCATTTATCATTTCATCAAGATCCCCACTTAAAAATGTTTCCAACTTGTATAAAGTTAGACCTATTCTATGGTCAGTAACTCTTCCTTGTGGATAATTATAAGTTCTAATTCTTTCACTTCTGTCTCCAGTTCCAACTTGGCTCTTTCGATCTTCAGCTATTCCTTCAGCTCTTTCTCTTTCTGCTGCTTCGTAAAGTCTTGATTTTAAAACCTTCATAGCCTTTTCTTTATTTTTTAATTGTGATTTTTCATCTTGACAGGAAACTACAAGCCCAGTAGGTAAATGTGTAATTCTAACAGCTGAATCTGTAGTATTAACGCATTGTCCTCCATTTCCTGAAGCTCTAAATACATCTATTCTGATATCTTTATCTAAAACTTCTATTTCAACATCGTCAACTTCTGCTAACACTGCTACTGTAGTTGTTGATGTATGAATTCTTCCACTTGACTCAGTATCTGGTACTCTTTGTACTCTGTGAACTCCACTTTCATACTTTAATTTAGAATAAGCACCATTACCTTTAATCATAAATACAACTTCTTTAAAACCACCAAGATCTGTTTCATTTAAACTCATTATTTCTGTAGACCATCTTTGAGTTTCTGCATATCTTGTATACATTCTGAATAAGTTATATGCAAATAGTGCAGCCTCTTCACCACCTGCGCCTCCTCTAATTTCAACAAATACATTTTTGTCGTCATTAGGATCCTTTGGTAATAATAAAATTTGTATTTCATTTTCTAATTCAGCTTCTCTATTTGTGAGATCAGATATCTCTTCATTTAACATTTCTCTCATCTCTTTATCACTTTCGCTGCTTAACATTTCCTTATTAGCCTTTAAATCTTCTGTTACTTTCTTATAATCTCTATAAGCATTTACTATAATCTCTAAATCAGAATGCTCTTTACAAAGTTTTCTCCATTCATTTTGATTTTGCATAATTGATGGATCACTGATTTTAACTGATAATTCATCATATTTATTTTCTATAAATTCTAATCTATCTAATAACATTTAATCACTCCGTATTTCATTTTTCACATTTCTACATTATAACACATATTAATACAGTTAACAATTAAGAGTTAACCGCTATAACTATTCTATCAAGGCTTGCAAAATCTTTAATAACTCTTATATCATTAAAATTATGTTCTTTAAGCAATGATTTTACTGCCTCCCCTTGATTATAACCTATTTCAAAAGCTAATATGCCATTATTTTTTAATACAGCTTGACTTTGGTCAATTATTTTTCTATAAAAATCCAATCCATCAATGCCGCCACTTAAAGCAGTATGTGGTTCATAATTTTTAACATCCTCCATAAGCTTGGTTATTTCTTCTTCCTCTATATAAGGAGGATTGGAAACTATAATGTCATACATTTTTCCATCTTCTATAGGTCTTTCTAATAAATCACTCTTTATAAAATTCACCCTGTCTTTTAACGCATTTTTTTCTATATTTATTAACGAGACTTTTTCTGGAATAAGATAGTAATCTATTAAATCAACCTTTATATTTTTTCTAAAATTAGCTAATGCTATTCCAATAGCACCAGATCCTGAGCATAAGTCGCATACCTGTTTTTCATCATTTTCATCTATCTTTTTAAGAACTTCTTCAACTAATATCTCTGTGTCATCTCTTGGAATTAATACACCTTTTTCAATATAAAAATCTAGTCCCATAAATTCGCACTTATTTAAAATGTACTTTACAGGCATTTTATTTCTGCGTTTTTCAATTAAATCAAAATATTTTTCAGCATCTTCTAGACTCACTTGATCTTCTTTATGACTAATTAAATAAACTCTTTTTTTTTCAATTACACTTCCAAGTAATAATTCTGCATCTAACCGTGCTGTATCAATTCCCTTTTCTTTTAAGGTAACCGTCCCCATGTTTATTAATTCTTCAATTGTTTTATCTGGATCTTTAATACCTTCTGCTGCTTTTAAAGATGCAATAGCAACTTCAATTTGTGAATCATCTGGTTCCTTAGTCGTTAATAATTGAAGTTTAAGTCCTGGATACGCTATTATCTTAGCTAGCATATTTTCATTTCTGCCAAGCCATTTTATAAGTTCATAACTAATTCCAGTAACTACAGGTATACCTATAATTCTTATTACTAATCTTTCAACAATTCCTCCCCAACCAGTAAAGGAAAAAATTGCAATACTAACAAACATTATTAAAAACATAAAGTTGGTTCCACATCTTGGATGAAGCCTTGGTTGTTTCTTAACATTTTCTACAGTAAGTTCTTCCATTGCTTCATAGCAGAAAATTGTTTTATGTTCAGCACCATGGTATTGAAATAATCTATATATGTCTTTAAGCTTGCTTATAAAATACATATATAATAGGAGAATTATTATTCTTATAGCAGCTTCAATTAAATTTAACACTACATTAGATACACCGGCTCCTTTAAAAAACGATGCTGCTCCAGTTGGCAGTGCAACGAAAAGGCCTATTGCAAAAATAAATGAAATAAACATGGTTACGCCCATTAATATATCATTAGCTTTTTCTCCCAATTTATCTTCAAGCCACTTTTCAAACTTTGTAGACTCTTCAGTTTCATCCTCTAAAAATGAAGCGGAATAATTTAATGAAGTCATTCCAATCTTCATAGATTCTATAAGTACAAAAAAACCTCTAAGAAAAGGTATATTTAAAAATGGATACTTCTTTGTTACTGGTCTATTGTCCTTAAAATCTATTTCTATATTTCCTTTTGGAGTTCTAACTGCTGTAGCAAGACTCTTACTGCCACGCATCATAACACCTTCAATAACAGCTTGACCTCCAACGTCACATCTTTTCATTAATAAAATCACTACTCCCTTATATTATTTTTATTTAGGATTTCCAATGTACTTGTAGTAGCAATCTCCGCATAATGATTCATATCTAACATCATCCTGTTCATCAATTGCAATTTGTTCTCCTTCAAATACAAAGTTGCCATTTATTTTTCTTCCGTTAAATATAGCTTTTTGACCACATGCACATATGGTCTTCATTTCTTCTATGCTATGCGCAAGCAATAGTAATCTTGCACTGCCTTCAAATCCATCCATTCTAAAATCTGTTCTAAGTCCATAACATATAATAGGTATATCCAACGTAACTGCAATTTGAAACAATTCATCTATTTGATTTTTCTTCATAAATTGAACTTCATCCACTAATATGCAGTGTATTTCTCTATTTTCCTTTAAGTAATTATCAATAGTATCAAAAATATTTTCTTCTTCTGAAATTAACAGATCCACCTGTCTGTTCACTCCAAGTCTGGATACAAGGGTATTACCACCTTTCTTATCCACCTTAGGTTTTAAAATAATTACCTTCATCCCACGCTCTTCATAATTATAAGCAACTTGCATTAAATGAGTTGACTTACCAGAATTCATAGCACCGTATCTAAAATATAATTTACTCACGTTTAAAGTTCTCTCCTTCTTTAAGGTATCATATTCGATTATAACATTTAATACTCAGCATAAAAAGATATTTTTATATTATTTAACTTTATATTTTCATGCTATATTTACGTTATATTTGAATATTACTTAGAAATTTCAAACTACTATTTTACTTTAAAATTGTAAATTATTATTGACGCTAAAATTTGACTATGCTATAATCTAATGGTTGTTATTGAATAATTAACATGAGTTTATATAATTGAAAGAGGTGAAAAATAATGAGAGAAGGCATACATCCAGAATACCACGAAGCAGTGGTTAAGTGTGCATGTGGAAACACTTTCACTACTGGTTCTGTTAAAGAAGAACTAAAAGTTGAAATATGCTCTAAATGCCACCCATTCTTCACTGGTAAACAAAAAATTGTTGACATTGGTGGAAGAGTTGATAAATTCAACAAGAGATTTAACCTTGACAACAAGTAAGAAACTTAGGGAAAGACATTGTCTTTCCCTTTTTCTTTAAGCATAGAAACAATCCATTTATAGATTTTTTTAATATACAACATATATTGAAATGTAAAATTGATACCCTTTATGAGGAATCTGGGACAATTAATAAAGTTTCCTTAACTAAATATTAATATATTGATAAGTTTATTTTAATATTTAAAGTTTATAATAAAAATGTTAAACTATTTAATATAATACTGCAGAAATGAGTGACTTTCATGAAAAAAGTTTTAATTTTAACAACCTCCACTGGTCAAGGGCATAACCAAGCTGCTGCTTCAGTAGCTGACTCCTTTGAAAGCGCTGGATATGAAATTACAAAGCTTGACTTTTTGGCTAAAAGCAGCACAATCTTAAATAACATAATTGTTGCTGGGTATGAAATTTCGGCCGCAAAATTTCCAAAGACTTACGGATTCTTTTATAGACTTACAGATAATAAATTTATAAATAACTTCTTGAAGCTTCCTTTTTTTATTACAAAGAGAAAGGTTTCAAAGTTGGTAAATGAAATTAATCCTGATGTAATTGTTGCCACACATGCTCTCAGTATTAGCGTAATTTCAGATTTAAAAAAGAAAGGCTTAAAATGTCCTTACATTTTAATAGTTACAGATTTTAAAGCTCACTATATATATGTAGATTCTTATGTTGATGCTTATATTACTGGAAGCAATTACACAAAACAATCACTAATAGCTAGAAATATTGATCCTAATAAAATACATCCTTTAGGAATTCCGATAAACAGTAAATTTTACACTGAAATTACATCTGCTGATGATTTAAAAGATGAAGAATATTTCAATTTACTGCTTATGAGTGGAAGTCTTGGATTAAATACTATTTTTATTGTTCTTAAAGAGCTATTAAAAAATCCAAATAAATTACGGATAACAGTTGTTTGTGGTAAGAATGATCATTTAAAAAACAAATTAACAAATTATTGCAATGATAACCATTTCAAAGATAAAAAGCTTCATATATTAGGTTTTACTAAAGATATCTCTTACCTAATGGATTATTGTGATGTAATAATATCAAAACCAGGCGGATTAACAGTTACAGAATCAATCGTAAAAAATATTCCTTTAGTTATTCCTTTTGCAATTCCTGGTCAAGAAAATGAAAATATAGATTTTCTAACTAATGAAGGATATTCTATTTGTATAAAAGATTTGAGCAAAATTAATGATACTATAAATCATTTAATAAAAAATCCAAATGAATTATTAAAAATGAAAAATAAACTTAAAGAATTATCTTCAACTTACTCATTAACAAAAATTGTTGATTTAGCAGATAAACTTAGTTTAGATAAATAAAAGATGACCATAAAAATTCTAATGGTCATCTTTTTTTATTAGCTTTAATTAATCTCAATATATAATTATACATGTTCCAATAAACTGCGTACAATTATTTATTACATATATCTTTAATGTGATAAATAAATTAGAGCTTATATAAAAATAAAATTTTATATAGTTTCTAAGTTTGTTCTACTTTTTAAGGAAGGTATTTACGAATTCATCATTATCCTTAGTTTTAGATAACATATTAATAAGATTCTCTGTAACGCTATCTGCATTTTTCTCTCTATACATTGTTTTTCTTAGTGCAAATGCTACTTCTAATTCTTCCTTAGACAATATTAAATCCTCTTTTCTAGTTCCTGATTTATATACATCTATAGCTGGGAAAATTCTTCTTTCTTGTAATCTTCTATCTAAGTGTACTTCCATATTTCCAGTTCCCTTAAACTCTTCAAATATCATATCATCCATTCTTGAACCTGTTTCAACAAGTGCAGTTGCAAGTATTGTTAAGCTTCCGCCTTCTTCAATATTTCTTGCTGCTCCAAAGAACTTTTTAGGCATTATAAGCGCACCTGGATCAAGCCCTCCAGATAAAGTTCTACCTGTAGGAGTTATTGTTAAGTTATATGCTCTTGATAATCTAGTTATACTATCCATTAAAATAACTACATCTTTACCTTGCTCAACCATTCTCTTTGCTCTTTCTAAAACCATTTGAGCAACCTTAGCATGGTTTTGTGGTTCTTCATCAAAAGTTGAATAAACTACATCTCCATTTATAGACCTCTTCATATCTGTAACTTCTTCTGGTCTTTCATCTATAAGTAGAACTATTAATTTAATATCTGGATAATTCCTAGATATATTTTGAGCAACCTTTTTTAATAAAGTAGTTTTTCCGGCTTTAGGTGGTGCCACTATAATTCCTCTTTGGCCCTTACCTATTGGACAAATTATATCCATTAATCTAGATGATAAATCACCACTATTAGATGTTTCTAATTTAATTCTTTCTTTAGGATATATTGGTGTTAAAGTTTCAAAATATTTTCTACCTATAGCTTTTTCTGGATGTTCTCCATTAACCCTTTGAACAAATAAAAGAGCTTTAAATTTTTCTGTTTCCTTCGCTTCTCTTACCTTACCTTCAACTTCATCTCCTGTTCTCAAATTAAATCTTCTGATTTGAGATGGAGAAACATAAATATCATCACTGCTAGTCAAATAATTTTTGCATCTTAAAAAACCAAAACTGTTATTTTCTAAAATTTCTAAAATTCCTTTTGCCATAACAGATTCATTTATCATTTCCTTTAGAACTTCTTTTTTTTCTGTATTCGCAGCTTCAGTTGTAACTTTATTCAATTCTGTATTATTACTTACTCTTGTTGGATTATTATTAGAAGTTCTTGAAACTTCATTACTAGCGATCCTTGAAACTTGACTATTAACCTCTCTTGAAACTTCACTCGCAGCTGTCCTTGAAACTTGACTATTAACCACTCTTGAAACTTCACTCGCAGCTGTCCTTGAAGCTTCATTACTAACAGATTTAACTACATTCCCTGTTTCTTTTTCGTTTTTAGGTTCTTTTACTATTTTAGGCGCTATATTTTCTCTTAATATCACACCATCTTTTTCTATAAAATTATTGGAATTTTTTAATATTTCTTCTATTAATTCAGTCTTTTTATATTTAGATATATTTTTAACACCTAAATTTTTAGCAATGTCTTTTAAAGATGTTAAAGTCATGCTTTCATATTCTTGTTTTGTCAAATTGGCACCTCCAATTTATAGATTAAAAATCTATAAAAATCACTTTCTATTCATAATATTTTGTAAATTAAATTTCCACATAATATTTTGCAAATTTAGTTTTCAGCAAAATCAAACTATTATTACATAATTTATCTGTAGCTTTCTTTTCACAATATGTATTTTAATTATATACGTTGCAATTAGTTCTTTACATCATATATCTAATCATTTATTCAGCACATAACCTTTTTTTGAATGTAATTTTATTATTGCAACATAATATATTTCTATATAAGGAAATTTTCTAATAAGATATTTATATTTAGATATGATATGAGAATTTTGAATATTTAAGAAAATATATTTTCTTTAGGCATATGAAATAAAATAATAAGTTAATGATGCGATATATATTTTGCCTTAAGATAGATTCAACTAAATTCAGCTGAAATGTGAAATTCTACCAAAAAAGTTTCACCTTACGTCAAGCAAGGAAGTATATTTGCTCAATAGTGGGATTAACTAAACATGTTAACACAATATGACACAAAGTAGAATTATGCTGACTTATTATTTTCTGGAGTATGCCTTATACCTTAATATAATTTTGAACTGGCAAATCCTTATTATAAATTTACCAGTTCTTTTAAATTGTTATATTCAAGTTTTATTATATATTAAACTTTCTAATAAAACAAATTTATTTTGCTTTACTTTCTTCTAATGCAGCTTTAATAAATCCTATAAATAATTTATGTGGTTTATTGGGTCTTGATTTCAATTCTGGATGGAATTGAACTGCTACATACCAAGGATGATCTTTAATTTCAACAATTTCAACTAATCTATCATCAGGACTAGTTCCTACAATTTGCATTCCTGCTTCAGCTATTTGGTTTCTATAAGTATTATTAAATTCATATCTATGTCTGTGTCTTTCACTTATAAGCTCTGAATTATATACTGCAAAAGAATTGCTATCTTCCTCAAGCTTACATGGATATTGTCCAAGTCTCATTGTTCCACCAAGATTTTCTATATCTTTTTGGTCATTCATAAGATCTATTACTGGATATTTTGTATCTGGATTTATTTCTGAACTATTTGCACCTTCATATCCTAATACATTTCTTGCATATTCTATAACGGCACATTGCATTCCTAAACATATTCCTAAGAATGGTACTTTATTTTCTCTAGCCCATTTTATAGCTAAAATCTTACCTTCGATTCCTCTATCTCCAAATCCACCTGGAACAAGTACTCCATCTACACCTTTAAGTGTTTCATTAACATCACCTTTTTCAAGTTCTTCTGCATTAACCCATTTAATTTCTACTTTAGTATCATTATTATATCCACCATGACTTAAAGCTTCAACTACTGATATATATGCATCATGTAATTCAACATATTTACCAACCAAAGCAATCTTAACATTATCTTTAAGATTCTTTATCTTATGTACCATTGAAATCCATTCAGAATTATCAATATCTTTGCAGCCTAAGTGTAGTTTTTCACAAACTAAGTTATCTAAACCTTCATCATGTAACATTAATGGTACTTCATAAAGATCTTCAGCATCAAGGTTTTGGATTACTGATCTTCCATCTATATTACAGAATAAACCGATTTTTCCTTTTATGTCATCTGATAATTCTTTTTCTGTTCTACAAACTATAATATCTGGTTGAATACCTATAGTTCTCAATTCTTTTACTGAATGTTGAGTAGGTTTTGTTTTTAATTCTCCTGCTTTACCTAAGAATGGCACTAACGTTACATGGATATAACAAACATTTTCTGCTCCAACTTCACTTTTGATTTGTCTAATAGATTCTAAAAATGGTTGAGATTCAATATCTCCAACTGTTCCACCAATTTCAGTTATTACTACATCTACGTCTCTTTCTTTTGCTACTTGATATACTTTATCCTTTATAGCATTTGTTATATGAGGAATTACTTGCACTGTACCTCCAAGGTATTCCCCTCTTCTTTCTTTCTCTATAACGGAGCTGTATATCTTACCTGTTGTAACATTTGAATTTTGAGTTAGACTTTCATCTATGAATCTTTCATAATGCCCTAAATCTAAATCCGTTTCAGCTCCATCATCAGTTACAAAAACTTCTCCATGCTGATATGGGCTCATTGTTCCTGGATCTACATTTAAATATGGGTCAAATTTTTGAAGAGAAATTTTCACGCCTCTATTCTTTAATAATCTTCCAAGAGATGCTGCCGTTATTCCTTTACCTAATGCTGATACAACTCCACCTGTAACAAAAACATATTTCGTGCTCATCTTTATCCTCCCATGTTAAATAATATTTTTGTATTTTAATATTTTAATTGACTTTTTTTTCAACTAATGCTATAATGTGAATTACCTCATAAAATATATTATGGGTTATTTGCGTCGTTTAATAACATAGGTAATATATTATCACAGATTTTTATTAATATCTAGTCTTTTTTTTATAAATTCGTCATATCACTCTTTTCTATATTATCTTCTAATTCAAAATATCTTTCTCTAAAGATTCTGTTTATCAGTAGCTTTTCTTCTGCTAATCTCAAGCTATTACTTATACCTTTAGAAGTTTTTAATTTAAATATTTCTTTAACTTCTGCCTTATCTAAGCAATGATTATTTTTTAGAATTAGTAATAATAAGTATTTATTATCTCTATTTTTTAATAATTCTACAAAATTCTCTTCATCAATTCCATAATAATTACATATATTTTTTAATATTTTTATATATTTTAATCTACTTTGCATTTATCTTCCTCCATGAGGATTTATTTCAGTTAACTGTTAAGAGTTAATAAGTTAATTCTTTTATAATTTTCAAGTTAATTCTTCAATGTATTAATTTAAGATTTTAATTTGAGCTTATATATTTTTTCTCAAAATCAAAATTTTTACAAACCTTTGCCTTATATTATTTTAATTATAGCCACAATTTTTAAAGCTAATCAATTAAGAAAAATAAATCATAAACTTTGCAATAAAAGCATTACAAAAATTGTGACTTTATGTAAAATATAATTTATATACTTTTATTCTAAAATAATATGCTTTTAAAAAAATAATGGCTTGTATTTATTGAATTAATACATTTATTTTAGTAAATTCCTATAAGATAATTTTATAAAATGGAGGTTTTAAAATGATAAAAATTCTTTTATGTTGTGCTGGTGGTTTCTCCTCAAGTGCCTTGTCTAGTAAGGTACAAAAGGAAATATTGGAAAATCAAATGGAAAACGATTATTATATCGAATTTTCTCCATTTTTTACAGCAAATAAGAAAATGTCTGAATTTGATATCCTTGTATGTTGCCCTCATCTAATAATGGAGGTAAAAAAAATGCTAAAAGTTTCAACCCCTAGCATACCTATTTATATTCTTCCACCAAGAATGTACGGGCTTATGAGTTTTAAAGAGTTGGTCGTAGATGTTATAGATATACTAGATTTATATAATCAGTCTAAAATAAATCCAGTATATTTTCCTAATGAAGAAAATACTATGATGGTTACTAGACATGTTGCTCATAGAAATAGTAAAACTTAATTATTTTACTTAAATTATTAATCTTCATTAAGTAAGTTCCTTTAACAGGGACTTACTTTTTATTTATAAATAAATTCATCGCAATTACTATTGTGCATTACTTAAACATGTTTTTTAGACGTATCATGAATATTTTTATGTTTTTATAAAAGACAATAGTAATCCTTTATAAAAGAATATATCAATCAACTTTGATTTCTTACATTACGTTATAGTAGCTTTTAAATTCATTAATTACTTCCTCTTTGATAAAATCTTCATCTACATCCTTTGTTACAAAAAGCTCCATTTTTTCTAATCCTTCTTTACTTTTAATATACGATAGTGTTTCCTTATAACCTGCTCCACACAAAAATAATGCATCGATCATGCATCCCGTATCCATATTCAACATTTTAGCTTTCCATATAAGTTCGCAATCTTCTACTTTTCCAATTGAAAATAACAAGAAACATAAAAGCCTTAAGCAATCATGACTTTCAACATACTCTTCATTATTAATTTCTTCTATTAATAATTTTCTGATTTCCTTTCTATATTCTTCTTTGGGATAAACTCCATATTTACTAATTATAATATCTTCTCTATCCATATTTCCCCCTTAATTTCATATTATCAATTTTGAGAGATGATTTAATTTTAAGCAAAGAGGATAAACAACTAAATCCAGCAGAATTAAGTCGTTTAGCTTCTTTTATATGTATTGTTATTTATTGTTTAATGTAATAACTGGTTTTCCTTCTTGATTAAGTAATGGTGTTATCCCACCAGCATATCCATCCCAACTAAATAAATAGTTAACTCCAGTTTCTTTGTCTACTATTATCTTACAACCAGACATAGTACCCTCTTTTAAAATAACATTAAACCTTTCATTAGATTCTTTACCAAACATTATTTCTTCTCTCCTTAAACTAATAATTTTTTCATTATTATAGCATATTTTTACAACACTCAATTATTCAATTTTAAAAGAAAACTATTGTAAATATATATCTATACTTATTTTTTATTTAAATATACATATCTAAATATCATAATCAATTCTATTCATATTATATAGTAATTAAAGATACTTACATTTCTGTAAGTATCTTTAATTAAACTTATTTCATGTTCTCCATATGAAATACTAATGTATTGCTTTTTTCTGATACTTTTTACCAGTACCTTCAACGCTTGTAATTGTAATTAATGCCTCTTTATCAAAACCACGTACAATATCTTTTAATTTAGCCACCTCAAGCCTTGATAACACTACATATATAACTTCTGTTTCATAACCACTATAAGCGCCTTTTCCATCTAACAAAGTAATTCCTCTACCAAGTCTATCAATTATTGCTTTAGAAATATCTCCGCTCTTGTCAGAAACAATAATTACTGCTTTTGACTCTTCAAGACCCTCAACAGTTATATCTATTACCTTAAATGCAATAAAATAAGCTATTAACGAATACATAGCTCTATCCCAGCCAAATAAAAAGCCTGAGCTCCCTAATATGAAAAAGTTTATAAACATAACTATTTCTCCGATAGAAAATACACTTCTTTTTTCTAAAAGGATAGCAACAATTTCACTTCCATCTAGTGATCCACCATTTCTTATAATTAATCCTATTCCTACGCCTAATATAATTCCTCCAAATATAGTAGCTAGAAGTGTATCTTGCGTTATACTTGAAACTGGATGAAGTAAAGTTACACAAATTGAAAAGCATATTACTGAAAATATAGTTGAAAGAGCAAAGGTCTTACCTATTTGTCTGTAACCTAAAATAACAAAAGGTATATTCAATATGACTATAAATATTCCTAGTTGAATATTTGTTACATAGCTTGCCATTATTGATATTCCAGTTATTCCACCATCAATTATATTGTTAGGTATTAAAAATATTTCAAGACCTATTGCTGCTAAAATTGAACCTACTATCATAAATAATACTCTGCTCAGCTTAGATAAAATAACATTTTGTTTTTTTTTCATGTAATTCCTCCCTTATTTAAATAATATATTTTATATGAGATTTAATATATATTATTTAAATTATAACATAGTTTTAAATACTATATTTCCGTTATTCAAATATTTACACTTTATTAATTTTTCTCAAGAGTATATATCTATTTATTTGTACTTTACAAATGTTCTATAAATATTTTCAATAAGCATCTTATTTTAAAACTAGTATAATTACACTCTATCTTTCTACGGTACAAAGATTTTTAAAATACACCTACCTTTATTAATATAATATTTTAACCTGTTTAATATTCATGAAACTCAATTTTTTAAATCTTTTATTACTTAATCTTCCTTGATACTTATGTTATAATTAACAAAATGTTAATTTGCTATGTATAACTAGTAATTTATATCTTACTAATTGGAGAAAACTTATGGATGAAGATTTATTAGAAAAAACACTATCTTATATTAAAAATAGATTTCAAAATGATTACAGCGGACATGATTATTATCACAGTGTTAGAGTATATAATTTATCTACTTCTATATGCAAAAAAGAAAATGGTAATTTAGAGATAATTCAATTAGCTGCTCTACTACATGATGTTGATGATTATAAGTTATTTGATGGTAATGTATCTACTTATTCAAATGCAGAAGATTTTTTAAAGAATAATAAAATATCCGATGTAAAAATAGAATTTATCTGTAATATAATTGCTTCAATATCTTTTAAAGGTACAGATAGTCAAGTTCCTGAAAGTTTAGAAGGAAAAATAGTACAAGATGCAGATAGACTTGATGCAATAGGGGCCATTGGTATTGCAAGGACCTTTGCATATGGAGGGAATAAAAATAGGCCTATGCATATCCCTAATAAAAAACCACGTGATAATATGAATTTTGAAGAATATTCTACCCTTAACGGAACTACCATTAATCATTTTTATGAAAAGCTCTTAAATTTAAAAGCTTTAATGAATACCGAAGCTGCAAAAAAAATAGCTGAATCACGCCATAAATATATGGAAAATTTTCTTTCAGAATTTTATGAGGAATGGGATGGCTTAATATAATAAGCATATTTTAAGAAATACAAAATGGATATAGAGTTGCTAAAAGCACATAGTAAAAATAAGGATTTTATTGAGTTTATAATATAATTTCTTCATAGAAGGAAAAAGCATTTTCTTAATTTTAAGAAAACGCCTTTATCTACAATTCAAATTATATATTATAGCTAATATATAATAAGCTTTCTTTATATAATTTTATACTTCTTTGTTTAAATTTTCAATATATTTCTTAGCTTTCTCTTCTCTATTTAATACTCTTAGTGTACCTAAAGAAGGTCAGGTATTCATTATTATTACTGTTGCTTATTAATATACTTTATATTTTAAATTTCATGGTTTACTTTTATGGAATCCATGCACCACTTTCATCAACTCTATAGCCATCTGGAGTTGTAGCGTCTACGTATAATACTCCATGTTCGTCAAAGCAATAACATTCACCATCTATCCATAACCATTCTGATTTTGCCATGGCACAATTACTTTTTAAATAATACCATTTTCCATTTTCTTCTAGCCAAGCAGATTCCCTTGCATATCCACGACTGTCAAAGGAATACCATGAACCCTCTATCATTTGCCAACAATCTTTATAATAATATTTATTCCCTAAATCTGTACAATACCACCAGCCTGTTGAATCTTGATTCCAACCTAATTTCCATACCTTAGGTTCTTTAGGAATATTACTATCTATAGCATTTGCAAACATATAAGATAGTTTTTCCCATGAATATTTGTTATAAATATCTATATCTATTTGGCTATCACAAAAACAAATTTCAAATATAATATTAGGAGCAGCAACATATTTCATTTCATATAAAGTTGAAGAAGTTTTAACTCCTCTATTTGTAAAACCCAAACTACCAAAATTCACACATAAATTATTTGCCCTGTTATAAGATTTACTGTTTATGCTGCTAACCCAGGCTTCTGTTCCATACCCTTGTCCATCACTTGCATTCATATGCAAAGACACAAATAATTCAACATTGTTACTATTAGCCTTATAAGCTCCCTCTGATAATTCTCTACTCGGAGTGCTTGCATTACTGTTACAGTCTATAACTGTATGTCCATAATTCTCTAAAATAGTTTTTACGGATGAATAAAAAACTTTCATCTGCTCATGCTCATCAACTATTCCTATAGCACCTGGACAATTATCTGAATGCCCTGCTCTTAATCCAATTTTCATAACTTCACCATCCCTTTTATAGTTATAACGTTAATTTTTTTCTCTATTACATAATATGAGAAAGTAACTTTATAAGTACTCTCTCTTTTCATATATTTAGTTCAAATTACAGTATAAATATATGGACATATTCTATTATTTTTATATTTTATCTCCATAAATTTTTTAATATATATGTTGCAATAATGATTTTACAAAAAGATATATTAGCATTAGCATATAAAACTAACTTTACTGTATTGTATAAACTTAATTGCAACACATATATCGTTTTATAAACATAATTTTAGTAATAAATTTATAATATATATCTCCACTTTATTTAATATCCTATATTTATCATTCTCTACCTAAATCCTCTTTAACTAATTGATGATATCTATTATTGACCTTATTTATTTTTCTCAATTGTTTTCTCACTGTTGCCTTTTTTATCACTTATTCCAGAAGTACTAGGATCAATAACAATACCAAGTAAAATAAATATTGTTAATATAGTATTAAGTATATCTGCCCAATTGCTAGGAAATATATCTAAACCTAACTGCTGAGTTAATAAAACTATAGCACTTGCCATTGCTACTAAAAATGTTTTGTTAGTAAATCTTGATTTCCAATCAATATTCATTTCTACCATCCTTCTTTCTTAATATTTTTTTATTTAGGTCCTTGTCCCTTTATTGCATAACATGAGAGAATAACTTTAAAATCTATGGTTTCTTTTCATAGATTCATTTTTTAATTACAATATAAATATATTCTATTGTTTTATATTTTATCTCTATAAATTTCCAATATACGGATCTTATAATAAATTATATATGTTACAATTAGATTTTTATATATAAATTACTTACAGCTGATTATAATTACAAGTTTTTAGATGTAGATTTATTATTGCAACATATATACATAAATTTAGTTAATATAAATTCTATTTATTTTTCTTCCATTATTTTAGAATTACTATCTTTAGCATCACTCATTCCAGAAGTACTAGGATCAATAACTATACCAAGTAAAATAAGTATTGTTAATATAGTATTAAGTATATCTGCCCAATTGTCTGGAAATATATTAAAACCTAATTGCTGGCTTAATAAGACTATGGCACTTGCTATTGCTATTAAAAATATTTTGTTAGTAAATCTTGTTTTCCAATTAATATTCATTTTGATATCCTTCTTTCTATAATATTTTTACTTCATTAATTTTTCTATGGTATAAATAAAAAAGCCCACTAACGTTGTTGCTCCAAGTCCTATAAGTCCTTTTAGTACACTTGTTAAAGCTTTTAAATTATCACATAAATTTTTCAGTTCTATCTTAAAACTGGCACTATCTTGCTCCAATTTATCTATTCTGGAACCATGATTATTTAAACGTAGGTCATGAGTTTCTAGTTTATCTCTTATTAGCTCTTCATTCATGTTACACTTCCTCTCTTGAATTGAATTATTAAAAGAAGTTTTGTATTAATATTTAATTATTTGGTTAAATTTTCGTTTTGTTAATAATAATGTTTTTCCACGGTTAATTATTTCTACATAATTATTTTTTTGTAGCAGCAAAAGACACTTACATTTCTGCAAGTGCCTTATATAGATTTTCATATATCTATTTGTTTTATATATTAATTAAACCTATAATTAGGATTAGTAAGCATATATTCACCAATCTTTAATAAGTCGTCATCATCTATTGCTCCATTGATTACTTGATCAGTATTATATTGTGGAAGTGTTTTAGGATCTTCTCCTAAGTGCCTGCCATCAATACCTAAGTCCAAAAGAGTGAATTCACCAGTATGATTTACATCATCTACTACAACATCATCTATAATTATGGTTGTTTGTCCACATTCATCATCTATTAAATCTTTTTCCATTTCTATACCATCAGTAACTTTACCTTTAATTACATCAACCAAAGCCTCTCCTGAAGCTATTCCTTTGAAATACAATTTTAATAGTATTTTCTTATCATTAACTATTCTAGACAAACCTCTGCTAGCAGTTATTATTCTTAATTCATCCTCATCTTGTTCTAATTTTACTAATTTTATTCCTTTAACTTCAGTCATTCCTATAAATTTTAATTTAGTACTGTCGTACTTTATTATTGCATCTTCTGCTGCTATTTCTTTTATATTATCTATAGTTAAACGAACTACTGCATTTTCTTTTAAGTGAATTTTATTTTTTTCTGGCTCCACATCTAAAATAATTTTCTTTTTTACCGTTACAATGCAAGTTGCACTTAAGTTACTGCCATTAGTTGTAGTTGCAGTTATAGTCACCTGCCCTTTTTTTATTGCTGTGACTTTACCCTTTGCATCTACTGTCGCTACTGAAGTATCACTTGAAGACCAAGTTACTTCCATGGCTGGTGGATCTGTTATTGCAGTTAATTGTTCTGCTTCACCTTCTTTTAGAACTATTGCTGTTTTGTCTAAATCTAAGCTAGCTATATATTCATATTTATAATGAGTAGTTTCTGATAAGTTTCCTGCATTATCGATAGCTTTAATATGAATATAAATAGGCTTTAATAAATCTAATTGAGATAATGGTACAGATATTGATAAGTCCTTAGTATCAATACTGCTATTTGGTTCTGTATTTTCTATATTATCTATAACATATGAATATCCAGCAATTCCTGATGTATTTATAGTAGAAACAGTACTTGAAGTTATGTCATTAGCTGTATTACCATCACTGGCTTTAACATAATATTCATACTTTGTTCCATTATCATTTGCCTTAGAGTAAGATATATTTAAATTTTTATCATCATTTGATGCACTAGTAATGGTTACTTTATCTGGAGCTGTTAAATCTTGACCTTTATGATCATCACAAGAAGTATCACTTGTTAGTTGAGCTAAATAAAATAATGTATTTGCAAGTAATTTTTGCTCATCTGGTGTTGCAGCGCCATTTGAATGACCTGTTTGAATCATAGCTGTATTGTTCCAAGTTGTAAGATAGAAATTATTAGTTACCTCTTGTCCTTCGTAAGATGAAATCTCTTTAGCTGAACTCCACTGGTTATTGCTATAACTCATCCATACATCACCACTAGCAAACTGGCTTGATGTATGTGACATAGGAACATTTAAGGTTGTACCAATGTCACCTATACTCCATGGATAATTTGTAAGTAGTCCCTTTTTTAATATTTTGATAGAGCTTGATCCCATGTTATATGAATCGCTGTATGTTGCTGTTTTAAGATTAATATATGATACAAGTTTATTTCTATTAGTTGCAGTAAAATCATTTCTTGTAAAAATTGTATCGTGTCCACACAAATATCCTCTTCCTGAATCAATAAACTCTTTGATAGTAGTTAACCCTTGAATTGATAAATCTTTTGAATTGTTAACATCCCATGCGCCTTCATAAATGACATCATATTTCCAACTACCATTTGCATCTTTCATATATGACATTGGATTTGCATTAAAGGCATCAATATTTACTTCATCTACAGCTATCAATGCCTTACCATATCCATTTGCACTTTCACTATTAGGATTTTCCATCCATCCTTTTAGATTATTACCTTTACCTGGATATATATTTAATACTCTTATATTGGTTTTTGAAGGAATGCTTTGATATACTGCTTCATTTTGTCCTTTTGAATAAACCATATACTTATACCCTGCTCCAAGGTTTGTCCATTCAAGATGCACATAATTTTCCCCTTCAATTGGTGTGGCTGTGATACTTAAACTTTTTTCTGTTAAATTTGTTTCTTTTTCCATGTTTATACCTCCTAAAATTATCTGTTATAAATTTAATAAATGCATTACTTTCGTCTATTCAAATAAAAAATTCCTCCTCTTAACTTTTTTTGAATATATTTTTCTCTCCATCTTTTGTTGACTTTTAATTGTGATATTGCAATATTGAAAATTTATTTTTTATCATTAGCTCCTATATACTCTTCAGTAAATTATAGAAAAATATTTTTGTCTTCTGCTTCTAATACTAGTATAAGGCTTGTTATAGTACGTTTCTTATAGACTTTCTATACAATACCTATAGTTTTTCTACAATTTTGTTTATAAAGTAAAACAAGAAAAAAGACTCCTGAAAGTCTTAGATAATTGTTCATATTTTTACTGCTTTTTATCTATATATAATATAACAATGTAAATATTACGTGATAAAAAAGCACTTAATTTGTGCTATTCTATTACTTATTTTTTATCTTTAGTTCTACGTCCATTCTTGCTATGATGCAGTAACAGTATATTTACTTTCTGTTAATTGCATTAATTTAGTATAATCAGCTTCTACAATAACATTAAAAGCAAAGAATACATTTAACTTTTTTGCAACCTCTTCCTTTGTAGCATAAAATTTGTTATTAATTAGATTTTCCATTATAGTTCCCATATTTACTTACCTCCATTATTTAATAATATTTGTTCTTGTAAATTTGCCAACATAGCTTGTGTTTCTAGTAATTGTTTTTGCAATAATTCTTCTTTAGTTGATTGTGGCGTTGGTGCTGGAAACAAACTGTCCTTTTCTTTATTTGTTAATTCTATAACCTTCCCATCAACTAACTTGTAGTTATATCTAAACTGAATATCCGTTAAAGGTTTTTCTTTAGGAAAGTAGTTTCCTTGTGCATGAGCATATTTATCTCCTTGACCCTCATCTATTTGTACCCAACCTGTTAAATCTGTAATGAATATACTACTATTTATCTGGGTAATAATATTCTCACTATTTACTTGTACATAAACTTTTATATTTTCATCCATACATGATACCTCCTAATATATTTCTGCATCTATTTTAATATATGCAGAATTTGCGTCACCAGATTGAACAATCCAAGATTGATTAGCAGTAAGGGCTGTAATTTCTGTACTAGCAACGGTACAACCATCAACTCCAATCTCAATTATAGAAAGTGGATTACTAAAAATATACCCACCTGGTAAAGTTCTCCATTGTCCGCCTATTGTTACAGTACTAGTCGTGGTTCTTTTTTTACCTTTAAAATTGTAAAATGCTCTCACCTCATTTGAACTCAAAGCGATTGCTGGTAAATTAATTCGACCACCGGTGAGAGCATTTACATAATCATAATACCTTTGACACAACGCTAATTCTTCTCCATAAGGTCTTGGTATAAAAGGTGTTGCTTTGTCTCCACTTTCAACTTTAATTTGCGCTATATCTATATATCCAGCACCTCTAAAGGTTTCTGCTATTGTATCTCCTACATTTGTAGAAAAATTTATTCCCCACGCAAGTACGAAATTTAATCTTAAATAATCATCACCGTTTGTACCGAATGTTTTTCCAACTAAAGTTGCAGTATCAAGCGTAACAGAATACTTAGTAAATGCTGATGTTAAGTTGAAATATTTACCCGTTAACACATTCGTTGTTGAAGGCGAACCACCTGTTCCATACACCTGTTGAGCATCTAATCCAATTTTTTTATTAGGTATACTTGACCTTGCATAAAATGAAATTGTTATCTTTTGATTTGCTCCGCATAACTTTCTAGTACCATTTTCAATTAAGTATGCAAGTAAATAAACATCACTACCATTAAACACACCTCCTCCATCAACAGAAATTCTATAATGACTACTTGATTTGGGAATTTCTCCATCAGATAATGGTTGCTTAGTATGAGTAATATTAGTAGGGAAAACACTAGATGATACATTTCCAAATTTTATACAGAATCTATCAGCTAAATAGGTATTAACCAATGCATTGTTTATTGCTGTACCTCTTTGCCAAAAGTCAAAATTACCGTTAATTATTTCATTTTGGTTCGCCTTTTCTGACAACTGTGTAGTATGATCAGCTACTATCTGAGTAAGTTTTGTCACATCTTCAAAGCTCTCCATTGCCTTAATATTAGCTTCTGCTTGTATGTTTTTTACATCTATATCAGTTTTTAATTGATTACCTTTAGTAATACTATTTTCTAAAGTAGTATTTACGATATTTCCATCAGTAATATTTTTTGTTAAATCTGCTTTTAGTGTATTTCCTTTTCCAGTTTCTATTTCCAATGCATTTTTAGTCTTAGCAGCATCAGTAATTGCTGTACTTAATGTTTTATTTATTTCTATGGCTTCATCCATACTTTCAGCTATATCTTCTGCTCGATCTAATTTATTTTCTAATTGTTCTAATAATGTATATGTTGCTGTACTTATACTTCTTTCTACTTCTAATGTGCTAGCTATTACTTTTAAATTTAAATTAAAAGTAGCTTTCTTTTCACCTGTTGTTTTATTAATAAATTGTAATTCTATTTTGGTTGCTCCAGTTGTAGTTGTAAGTTGCTCGTGTGCTATTATTGTCACTACATTATTAACTACTGAATATTCTGTATCTTGTATAAGGGGTATGTTATCAGCTTTTATTGCCTTTAATCTAACAGTATAGTTACTTAAATCTGCTTGTACTCCATCATCAAATATATTAAAAATTAAATGGAGTTTATCTAGTTGTTTACAATTCGCATATACATTTAAATTTTGTTTTAAATCTAGGTTAATTTCTAAATCATGCAATGCCATTTAATCACCTCTTTCTTATTTACTTGAGTTTATTATATCTTTAATATATTGTTTTAAAGTTTTATCTCCAATATATAATGTTCCTCCGTTGACGAGAATGATATCTTTTTCAAATTTTCCATCTCCATATACTCTTATTACATCTTCAACGTATAAATCATCACGTACATATAATCCTGTTCTATCTTCCATTGCCTGTAATTGTGCTGGAAAACCATTAGTACCTCTAATAGTAACTCCTAAACTATTGATTTCACACGATGTATCACCATCTTCTACCATAAATCCACCATCTGCTGTACATATACCACTATTATCATCAACTTTAAAAACTGTATTACTCTTGTGTTTTAATTTAAATTTTCCATCTTTTACAGTCAACCCATTTTTATCTATTGTTACGCTAGAACCACTTGCACCCGTGCAAGCAACTTTAAATTCTTCTTGGTTTAAAGTCCATCCCATACCAGTATTATCCCTTTGGACTACTGCATTTATCTTCCCTGCTTCTATTTCTATCTGGGATTTTAAATTATTATCTGTCTTAGTTACAGCTTGCAAAATACTTTCTTCTGTTACTTTTATTTCACTACTTAAAGTCTTTTGCATATTTTCTACTTTTAAAGATATTTGTTGTTTAGCAAAATCAACTTGTTTAACTGTAGCATTTATAATATCTGTTATATCTTGCTTCGCAAATCCAATTTCTAATTTACTATATTTATCTAACAGTACATTATAAATAGTCTTATTTATCCTTCCACTTAAATCCAGATTTAATAGCTTATGTTTTATTTCTACTATATCCCCTAAGTCTGTACTTTCTAATATTGCATATTCTTTGTATTCTTCTGTTTTTCCTAACGTCACCAAGTCAACTGAATAATTAAAATTAATTTGATCTAGCTTATCTTGAGTAAACATCGTATTACAAGTATTTCTTATAACTGAATATGCTTCTGCTTGCGTTACTTCGTCTGAGCCTCTCTCACTTTTACCATCCCAAATTTTTAATTTGAGTTCCACATCTTTAAAGTATCTTTTCTCATAATTATTTACCTTTGTAGATTCTACATAATATTCTGGCAATCTTAAATCTCCTACTTTAGGTATTAAAACAGTTACTAAATCTGTATCATCTGTAGTTTCTTTTATGGAAGATACATTTTTACCATAAGCTATAGTAAAGCCCTCATCAGAACCTCTACTATCAACTATATCTATAATATTATTATTTATAATAAATTCTCCGCCATACTCACTTAAAATACTATTTTTTTTGCCTATTAAAGCTTCTAATACAGTACCTTCTTCTATATTAACTATCACATTGTTAGTAGTATTATTATCTAAATTTCCAGCTACAAATCTATGCTTTTCTAAAGCATTATCTAATACAATTTGTATAGCTTCTTTTCTTGTTTTACCTACTATTGTCATAGCTCTTACTCTATTTGCTTTTAAGTCTGCAATTAGTTTAGCTTCTGCATATACAACTACGTTAGTAGCTGTTTTATTTACTTTTCTTATTCTAAATTGTTGCTCTGGCCTATTATCTTTAACTGGACAAGTAATGATATTACCTCTTACTATATATTTACTGATTCCTTTTGTATCTTGTAATGGATACTCTAAATCTAAAGCAAATTCACCATTGATTATTTCTGTTATTTCACATTTAGTACACTCATTTAGAATCCATTGATTACCTTTAAAATTCTTTTCTGTGCTTTCCCATAATCTAATCATTAAATCACTCTCCAATTTGGAATCACCTCTAATTTAGTTACACTTCCACTCCAAGTAATTGTATTTTTACCTACATCTAAATATGGGAAGTAACCCTCCATTAATTTTCCCTTACCATCTAATACTTCTTCTATTTCAGATATTATTGTTATTGAATCAGATAAATTAGATAGAGTAAAAGCTCTACCATTTATATTTATAGTAATATTTCCACTACCATAAACCGTTATAATCGGTAAAGCTTTATAATTTCCAAAGTTATTTAGTATTGTTTTATTTGCTATTATAATTTTTTTATTTTTTCCACTTATAAAGTACTTAAATGGCTGGCATCTAAATTGTATTAAAAAGTTATACATTTGATTTTTTATTATTTCTTCAATAGGAATCTGATTATTAATTCTAGCTTTATAATAAAATTCTTCTTGGTTACTAAAGGTTACTTCTCCATCTCCCCTAAGCCAGTTGCAAAGCACATATGGATCATTACCAAAATAATCTGCTTCAACTTTTTTAGTATCTCCACTATAACCTTTAAATTCTGTTAAAAATCCATCTCTGCCTTCTATTGTAATTTCCTCTGTATTTTCAGTGCTTAAAGAAACAGGTGGTAAAGATATTACCTTAACACCCATTTCATCAGAGCTTATTCCATTCCATATAAACATTTTACCACCCTTTCTATACTAGTTTTCTCTTACTTAAGAATGCAATTTCCTGTGCTAATTCTTGTACATTCTGCTTATCTGTTCCATTAAAGTTTTCTATGTTTATGTTTATTCCATTGTCATTGTTATTTGTAGTTGTAGGATTGTTTACACCTGCTGAATTATTTACAGAAGCTGCAATACTTGCAGTAGTGCTTGCAGTTTCAAAGCCTACACTAGCCTTTAATTTGTCAGTTAAATCTGATATATTATAGCTTAATTGCTCTTGTAAATTTGGTGTTTCTAATTCAATACCTACACCAATACCTTTGATTATATTTTTGCCTATCTCATCTCTAAAAACTCTAGAAGGTGAATGTATGTCTAAATTGTCTTTAAACCCTTCTACAAAACTATCGCATAGACCTCCAATCCATCCTGTCATGCTATCCCAAGCATCTTCAATCCCCTGTCTTATTCCAGCAACTATGTTGCCCCCTATTGTAATCATTTGACTTGGAATATTAGAAATTGTATTAACTATTCCTGTAACTACATCACTCGCAGCTGTTGTGGCTGTACTTAACATATTGGCACCCCATGTTGATAGATTAGTTAAGGTCGTATCTAACCAGGTCATTATTTGAGTTGGAAGCTGCATGAAATAGTTAACTATTGCTGTTATTATACCTGACACTGTAGTTGTTGCTGCTATCAGCATATTACTTCCCCAAGTTGTTAAATTAGTTATGATTGTATCTAACCAAATCATTATTTGAGCTGGAAGCTGCATGAAATAGTTAACTATTGCTGTTATTATACCTGATACTGTAGTTGTTGCTGATGTCAGCATATTACTTCCCCAAGTTGTTAAATTAGTAATAACGGTATCAAGCCAAGTCATTATTTGACTTGGAAGTTGTGCAAAAAAATTAACTATTCCCTCTATCCAAAGTGGCACATTAGTTGATAAATATTCCCAAGTATTTACACACCAGCTAACTATAACTGCTAATACTGCACCCAATCCATATGCTATTTGATTAGGTAACTCTGCAAGGAAAACTCCTATGGAGTCTATCCATGCTGGTATTGATTCTGTAAAAAATGTGACTATAAGATTCCATCCATCACTACATGACTGACATACACTTTGCCATAAAGTATCAAAAAATCCTGGCAAAGTCTCTGTGAAAAATGCTGCCACTGTATTCCAGCCATCACTACATAACTGATATATAGTTTGCCACAAGGTTCCAAAAAATTCTGGAACTGTTTCTGTGAAAAATTCAACTAAGCTGTTAAAGGCTGCTGGAATTGTTTCTGTGAAAAATGTACAAATACCTTCCCATACTGTAGTAGCAGCTTCTGAAATAGCATTCCATGCACCTATTATAGCTTCTCTAAAGCCTTCATTTGTAGTCCATAGATACATTAGTGCTGCTATAAGTCCTGCTATTATTGAAATTACAATACCTATAGGATTAGCATCCATTGCTGCATTATACAGCCATTGTGCAACTGTTAATCCTTCTGTTGCTAATTTAGCTGCTTGGAATGCTTCAACTACCCCCATAACTAAGTTAACTACTTCAAATACTTTAAGAGCAGTTCCAATCCCAACAATCCCCATTGCAATTGCATCACTGTTACCAAGAATCCAGGAAAGACCATCTGTTAGTTCTGGTAGACACTCTTCTGCTACTCCAGTTATGCTTTCTGCAAATTCTCCTAATTTTTCTGCTATTGCTTCAACTTTAGAAGATATTTCATCAGACCCTAAAGCTTCTTTTAGAGCATTTGCCATATCATCTAAACATGGTAAAACTTTCTCTGCTATTGGAGTCAAAAACGTTTCCTCCAATTGACTTTTTACCTTGTTGCTTAAATCTTCAAGTCCTTTTTCAAAGTTACTTGTATCAATAGAAGTATCAATACTAATCGAATTATCTGCCATTTGTTCACCACCTTTCATCATATATTTTCAAACAAATAACAAGTTAATATTATGTTTGTATGTTCACTTAATAGATAAGCTCTGAGACAAACATATCTTCTTACTCCTTTTTAACATATATTGTATTTTTAACTTATAATTTTAATTAATATCCCCATATATAAAACCCTATAATAATCCATTTAAATCCCCATCTCCCATTAAAGCTTCTTCTAAAGCATTGATTTTTTCTTTTTCATTTTTGGATTTTGGAATTTCATAAAGTTTTTTCATTTTTCTATAATATTCTTTTTGCTCCTTAGACATTTTATTATCTATGGTCATAGCTCTATAGCCCATTATTTTCACTATTTCATTATCTTCTTTAAGTGCTTTAAACATAGCTTTAAACTTCCACCAATGAAGATCCTCTACATCCTGTAAATCCATATTATATTGCTCTAAAAATGCACTGTAAATATATTCATCATCATACTCAAAAGAATAAATCTTCTCACTCTTGGTACTACCTATTTGAGAACTTTGATTTTTTATATCCTTACCGCCTCGATAAAACCATAATGCCTTATCAATTGCTTCATTAATATTTTTATCAATATCCTTTGGAATAATTGGGTAATATAGTTCTAGTGTTTTTAATATCTTTTCTTTATCACTAAGCTGGTAATCTTGCACCATCATTTCAAAGAGAATGGAGGTACGAAAATCGAAATTAATCTCATATTCTGCTCCACCAATTTCTACTGATTTTGGCAATAAATCAATTAAGATATTCATTATTTTGTCTTAACTTTACGTTTAGCTCTGTTAGAAGTATATTTAGATGCAATAGTGTCTAATTCTATTTCTGATTGTTCTATTTGATTAGAAATTCCATTCTTTAGTTCATCGAATGCCTTTAAACAAATTAATAAATTAACTTTATCACCAAAAACCTTTTTATCTGCACCCTCTCCAAAAAGTTCATTAAAACAGTTAAATACTGCATTGCATTGTTTTCTAATTGCAGCAGAAAGTTTAAGACCTTTTGAATCCTGTGCTTCCTTTATTACTTTATCAATGGTTTTTTCATACTTTTCAGAACTATCTGCATCAAATATATCTAATTCACCAATTTCTACATTATTAATAATCATCTAAATTCCTCCTATAATCTTTTATTGTTAAATATTATTTTAATGTTTTATTTATGTAATCAATAAATCAATTCGAAAGTAACAGACCCCGTTATACGAGTCTGTTGTCTTTTCAATTCCTTTATACGGCTGGAATGAATTTTTTAGTAGTAACATTGAAAGTTCCATGCACTATATCACCAATTCCAAGTAAGTTACCTGTTGCAGCCATTTGCCCATCATTGTTGTCAAAACTTGCAACTTCTATTGCTATTCTGAATTTTCTAGCTTTGAATTCGCCATCAACAGCGCCCTTTTTGTCTAAATCAACGATAACATAATCAGTTTCACAATCAGAACCAACTAATTGCATTTCACCTACATTACAGATAAAATCAACAGCCTTTTCATCTCTTATTTGATCTGTTACATATGCTGTAGTCCAGTCATATCCTAGTATGCTCTTAGTAGCTGATTTGTCATTTACGTACTTCTTTGAAGCTGTTTGCGCTGCTGGAGTTTCAATTAAATCTGTAAAACCAGCTCCCATTAACGCGTATTCTTCTACACCTGCTCCTACATTTAAATAATTTGCAAAACTCTTTCTTTGTTTAATTGTTCCCATTATATTTTCCTCCTAAATAATTAATTTTTAATATTTACTTATGTAATTGCATAAGCATTGATTTCCCTGAATTACTCAGGTTAAGTATTAATATTTTCTGTGTTTAAATTAAAGGCTAATTTTAACTGATTGCTCCCTCATCACCCCCTTTAATCGTAATATAGAATAAACCTTTGGAAGTGTTGTATGTAATCTTACACTTTTTTACCTATGCTTTTAATCAAAAAAGACATCTATATTTCTATAAATGTCCTTTTGTTTAAGGTGTATTAGAATTTAAGCATAAAAATAACAGTTCAAAAATATTTTACATTCTGAGCTGCTTTATTTAATATGCTTTATGAGGGGAAATTATCTTTTGTTCCCACTTACTATTATAAGGGTTATTATTCTCAATTTCTTATACATTTTCTCTAATTATATTGTAATTTTTATATAATTTTTCTATGAAATAAGGTTTTTTTACATTATTAAATAAGCTTTACCTCTTTGATTTAAGTTAAAGAATGTAAAATTCCTCTCCTTTTTACTATTCCAGAGTTTTATTATTATCCAATGGTTGCTAGTTCCGCTAACTCCTTATATTGCTCTGAAGTAATTTTTTTGCTTGCCATAAAAATATCTAAGGTTTCACATAAATTAGCTTTATCAGTTTCTAGAATACCATCTTCTATTTCTCTTTCGATTCTACTTTTTAATATTTTTCCTAGCAGTTCTTGTAATTTTGTCATTTTAACATACCACCTTTTTTATAATCTTTATATACTTTGCTTATTAGTTAGTTGATTCTTGTAATTCTTTTTGTAATATATAGTTTTCCATGTCTGCTAATCTTTGTTTTAAAGTTTCTATTTCAGTTTGTTGTGGCTTTTGTGGATTTAAGTATTCTTCATATACTTCATCAGCAGTTTTTAATATTTCATATTTAAATTCTTTTTCTTTAATTCCATCAACTTCATTTTCTTCTTCAACATAATTTACTTTTGGAGTAAAAATCATTCCATCTATTTCTTTAAACATTCTTTCATATTCTTTTTGTGTTACCATTATTTGCGTATCCTCCTATACTGAAAAAGTCACTTGTATTGAATGCCATGTTTGTGCTGTTGGTGTACTATTCATAGCAACAGTACCATCTTTATATACTCTAAATTCAGAATGCTTGTTTCCCCCCCAAGCTGTACCTATAATATTATTTCTAGGTCTATAACCTTCTGGTAAATAAAACATTGCACTTTGATTAGGTGATGAACTTATAACTAAAATAGATAAGTTGACCAAATTTCCACTCTTCGTTAAATCAGTTCCATAAGTAACATCTGACCATCTTGACCATCCATTGTAGAATTGTGTTATTGTTGTAGTTTCAGTTGTATTCAAAGGTTTCCATTTTAACCAAACTCCATTTACTCTAGCTCTCTCAAAAATCAGATCATTATGTGGAGTATAAAATATTTGTCTAACCCATTTTGGATCTGCTAAATTCCAATAATTAACAACCTGTAAAACTCCTTGATTATCATAGTATCCTGGATATTCAGTTGGAACTCCTGCCCCCCACGAACCTGAGTACATACCAGTATCTGTTAAGTTGTCTGCATTCATGCCATCAGCAGCTCTTTGATGCATTGGTATTGCTCTCCATTGTGTCCATACACCTGATTGAAGCCATTTTGTGCGAATTGCCATTCCTGTCACTGCACCAGGATTACTATTTACAGTATTTGCAATCTGAGTGTAAAAATGCGGAGTTGCATATTGAATTACATGAACCCATCCCCCCCAAGAAGTTGTACCATGACCAGTTTCACTAATACTTGTATACCAACTTCCATCTGTTATATCTATATTGATTGAATTTAAATCATATTTTCTAATAATGTCTGTTGAATGTAATCCATCTAATAAATCTGCATTCA
The DNA here is from genome assembly GCF_002006345.1 of Clostridium puniceum. Lineage (GTDB taxonomy): Bacteria > Bacillota > Clostridia > Clostridiales > Clostridiaceae > Clostridium > Clostridium puniceum. The sequence goes on from NZ_LZZM01000234.1 coordinate 72,787, forward strand.
AATTTTTTTGTACTAATCCATCCTTATTGGCTTTACCACTATTCAATTCATTTATAGCACCCGTTATATCTTTTGCAGTAGTAGTTCTATTACTGTCAGTTATATTAGCTTTATTAGTATTTAAATCTAATATATCTTGAGTATTTTTTGACACTTTCGTATTAACATCTTGAACTTTTGCTTCTAATATATCAATATCCTTCCTAGTAGCAACAATTACAGTAGGATCTATCTTCAAAGTTACACTCTCTACATTACTTACTTCTAATATAATTTTGATGCATAAATCTTTTATGCTGCCTTCTGAAACTACTGGCTTATATGTTTCTGAAAGTTTACTTATTGCAATTAACTCATCGTCTTCATCAAAAATACCAGCTTCTCTAATGAAAAATCCTCCAATAGTCGCTGGTATTAAGGTTTCTATTACTATCCAGTTTGGGTTATTTTCATCTACAGAAATTGAGCCTATATTTCCTGACCAGACTTGATTTACAAGTGAGGTTTGATTTTCTGACGGCTCATAGTAAGCTCCTTTTCCATCGCCTACTTTTAATGTTTTAAAATTCACTTTACTGCCTAAGACTGCTGAATTTGCTAATTTTGCTTTTCCTGTTGAGGTTAGTATTGTATAAAAATTTTCTGCCAAATTAAATCCTCTCCTTTTTATTGTTTTTTTATTTTGTTTATTAAATTTTAATCCTTTATTCTTTTGAATATATTGTTTTATACTTTTTATAAAAGATTTTTATTTATAACCTTTCTTAAATTCCAGTAGTTATAACTTTATTAAAACTGTAATAGTTATAATTTTTCTAAGATTTTAATGGATATATTGTCATAGTTTCTGAACCTTTATTTTGACTTACGCCAACTTCTAGTTTTGTGCTTGTTTCAATGTTTCTAGCAATCCAAGGGTAAACCGTTAAAATTTCACCTGTTGTAGCAGCTAATTTGTAATAAGCTTTTCCTCTAGAAAGTGATGTCAATTTATATTTTGTTCCTAGATGTGCTGGTTTTACTATATCTATAAAATCATACATACTTTTTAATTCATAAGAAAATCCTAAATTACTTAATAAATTTACTTCAAAATAATACTCATCATTATGTTGAATTACTTCAACTTCTGAAGCAAAGCTTCTACAAATTTGCTTTATTGTTTCAACCGTAGTTGTACTTCTATTAATAAGCTTTGCTAAAACTCTTGCTCTTCTTTCTTCTAAGGTTTTAGATGTATTAGTCGAGATTCCAATACGCTTTTCCCAAAGACTTATTCCCCATTCTGTCGCAGTTTGAGGCAGAATTTGCAAAAATAAATCTGAAATATCTACTTCTAATTGTTCAAATATATCTCCATGAGCATTAAATATTTCCTTGAAAATATAACTACTTTGTATTTCATAAGGCACATAGCTCTTTAATTTTTCTGCACATTTATTATTTTCTACTTCATTATTTAAGGACTTATTCATAAATAAATTTACTTGTGATACCTTACTCATAAATAACTCCCCCTAACAATAAATAACATCTTCTAAAAGGTAACTTATTCATAGGTTATACCTCCTAAAGATGCTTTGTTTTCATCTATAACTAGTATATTTTTACTTTGATCATTTATCTTAATTGAAGTTAGATCATTTACCCCTTCTGTCATCATTATTACAGCTTCAACAGCATTTATCTTAACTGCTCCCCCTGCTGATAATTTTTTAAAATATGCATCAAGTGATTTTTTAATATTAAGCTTTACATCTTCTAAGCTGAATTTATCTTCTATGATTAAACCTTGAATTTTAACATCTATTTGCATAGGCGTTACTGATATGACAGTAACCGTAGCACCTATAGGAGCTTTTCCAAATCCTGCTCCATCATGTGGATCAATATATTCTTTTACATTTTGAACTATAGTATCATCTAACTGAGCCCCATTGTCACCTGCAACTATTATTTTTACAGTACCATTCCCCTTCCAAAGAGGTTTTACTTTAACCGACTCTACTCCAGACACTTCCATTGCCCATTTTTCATAGTCGTATACATTTCCACTACTGCTTTCGTCTCTTTCTTTTGATATAATTCTTTCAAGCAGCTCCTCACTAGTTTCTCTATCGGTACCACTAGTAGTTGTATTTAAATTAGTTACGCTTATTATTCCATTAATTTTAATTGGAATTTGAACTATAGTATTTGATGGTACATTATACTTTGAACCCATTTCCATTGCTTTAATCCCTAAAGTACATTTTCCATTTACAATTTTCCCTTGAGAAGTTACTTTGTATTTTAAACCTTCAACCGTTTGGACAATGCTGTTTTCATTAATTATAGAATTATCTACGCCTGTAAAGGTTACTTCACCTATGGAATATATTCCTTGCTTACGCTTTAATCCATGCCTTGCTGCATCCTTATCCATAAATTTATCATAGTCTTCTTGTGGAATTTCTGGTGCTGGTTCTCCAAATATTAACTTTAAAATTATATCTAATACGGTATAACATTCAGATATTTTTTTTGCAGCTGGTGCAATTGCATCATATACAAAATATCCTTCACTTTTAGATATTCCAGAATCAATACTACTTAACATCTCTTTTTTTAAAACTTCTTCTGTATTATTTTCAAACATCAATTATCACCTCCCCACAATCAGTTATTGCTGTAAATGTAATTTTTAAAGTATCCTTACTTTTATCAGCCTTAAAATTACTAATACTTAGAATGTGTTCATTTTCTTTTAAACATTCTAAAGTTAATCTTTCTGCTTCACTTTCAGCCAAGCTTTTACTAATTCCTTTTCCAACCAAACTCTCAAGCTCTTGTCCATAGCTATCACTATAAATTGGATATATGGCTTTACTTGTTTTAAGAGCTTTCCATATCCAAATCTTTAAAGCTTCTGTGCCTTCTACTATTTGAAACTTTCCATCCTTTAGCTTAAAATCATTTTTTTCAAAATCCCAAGCATATTCCTTTGGTATACTTACTTCTGCTTCTTCTTCTGGAAATGAAGCAACTACATTTGCTAAAATTGAATTAGTTTCTGGCAATATATTAGCCATCACATTTCACCACCTTACAAAGTATTATCCATACTTGATTACCTCCTATAGGAAAAACTGCAAGTTCATCACCAATCTTAATAGTATCCTTAGTTACTATTGTATTTCCTGTGCAATTAGGCGATATAGATACGTTTCGAGAATACCCTTGCAATAAATAATCAGCTATATAAAGATCATCCTTATATAGCTGTAAATTATTTGTTTGAATTATAATTTCAGGCGGTGGTGATATAACCTTGCCAATACAAATACTTAGTGGATTACATTCTGCACCTTTCTTTGTCATTAAATTTAACATTTTTACATAGGGATCCATTAGCTATCCACCTCCTGTAAATCCATTTTATTTGTTAAGCTGACTGTCAGCTTCATAGTATACTTTCCTGTCCCGCATTCCCAGGTATGAGAATCAGCATTAATGTATACTGTAGTATTATTCAATAAGCCTAAATACCATACTTTAGTCATAGCTGCATATCCTGTTATACAGCTATAATCTCCCATAGCTTCAATTGATATTTCATCACTAAAACCATATAATTTATTTCGTGCTACGGTATAAGTATCCTTATCATCTTCTACTGAATAAGTTGTTTGGAAAACACCATAGCTTTTTACTGCTTCTGCATTTTCAACTTTATCTACGTAATTTCCATCAGCATCAAAAATAACAACCCTGTTTATCATATTTTCTAAAGTATCTTTATAGCTTAAATCTATAATATTATTGTTATATACATCCTTATTACTTGACTGAAGTGTGTAATTTGAAATAACTTGTCCTTTTTCAATTATGCTTAATTTGTCAGCTTTCATTATTGGAATATATTGTTTTCCATTTTGTTTGCTTACCTCACTATAACACTGCATTATTATGTTATAGTAAGTTTTATCTGGACATACTCTATTAATTGGAAAACCTGTAACTGCTATATCACCTAATTTTATATTTACCTCTTCACAAGCTTTAGCTGTAACATTTTCTGGTGGCATATTCTTAATATTCATACTTGTAGATGAATTCATAATAAACCTCATATAGTCATAGCAAGTGAAGGTTTCCTCTTGACTTGAACTGCTTAAAGTTCTATCCACTACTTCGCCTCTAAAGATTTCTCCATGTTCCTCCTCCACAACACTAATTAAGGTGCCTGGACCTATTTGAACTCTAGGCTGATTTTTATCTGATAATGAATAAATCATACTAAATGCACATTTTCTCGCAGGCTGATCTACCGATGCTGATAATTCAACACTTTTACATACTGGGGTTATATCTGTTAAATTCCATCCATCGTATAAGCTATAAATTTTAATCATATTCTTCACCTAATATTTCAAGCATATATTGGCTTTTATTTTTTTCTTCTAAAATACTAACCATATATTTGCTTTTAATTTTTTCACCTAATATCTTAAGCCTATATTTACTCTTAATATTTTTTTCTAATACTTCAATCATAAGTTTCCACCCAATATATTGTTTGAATTTGTTAAACTAAAGCTTGACCCCCATGTGCCTACAAGCTTTTGATTCAATTTTATAACCTTATATTGTTTTAAATTTAAAGTAAAATATACATCTCTAGTGCCATCATTTTCACCATATTCAAAGGTTTCTATTGAAAATAAATCATTAATAGGTGTATTAGTTAGAATTACTCTTATAGGCTTTTTGTTTTTCCTCCACTTTTCTATTTGTGCTACGCACTCAAAAGGCTTAGGAATATTAGAATATGCGCAAAAATTATATTCTTGTGCAGGAAAAAAGCCTTCAAAAGATATCTCTGAAAGCTTTGAATCTCCTAATATATTTACTTCTCCAATGGATTCAACATTAACTACTGAATTATTATTACCTAATTTTAATAAATAACTAGAAGGTGGTACTGGCAATTGCAGCCAGGTTCTACCTTGATTAAACCAAAATTCTATCATATAAAATACCTCCTATCCCATTCCAAGTGCTGTTTGAGTTAATTTGTTTGCTAGTGCTGTCGCAATTTTATCTATATCGCCTTCTTCTCTAATTATTATGGAATCAGCAAGTTTAGCTATTGTTATTGCAAAACCATTTTGAGCTGTGTCATCCTTAGCTGTTGTACCTGCTGCCTTTACATTTTCAGCCTTACTTCCACCAGATAAATTCTTATTCATATTAGTTTTAATACCAACTGAAAGATTTTTAACTGGATCAGTTACTAAATGAGTATTAACTTTGATTCCAGTTCCCATACCTTTTAGAAAATCTGGCATCCAAGTCTCATAATCTGTAAGAGGACCTTCATCTGGAACTGAAAAATGAAGGAAAGATCTTATTTTATCAGCAATTCCTGTAACTGCTTCAGTAACTCCTTCAATTTTAGATTTTATTCCATTTATAATTCCATCAACAAAATCTTTTCCCCAAGTAATTGCAGTTTTTGCCATATCCTTAAATACTGCACCTATAGCAGTTATAATATTTTTTACAATATCAACAGCTCCATTAAATACTGTTCCTACAGTGCTTTTTATAGTGTTCCAGGCTCCTGACCAATCTCCATTTATAATTTGCATTACAGTTTTAATAACTCCTGTAACTACGCTAAGTACGGTTGAAATTATTGTTTTTATATTATTAAAGGCTGCACCTACAACTATTTTTATAGTTTGTCCATGCGCCTTCCAAAAAGTTGTTATTCCTCCTAAAACTGTGGTTATAACATTTTTGATAGCTGTCATAACTGTTGTAATAGTTTGTTTTATAAGTGGCCAGTTAGACATTACAAAGCTTATTAACTTTCCAAAGATTTGAATTGCAAATGTTAATACTGGTTTTAATATAGAGTTCCAAACTGATTGAATTCCTTTAAATACATTTTGAATTACAATTTTTATTTGTGGCATATGTGCTTTAATAAATTCTACTAAGGATTTAACTACTATAGTTATTAGTTTTATAGTATTTGTTACAACGGCACCAACTTTGGATCCAAATAAATTAGTAAATAATGCTCCTAGCCCTTGAGCTGCACTTCCTGTTTTCTTAAATACATCAATTGCTGATTTTACTGCTCCTGAAATTTTATTAAATACAGATACAACAAAGTCTCTTATTCCGCCAAAATTAGTAGCAAAAGCGGCTGCTAGTAATGCAATTACTCCCACAACTAGCATAATGGGAATTGGAAACTTAGTAAATAAACCTATAACTCCTGAAAGAGGCTGAAAGAACATTCCTATCATATTTTTAAACATTCCAAAGCCACCAATTAATGTTCCAAATACTGCTGTAAGACCTAAAGTTTTTGCAATAATATCCATTATGGGTTGTGGTACATTTTTTATTGCCTGTGCTATACTTAGAAACACTTCTGCTGCCTTACTTACATAAGGTAATAAAGCTGTACCTATTGTTGTTTTTATACTACTTATAGTATTAGTTAATTGCTTTAACCTACCATCATAAGTATCTGCTGCTGCTGCTGCTTGCCCACCAAATTCCTTATTTAATTCGCTTAAAATTAATTTCTGAGCTCCAGCTGTATCACCAGCCTTTTGCATTGCTTCTACTTGCTTTTTTTGTCCATCCGTAAATCTAATTCCAACTCCAGCTAAATCTGCAAGTCCCTTAGTAGGATCGCTAAGCGCTTTGCCAAGCACTTTACTAGCTTCCACAGGATCAGTCCCCATTTTTTGGGCCATATCTATCATTGCTTGTGATGCCTTTGGAAATACATCTTTGCCTATATTAGTAAATGTAAGTAACATACTCTGACCTGTTTTAATTGCTCCAGCGCCAAATGTAGATGTATTGCTCAATTGTGATGCCATTTTACTTACTTCTTCGGCTGTAAATCCGGCAGCACCTCCAGTGGATTTAATTGTTTGTGCCAAATCTTTATTTATTTTTTCTGATTTTGCGGCACCATCTATGCAATCTTTTAAAAAACTTGCTGTAGAATTCCCCACCTCTCCTATTGCCTGTCTAGCTGTACTTAATCCACTTGCTAATCTATCACCAAATCCTAACGCTTTAGATGATTCATTCACTTTTTGTGAAGTTTCTATAGCCTTTTTCCCTAATCCATCCATAGATTGTTGAGCTTTTTGAATAGCAACAATAAAATTTTCTGTTATATTTATTGCAACATTCATTTGATTTACATTCACTTGTGTCATGTTGATTCCAGATGCCATTAATCATCACCCCCTGAATTTAGGGCTTCCATATTCCTATTCTTATCTTCTATTTCTTGTTCAATAAAAGCACTGATGATAATCTTTTCTCCAAATCCTCTATTTAAAGTTTCTGCTGGCCACTTATCATGCAGTTTCCAACAGTGGTATAGAAGATTAACCGTTTCATCAGTGCTTATGAGTTTTTTATGTCTTCTTTTTTATTTGAGGTAGCTTCTACTCCTGATATTTCTGTTACAGTATCTGCTAAAATATCAACTTCACCCGGTAAAAATATTTTATTCATAAGTTCCTTAGGTGTTGGAGTTTTAAAATGTTTCATAAGCTCCTCAGATCTAAGTTCTGAAACCCCTGCAAGAACTGTTTCTATTTTTGCCTGTGCTGTGGCAAAGCCTTGAATATTTCCTTTCTTATCTACTTGCAATACTCTTTCTTGAATTTCATTATATCTTTCCATAGAAATAGCATTACATGTAAAGGTAATTTCAGCATTTCCTAGTTTAGCAAGTTTAAGCTTTACCTCTTTTGATGGTACCTCAATTTTGCCAGCATCTATTTTTAATAATTGTTCTACTAAATTCATAATTTTCATCTCCACTTTCTATAATAATTTAATTAAAAATTTTCATTTTCTATAATAATTTAAATAAATTTTTTCCATATTTTATTGATTAATTTTTTCTATATATATTTTCTATACTAATTTAGATTTTTTTAAACCAAAAATGGCTAAGCCACTCTTATAATTGACAATTGACAGTTAAGATTTAAAAACTCAGGTTTTGTTTAAAAATACATTTTAAAAAATCCTAGAGAGAAAAGTAAAAGTCCAAAAAGTGATGCTCCAAATCTTGCATTTAGCTATCAGAACTTTCTCTTTGAAATTTATCCTTCATTGCCCACAGGGTGCCCATAAAGGGCACCCTGTGTCAATCGTGCATTATCAATTATCAATACTTGATTTAAGCTTTTATTGTGGCTCTATTAAGTCTAAGAAATCATATCCTGAGAAAGTAAATGGAAGCGTTTCTTCAACATTCTTTTTAACTTCCCAGTCTGCTACTGTTAATTCATCAAAAGTAACATCCTTAAGTACTACTCTTTCAGCTCCCAATGCATCTGGATCCGCTAATTTAGATATAATAGTACATACTGTTTGCTTTCCTTGCTTAATATTATCTTTCATTAAAATTGCCATCCTTGAGGATACATGATGCAGTTTCAATGTTCCCTTTCCTTCTATTCCTGTTATCTTACTTCTTTTCCATAAATCTCTTGTAAAATTAACGTCTACCTTTGTTAGAGTAACCTTTGCTTGAAGTGCTGATACTTCTGAAACGTATTCTCCATTAATCCAGACTTCTCCCCATGTTCCATTTATAACTTGTTTTGCTTGTGGCATAAATAACCCCTCCTATATATATATTTGAAATTTAATATCTTCAATTGCATCTAAAATAATAGCTTGTCCTCTAAGAAATACTTGAGAACCTGTATTACTTTCTTTTATTTCTTGATCCTTCATTGTTCCAAGGTCTGTTCCTTGACTTTTTAAGTAAACTTTTTGTGCTTCTAAGTCAATTTCAGCCTTGTTTTGGCCTTGAATGCTGCTATCAAGTAAGCCATCTAATTCTAAGCCTTCAAAATATCCATTAATAGCTGTGATAAGTAAACATTTGTGATCATAATCATTTGGATATTTACCAATATAACTATCTTCAGCAGTTGTCTTAATATCATCATGCATTAAGTCCATAATATCTACGATTTTAATTTTCTTAAAATCATCACCTTTATTTTCAATTGTAGTAACAAAGCTATTAACTGCTCTGTCAATCTTAACTTTCTTTCCATCATTAAATAAGATTAATTTACCTGCATCAACAGCAGCATCTCTTTCTTCTTTCTTTAAATGTGGAACATCAACAACTTCTGCAAGAGGTGCAAAAGTAGCACTAATAGTTAATGGTGTTCCTGCTAGCATACCTGCAATTCTTGAGCAGTATTCTGCTGCAGTGTAAGTTTTATTTGCTGTTTTTATATCATCAGTACAGAAATTAATAATTCCTTCATTATCTGCTGGACAATGTGGAAGTACTGCTTTAACTTTAATATCCTTAGTACTTCTTAATTGCTTAATCCAAGTAGCAAAATCTGTTGCTCTTGAAGTAGTATTTGCTTCTGTATCAACCTTGCCCTCCACAGTTAGGCCAATACTTGGAACTACTACGTAATCCCATTTAATTGTCTCTAGGTGATTTTGAGCTTCTGAATAATCCTTTGCATCTGATGCTATTACATAAGCAATAACTTTCTTTGGTGGATTTTGATATCCTATCATAGCAAGTTTAATTTGTTCTTTATTAAAATCTGATAATCCTTCAGGAATTTCATCTATAGTTTCCATTTTGATTGGATTACTATATGATGCTGGCATAGTGTCTTTTAAAATAAGCACTACAACTCCTCTTTCTCCTCTTTTTATTGCAGTTATTCCTGCTTGTTTAAATACAATTTGTATTGATGGTTCTCCCATTTCCTATTCCTCCTTAAAAATTTAAATTGATTGCTTCTGCTTTAGGACTTTGAGCTTTATTAAAGATCCTGTCTTCAGTAAATTCCAATTTTAGCTTAAGATGTATTTCTGTATTTTTTGCTCTGCCTCTTAACCTTCTTATCTTTGCGGCTCTATCCAAAACCTTTATATATCCGCTACTGAAGGTTTCTCGCATTGTATCCCAAACTTCATTTTGTGCTATCAAGTCCACATTCATAAATTCATCTAGTGTCGGATAATAAATAATCTTCATAGTTATTATATTTAAATAACTATTTCTATTTAAATCCACTTGTCTGCTAGTAATATAGCGAATAAAAAAAGAAGGTCTTGTAAAATCCTTCTCTAACTTTGATGTATATACTTTTGTGTTTGGGAATTTCTCAATTAACATTCCGTTAATTGAATTGATTAATTCATTAATCATGAATCTCCTCCTATAATCTCTATGAATTATAATTTAGGATCTTTAGAAACTCTAACGCAAAATCCTCACCCCTTTCTATAAGTACCTTATCTAGACTTTTAAGTTTAAAAGTACCTTATTTTAATTTTGAGTTCAAGATATTTTTCAATATAAAAAGAACCCTTATTTCTAAGCGTTCTTTTTATAACTTAAATACATATGTTGCAAAATAATTGTTTCATAAAATTTATGTCTATATACATTGAATAGTAAATCTAAAAATAAACTTATGTACTTTTGAAGTTTTGACGTATTTTTCAATGTAAAGTTTTAATTGCAACCTATATATTAAATTTAATTGTTTGTATTTGTTTTTGCTTTAAAAAACTAAATAAACAACAATGTTTTAAAATTTATCTTTTCTTCTCACTTACTATTATATTACGTATTATTACTATTTTCTTATACACTTTATCTAATATATCTACAATTTTTCTATAATTTTTCTATATAAGCACTATTTATGACATTTAGTTAAATGTATTTTGACTTAGTGTTTTCTTTTTATAAATGTGAAGTTTATTAGAGAACCAACACCGCTAGCCTTCAAATATATATTTTATTAAATTCTTTATAAAATCTTCATCAACTACATCACCAGTTATTAATAATCTATAGAATACTGGACCAAAAATTAAATCTATAATTAATTCTATATCTAAATTTTCCTTTAGCTCTCCTCTTGAAATTCCACGTTCTAATATATATCGCGAATCAAGTCTGCGAGGTTTAAAATATATTGTTCGATAAGTTTCAGCTAATTTTTGATCATATTGACCTTCCGCTATTATCTCATTAATTACCCTTCCTTCTCGACTAGTTAAAAATTTTGCTAAATTATTTACCTGAATTATCATGTCATTAATAGTTGATCCTGTATCAGGTATTGGAAGTCTCACGACGGCAGCATCAAAAAAAGCATCCATAACAACAGCAGCTTTGTTTGGCCACCACTTGTAAATTGTAGCTTTACTAACTCCAGCTCTTTCAGCAATTTTCTCAATCGTAATTGCTCCAAATCCTTTATCAAGCAATAACTCATACGCCGCAGTAAGAATTGAATTTTTAGTTTTTTCGCTACGAGGGCGTCCCAATTTTTTCTCCATTATAATTACCTCCATTGTAATTAGCTTATAATAATATATTTAATAAACTATACGTATATTATACTATATGTACTGTAATTATCAATATTCAACTTTTATGGATTCATCTTGGATTTCATTTTAGAAATTCTTAAATTCAAATGAAATAAATATTTTTTATTTTAAATAAAAAACTATTTACAAAACTAAACGTCTAGTATATTATATATTTATAAACTAAACGTTCAGTTTTGTTAAAATCAAAATCAAATTACTTGAGAGAAAACTTTTAATTATTGAAGTACTTAATTGTAGTAATAACTAAAATGTTAGTCAAGTCAACATCTGTGTAATTAGTCACGTGTATAAAATTATTAAATATGAGGAGGAAATTTTAATGAAAGTTGTAGCTTTTAACGGAAGTCCATCTAAAGAAGGAAATACTTATCATGGAATAAAAATAGTTATTGAGGAACTTGAAAAAGAAGGAATAGAAACAGAAATCATTCATGTAGGAAATAAATCTATCAGAGGATGTATTGCTTGTGGATATTGTACAAAAAATAAAAACGGAAAATGTGTTATTACTACTGATCCAGTTAATGATTGGATTGAAAAAATGAAAGATGCAGATGGAATAATTTTAGGCTCGCCAGTACATTATTCAGCAATTGCAGGAACAATGAAATCATTTTTAGATAGGGGGTTCCGTGTTGCAGAAGCCAATGATAGTATGCTAAGACACAAAGTTGGAGTTGCAGTAGTCGCTGTAAGACGTGCCGGAGGAATTCCAACCTTTGATCAATTAAATAATTATATCAACCATTCTGAAATGCTAATCCCTACTTCAAATTATTGGAATGTTATTAATGGAAGACTGCCAGGTGAAGTAATGCAGGATGAAGAAGGAATACAAATAATGAGGATATTAGGTAAAAATATGGCTTGGCTTATGAAACTTGTGGAAAACGGACAAGGAATTATAAATAAACCTGAAAGAGAAGAAAAGATATTCACTAATTTTATTCGCTAAATTACTATTTTACCATTCATTAGAATAACAATTCTATTATTTTAGGATAATAAAATCTCCTTTCAATTGTTATTCTAATACTTTATTTAATTTAAGGAAGTGATTTTAAAATGTATCAAGCAAATAATATAATTATAAAAAACAATTCTACTTCAAATAATTTAGAAGCTAATCCAACATTGAGCCGTTTATTGATTTTAGTTATGTCCATAGCTTGTGGCGCTACTGTTGCAAATTTATATTATATACAACCTTTACTAGCTGATATAGCTAAAACTTTTAATGTTAATCAATTAAGTATAGGTTTTGCAGCAATGCTTACACAAATAGGCTATGCAGTTGGAATGATATTTATATTACCCTTAGGAGATATAAAAGAAAAAAGAAGATTAATTATCATAATGCTTTTATGCTCAATAATCTCACTTATGAGTATGTTTTTCTCTTCAAATATCTTTATATTAACCTTATCCTCTTTTGCTGTTGGTTTTACTTCTATTATTCCTCAACTTATTATTCCATTAGCTGCACAATTATCAGATCCAAAACAAAGAGGTCAAATAATTGGAATGATTATGAGTGGTTTATTAATTGGAATATTGATTTCTCGTACAATTAGCGGAATTTTAGGCAGTTACTTTGGTTGGAGAACTGTTTATCTTATTGCAGCAATTATGATGTTGATTCTTATGCTTATTTTAAAAAAATTGATTCCATTATGTAAACCTGTCTCTGAACTTAAATATACTGAACTATTAAAATCAATGATATATTTAATAAAAACTGAACCTATTTTAAGAAAAACTTCTCTTAATGGTGCTCTTATGTTTTCAGCATTTAGCGCATTTTGGACTTCCCTTATATTTTTACTTGAGAGTTCCCATTACAATATGGGATCTGAAGCAGCAGGCCTATTAGGATTAGTTGGAATTAGCGGTGCTCTTGCAGCTCCAATAGTTGGTAAGCTAGCTGACAAAAAAGGTCCTAGATTTGCAATAGGCATAAGTATAATTGTAGTTATAATTTCTTATTTATTCTTCTTCCTATTTGGCTTTAAAATATGGGGACTTGTTTTAGGAGTTATTTTTCTCGATTTAGGAGTACAATCTTGTAATGTCTCAAACCAAGCAATAGTACAAGCTTTAAATGAGAAAACACGTAATAGACTCACTACTATTTATATGGTCAGCTTTTTTCTTGGAGGCGCAGCTGGTTCTTTTTTAGGATCCTACAGCTATTCTCACTTTGGATGGTATGGCGTTTGTATTTTTGGAATGGCAACTCAAATTATAGCAATTATTCTTTTTAGAACCGAAAAAAAATCCTAATTTTATCTTTACTTTTTGGGTAAAATAGTTAATAAATTATATATATTTTTTACATTTACAAAATTTATTAACACTCTTCTTCTAGATGCAAAATAAGAAGGAGAACCGCCTCCATTATCTGGACTTGGTTCTCCGACCTTACTTAAATACATTATTAAGTTATAATTAGTGTTCTATCCTATACTTTATCCCATCTTTTCTTTAGAGCTTCTTATTATAACCAACTTTACAAATTGGAATTTAACCCTATCTGCTAATTCCGTATAATTTATATGGATTTCTTATTAATTCCTCTTTATATATATTTATAAGACTTGAAATATCAAAAAACATGCATTTACACTCACCAATTTTTCCGTCTTTTATCAACCCCTTTTCATAAGCCATATTCCGAATTGTATACCATGGCTGAATAGGTGGAGCACCATTTTCAACGAAATGTATCCGCAATAATTCCCATAGCTGAATAATGTCTCCATACTAGATTTCTCAATTTTTATGAAACATACCTTTCCATCTTTTTAGCAGCTTGCTTTTCTAATTGCTTAACTCTTTGGTAAGATAAATTTAATTTATCTTGTACCACATAATATTTTCTATGTTCTATATGAATTATTTGGATTATATCCTTTTCTTCTTCTGTTAATATTGTCATTGCATTATTTATTCTTTCAAGTTCCCTTTTTTTAGCTGATTGCTCTCTATATAATTTTTCTTTTCTTTCCATTAAAAGTTCCGCTTGCTGCTCAACAGTAGAGGTAATCTTATAAGTCTTTCCTGTTCTTTCCCCCATGCTTTGTCCACTTACGCCTAAAATCTCTTCTTCTAATTCTTGAACTCTTATATCTATATCTGCAATATCTGCTAACATTTCCTTATATCTTCTTATTTTATCTATAGTATTATTCATAATTAATACCTCCCTAAATGTTTTGATATTTTTCTAATTTTACCTAAATTTATTATGTATACCTGTCTGCCATAAATTATTTTAAGAACAGCTTGTACCATTTTACCCATTTAACGCTTCCCCGTTATCTTCAAATCTCGAAATATTTCATCAGTAGTGCATCCATAAAATTCAGCTATCCTTTTTATTAACTTCGGTGAAGGAGTTGCCCAGCCTTGCTCCAATTTATAAAAAGTGCTTTTACTTATTTCTAGTGACTCTATAACATCCTCACTTTCAAAACCTAAATTTAATCTTCTTAATCTTATTGGTGTTAATTTCATTTTTAATCCTCAACTCCTAATCTTTACCCCTTAATTGTTTAATTTTCTAATCTCTGCTCTTAATTATTTAGCTTCTAATTTCCATTGCTAATATAATTTTTTGCTTCCTTAACATAATCTTATTTTATCAGTTAAACTGATAATTCTCAAACCTCACCTTATCATGAATACTGATATTTTTACCAATTATATGGTGAATCCTTCCATTTTCTTTTATTTTCTTAAAATCTCCATTGATTTTATCAGTAAATATGATAAAATTATCAGTAAGAGGTGATTATATGTTAGGTGATAAAGTTAAAGAACTAAGAAAAAAAATGAAAATCACACAACAGGAATTAGCTACATCTATTGGGCTCAGCCAGTCTGCAATAGGTATGATAGAAGGAAATAGGCAAGGTGCCAGCAATGATACACTGGTAAAATTAGCAAATGCCTTAAATACAACCGTTGATTATTTACTTTCCAATGACGTTGATTATTTATTTTCTAATGATATAGATGAATCATATGTTGCTGATAAAAACAGTGAATATACAACAGAAGTTGATGATGATATAAGAAGAATTGAAAGAGCTCGAAAGAAAATGGACCCAGGAAATAAAGAAAAAATGATGAAAATTCTGAGATCTGCTTTTGATGAATACTTTGACGATTAGATATAAATACATAAAAAATATTGTTAATGATATTTATTTAAAATTAAATATCACTGAATTTCCTATTGACATAATTGAAATAATTAATTCTTTCGATAATATAAAAATAGTCTCTTATCATCAATTCATGATTGACCATAACTTGACTAAAGAAGAAACTTTTGAAATATTAACTTCAGAGGAAGGATGTACTGATTATTTCAAGCCTTTAAACAGGTATATTATTTATTACAATGATTTAGATAATAAATCTGAAGAGCGAATTAGATGGACTTTAACTCATGAACTAGGTCATATTTTATGCTGCCATTATTCAAATAATACAAAGATATTCTCTAAAAATTTAACTGAAACTGAATATAAATATAGAGAAGCAGAAGCCAATCATTTCACTGGACTTTTACTCTCAAATCCAGTTATATTAAAAAAATTAAATGTACGCGGTTCTTATGATATTGAAATTTTTTGTGCTTTATCTTCTGAGGCTTCCAAATACAGATATGATAGTTATAAGAAATGGTGTAAACATCAATTTATAACTAGCTCTGATAGGTATATTATTAGAAATTTTCAAAATTATTTGGATAGAAAAAGGCAGGATTATGAGGAATATCTTGCTTTTATGAACTCTTTTTAGCTTCAACTTAAAAGCAAACTGTCTTATCCATTTACTTTATTTTAAAGATGGATAAGACTATTCTCCTTTATGCATTTAGTTAGTCTATAGTCCTTGTTCCTCAAGAAATTTAATAAATTTACTTTCTGATAGTATTTCATTTGTTATAAATTTACCTTTAAAGAAAAAGCTATAGGTTGTAAATGGTGCTGGTGCATTTTTAGCACTATCTAAATTTTCATATTTATGTGTGATTAAATTAAGCCCTCGTTTATTAGCTGTTTCTTTTATTATTTGAACATATTTTTCTGCATGTGGACATTGATTAGAATAATATACCACAAGATCCTCTTCTAAAATTAAACCTTCTTTAGCACACTTTTTAAAAGCTGGTTTTTCTGCTGCTTCTTCAAAACTAATATACAAAAGCTCATAGTATGGTTTAGCAGTATCAGCAACTTTAAACCCTTTATATTTTAAATAATCGCCATCAGTTAAATATGGCCTTTTCTTCTTTGAGGAAATTACTGCAACACCTTTTTTTCCTTGAGATTTACTATCTTCAATACACTCATTTAACAATTCATTTGCTATTCCTTTCCCTTTATACTGTCCAGAAATCCAAAAACAGTTAATTACCATATATTCATCTGCATTAATTGGATACCAAGCTTTTTCACCTGGTATATATTCTATAAAAACTTTCCCTCTTACATTTGCTTTTTTAAAAATAAGACCATCCTTAAATCTTTCTTTAAGCCATTCCTTCTTAGACTTAACACAGCTCTCTCCTTTTGTATCAGCAATGGCGCAGCATATATGTTCTGTATCTATATTATTTTCTGTTACTTGAATGATTTCCATAATAATCGCTCCCTTATTCATAGTTTTAATAGGTTTTGCTTACATTTTTAATAACTCACTTTAAAATCCATTTTAATAAATAATACTATATATAATGTGACATCAGTATGTCATATTATCATTAAGATATGTAAGAATTATTAACCTTTAAACAATTTCTAATAAAAAATACAAAATATAAGAGCGTAAACGCTATAATAAGAAAATGTAATGTCGTTTATGCTCTAATTTTCATCTTTCAAGATAACAATATTTACTTGATTAAAATATTGTGATAATATGAAAAATATTTTATGATAATTATTCTATAAGAAATTGCAAAAATTTAACGTTTTCAATTATGTATTTTTTTATAATATCTTTTTAAATATAGTAAACAGAAAAAGTTTAACGTTTGCAATTATTTATTTATCAAATAGTTACATAATAATATGTGCTTTGGAAAAGGTTTACAAAATATTAACCTTTTCAATATACTATAAATTTATGTTCCAAAATTTTAAATTGTTATAATTAAAAACTGAAGGGAGACTATTATTTATGTTAAAATCAAAATTAAGAACCTTATCACTTACACTAATGTTAACAGTAGGTCTAACTGCTGCTCCAGCAGTTATGTTCCAACCATATGTAACAGCTTTCGCTGCTGAGTCTAGTGTTGCTACAGCAACTATTGCAGAAATTTTAAAGAACCAAAATCCAGATGGTGGTTGGAAAAAGAATTATACTCAAACTAGTGGAGAATGGGCAGCCTCAACTATTGACAATGGAGCTACTTACACAGAAATAAGAAAATTAGCTGCTGAATACAAAAAGACAAAAAATACAGCCTACTCTACTGCTGCTTTAAAAGGAATCAATTTCTTGATAAGTATGCAATATGCTAACGGTGGATGGCCACAAGTTTATAAGAGCTCGGGTTACCATACACACATTACTTATAATGATGATGCAATGATTAATGTAATGATTCTTTTAGATGAAGTTGCAAATAAAAAAGGTGATTTTTCGTTTGTAGACAACACTTTAGCTGCTAACTCAAAGAAAGCAGTGAACAAAGGTGTAGACTGTTTAATAAACACTCAATATAAGAATAGTAACGGAAAGTTAACAATTTGGGGACAACAACACAATGAAAACACTTTATTACCAGATAGTGCAAGAGCATATGAACTTCCTTCTCTTTGCGCTAAGGAAAGTGCAAATATTCTAAAATTCCTAAAAACTAGACCTAGCACTCCAAAAATAGCTGCATCTATTAAAGCAGCTCAAGAGTGGTTTAATACCTATAAGATTGAAAATACAGTAGTAGTTAAGGAAGGCGGCGATGTTATAGTTAAAACTCAAGCTGGCGCTCCTACGCTTTGGGCTCGTTTTTATGATTTAAAGACTAATAAACCTATATTTGTAGGTCGTGATGGTATACCAAAAGCAAAACTTAGTGAAATTGAAAAAGAAAGAAGAACAGGATACTTATGGTATGGAAAGTGGGCTTCTTCTATATAAATTAATTAATTCCTAGTATTTGAGCTAGTACAAAACTAAAGTTGTTAGTTTTGTACTAGCTCATCTTTTTGCTAAAATAAAAAAAGTAAAATTTTACATTGAAAAAATAATACACACTAAAGTATTATAAATAATTAAATTTCAATCAATCCTTAAAGTTACAATATGTACATTCTAATTTACCCTTATATCAATAGATAAATTAGTTTTTAATACAGGCTGTCCACCTATTTCTAATAAATAAACTGTATTAATATTCCCGCCCTTTTCATCAACATTAATATTAAGCTTTTTAGTATCTATCCTAATATCCAATACACCATAAGGTGTTTTATATAAAGACGTTGTTATTTTATTATTTTCAAATTCCATCTTAGTTTCTGTAGTACCTTCTCTTATTAAATCAAAAGAATTTTTTCTTATTAATATTGTAGTTTTAGTTCCTTCCATTCCTGAAATTTTTGTTTCATCATATTGTACTTTAAAGCCATATTCTGTTTCATAAAAATCTCCTGGGGTTACTACACTTATTATATCTTCTTCTTCATTTAAAACAGCACTATCAACAGTGATAATTGCCTTTTTGTTCATTAATTTCCCTCCAAATTTTATATTCAAGTTTATCTTTTATTTAATTATACACGTTACAATTATAAATTTGTATAAGTTAATATATATATTACAGTTTAAATCTTACATCATTAATAAATTTAACTAATTAACAATATACTTGTCCAACTCATCTTGAGTCATAGCCGTAACTTCCTTAGCTTCATCAAATTCAGTTGAAACCTTACCAAATTTAACTTTAACTAATTCTTCATTTTTTCCTTTACTATATCTAACAGCTAGTCTACATGCAAAGGTTAAGTCATCATCAGAAGGTTTTTCTCCTTCTGGTATTATAACCATTGCACCATTAAAGTCACAAGTAATAAACATTATATCTTTATTATTTAATAACTGTTTTATTTGTTCTCCTTCTTCTCCAGTTCTTGATACTATTATTTTAGTTTTATTATCAGTTACAAAATGTCTTCCTTGCTTTAATAAATGTATATCCTTTTCTGTAACCTTCTCTTTTCTATCTAAAGTTTCCTTTAATCTTATAGAATAATTAGGTTCTGTTAATTTACATCCACCAGCTGGAGATGGATAATCCGTTATCCCCCACTTTTCAGCTAATGCCATTTGAGGTTTTCTATTTCTTCCTGAAATATCTAGAAGCTTTTCTCTATCGACCAAACCATCAATTTCCATTTGAGTTTCTTTTAAATTCTTTGCACATAATGGTCTTAAAATTTTATCACTAAAGCCAGATTGTTTTTTTACTATATCTAATGCAGATCTGTTTTGTGACATAGGTCTTTGATTTAGAACTTCACCTGTAATAATAAAATCAGCGTTAAATTTTTTAAGTAATTCACCTGAATATCTCATCATCATAGAATGGCAGTCTATACATGGATTCATATTTTTTCCCCATCCATGTTCAGGATTTCTAACCATTTCAAAATGTTCCTTAGAAAAATCTACAACCTCTAATGGTATATCTATTTGTTTTGTCATTTTTTTTGCATTATTTTCGTTGAAAAAATAAGATCTAAAACAAATTCCTATTACCTCTATCCCTTGTTCTTTAATCAACTTAGCCGCTAAAGTGCTATCCAATCCACCTGAAATCATAGCTAATGCTCTTGTCATCTTTATCCTCCTAATTAAATAAACTCTTAAAAATTTCTACTATTTTAAATTTTATTTGTACATCTTCTTTATTTTCTTCTTTATTATTCTCTTGCTTGTCTAATTTAGCTTTAATATATTTTTGGTCAGATTCTCCTTTATCTTCCTGTTTATCTGACTCCTCTTTACTAATCTGTTCCTCTGAGTCTTGTTCATTATCACTTTGTTCTGAACCTTCTTTATTATTTTGTGTATCTAATTCTTCTGATTTATCCTCACCAAAATTAAAATCTATTTTAAAGCCAGAACTGCTTTTTTTTGAATTTAGTCTATTTTCTGTTTTATCATACTCTACTTCTGCTTTAGTTTCATCTACAAAACATAATGGTGGAAACATTACACACCACCAGTTTTTTCCTTGTCCTGAACCTATTATTATTCTAAAGGCCTCATAATTCCCCTGAGGTAAAGTTATTTTTCCATAAGATTTCTCTGGGAAATTTTCTCTGGATAATTCAGCTTTTACTCCATATTTATAATTATTATCTTTAATTACTTGTTCTGCAAGCTTTTTAACTTCATCCATCTTATCTTTTATAATTTTTCTAGATTGTTCTAAAGATTGTGAAGCATTTAAATATGGATATAAATAATCTATAACTTGATTTTTCACCTTTAACTTTAAATTTTGGTCTTCATCCTTATCACTATTAGCAATAACATGGAACCTTATTAAAGTATCTTTAACTTCATCATAATTAAGAATTCTATTCTCAGTTTGAGTTTTAGTAGTTCTATTTTGAGATTTAGTATTTTTATCTTGAATTTGATTGTTTTCAGCTTGAGACTTAATATCACCACTATGAATTTCATCTTCTTCAATTTTAATGTCCGTGTTATTTTTTTGAATTCCATTATTCTCATTCTGAGTCTTAGTAACGTTTTCTTGCTTATCATTATCTTTATCTATTTTAAATAAATCATATCCTATATTCTTATCGAAAGTCTCTTGAATACTTGTACATCCTTCAAATATATTTATGCTGCTAAATATTAAAATTATAAAAATTATTTTTTTTAATTTAAAAAATTGTCTCATAAACAACCCCCCTTGTAGTTAAAATTATTACCACTCGGGGGGCTTTTATACATTATCTCAAAACAAAATTACTTATAACTTATAATTAATTCACCCTTATAATCACTGGTAGCTTATAATTAATTCAAACTTATAAGCACTTAAATCCTATTAATAAACTTAGAATCATATGAAATTCAATTTAATAACTTGAAAGAAAGTAATAGATAAGTTTTCTGTTCTATTATTTTTTATTGCACCTTAAATAGTTCTTGTTATAAATACATCTTTATATTGTTTCTTCATGTTATCATAACACATTTGTGCTTTTAACATGTCATCAAAGAACGCAAAAACAGTAGGACCACTTCCGCTCATCATAGTGCCAATGGAACCATCTACCTTAACTTCTTCTTTAATATTCATAATAACCCTATGTTTTCTTAACGTTACATTTTCTAATAAATTCTTCATGTTGTTTGCTACAAAATAAATATCATCATTTTCCATAGCTTCTATTAATTCTTCTATTTTAGGATGAAAAATTACTTTAGTTAAGTCAAAATTTTTATAAACTTCTTTCGTAGATACTCCAAAAGGTGGTTTTATTAAAACTAAAATTTTGTCTTTAAATCCCTTTAATTGAGTAATTTTTTCTCCAACACCTTCACATAATGCAGTTCCACCACTTATACAATAAGGAACATCCGCTCCTAATTTTAATCCTAAAACTTTTAAATCTTCTTCTGAAGCATTTATATTAAACATTTTATTCATAAGCTTTAAAACACCTGCTGCATCAGTACTTCCACCAGCAAGACCTGCCGAAACTGGTATATATTTGATTAACTCAATTTCAACACCATCCTCTATAGAGTAGGTTTCCATAAATAATTTTGCTGCTTTGTATGCTAAATTCCTTTCATCTGTAGGAACATAGTGCTTATTACATTTTAAATTTATACCACAGTTAATTTTATTAATTACAATTGTGTCATATAAATCTATGCTTTGCATTATCATTCTTAACAAATGATATCCATCATCTCTTTTTCCTACAACATCTAAGGCAATATTAATTTTTGCATAAGCCTTAATCTCCATTTATATATATCCTTTCTGAACATTTTAACAATATTTTATCATAGGTAAAATATCTTGTCTAATTAAGTTGCTTAAAAAGGATTAGGCACATTCAAAACTCACAAATCTAGATAAATTTTATGACTTGCTGTATTTTTCATATGCCTTATAAAATATTTCTTATTTTTATAACTTTTAAACGAATCTTGTTATTATTAATTTTAATAATTAGAACTTAATATATATGTTTCAATTTTAATTATTCAATAAAATTAAGTTTCCATAACTAATTTCAATGAAGATTACTTTTTGAAATATATATAATGTTGCTCACTAGTATCCTTATACTGTTTTACATTTTTCCTCTAAAGCATCCATTTTATTTATAGGTTCTTTTGGTTCTTCTTTTACAATTTCTAAAAGAGAATCTAATTTTTCATAGAAGACTATTATTATATCATCTTTTTCACTTATTTCTATAGCATATTTTAATGCTTCAACTTCATCTAAGCATATCTTTAAATTTGTATTTTTATTAGTTTTTAATATAGCTTTTTCTAATATAGCTGCAACGTCTCCAGATTTTCTACCTCGCTTATCCTTATCTTCCTTTATAATTATTTTATCTAAGTTTTTAGCACATATTTCTCCAATTGCATATCCTATATCATCTTTTCTATCTCCAGGTATTCCAATTACACCAATTAAATTATTTCCATTTTTCATCTTTTTTAAGGAAGACATAACAGATTTATAGCCTTCAATATTATGAGCATAATCCAAAATAACTTTTCGTCCACCATAGTCATACATATTAAATCTTCCTCTATTATTATCACTATTTAATTTAAAGTCCATTAATCCTTTTGAAATCATGCAATAGTCAATATTTAATCCTACTAACCCTGCACAAGCTGCCATTGCATTTTCAATATTATATTCCAGCTTTCCAGCATAAGATATTGGTAATTCTTTGATTGAAACAATCTCATATTTTCTATTATCATTAACTACACATATCTTATTATCTTCAATAAATACAGCGGTTTTACCATTTGATATATTTTCCTGTATCAATGGATTATCTTTAAATTTTGAAAAATAAATTTTTTCAGCTTCAAATCTATTAATTATAGTTTTACTATATTTATCATCAGCATTTATTACTACAACTCCATTTTTCTTTACAGCTTCTCCTACTAACGCTTTCGTAAAACTTAACTCTTCAATAGAATTAATACCATCTAAACCTAAATGGTCATTTGTTACATTTGTTATTATTCCCACATCTGCAAGATTATAAGCTAATCCTCTTCTTACTAAGCCACCTCTAGCAGTTTCTAAAACAGCTATATCTACCTCGTTATTCATAAGTATTGTTTTTGCACTGTCAAAACCTGAATCATCACCTTTATGTATACATTTATCATTTAAATATATACCATCAGTACATGTCATCCCTACGCAGTTTCCCATTTTTTTAAGTACATGACTTATTAATCTTGTAGTTGTAGTCTTTCCATTGGTTCCTGTAATCGAAACTATTGGGATATTTTTTGGCTTTTCATCATAAAGCATTTCTAATATTGCTTTTCCAATATTACGCTTTTTACCTTTCCAAGGATAATGATGCATTCTTATTCCTGGAGCGGCATTTACTTCCATAATGATTCCATTACTTTCTTTAAGTGGTATACTTATATCCTTTGTACAAATGTCAATTCCGCATATATCAAGACCTAAGGTCTTAGCCGCATTTATGCAGCATTCAATATTCTCTTGGCAAATTTCTTCTGTACAATCTATTGCCATGCCACCAGTAGATAAATTTGCATTTTCTCGAAGTAATACCTTTTCTCCTTCTTTAGGGATGTAATCTAAATCTAAATTTCTCTTTGATAAACATGAAGTTAGCTCTGAATCTACTTTTACTTTTGTTAATGCTTTTTCATGATCTTCCCCTCTTAATGGATCTTCATTTAAAATATCAATTAATCTTCTTAAATTATACATTCCATTGCCAATAACAAAGGGAGCTAATCTTAAAGCTACTGCTTCCACTTTATAATTAACTAAACAAACTCTATAATCATTGCCTTCAAAATACTTTTCAATAATAATATCCTTTTGGTTTTTTCGTAAATTAATATATGTGTTTATTAACTGTTTTTGATTTTTTATATTTAATATTACTCCTTGACCTTTATTCCCGCATTGAGGTTTTAATACTACTGGATATCCTATTTTTTCAGCATCCTGCAATAATCCAATTACATTAAATACCTTTGAGCCATCTGCCACAGGAATATTTTGGTTTTTAAGTAGTTGCTTAGTTAAAAGCTTATCACAGGAAATATCAACACCTACACATTTAGTCTTACTCCCTATAGATGCTTCTATAATTCTGCTCATTTTACCATAACCTATTTGATATATATTACTATCTCCAAGCTGCATAATTGGGAGATTATACTCTTTTGCAGCATCACAAATTGCTTTTGTAGTACATCCCATTTGTTCATTTTGTAATATCGCTTTTATGATATCTATTCTTCCATTAAAATTTATAGGAATTTGTTTTATTAAACAATTCATTAAATCTACAGCTAATTTAGCCACTTCATTTACAGTATTTTTATATTCATATTCAACAATGATATAATACATATCACCTTCGATTTCTCTAGCTTTTCCATAAGATACATCTATGCCTAAATTATTTTGTATAGCTATCATTGTATGTTCACAAATATGAGCCAAATAAGTTCCCTCTTCAAGCCTTTTAACAAATCCGCCCTCTTCATCAATTCCACACCTATGAGTTTTTAGCTCAGGTATTAACTTAACAAGATTAAAATTAAAATTAGGTATTTCTTTACTTGGTATTTCACAATAGCCTTCTAAATCCATATCTATTCTTATGCACTTTTTATGAGAATAAATATTCTGTCCTTCATATATTCTCTTTTGTATTATCTTCATGACTAAACTGTTCCTCCTCAAAAGGTGACTTTTTTATAAGATCAAATTTATTTCCATCAGTTAATATATGCAATTTTACGTTGTGCATACTTAAAATTTCATCTGATCGTAATTCTGATACATTAGTATATGTAATTGTACTTCCATCAACAAAATAAACTGCGCCTTCTCCTATAACCTCAATATTTCCAGCTTTATTAACTACTATTCCGGTATTTTCATCTATTCCGATCCCTAGAATCTCAGGATTTTGTGCGATTCCAGTTAACAATCTTCCAAATCTTCCTCTTTGAGCAAAATGTTGATCAATTATAACATCTTTAATTAATCCAAAGCCTGGCGACATTTTTAGAGTACATTTTCTTGGTGAATCTTCATCCTTCCCTTCAACTATCATGGTGTCACTCATAACAGATGCCCCTGCAGATGTACCTACGATAAAAGTTCCATTATGGCAGGCCTCTCTTAAAGCATTATATGTAGGTGTCCCTCCCATTAAGCTTGTTATTCTTAACTGATCTCCACCTGTAAAAAATATAAGAGCTGCTTCTTGTATTAATTCCACATTAATTGGGTCAAATGCATCAGTTCTTTCACTAATGTCTAAAACTTTCATATTTTTGACTTTAAGCGCTCCAAAGACTTCTTTATATTTAGCTGCTACTTCTTTAGGATACTCAGTTGCAATTGTAGCAATTAGCAATATATCTTTGTCTTTATCAATTGAATTGCATACTCTATTTAATATTTCTTTTTTACCTTCTTTATCTTCGGCACCTCCAATAATTATCAAGTTGCCACTTAAAACATCTTTCAACTATTATCACCTCATATCATGCATTAACTATTCTTTCCACTGATTTAAATAATTATTCAAAAAAGAATAAGGGATAAAAACAAAAAGAAAAATCGAAAGATTTAATAAATATGTATGGTGAATTTTGCGATTGTAAAATTGAAATATGATAACCTTAAGCTAAAGAGGACACTAGACAAGTATTCCAGTATCCTTTTTATTTTATTAATTTAGAAGTACAATTTAAAATTCTATAGGTTAGTAAAAAATCTCTGCTATTTATAATGTAAAATCTTTAAAAATATCCGCTATGAAATTAATACCCCAAAACAAATTAAAATTTATTTTGGGGTATTACCTTAAATTTTCTGTATTATTAAAAAAGTGCTCTTCCTGGAATTATTAATTTTTGTCCTTCTTCAATATGTTCTGAATCCTCAACCTTATTTACCTTAATAAGGTCTGCAACTGTTGTATTATATTTTTTAGCAAGTTCCCAAAGAGTATCTTCTGGACCTACAACATAAATAGTTATACTTGCCTTTTTAGGTATCATATCACCTTCTTCTTCAGCTACATCTGAAATAAACTCTTTATTCATTTCATATGAAATCTTGCCTGATAATATTATAGTTGCTTTAATTGCTATGCTATTCCCTTCAATTGCTGCCTCTATGTTTTCTAAATTTGCCTTTACTATACATTTCATATTTTCATCTGCACCAAAAATTTCAATGGCTGCTGTGAAAGGTATTTCGGCTTTAACGCTTGCTAAATATTTATCCTGATCAGTTGTTTTATATAATACATCCGCTTTAATAATACCTTCTACAACAACTCTATCCTTCATAACTTGCTTATCAGTTAATATTATAGATGCATTTGTAGATATAATGTGATCAGGTCTTAAATTATTTTCTTTTAGCTGAATATTATGCTTAACAATCGCTTCTGAATTATTTGCTCCATGGAGAATTCCAACTTCATATTCATCTTTTTTGAGTCCAAGCAAACATTTATT
The DNA here is from genome assembly GCF_002006345.1 of Clostridium puniceum. Lineage (GTDB taxonomy): Bacteria > Bacillota > Clostridia > Clostridiales > Clostridiaceae > Clostridium > Clostridium puniceum. The sequence goes on from NZ_LZZM01000234.1 coordinate 100,033, forward strand.
AGAATATGCATCTTTAATTGTCTCTATATTTTCCTTTGAAAAGACCTTAACATTTGCTTTGACTATAAATTCATCATTTATAATCCTTATTTCTCCTAAATCATCTTCTTCGAGCATTAAATCATTATTGGCTATTTCATAACAGACAGTTGGAATCATCTCAGATGTAATCCCTGTAACATCTTGTTCCTTTGATAAGTAAATATCATCTTCTAAAGGAATCACTTCCTTGGAATCTTCTCCTTTATATAAAACATTTAGTTTACAATAGCAGCCAAGATAAATTTTATCCTCTGCAATCTTAACTTCTTTTTTGTGTAATCGTAACGAACAGTTCAATATTTTATTTATTTGAGGCTTATCCATACCAACTCTAATCATACATTTGCCTGTTAGTTCAACATCTTCATTAGCACTTATTTTGTTTATTGTTTCTGTCTTCTTTAGAACTTCTACCTCATCACTGCCTTGAATATCTTTTACAAATTCAAATTCATTACTCTTATAAAGCTCCCAATCTATAGTTATTACACCTTGAATGGATATCTTCCTCTCATTCATTATGGTAGCTTCAATATGTTCAACATTGCACTGTGCCTCGCAAATAACCTTATATTCACCTTGATTCAAATCAATATTATTTGTGAAGTTTTGATTATAATCAACTGAATTTACAACAATTCCATCTTCCCTAGCCAAATATATTACTGTATATTCAATTTTTCCTTCTAAGATTACTTTATCTCCAATTATTTCTTTGTTAATTATCATTGGTCTAGCTTCAACTGTTAATATTTCTTGTACATCCGGATGAGTATCTGGAATTAAATATTCATCTTTCAATACAGTATTAGAATTACTTTCTCTTAGCAATTTTTCAAATTGTACATTTTCTTTTATAATATCTATCTCTGCCATACTTTTATACCTCCATAAAATTCCTACTATTTATTTATATACTTATATATGGAATTTTATGATAGATATCTTCCTGTTTTAATATTAATTTTCAACAAAAATTCTATCTAATTCGCCTAATATTTTAGTTTTTTAAAAATTTTTTCATTTTTTTATTGACATATATTATTTTTTGTCGTAATATAGGAAGTGGTTATTGACCATATAACCTCTCATAAATTCTCAATACCCTTTTATACCATAGTTGAAAGATGGAAACCCACCATCTTTCTTTTTTATTGTATTTTATTAAATAAACTACTAGCTTTATGTCAAAAAAGCATGATATTAAAATAATAATTTTCAAAAAAGAAAAACTTCGATAAATCGAAGTTTATATCCTATTTGGAAATACCAATTGTACAGTCTTTGTTAATACATCTGAATAACTATATGTCACAGTCCTTTGGGTGTCATCTTTCAATCTTATTACAAAAATGCTTGGGTACACGCTTTCAATGATACCATCGTTCACTAAAATCTTTTTCCTTCCACCATTAGCTTTTAGAGTGACCTTTTGACCTACATGTCTCTCTATATCATTTTTGATAGAAGCAATAGTTTTAACTTTTTCCATGTATACACCCTCTTTCACACTAAATTATACCTCAAAGTTCTTCATTTGTCAAGCAAAATAAATATTTTAACATTTCCAATCCAGTTTTGTCAATGTAAACATTTTTCCAAATAAATAATTTTTAAGGTATTTCGTTTTATTATCTGCAACTTTCTAATTATTATTCTATTTATTATTAATTTTATTTTTCATAAATATTATATGATTTAATTTCAACACCTTTATATAAAGTTCTATAAGTAGCAGCTATAATTTTTTGATAAGTAGAGTCATATTCCTCATATAAGCACATATTAACTCTTGCTCTACATCTTTTACTTAATCCAGGCGAAATTCCCCCACCTGCACCACTCCATCTCATTGTTTTGGTTTCTATACTACTAGCGTCACCACTTATAATCATTGCAAATAAAATTTATAATATATCATTTTCTTTTGTTTAGGACTTAATATTGATTCTTTATCTTTTAACACCTTATGAAATAACTCTATTGACTTGTTTTCAAAACATTTTAATATATATTAATGAATCTTTATCTGTTTCAAATCTCTTTAGATTTATTAACTTTACAAATTCATATAAGTAAATAAAAAAAGATGGTCATAATTTCAGTGAACATCTTTTTTATTATATAAGTTTAATTGAAATTGTACGTTTTAATTTAGAAATAAACTATTTTTCTTTAGAATATGAGAAATACTTTCTTCCCCAATACAAAGCTATATTCACAAGCCCTATCATTACAGGAACTTAGATTAATGATCCTATTACTGCTGCAAAGGCTACCTTTGACTCTATTCCCAATACTGCTACTGCAACAGCTATTGCTAATTCAAAATTATTGCTTGCAGCTGTAAAAGCTAATGTAGTAGTTTTATGATAATCTACCCCTGCCTTATAACTAATATAAAATGAGACAGAAAACATTACTATAAAAAATGCAGCCAAATTAATGACTGCATCTTTTTTATTCTGAAAGGTTACAGTTGAGTTAGAAGCTTTTCTTTATCTATACCATATGCCTACATATAATATATATGATATTGCTGTTCAAAATATTCAATAACGGCTTTATTAAAAGTAGCACTTTTATTATAGTTTTATACAATATAAGTGTGGTAGAATTTTGAGTTTCTAAAAATTTTTAATACAAACTAAATACTGTTTTATGATTTTGTGTATTTAAATTATTATTAAATTAATATTATTTCATTCTAATTACTGCTCTTAAACATTTTTATTGAAAATATTGAATATAATATTATAATACTGAATTACAAGTTTGTTTACTATTTCTATTTTGAAGTTGGATCATATTTTTATATGATCCTTTTTTATTGGCTATGTTAATGAATAGTATTAATAATTCATGATTTAAGAACATTCCGAACTTAATGGCGTAATAATAGCATCCATGTCATGCACTGAAAAGTAATTACTACATACAACTAATCAAATGGTACAAGTAATATGATGTAATGTATTGGGGAAAAGTTTAATAATCTAGCTATTGGTAGGTTATTAAAATTACTTATATAATCTGCAATTAATCAGGAATGTGTTCCTCTAAATAATCAATAAAATATCTGCTTGCTATAGGAATTGTTTTTATATTATTAAAAGCAATTCCTATAGTACGTGTCACGGGCGGATCAATTGGAATTTTTGCCACATCGTAGCTTACTCGTCTCATAACTAATTCAGGTAAAATACTTATCCCTAACCCCTCTTCAATCATTGAAAGAATGGAATAATCATCATGAATACACATTTTGATATTAGGATGAAGATTTTGTACGTGAAAAGCCTCTAAAGGTTCACTGAGAGTGCCTTCTTCCAAAAGAAGAAAAGGTTCCGTTACAAGTTGTTTCAATGTAATCACACTCTCTTTTGCTAAGTGGTGTTTTTTCGGAAGAACAGCCAGAAGTTCCCCATCCTTTAAAGCAATGGTCTCTAATCCTGACACAGCGGCAGGATTTATGAATCCAAAATCTACTTCGCCTGACTTGATCCATTCAGGGATCGTAGTATAGTCTCCTTGATGAAGAATAAATTGTACATTAGGATAAATGGTCTGAAATTCCTTTATCATATGAGGAAGCCAATGGCATGAAATGCTGGAAATAGTACCAATTCGTATAGTTCCTGATTCAAGACCTTTTATTTCTTTACTTTTCTCTATCATTGCACGATAAGAAGAAGCTGTTTTTAAGATATAAGGATATAATTCTTCGCCTTCCGGAGTAAGTTTTACACCAGTTCTAGAACGCAACAGTAGCTTTAGAGATAGCTCATCTTCCAGTGACTGTATCATCTGGCTTATTCCTGACTGTGTATAACCAAGCAAGTCGGCGGCTTTAGTGAAACTTCCAACTTCTACAATTTTATACAGGGCAAGGTATCGGTTCATATAATAATCTCCTTTACATTAGTATTTCTTATATATTGATTAGAAATTGTCGTTTTACTTATATATAGACCTATTGTATACTGAGTATACATAAAAATCAATAAAGAAACGGGAGGTTAAGTATAGTGTCAATTACTAAGGTAAAAGAATATTTTAAGAGCTTTGGAATTGAAGGCAAAGTGATAGAATTAGAGCAGTCAAGTGCTACAGTGGAACTTGCAGCGGCAGCCATTGGATGTGAGCCGGAAAGGATTGCTAAGACACTTTCATTTTTAGTTGATGGAAAAGGGATATTAATTGTTGTTGCAGGTGATGCTAAAATAGATAATCGAAAATACAGAGAAGAATTTCACGAAAAGGCAAAAATGATACCTGCTGATGGCGTGGAGGCAATAATCGGTCATGCTCCAGGTGGGGTATGTCCATTTGGCATAAATGAAGAGGTAGATGTTTATCTTGATATTTCAATAAAACTATTTTCTACAGTATATCCGGCTGCGGGAAGCGGAAACAGCGCTATAGAATTAAATATAACAGAATTAGAAAAATACTCAAACTCAAAAAAATGGGTTGATGTGTGTAAAGGATGGTTAGCAAACGAATGAAAATATTTGTGTATTGTTTTAGGGAATTTGATGAAAAAGAATTTTTTGATGAGCTAACAGAAAAATATGGTTGTACCTATGGATACTCAGCAGATTATCCTAACTTGGAAAATGCCAAACTGGTAGAAGGATATGATGCGGTTAGTACAACTGTATGTGACATTAATGCTGAATTATTGGACTGCTTTCATTAACTGGGAGTGAAATATGTTGCAACAAGATCTATCGGATATGATCATATCGATATAGAACATGCGAAAAGGATTGGAATGAAGGTCTCTAAAGTTAACTATGCACCGGATTCAGTAGCTGAATATACATTGATGCTTATGATGATGGGCTGCCGCAGAATATGCCACGTTTTAGATAGGGCAAAAGTTCAGGACTTTTCTCTTAAGGGGAAATTAGGAAAGAATTTATGTGACTGCACTGTGGGAGTGATTGGAACAGGACAGATTGGAGTGGCAGTAATCAAATATTTGAAGGCATTCGGATGCAGGATTCTTGCAAATGACTCTCATCAAAAACAAGAACTGAGTGAACTTTTAGAGTATACAGATTTGAATATTTTGTTGAAGGAAAGCGACATTATTACCCTTCACGTACCTGCGCATAAGGAAAATAATTATTTACTTGATAAAGAGGCCTTTGAGATTATGAAGCATGGTGTCATGATTGTGAATACTGCGAGAGGTACTCTAATTGATACAGATGCTTTGATAGATGCTATTGAAGAAGGAAAGATAGGACATGTAGCAGGGCACTTTCTTTTCACTTCAGGACAAGGAGGGCTAAATCCTTTTGATGGTTCTGTAGTGGAAGGTGGAATTGAAGCACAGGCGGAACAGACTATGAAAAACCTAAGCGAATTATTCCAAGCAGCAGGAACTAATTTTACAAAAACAGTTAAAACAACTTGTTTTCTTGCTGATATGTCTGACTTTGCAGCGTTTAACCAAGTGTATGGTAAATATTTTACAGGAAAGCCGGCAAGAAGTTGTGTTGCGGAAAAAACACTTCCGCTTGGTATTCTATGTGAAGTTGAAGCAATTGTTTATTTAGGAGAATAAAGGAGGAAATTACAATGAGACAATATGTAGTAGATGCTTTTTCTGAGAAGGTATTTGGAGGAAATCCAGCAGCAGTATGTGTGATGAATGAATGGGTGACCGATGAAACCATGATACAGATAGCAAGGGAAAATAATCTGTCTGAGACAGCTTTTACGGTGAAAGAAGGTTTAGATTATAAATTAAGGTGGTTTACTCCGGGTGGTGAGGTTGATCTATGCGGACATGCAACACTTGCAACTACCTACGTCATTACAAAGTTTATTGAAACTCAAGTAACAGAAGTACGTTTCAAGACGCTATCTGGATTATTAACAGTTATAAAAAAAGGCGAACTTTTTGAAATGGACTTTCCATCTTATGAACTTAAAAAAGTAGACATAACAGAGGCAATGGTGGAAGCTATGAGGATTAGACCATTAGAAGCATATAAAGGAACAATCACATGAAAGTTCTATTTTAGGACTGGGACTTTCATTTATAAGTCTAATTTTATTTGAAAAAACAAATTTTTTATTGCCAGCAATGGTTGCCATTTGGATGTCACTCTCTGTACGTCGTGAAAAATTGGAAGATAAGGTGAATACGCTATGACAACAATACAACAAATTATTACAATTGGAATGGTAGTATTGGGAACTCAGTTCACTAGATGGATTGCTTTTATTTCTTTTCCTTCTAATAAACCTATTCCAAGTTATATTGAATATTTAGGTAAGGTTTTACCACCTACTATCTTTGGTATGCTAGTTGTTTATTGCTATAAAAATATAAACATATTTTCTGTAAATCATGGAATCCCTGAACTTATTGCAGGAATAATTGTTGTATGTTTGCAACTTTGGAAAAAAAACATGTTTCTTTCAATTGCAACAGGAACAATTCTATACATGTTTTTTTTACAGGCAGTATTTTGAAAATAATAGCAATCTGCCTTTTCTGTAACTTATTATTACATATCCAAAGATAAAATGATTAATTTTAATAAAGTTGAAGTTTTTATTAGACATAAGTTGGAAGGAATGTAGCTTTATTTTTCAAAATTAGAACAAATGCTAGATGAACTAAGAATTTTGATTAATACTAAAGATAATAAATTTGATTTTGTACCTAAACTCTTCTTTCTGAGTTAAATTATGTTTGCAAATCAGCACACATTAAACTTATTTCTAAAAGTCATTTTATCAATAATCTTCGCATTATTTTACCATTGTAAATTACATTCTCATTTTTAATGACTACAGAATATATATTTTTTATTTTCACATAATAATATATATTAGAATACTTAATTATATTTACTGGATTCATGGAAGGTGGTCATATTTAATGAAAAAGTTTATCACTATATTTTCTATTTTTTTATTTCTATGCTTTGGTCTGAATGCAACAACTGCTATCGCTCAGCCTACACAAGGTTTCTCTGAAGGATTTTATGATGTAGGTAAACTAAAATTAGTTCCAAACGTTTCATACAATGTTCAAAATGTTTCCGATAAGAGAGCTTTAATTATTATAGTTGATGGTAATGAAGTTATACATCAAGCTTTACGTTTTGAATCAAACTCAAAACGATATGTTATGATACCTCTTCAATCTGACTATAAAGTTATAATAGTGGGCAATGGTCAATTATCCTTCGCAACTTAAAATTTCAAAATTTACAGTTTATCTCATGTTAGCATTGCCCATTAATTATAACATATTATGCGAATGAATTTTGAACTAAAATAAGCAGTAGTGGATTTCTCCTGGCTACTGCTTTAACTTTCGCAAAGTGATAATATTTTGTAGTATTTTTTAATATTAATTTTAAGCAAGTGTATTTTTATTTTAATGTTTTACCTTTCATGTGAAAATATAATTCTGGAGTATCTTCTGTAATAACTTTAAATTCATATCCTTTAGATTTATAGTATTTTATTATTTGTGGAAGAGCTTTACATGTGTTTTTATGCATGTCCGTACAGTGTAAAAGTAATATTATATTGGAGCGATTTTCACTTCCTTTTATCGCTTTTCTATATAAAGTACCAGGTGAAAGCTTTGAATTTAATCAATCTGTATTATCTAAATCCCAATCATATATTTTAAATCCTTTATCATGTAATTTTTTTAAATAATCTCTATTCAAGTGCTTGTTACTTCCACAAGGGAATCTAATTATATTAGGTGAAATTCCATTTCAAGAGATACCCAATTATTTAATTAGAATAAATTTTATATTTATTCATAATCTATATTAGATATCATACCATGGAGGTTTAAGGATGAAGCTATTTATAAGAACCGTCATTGCCATTATTTCATTTACGATAATTAATGTATTAATATCTACTAATAAAAATAATTTTTATATTAGTTCAATTAATGCTATAGGTAATCCTCCTAAGGTTGGTGTATTATTATTTAATTTTAACGATCCATATATATCTTTCGTTAAACAAAGTTTAGAAAATATTGAAAAAGAAAATCCAAATAAAGTTAGATTTTCCTTTTATGATTCAAAAGATAATCAAGCTATACAAAATGCAGATATAGACAATTTAATTAACGATAATATTGATCTTTTATTAATAAATTTAGTTGATACGAAACAAAGTACTATATCAAGCATTATCAATAAAGCAACCACAAAAAATATACCATTAATTTTCTTCAATATAGAATTACCACTGTCCCCCCAAAGCACTTCCCAAAGAGTTGCTGTTGTAGCAACTGATTCCAAGCTTTCAGGCATTATACAGGGTAAAATTCTTGCAGATTTATGGAATAATAATAAAAAAGTCATAGATAAAAATAATGATAACGTATTGCAATATATAATGTTACAGGGTAAAACTAATAATCCAGCTTCCCTTAACAGAACTATTTATTCTATTTCAACACTTAATGATAATGGCATAAGAACTGAAGAACTTGCCTTAAAAATTTGTAATTGGGATCGAGATTGTGCAAAAGCTGCAATTAATTCATTATTTCTTAAATATGGGGGAAATATAGAAGCAATAATTGCAAATAATGATGCTATGGCAATAGGCGCTATTGATGCACTACAAGCCTACGGGTACAATAAAGGAGACAAAACAAAAACTATTCCAGTTGTTGGTGTTGATGCCATCCCAGAGGCACGAGAACTTATCTCTAAAGGTTTTATGGCAGGCACTGTTGTTCAAGATCCTAAAGAATTCGCTAACGCACTTTATTCTGTTGGATTAAATTTAATTTACAATAGAGAGCCTCTTGAAGGTACAAATTATAAATTTAATAAAGAAGGCATTATTGAAATCCCTTATTATGAGTATATCCCCTAAAGTAACTAGATACTAACCTTAATTATTTAAAACCTCTTTCATAAGTTCTTCACAAAATAAAAAAAGGTAGCTTAAACCTGAGCATTTAATCTACCTCTAATTTCTAGTACTTGTGCAATTTAGCCAAATATATTATATCAATAATACACTACCTATCAATTAACTCATTCTTAACATACTCATTGATAGTCTCTTCTTCACCTTCAAATATCTCCATTAAATGTAATATAATCTCTTGTTGCTCCTCTGGAAGTCGTTTCATTGTTTCCATTATTGTATCTTTAGTTACATTTCTCATAAAATCGCTCCTTAATTCTACCATTAAAATATAAAAGTGCTCTTCGTTATTATCGTATTATTCTTATATATTTTAATCTAATATGATAAAATTTCATTTGTTATTTAATATATATTTTTAGCAAAAATAAAGCAGTAGTTGGATTGCTGAACTGCTTTTAGCTAATAAAAAACTTTCTACATTTTTTATTATGATTTAGTTTCCTGTATGTAACCTAACAAATAAAAAAAACAAAGACTATATGAGCATTAATATCTAGTTGCTGTATGGTACTCCCAGCGGGATACCACCTATACATTTTTATAAATTCTATCAATTTTTATAAAGTCCTGTAAAGTGCTATTTTACTAAGTTTAAAAGACTATACTTATTTCTTGAACTCAAGTAAATTAAGTTCCCATATTGGAGCATAAACACTGAACAAACACTTTTTTATTTTACGTATTCAAAGCTCATTTAGAAATTAATTTACTTATTAGTATTATTTGTTTAACAAGATTTTATTTAATTCTTTACTACTTGAATTAATAAAAATCTCTGTAGAATATAATTTATGCTTTTGATTTAGATATTCTTTTTTTCTTAAAGTATGTTTTTCCATTTCTTCTGGAGAAATCTTAGTTTTGAATTTTTCATGAGGATAATGTATACATCTTAATTTTCTACTTAATATTATTTTTGTATCATTTTTATACAAGTTAATTCCTAAATCAATATCTTCTCCACCCCATGTGTCAAAACTTTCATCGAACATCCCAATGTTTATAAGTGTTTCCTTTTTCACAGAAACATAAGCTGTAAAAAAAATCACCCATGGTGCAGGCCATTTAGTTAAATCATCCCCTATATCAAAATATATAGATTCCCTTAAATCTAATATTTTATCTTCTTCTAATTTATTAAAATATTTATCAACATTAAAAGAGTCTATATTCATTTTTATTAATTTTTCATAGTTTTCATTATATTCATCAAATCCATATACATACCCTATAATTGCTGAATTAGAATGTAAATTATGTAGTTTTATCTGCTCATCTATAGCATTACTTGCTAGCAAGATACCTGAATCAATAAATACACATATTTCACCTTCTGAATTATTTATTCCAACATTTCTTGCCGTTGCTGCTCTAAATCCATTATCTTCTTGATAAAAATATTTAATATTCAATTCACCATCAAATTTATCTATAACTGATACTGTATCGTCTGTAGAACCATCATCAACTATTATTACTTCAAATTCATTTATTGATAGACTTTGCATTAATAAAGAATTTAAAGTTAGGTTCAATAAGTTACTACGATTAAAGGTTGGAATTATAATACTTACTCTATACTTGTACACTTTTTACACTCCCTATCATCATCTAAATGAATAAATCATAATCATCTAAAATATTATTTTGAACTACATTTCTTGAACTTGAAATAATTTTTTCAATCTCTAAATTCGAACTACTCCTAGCACATTGAAATCTACAATCATGATTAGGGTTAGTATCAACATAGATATTTTCTTTTTCTCTTGATTCCCAACACTCTCTAAAACTGTTTTTGTTAATATCTCCATATTTTTTTATATCATTTCCTCTATGATAAGAACAGAAGTAAGCACCACTTGGTGTAACAACAGTTCTAAAATTTGCAATATAACATTTATTACATTTTTTATCTATTTTACCATTATCATTAACAATATTACTAATGTTATAATTAGCATAAATCCTATAATCATGAGTTTCTAAGTCTCTGATTTTAACCAATTGATCTTTAAGTATCTCCATATACTTATCTGGCGGCATAATATTTTTGTGCGACATATCAAATTTATTTTTTAATTCAAAATAATCACATCCAATTTCTTTAGCTATCACCGCTGCATCATATATTTCTTTAATATTTGTTGCATCCTCATTATTTATTACTAGAAATGAAAATCCGACTGTACACTTTTTATCTCTATTCAATAGTTTTATTGATTCAATCACATCATTAAATTTATTTACTAACTTCAACTTATAAAAAGTACTCTCCGAACCAGCATCTACTGATATTCTGATCCAATCTATAAGTTTTAATGAATCTAGATATTTAGGAATTAAAATTCCATTAGTAACAAGACCAATTTTTATATTTGCTTCTTTTAATGTTGATATAAAATATGGAATATTTCTATTTAGTAATGGTTCTCCGCCACCTGTTAATATAACAGCTTTAACTCCTATTTCTATAAATTCATTTGCCAAATTTAACAATTGACTTTTTGAAAACTCTTTCTTATTTAATAAATCCGCACTTATACAATGTTTACATTTTAAATTACAACTTGTAGTCGGATCTAAATCTATAACTAAATGATATATTGAGGATTTTTTTTTCAATTCATCTATTTTATTAAAAACTGATTTTTGATATAATTTATCTTTCAAGTCAAATCTTGTTACTTCTTTCAAAAAAAACAACACCTTTCATTAGCAAAAATTCTATCTACTTACTTAAATGTTATCAATTACTTCCGGAAACAATTGATATAGTGAAAATCCTAATTTATTTTCAAAGTCCTTTTGCAAATTAAAAAATGCTTTCCAACGTTTTGTTGTTCTTTCATTAATTCCATATCTTAAAGCTACATCTATTAATCTCTTTTCAATTATTGTAAACCCTGTCGATAATGATATTGCATCACATAACTGTATTAATTTGTCATACTCTGTAAATTTAATAGATTCAATATAATCCTTTACAAAAATATACTCACTATCTGTACAATCCCAATTACCTACACATTCTTCAATATCTTTGCTTATAAATGAATGTGTTAGACATATTCTAGCAGCTTCATCATATCCCTCTTTTTTAAGAAATTCATATCCACATATTGAGTGCTTCAATTGCATTCTTCCAAAAGTTCTTCCGATATCATGAATGTATCCGTAAGCCAACGCCAAATCTGGATTTAATCCATTTACATGTTCTGCTATCCTCTTAGCCGCTATGCCTACATATATAGAGTGATCAATCCATTCACCATCATTACTATTTTTAGCATCCATTAAAATTTTATATGCCTTTTTAGATGTAATTGTATTCATTTAACTCCTCCTTAAATATATCTAATACAATCTTGCCGATATCACATTTAGTCATTTCTTCAAATAATTTGAATTGAGATTTTGCTCTTAACAAATTATCTTTATCATTTATTACAGGGAAATATCTATTATTGTTAATATAGTCAGTATAAAACCTTAATCCCAACTCAAATGGTAACATTTTTATATAGCATTCTAATGCTACAACATCATAATTGCTTAATATTTTTCCACTTGATGCTTCCTTATATTCCTTTAAAAATTCTTTTAAAATATCTTTGCTGAATTTAACCTCCATATATTCTGTAGGGACATCACCAGCACTATTAGTAATTGAGCGCAAGCAATCACTTATATCGATCACTATAGGTGCATAATAAAGAGTATCAAGATCAATAAATGAAATCACCTCCTCTTTTACATTAAATATCATATTTGCTATTTTAGAATCTCCATGTATAACCTGTCCTGTGAGTTTTCGGGAATTGATTTTACAATTAATCATACTGTAAAAATTACTACTGATTATGTCTTCACAATACTCATCCATAACTTTATCATTCTTTAAGTTGAGATATTCATTATAATAATATTCAATATTATGAAAGTTTTTTGAAAATGGTACTATTTTATTTTTAGGTATGCATTTCAATATTTTATGCATTCTAGCAAGTCCTCTTCCCAATTCCTTAATTTGTTTTAAAGATCTAGGCTTATCGTGTACTATACCCTCTATATAATCATATAATCTCCAATAATTATTAAATCCATCAATATAATAATTATTATTTAAAGTACTAGTATAGAATTTCGGTATACACCAATCACTGTAATCATTAAGTTCAATTTCCTTTTTAGCAGTTTCGATGTATATTTTAATATTATTCATATTGTCTTTAGGATTTTTAAAAACATCAGAATTTAGTCTTTGTAATATATACTTTTTGCTTCTACCCTCTAATAAAATTGTATTATTTACTGTCCCTTTTTTAATTTTCCGCCTAAACTTTATCGTTTCTCCTACATTAAAATTACCTATAATTTTATTTATGTACTCAACTTCATCTCTCTCATCTCTCATATCATCCCACCCATACCAACATTATTTTTCACAAAATCAAAAATATATATATTATTGTAAAATTATACATCTGTTTGTTAATTTTTTCAAACAAAATATTTTTAAATATTTTTAAATATTTTTAAATATTTTTAAATAACATACTTTATTATAATATTATTTTTAACTTTTTTATGATATTTTATTTATATATAAGTTCTAATTAAGAAAGTTCATAATTTAGCTGGTTGTCTTATCCAATCACTCTAATATAGAAATTAAATCTTAATGAACAAAATTTTTTAGAACATATATATATAAATTAATATATATAAGTTCTAATTAATAAAATTCATAGCTTGGCAAAACAGCTTTATATTATTCGATGAGTTTGCACAAAATAAATCTAGATTTATTTTGTGAGGTGATTCAAATGGTTATTATAAAAGATAATCAAAATGCAATATTAGAACTAGAATCAGCAATGAAAAAGACTAAAAATGTACGAATGTATAAACGATATTCTGTTGTTTTAAAGCACTTTCAAGGTTTTAAAAATAAGACAATTGCAGAAAT
>NZ_LZZM01000235.1 GCF_002006345.1 Clostridium puniceum
ACATTTATGTATAGCTCCTTGCTATCATTGTTGTGTGGTAACTCAATTATAACAAGGATTTATCATAAATGTTTTTTTATTTTTATTCAGTTGTAAAATTATTCAAGCATTTTTGCACTATTATAGTATTAATAAAAAATATTGTAATAATATCAATTAAAGTAGGAAATATACTCTATGCAAGGTACGAAATTATTAGTTATAATTTGAATGGATATAAATATGAAGAAAAGGATGAAGTGAAAATGGAAGAAAACACAGGTTTAGAAAATTTAAGTGCAGAAGAAATATGGGAGAAGCTATACAATAAAGAATTGAATTGTAAGAAAAACATATTAGAATATATAGATATTACGAAAATACTTAAAAAAGGAAATATTGACCCTGAAAAAATTCAAGATACTTATAATTTTATTTATGATAATATAGAGAAAATGTCAGAAAAAGTCAAGCCTAATACTATTATGCATTTGCAAAATGAGTTAAAGGCTCAGCACGGAAAATATGTAGTGATAAAGGAACCTAAAATAGAAAGCACTTTTATAAGGTTTTTCAGAGAAGCATATCCAGCAAGTACTAGAAGAAAAGATTTTACATGGGTTATAATGGATATTAACAATATAGTAGAGGAACAAATTTGGACTACTTTAATTCATATTAATAGGGAGTATATATGTAAGAGAATTAAATTAACCAGTGAAGAAAAAGAAGATATTATTAAAATGATAGAAAAATTAATTGGAAAGAACAATATAAAGTATGTTAATCAAATAAAGAGTTTAGATAAAGTACTTAATAATTTAAATGTTAAAATTGTAACTGAAAAAGATAAATTTAAAGTTAAGAAATTATAGAATTTTGAAGAGTCTGAAGGTAGGTGAAATCTAACTTTAGACTCTTTAATATGTTAAGTTATATTATTGCTACAAGGAATCTTTCTATAAAATATATACTTATTTTATAGAAAATGATGTTATTGTAATAAATTGTACTTTTTTTTAGCGTGAAAAGAATATTGCTATAATATCATCGGAAATATATAAATTATTTGTCTTATTATGTATCAGGATTGATATTTCGTGCTATAGCTATTTACTTAAGTTAAATATAATGACAATATATCATTAATAAGTAGATAAAATTTGATAAGGAGGATTAAATAATATGGTTAAAGGGTTAGTTTTTAGAGGAAGAATATTACTTTTGACATTGTTTTTTATGATAATTACTGTAGTAGGAAATATTAACGTTTTTGCAGCTACTAATAGTAAAACTACCATGCGCAACATTACATCATTACAACTTGTTAAAGATATGGAACTTGGCTGGAATTCAGGGAATACATTAGATGCTGTGGGAGGAGAAACTAATTGGGGAAATCCTAAAACAACAAAGGCAATGATTGATAAGATAAAAGCATCAGGCTTTAATACGGTAAGAATTCCAGTAACTTGGGATGGTCATGTGGGTTCAGCACCTAATTATACCATTGATAAAAAATGGTTAAATAGAGTCGAGAATGAATAAAAAATAATAATTAAAAAAATAATAAAAAGAAGTAAGATAAAAAAATATAAGAACTAGCAGTTATATAGAAATAAAGCTGCTAGTTTTTTAGTGAAATTTTTTAGATAAATATAAGTAATTATGGTAATATAACAATATACAAATAATAATAAGAGCATATATAAATTAGCGTAATATGGAGAATTTTATGGGGAAAGATAATTATATATCATATACTATTAATGGAATAAAAGAAGTTTTAGAAAAAAATGAATATAGAAGAAAAAGATATAATAAGGATATGGAATGGTTTCAAGAGCGAAAAAAGATATTTACAGGTGATATAATAAGAGTTGCTATTATGGGAATAACAAGCAGTGGAAAATCAACTTTAGTAAATACACTTTTATGTGAAAAGATTTTACCTATGGCCATAAGACCAAGTTCTAGTATTATAATTACAGCATCAAAAGGTGAAAAAAGACAAGCTATTATTTATTTTAAAGATAGAAATCCAGAAATAATAGAAGGAAATAATTTGAATGAAGAAACTATAAAAGAATATGCAGATGAAAACAGAAATTCTAATAATAAATTAAATGTAACTCAAATTGATATTACTACACCTGATTTTTTATTAAATGAAAATATACATATAATAGATAGTCCAGGTTTAGATGCGTGGGAATTAGAAAGTCACGAAAAATTGACTTTAGAAATATTACTGCCAACTATAGATATCTGCATATTTTTAACTACAGTTAAGGCCAATAGTGATGAAGTAAATGCTGAAAAAATTAAAATTGTAAATGAAAAAGAAAAGCAAATAATTTTAGTTCAAAATATGATAGATTCTATTGAAGAGAAGCTTGGCAAAAATGGGATAGTTGAAGAAGATAAATCTATTATTTTAAAAAAGCATAAGAGAAGGGCAGAAAATCTTTTAAGAGAAGGAACTAATAATAATGGTTTTGAAGTTATTCAGATATCTGCACTTAATGGATTAAAAGGAATTATAAATAAAGATGATGAGCTATATAAAAATTCTAATATTAAAGGATTTATAGGAGCTGTAGAAAGCTGTACTAATAATATTTTTCCGAGTCTTAATAAACAAAGAGCAGGAAGTTTTATTGAAAGAATTAACGATATAATTAATACTGATAAAGAAATAATAAGTGGAAATGATATAGAAAGAATAGATGCATTAAGGAATGTTAGAACTGGAGATATTAATGAACTTGCTGAAAATTTTCAAAATGCACAGGAAAAGATATTAGGAAAAATTAAAGAAATTGAAGAAGTTATTTTAAATACAATAAATGAAATCAGTAATTCTACTTCAGAAGAATTTGAAAGCTACTTAAATATAGTGGAGAAAATTAACAATAAAAATTTATATATTGAAAGTGATATTTTGGATATAGTTAAAGAATGTGAAAAGAAGAAAAATGAAGTGTACCAAAAACTTAATTTAGATACACGACACAGTTATTCCTTACCTAATATGGAGAGTAATAATATATATGTTAAACATAAGTATGAAGAAAAGACTATGCTGTTTAAAAAAGAAGGCGTATTAAATAGAGGGAAGAGATTATTATCAAATATATTTGATAAAGAATGGGGATATAAGGAAGTAGAATATGATGAAAAAGTAGTGGATAAAGAAGCTACTATAGAAATAGCAAATGATGTATGCAATCAAAATATGATGCATTATTTAAATATTTTAAAAGAATGGAGTATCCAGTATAATAAATCCATAAATATCTTTTATGATGAAGCAAGTAAGAGAACAGAAGAATATGAAGAAAAGAAGAATCAAAAAATTGAAATTTATGATATAGAAGATGTAAATAAGAATTTGACAAGGATCAAAGAGGAACTTAAAAACTTAAGTTTTGACATAAAAAAGGAATTAAAAGTAGCAACTCATTTACAAGAATTGAGTGAGTTATATTCTATTTCAAAAATTCAGTATAACCTTTATAAGCTAGGTAATGAAGTGTTAGAGAGAAATTATTTAATTGTAGGTAATTATATAAAAGAAATAAATAGAAAGAAATTAAACAATGAAGCAGTTGAAATTTTTTGGACATGGGATATAGAAGCTTGTCACCAATTTGCTTCGAGAGCATTTGGGATTAATTTAAATGAAGATGAATTAGAAACAATAAAAAGAGAAGGAGTATATTTCGTTAATAATTCCATAATTGTCTATGAATTATGTAAAGATAAACTTAATTTTTATACGATCATAAAAAAAATTAAACAAAAACCTTATATTATTTTTATTATATTCAATGGAATTCAAATAGCAAATTCAAAGAAACAGATTTTAGAGAGCTTGGTTTTAAATTATTTTATAAAAGATAATCATAATTTAATTATAAATTTAGTTATAGACTCATGTAAGGTATTTGTAAATGCTAATAATGTGGGTGAACTTTTAGTAGAAGTTAATAATTTAAAAGTTAGTGTTACGAATAAATTTGATGAAGTTAAATATGGATATGTATTGATTAATTCTAAAAATCCAATATATAATATGGCATTAATAGAAAGTCAGGAAAAAGATAAATTTATAATAAGTGATTATAGAGATATAAAAGAAAAACTATTTGGAAATCCTTTGTCAAGAGGTTCGGAGGAAAAAGAAACTCTAGAGGAAATTTTAAGTTATTTTCTAAATAGAGAAATGGTAAAGAATAGAGTATAATAATTCAATTTTTGAAGGAAATTGTACTATAATTATTAAATGTTCATTGCTCACACAGTATTTTAAGGAGCATTAAGTGTTAACTGAGAAAAGGAGTATGACTATGGAAGATAAATCAATTTTAATTCAAAGTGATGAAGTTACAAAAAATATAATGAACGAAATTCAAGAAGATATGATAAATTCACTTTTAAAAGTATCTAGAAATATGTCGGAAGATGTAATAGAAAGGTTAAGGCCTATTGAAAAGAAAATTAATGATCTAAAGGGAAATTTTCAACAATTTCAAGAAGAAGAATTTGAGGAAAAGATTGAAGAGTTAAATAGCAGTATATTGAAAATACCAAAATTTATTGAGGGCTCAATAGAGGGAGCAATTAATAACATTGTGAAGGAGCAAAACAAATCGCTTTTTCAAGCAATAGAAGAAAGATTGGCTATTTTAGGATTGAAAATAGTAAAAGATGCAATAAATACTAAAGAAGCTATCTTGAATAAAATAGATGATATTAATTTAAATAAGATTGAGGAAAAAGTAGACATAATAGAAAGAGCTGTAGAAGAAAAGGCAGCTGTATTAGAGAAATCGATAGAAGATAATAATGATAATAGCAAGGCTATTTTAAATAAAGTTAGAAGTATTAATGATAAAATAGAAGATAAGGATGCAATGATAGAACTGATAAATAATATGCAAGAGGAACTTAGCATTAAGATGGAAATTATACAAGAAGAAGTAGAATGGGGAAATAAGTCCTTCTTTGTTAGACTTTTTGGAAAGAGGAGATAAAAAATCATGACATATATGGATTTAATACACGATGAGAGATTTAATAGATTATTAGAAAAATATCTTAATAGTGAAAGTCAAGGTATAGATTATAAAGAATATTTTAACCACTTTAGTGAAAATTTAAATAAGAAAGAAATAATTGTTCCTGTATTAGGTATTCAAGGGGCGGGTAAAAGCAGTTTTTTGAATTCTATTTTAATGGAAGATAATATATTACCAACAGATGTTGATGAAACAACTTGTGTACCAGTTGAAGTTAGATATGGAGATAATGTTAATAAAGCCACAATATATTATTTAAATGGTCACAAAGAAAATGTAGGTATAGAAAATTTGGAGAAGTATGTACATAATGATTATAATAGGGCAAATAATCTTCAAGTTTCTAAAATAGTATTATATAACAAAAGTGAAGTTTTAAAGGATAATATTGTACTGGTAGATTTACCTGGAGTTGGAAGTCTAACTCCTGAGAATCAAAGAACTACATTAGAATATGTAAATAAATTAGTTGCTGGGATTTTTATGATAAGAACAAATCCTCCAATTACAAGAACAGAAAAAAATTTTATAAATGCTTTATGGCCGAAGTTGTCTAATACTATCTTCGTTCAAAATAAGTGGAATGATGAAAGCTCAGAAGATGCAAAGGAAGCAAAAGAGCACAATGAAGGGGTGTTAAGTAGTATAAGCTATGCCCATAATCAAGATAAAGAAATTAATGTTAATGTAGTGAATGTTTATGAGGCTGTTAAAGCTAAATTTACTAAAGATAAAGACTTGTATGATAGATCAGGAATAGTTAATGTTATAGAAGCTATAAGAAATATTTCAAAAGAATATAATAAAGAGTTAATCATTACTTTGAGTCAAACGGTTTATGAAGCCTTAAAAAATATTAATGATAAAATAGAAACTTATAAGATTTTAGCTTTAAATGAAAGTAATGAAAATAGCTCAGAAAAAGAAGAAAAAATTAAAGAAATTAAATTAATACTTTCTGAAAATAAGAAAAAAATAAGAAGCTGTAGATTTTATGCAGAAGAGGAATTAGAAAATATAATTGAAAATTCGTCTAAGATAATAAAAGAAAACATTGAAAATTTAAGATTGGATTTAAGAAGAATTGTAAATAAAGGAATAGTAGATGGTAATAGGCTTAGTTTAATATATAAAGATATATCAGATAAAGCAATTAATAACATAATGGATGATGTTTTAGCTTTAATTAGTAATCTTATAAAAAAATTAAATACTGAACTTGGAGATATAACTGTAAAAGGATTTGATGGAACTTATGAAAACATATCATTTTTTAATAAAGAAAGTTCTATTAAATTTGAAAAGTCTCTTCCAACTGCGCTTGGATTATCAACTGGCATAGTTGGAACTATTGGAGCAATGGGAATACTCGGACCAGCAGGAATTCTTGTTGGTATGGGAATAAGTTTAGCATTCTCTCTGATAGGAGATCATATGCGAAAGAAAATAGTAGAAAATAGAGCAAGCTATACGTTAAAAGATTTAGAACCGATGATAGAAGATTTTGAAAATTATTTAAAGGAAGAAATTATTGGTGACTTAAGAGCTAAGGGACAAGAAGTAGATGAATCAATAAAGGAGTTAAAAAGTAATTTAGAAAAAACTTTTAAAGATGATATGGAAATTATAGAAAGGCAATATGAAACATCTTATAATGAAGAACATATTTTAGAATTTGAAGAAGATTTGAGACTTTTAAAAGAAATGATAAGCGGGATAGAGGACTAAAAGGAGATATAAAATGGATATTTTTAAAAGCTGCGTTGATAGGCAAAAAAGAATTGATAAAGTTGTTAATATTCTTGGAAATGATGATATTACAGCTAAGAATTTATTGATAAAAGATAGAATAATTAATCCAGCTCATTATGTTGTTATGTTAGGAGAAACAAGTTCAGGGAAAAGTGCTATAATAAATAGCATATTTGATAAAAAAATATTAATTGAAAGTGTTAAGCCAACTACAGGAGCTGTTACTGAAGTTGTAATAGATAATGAAGTAGAAGAAGTATTAATTGCTATAAAAAAAGACTCAAGTATTGAAGTTTTAGATAAAGATAATTTTGAAGCTTTTACAGCAAAACCTAGTGAAGATTTGCACAGATTGAAATATGTAGGAGTATGTAAAGAAGCTAAATACAATGGAATGAGACTTTTTGATACTCCGGGATATGGCTCACTTATAAGTGAGCATGAAGAAGTTTTAAAAGAATTTATACCAGAAAGTGATTTCATCGTTTACGTTGTTTCTTACAGAGTAGGACTTGGTGATGATGATTTTCAATTTTTAAAATATGTTGGTGAAATTATAAATGACAAGGTAGAAGTTATTTTAGCTATAAATATGTGTCCCAATGATGTTCAAAAAGATAATAAGAGAATAAGAGAGATTCAAAAAAGTGTTAATGAATGTATTCATAGAGATGTAAAAACATTTTTTATAGAAAGTAGCAGCGAAAAAAATCCAGAAACAAGTGAGCTTTGGGATTACATTTATCAAAGAGTTAATGATTCTAAGAAGAAAGAAGAACTTTCACAAACATTAAAAAATTACCAAAATTATGTATTAGGTGAATGTGATATAAAAATCAATTCTAAAATTGCTAACATTCAATGTGAAAAAGAGGATGTTGAAAAAAGAATAAGTATAATTAAGGAATTTTTAGATAAAGAGGAAAATATACTTGGAACTATAGATGAAGAATTTGCAAGAATAAAAGTAAAAGCCATAAAACTTATAGACAAATCCGATATAAAGGTTAAAGAATTAATCGAAGAGTATATTTATGATGAAAGTAAATGGTCTAAGAAGGAAGAAACTTGCGCTTTAATGCAGCATTATTATGTTCCAAAGCTTACTAATAAAGAAACAGAAAATTTACTTAACTATATTGAAGATGAAATTATTTCACTAGATAGAATGATTGATAATATGTTAAATTCAGAAATTACTAAATTAGAAAACAGTGTAAAAATAAATGTACCTTCTTACACTAAGGTTATGGAAGGAATTATTGAAAAGCATATTGGAGATGCAATAAAACAGGCTATGGGAGAAATGTTTAGAAAAACTGTAAAGAAAAGACCAGGAAAGGTAAAGAAATATAATATATATAGCAGAAATTTAAAGAAGTTAACTAATGCATTTGAAAAATCATCTATTGGTGAAATTAATAATAATTTAAATAACTTATTAAAAACAGTAAAAGCTACATCTTTAAAAGGAATTACAGAATACTTAAATGTTTTTACGGATTCAATATTTTTCTTACATGATTCTTTAACTTGGCAAAAGACAATATCAGATATATCAATGGAAGCTATAGATAATTGGGCCAATGATTTAGATAAAGCTATAAGAAAATATTTAGATGAATTAAAGGAAACTAATAAAGAGGAAATTACATCTTTATTCGAAGAGTTAAATGAAGAATTTAGTAGTAATGAAAAGGAATTAGAAAATATAAGTTCAGAGGAATTAGTGAGACTTAAAAAAGAAATAGAATTTTTAATACACAAATGTTTGCTTATAACTTTGTAAAAATAACATTTATATATAAGTACGGTAGGGTAAGAGTAACTATTTGACTTAGCTAAAGTTAAATAGTTACTTTTTGTTTTAAGTTATATTATGTAGTAAAATAGTAATAGTGTAATAAATTAAAGCGTGTGAATTTTTAGTAAGGATAAAAATACTGAGAAATTTAAGGATGAGAGGAATGAGGAATTATGACTATAATTTTATTTTAAGATTAAGCATTACTTGGAAATTAACATAGTAAAATATATAAGATATATTTAAATGATAATTTTTGTTATATAGATGATTTTTTATAATTATATTTAAGTGATTAATAAATAAGCAAGGAAAATAGGAGTAAATTAAATGAGTGAAAATAATGAAGCTAAAATGATTAAAAAATCAATGAAGAAAGACTTTAACAAACTAGGAATTACATTGATAGCGCAAGAGATAATTGCTAATGCAGTTATATTTATAGTTTTTATAGGGGCAATGCTTGTTAGGATAATAAAAGACCGGGGAGCTAGTTCGGCAGATTTAGAGCAAATGGTTAAAAATCCTAGCTATCTTGGATTATTAAGTATATTTTCTGTTATAATTGCATTTATTCCAATTTTAATTTATAGAGGCAATAAATTTTTTCAGTATGATTTAAAAGTTGAAAATAAAAAATTTACTTTAAAGACTGTAATTATAGGTTTTATTTTTGTGTTAGCGGTAAATAATGCATTAGGATTATTTGCAGCAGTCCTAGAAAGTGGACTTAATTTAATTGGATTAAGTGCTGCTTCTGCTTTGGAGGATTTAGAAATATTAAATCAATCAACAATATCTATGATTATATATACATGTATAATAGCACCAATATTTGAAGAACTTCTTTACAGAGGAGCAGTTCTTAGAAGTTTTGAGAAGTATGGAAGAAGATTTGCAATTTTAATTTCAGCAATATTATTTGGTTTGATGCACGGTAATTTTTATCAAATATTTATGGCTGCAGGAATTGGTATTATATTAGGTTATTTAGCAACTGAATATTCAATTAAATTAACGATTATATTGCATATAATAAATAATACATTTGTTGAATTAACAACACAATTTGGTTCTAATGTGAACGAAAATGTAGGGAATATTATGAATATAAGTATGATAGGTATCTCTTTAATTATATTAATAGCTGCTTTTATTCGTAATAGAAATTTCATTAAGGAATGGCTAGAAAATAATAGAATGGGAAAAAAGATTATGTTAAGATTTTTTACTTCTATTACAATAATTATAATAGTTGCAGTTGATTTTATTATGGTGGTAAGTGGTATTAAGACTATTTCTTAAAGTTTGGACAAATTAAAGTTATTTAAAGTTAAACAGCAGTCATTTACTGAACTTACAAAGTATTTATTTAAATAATTAAAGGATAAAGCAGTCTGAGTAAACTTTATACTTTAATTATAATTATATAAAAGAACTTTTATATAAAGTTAATATTAATATGAAATGGTAATAAAAATACATTTACATTAGTTTAATAGTAGGATATAATTTTCAATGAAATTATTACTAGGGGTGCCTTAAGGCATATTAAAAGAAATAACAAGTCAGCATGCTAGTCTACTTTCCTTCAAGAGGAAACTCGACTCGTATATACTCACTGAGTAAGTGATTCACACAAAATCATAGATTGCACTGTGTGAAAGTTTGAGAACCCAAATACAAGATTTGGACTCTCACTTTTGATTCTCTACTTATTAGCATGTTCACTTAATAGTCTAATATGAGATAAGCATACTTCTTCGTCTGAAGAAAAATATACACATAAAAAAGAGTAGCTATGCTGTATATAAGAACATCTCATCGCATTATGGAATTGTTATTTTCTATTCATATGTCTAAAAAGCTGAGAGAGCATTTGCTTGACCCTTTGAACCTGAAGTGGTTAGAACCAACGCAGGGAAGTGAGTTTGTCTATTATACTAACTTTACATTGAAAAATAGTAAATTTATATAAGAAATAGTTCAAGCTTTCTATCTTTGTGATGGAAGGCTTTTTTTAGTTAACAATGAACAGTTAACAGTAATTATGTCTATAGCTGTTAGCTATATAAATGGGAGATGATAAAAGATGCTTGAATTTAAAGATGTTACTTTTAAATATACAGAAGATGATTATACCATGTTAAAAAACTTATCATTTTCTGCTCAAAAAGGTGAATTCATTTCAATTATAGGTGCTAGTGGATGTGGTAAAAGTACTATATTTAGATTAATAAATGGATTAGAAAAAATGCAGAGTGGTGAAATTTTCGTAAATAAGGCATCCATTAGAAATATGAAAAATTATAGTGCTTATATGCCTCAAAAGGATTTGCTTTTTCCATGGAGAACCATAGGCGATAATCTTTCACTTCCATTAGAAATAAAGAAAATTTCTAAAACTAATAGAGAAAAAAACGTAATTAATATTCTTAAAGAAGTTGGACTTTTAGAGTATAAGGATAAGTTTCCTAAAGATTTATCTGGCGGAATGAAGCAGAGGGTATCTTTTGCAAGAACACTTTTAACTGGATCAGAATTATTACTTTTAGATGAACCTTTTAGTGCATTAGATTCACTTACAAAAATTTCAATGCAGGAATGGCTTTTAGAAGAATGGCAGAGGTTTGATAAAACTATATTGTTTATAACTCATGATGTTGAAGAGGCTATTTTCCTTTCAAAATCAATATTTGTAATTCAAGATAGACCTATAACTCATATGGAAAGAATAGAAATTCCCTTAGATTATCCGAGGAGTAGAAGTGATCTACAAAAACCTGAAATCATAGAATTAAAAGAAAGCCTTATAAGCAGACTTAGACAGAAGGTGAATATATGAAAAAGAATTTACCATCAATTATGTTAATGATATTTCTAATTGGACTATGGCAAATTATTGCTATGATAATAAATGCCCATTATATATTACCTTCACCAACACAGATTTTAGTAAAATTATGGATACTTAGAGAGCCGTTACTTATGATACATTTACCAGCTACCATGGAAGTAACAGCAATTGGGCTTATTTTTTCAGTTATTTTTGGATTAGCTCTTGCAATATTAATGGATATGAATGAGAAAATAGAAGATGCATTATATCCAATCATAATAGCATCACAAACGATACCAACAACAGCCATTGCGCCTCTTTTTGTACTTTGGTTCGGATATAGTATATGGAGTAAGGTTTTGGTAACAATATTAATAACATTTTTTCCGATAACCATATCAGTTTATGATGGATTTAAGGCTACCAAAAGAGAAATGGAAGAGCTTTTAATAACTTATGGTGCAAGTCAGAAAGACATCTTTATAAAGCTTAAGATTCCAACCGCAATGCCGCATTTCTTTTCAGCAATAAAAATGGCAGTGCCGCTTAGTATAATTGGAGCAGCAATAGCTGAATGGCTTGGAGCACAAAGTGGACTTGGATATTTTAGCAAAAGAATGATGAGCCAGCTAGATGGAGCTGGAGTATTTGCACCTATTGTATTATTGTCAGTGGTAGCAATGATTGTAGTTGCAATTATAAATATACTTGAGAAAAAAATAATTAACTGGAGAAAGGAGATTTAATTATGAATAAAAGAATTTTAGTTTTTGCAATGTCATGTTTAATGACATTTGCAATGGTAGGCTGCAATAAAACAGTAACGAAATCAGAAACAAATGAAAAGAAAGAGCTTGAGGAGGTAAGTGTTGTTTTAGATTGGTATCCTAATGCAGTTCATAGTTTTATTTATACAGCTATTGAAAAGGGATATTATGAGCAAGAAGGAATAAAGGTAAATATTCAATTCCCTTCAAATACAAATGATGCAATTGCACTTACTGCAGCAGGAAAAGCTGATCTAGGAATTTATTATCTACAAGATGTTGCAATGGCAAAGGGAAATGAAAATATTCCTGTAAAGGCTGTAGGTACAATTGTTCAATCACCTTTAAGTGTAGTGATTTCCTTAAAGGATAAAAATATTAAGGGAGCAAAGGATCTTACTGGCAAGAAAATAGGTTATGCTGGAACAGCGCTTTCTGAATCCATTATTTCTACAATGCTTGAAAATATAGGGCAAAAGAAAGAAGCAGTTCAGACAGTTGATGTAGGATTTGATCTTATGAGCTCAATGACAACTGGAAATGTAGATGCAACTATAGGCGGTTTTATAAATCATGAAGTTCCAGCTTTAGAATCTCAAGGCGTTCAAGTGAATTACTTTTCTCCAACAGAATATGGAGTTCCTAACTATTATGAACTTGTATTTGTTGCAGGGGAAACTAATCTTAATAAGAATTCAGATAAGATAAAGAGATTTTTAAAAGCATCTAAAAAAGGTTTTGATGATATGAAGGCTAATCCAGATGACTCACTTAAAATATTAATCAAGAATCAAAATACAGAAAATTTTCCACTTACTGAAAGTGTTGAAAAGAAGAGTTTGAATATTTTAATTCCAGTGATGGAAACTAAAGATGCAGAATTTTTAGAACAAGATAAAAAAGTGTGGCAGGATAATATAGATTGGCTTGCAAAAAAGGGATTACTTAAGAAGTCATTTGATGCTTCAGAGGTTGTTGAAAATTTAAAATAGTCATATGAACTAAAGTAACGGAGAAAATATTTTTGTATTATTTCTCCGTTATTTTTTATATGTATTAGTAATTATAATTTTGAGAATTGAAACATTAGTTTTAGAAGTAGGGGGGTATTTGAGTTGATAGATTTGGTTAATTTATATAACAAAATGTAAAAAGTAATTCTATTATGTTATAAGTTTCATAATATTTTGACTATATTTCAAAAAAGTGTATAATATATAATGTATATGTAATTTCTATATATTAAAGTAAATATTGACTTAATTTATTATTTTATACAAATTATAAAAGTAATATTTTTGCTAAAGTTAAAAATTCAATATTAAAAACCAAAAAAGAAGACATTTTTTGCTACTTGTAAAAGCGCGAGAAATATCCGAAGAAATTAAAAAATGTATTAAATGCAGAATTATGGAGGATTTATTATGGGGTTAGAACTACTTAGAAATGAAGAGAAAAGAATGAATTTTTTTATGTTTTTAATAAACATTGCAGTACCATTTGTAGCATTTATTTTTGTAAAGTATTTTTTAAATGGAACTATTCGAGATAGTGCTATATTTTTAGTGGCTGGTGCTGGTATATTAGTAAAATTGTTTGAAAAAGTACTTAATAAATATGCAAAATATTGTTATATATCACTTCTTCCTTTAATAGGAGGTTTTGTATTAGGGTATACAGGTGATGGGCTTTTCGGTGCCATGACTCAAGCTTATTTTTTAATGTTAATATTAGCTGTTGCCTACTATGATAAAACTGTAGTAATTGTAAATGCATCTGTTACGGTAATAGGAAATTGTATTTTTGGAATAATTTATAAAGATGCATTTCTTATAATGTACAGTTTACCAGTATGGATATATATATTGCTAGAATTTGTATTGGCATCTTTGATAGCTACTATCGTAGCTGGTAGAACTTATAATTTATTTTGTAATATTGAACAAAAAGAAAAAGAAGCTTCAAAGCTTTTAAAATATCAAGAAAAACTTATGATGAACGTAAGACAAATATTTAATACCTTAAAACATAGTTCTAGTTTTATTTATAGTTCTTTAAATAATTTTAATGCATCTTCGCAACAAATTTCTAACTCTTCACAACAAATTGCTGCTGGTTCAGTAGATCAATGTAAAGAAGTTGAGGGAAGTATAGAAATTTTTAATGAGTTAGCAAAAAGAATTGCAACTGCAGAAGATGAAATTAATAATACAACTAAAAGTATGAATAGCTTAAAACAAAATAATAATTCAGGAGTGTCTGCTATAGAAGAACTTTCAAATAAGTTTCATGAAAACCAAAGATCAACAATTAGTGTATCTGATGAAATTGATAAGTTATATCAAAAATCAAACTCAATAGGAAGTATAGTAGATGCAATTAATGGTATAGCAGAGCAAACTAATTTACTTGCATTAAATGCAGCAATAGAAGCTGCAAGAGCAGGGGAATCTGGTAAAGGATTTGCAGTGGTTGCTGATGAAATAAGAAAACTAGCTGAACAATCATCAATTTCAACAAAAAAAGTAGACGATATTTTAGTAGAAATAATAAGTATAATTAATAAAACACAAAGCACAATGAAATATAATAAAAATATTATGAATGAATCTAACGAAAAATTAACGGTAACAGTTAATTCTTTTAACTCCATTATATCTTCTTCAGATGACATTATGAAATTAATAGATATGTTAGATATTGAACTTAAAGATATAAAAAAATTGAAAGATACTTCCGTAAAATCTATGGATAAGTTATCATCTATTTGTACTGAATCTACTGCGTTAATAGAAGAAGTAAGTGCTTCTATTGAAGAACAATCAGTTTCAGTAGAGACTCTTGTTAAATCTATGGATGAAGTTCAAGATACGATTGATAATTTATCTAACCTTCTTAATGAAGATAATGGAAAATAAAAAATACTATATGGCCTGTAAATATTCGTAGATATATGTAAAATAGTATTTATTTACGAATTAATATAATATAAAATTGACGTTTTATCTCATATAATGTAAAATGATACTGTAAATACCATATGTAGAGTATGGTATTTTTATATTATTAATAAATATTTTTTATATAAAGTTAAAAATCTATGGAGGTGCAATAGAGTGAAAAATTGTAATGTTACTATTAAAGATGTAGCTTACTATCATCCAGATAACTTAGTAAGCAATGAGTATTTCATAGAACACTTTGACAAGCAAGGTAAGGACATCAAGAATCTATTAGAAGTTACAGGAAGAGAATACAGATACATTTCCGATGATCCTAATGAAACCATATTAACTATGGGAATTGAAGCAACCAATAATGTCATAAAAAAGACTAAGATTGATCCGAGTGAATTGAATTTAATAGTTTTTTCAACCAGTACACCAGAATATATATCCCCTTCTAATGCTTTAATAATCCACAATTCAATTAGAGCTGGTCAAAAAACAGCTATATATGATTTAAATGCAAATTGTGCTGGTATGCTTGTAGCATTAGAACAAGTTAGCCGTTCTATGAGGGACAATCCTCGTATTAAATATGCACTTATTGTTGGTTCAGATCAGCTTAATAGATTTTCAAGATTTAATGAAGCTATATCATATGCAAATTTTGGTGATTCTGCTTGCGCAATTATTTTGGAAAATGTTTCGAATTCAGATAGCGGATTTATAGATTCTGACTCATACACTAATTCAAGTAACCATGATAAAATTCTATTGCCCGCCAAAGGATTTTCTTCAGTTATCCATAATAAAAGACTCAGCATAAAGGACAAGTTAGTAAAGTGGTCACCATTTAACTTGGAAGGTGCGTTTTTTAGTGCTAAGATATCAATAGAAGAATTAATTTCTAGAAATAATCTTACGAAAAAAGATATAAAAAAATATTTTTTATCACAATTTGCCAAGAAAAATATCGATTATGTATGTGAACAATTAGACGAAGATCCTGAAAAATTTATTTTTGTTGGTGATGAATTTGGATATACTGGTACCACAAGCCCAATATTAGCATTTGCAAAAACTATTGAGAATAATGAACTTACAAAAGGAGATTACGTAATTTTTTGGACAGTTGGTGCTGGTGTTACTTGCTCATGTATATTATATAGATACTGATAATTGATTTATAAAGATTAAATCAGGATTTAAAAAGAAAATAAAAGTTAATGATTATAGAATATTCAGAACTAATACATAATAAGGTTAAAAATTCTAAGTTGTTTATTATAATTAGAACAAGACATATGTTGCTAGTAGTCAGAAGAGATGAGATAGCTAGATTAACTAAAGGTTACTCAATAAATAAAGCACTCTATAAAAATAAGGGATTATTAAAGAAATCTTCTGATGAATCCGAAGTTATTGAAAATTTTAAATACATAAATAGAAAATAATGAGTAAAACAGATATTATACATACTTTACCCATTATTTTTTATTTTCTTTGGAAAAGATTAAATTATTTGTAGATACAGAAAATTATGAATTTATAATTAAATAAATTTGTAACTACTGAAAGTGCTAAAGCATTTTATGAAAAGTCTTTGAAAAACAATGAGAGTGATAATATTATTCAAAATTCTAAAGAAAGTAAGAGAACCAAATTCGGTTCTCTTAAAAAATATCATTATATCAAAATATCAAAAATGCTTGAAAGTTTATTAACTGCTAATTCTAACATGTCTTGATGTTTTTATTTCTATATGGGAGTCTCCAGGAATATTTTCTATAAATCTAAGAAATTTAATAATTTTATTATCTCTTTTTAATGCTTCAAGACTATAATAATGTGTTGCTAATTCACGATTAGTAAACAAAGCGTGAATTTGTTTATGACAAGTTGTACATAAAGAGAGAGTTTGGAATTTTTTTCCGCCTTTTTCCAAGGGGATTAAATGATGTTTAGTTATTATAGAAACACTTCTATTGCATAATTCACATACGTGGATTTCTGTCATAAAGTCCTCCTCTTAGTTATTAGCTTTTTACAACTAAATTATATCAAATTCACAGATAAAATCAAATTTTATTACAAAGTTTAACTATAATTTTACATGAAATTTTAGAAATATAATACAAGTATAAAACAAACTTTTAAAAAAAAAGTTTGTTTATTTATAGACAAAATAAAAATAAATAGTATAATTACATTAGTGGTTACATTTATGTTGAAAGGATTGAATGTTATGGATATAAAATCAAATGAATTATTTTGGAGCGCAGCAATAGATGAAGTTAAAAAAGGATATGTAGAAACAGAAGAAGACTATAAATGCATAATTTGCGCGGAAACATTTCAAAAAGGACGTATATATCAAATAGAATCAGAACTTTTTGAGGCAAGAAAGGTAGCTGATTTTCATATTGAGAAAAAACATGGTTCTATGCTTGAATATCTACTTGGCATGAATTCTGCATTTACGGGAGTATCAGAGGTTCAAAGAGAGTTAATAACATTAATAGCACAAGGATTATCAGATAAGGAAATTGCAATTGAACTTAGGGTGGCAGCATCAACTATTAGAAACCATCGTTATAAGTTAAGAGAAAAAGAAAAACAAGCAAAATTATTTTTGGCAATAATAGATTTACTTTCAAAAAATACCAATAAAAAAATTAATAAGCTTGATAAAGAGGTTATATGTGATTCACACAAAACGGCAACTACTTTAGATGAGAGATATAATATAACTAACAAAGAAAAAGATGATGTAATTAAAGCTTATATGGATGAAAACAAAGGATTAAAAAATTATCCTGCTAAAGAAAAGAAAAAAATTATTGTATTAGAAGAAATCGTTAAAAATTTTACTAAGGAGAAGACATATTCAGAAAAAGAGATTAATAGAATTCTTAGCAGGATATATGGAGATTATGCAACTATAAGAAGGGCTTTAATAGAATATGGATTTATTGAAAGATCAAATGATTGCACTAGTTATTGGGTAAAAGAGTAGATTATTTATTATACAGTATAAGTGGATATCATAAATGATAAAAAGATATTTAAATTTAAACGATGTATAAAAAATTGCTTATAGAGTCCATAAATAGAAAATAAGAAATCATTGGATGAAATAGAGAATATGTTTAATAATAAGATATGTGGATATGGAAAGTGTTTACTTGAAATTGCTATAGACTTTTTAAATAGAAAAAATGCTTTCATGATAAATATAATTGTAATTAAAAATAATTCCATAGCTTATAGCATGTATAAAAGGAGAAGTTTTAAAGAAAAATCAATAATAAATCATTGGAGAAAGGTTAAGTAAATTATTTAAAATTTTTCTTAATAAATATGTAAATCCATATTTATATTTTTATAGATTAGACATTATCAATTATTTTTTAACAGATAAAAAAACTTTACATGAATATTATTAATAAAAAAGCAAATAATATAAACGCAAAAGTTATATTATTTCGAGGTGTTATTTGTGTTTGGGCATAAAAAATAATTATTACACGAAGTGAAAGTTGAAAGGCCAAATCCCCAATATGCAGCATTGATGCAAGAACAATTAGATGGAGGCAATAGGAAATTTAAAGCGGCAATGTAACATATTTTAAAAGTTTTAGAATAAAAAATTTAGTAATAAAAATAGAATTATGGTTTATAATTTATAAATAGTTATATATTTCAGTTTAAAAGAGCATTCGTATTTATAGATGCTCTTTATCTTATTATCATATTTTACAGAATTAATAGTATTTATGTAGAAAAATAAAAAAATATTAAAATATAGCTTGAATAAAAATAATAAAGTTAATAGCTATAATTGCCTAAAATCAAAGTAAGAGACTTAATTATAGTATAGAATGTCTAATCATATAACGAAAGATTATAAAAAATCAAAAGAGCGTGTGATAATTACAAATGTATTCGTATTCATAGATCAATTTCCACAAATTTCTTGAATAATAAGAAGTTTTGGAATATTGCTTTTAAAGTGATTAATAATATACAATATCTTTCGTATGATAATATAGGGGGATAACAAATGCTTACAAAGTTTTTAGATGTTTTATTAGGGGAACCTTTAGCAAATGAACAAGGAATTCATGAAAAATATAATATTCCTTTTGGATTGGCAATCATGGCTAGTGATGCAATATCATCTGTTGCCTATGCAGCACAGGAAATTCTTTTTGTTTTAATAGTTCTAGGAGTAGCAGCCTATCAATGGTTAACATGGACTTCATTCATGATTATAGGATTATTAATAATACTAACAATTTCATATATTCAAATTATTAGAGCTTATCCTCAAGGAGGAGGCGCTTATAAAGTTGCAAAAGAAAATATAGGAACTAAGTCAGGGTTATCAGCAGCTGCTGGACTGATAATTAGCTACATACTTACAGTTGCAGTTAGTGCCAGTGCCGGTGCTGATGCTATTATTTCAGCATTTAGTGGTCTAGCAGAATATAAAGTTATCTTTGTTCTAACTATAATTGTAATTTTGACTATATTAAATTTGAGAGGTATAAGTGAGTCTTCTAAAATTTTTGCGATACCTACATATATTTTTATTTTCAGTATGATTTTTATGATACTTTATGGCTTATTTAAGTATTTTGTATTAAATATTCATCCAGAGCCCATGTATTCTGTTCCAAAGGTTACAGAAAATGTGTCAATATTTCTTGTTTTAAGAGCTTTTTCTTCAGGTTGTTCTGCGTTAACGGGTGTAGAGGCTGTAAGTAATTCTGTTCCTAATTTTCAGGAACCAAGTCAAAAAAGCGCAAAAACTGTTATGATATTATTGGCAGCTTTAATATTTTTTATATTTGGAGGGACTTCAGTACTAGCTATATTTTATAAAGCAGTACCAATTGTAAATGGACCTACAGTTGTTTCACAAATAGCTTTTGCTATTTTTAATAATGGAATAATGTATTATATAATACAGTTTAGTACTGCTGTTATCTTACTTATGGCATGTAATACAGCATATACAGGTTTTCCAATGCTTATGTATATAGTTGGAAAGGACGGTTTTGCACCTAGACAATTTACTATTAGAGGAAAAAGGCTTAGTTTTTCTTTTGGAATTGTTGCGTTATCATTTATTGCTTGTGTTCTAGTTATTATATTTAAGGCAGATACACATAAATTGATTCCATTATATGCAATTGGAGTGTTTATATCATTTACTCTAGGTCAATTTGGTATGGTAAACCATTGGAGAAAAGAACGAGATCAAGGATGGAAAAAACGTGCTATTATTAATGGATTTGGAGCTGTTGTTACTTTGTTAACGACAATAATAATTTTAGCTGAAAAATTTAGTGAGGGTGCATTTATAGTTGCTATTTTAATTCCAATTATAATATTAGTTCAGTTAAAAATTAAAAATCACTATGACAAAGTGGCCTCGGGATTAAGTATTAGTCAATTAAATTTAAAAAAAGTAGATTTAAGAACAAAGTACACTCACATTGTAATAGTTCCAATTGCAAGCTTAAATAAAGCAACTATAGGAGCACTTCAATATGCACAAAGCATAAGTGAAAATGTTATTGCTCTTAATATTTCAACAGATAAGGAAGCAATGGAGAAGTTGAAAACTAGATGGAATGAACTGGATACAGATATATTGCTTGTTTCAAAATACTCTCCTTTTAGAGCTGTTGTTACGCCCCTTTTAAAGAATATAGAGTTAATTGCAAATTCAGCAAGTGCAGATGAGAAAATAACGGTAATTGTACCACAATTTATTACAAAAGGACGTTTGGGAGAAGTTTTACATAATCATACAAGTTTATTTATAAGGGAAACTTTATTGAAAAATAATAATATAATAGTATCTACTTTCCCATATCATTTATTAGATGAAGATTCTTTACCTAAGAAAATATAATTTACTAATATATATGTTCTAAAAAATTTTGTTCATTAAGATTTAATTTCTATATTAGAGTGATTGGATAAGACAACCAACTAAATTATGAACTTTCTTAATTAGAACTTATATAC
>NZ_LZZM01000236.1 GCF_002006345.1 Clostridium puniceum
TAATAAAGCTTGTAGATTTTTTAGTAATGAAAGATTTACAAGTTTATTTTTTAGTCATAAATTTAATTTCTAATATTAAAATTAGGTTAAGTTTATTAAAAGTAGTTTAATATTCGGTTAAAAAGGCATATACTTGAGTATGGGCTATAATTTTAATAATATGTCGAGTGTCTATATTTTATAGGGAGTGATGGTGTGTTTAGTTTAAAGCCAAAAGAAGATAAGTTTTACAAATTATTTTTAGAAGCAGCACAAAATGTAAATGAGGGAGCAATCATTTTAAGGGAAGGTTTAGACTCTTTAGGAGAGAAAGAACTTAACGTTAGCAAGATTGAAGTATTAGAACATAAAGGAGACAGATTAGTTAATATTGTAGTTAAAGAACTAAGTGAAGCATTTATAACACCAATAGATAGGGAAGATATTTATTCATTAATAAAAAAATTGGATGATGTATTAGATTTAATTAATTCAACAATGCATAGATTTCTAATGTATGATATTAATCAGAGTACTGAAGAATCTAAGCTATTAGCGGATATGATAGTAGCGTGTACTAAACATAACTTAGAATTAATGAATGGACTTAACTCAGTGAGAAACAAAAAACAATGTATAAAAGAAAAAATTGCAAGTATACACCAAATTGAAAGTGAGGCAGATCGATTATTTAGGAAGACAATGTCAGAATTGTTCAAAAATGAAATTAATCCAATAGAAATTATAAAATGGAAGGAAATATATCAAATTTTAGAAAATACTATTGATAAGTGTGAAAAGATTGCAAATACTGTAGAAGGAGTTGTAATTAAGAATGTCTAGTACTATGACAATAACGATACTAATAGTAGTTTTCGTGTTAATATTTGACTTTATAAATGGATTTCATGATACGGCTACAGCAGTTGCGACATCGATTACTACAAGAGCACTTACACCTAAGGTTGCTATATTGGTATGCTCAATATTTAACTTTATAGGTGCTTTTACTGGAACAGCAGTTGCAAAAACTGTAGGTGATGATATTGTAAGCCATGTAGCAATACAACAATGGGTTATATTGGGGATTTTAGTTTCAGCTATAATTTGGAATCTAATTACTTGGTATTTTGGTATTCCTAGTAGTTCATCTCACGCATTAATAGGAGCAT
The DNA here is from genome assembly GCF_002006345.1 of Clostridium puniceum. Lineage (GTDB taxonomy): Bacteria > Bacillota > Clostridia > Clostridiales > Clostridiaceae > Clostridium > Clostridium puniceum. The sequence continues at coordinate 1,152 of NZ_LZZM01000236.1, forward strand.
TAGTAGGTGGAGGAATAGCTTATAATAGGTCATTAAATGTGGTTAATTGGTATAATCTTTTTCATAGTGTAGTAATATGGTTATTTATTTCACCAGTTATAGGATTCATAGTAGGATATATAATAATGGGATTATTGAATTGGATTCTAAAACCATTTAAATATCACTTAGTAAACAAGCTATTTTTAAAATTTCAAGTTGTTGCAGGTGCACTTATGGCATTAAATCATGGAGGAAATGATGCTCAAAAATCTATGGGGCTTATAACAATGGCTTTACTAAGTGGTGGATTTATTACCACATTTGAAGTACCTGCATGGGTAGTAGCAGCTTGTGCTTCAGCAATGGCACTTGGAACTTCAGTAGGTGGGAAGAAGATAATTAAAACTATGGGGAGTGGAATGGCAAAATTAACGCCAGTAAATGGATTTGCAGCCCAAACAGGAGCAACAGCAGTAATATTTATAGCAACTTTATTCCATGCACCAGTTAGTACAACCCATATAATTTCAACAACTGTAATGGGTGTTGGAGCTTCTAAAAGATTTAAATCAGTAAAATGGGGAGTGGCTAAAAACATAGTTTGGGCTTGGGTGATAACTATACCAATAACAGCAGGCCTTTCAGCATTAATTATATCGATAATCAAGATTTTTGTGCAATTATAATTAATATTCCATTGATTAATTAATAAATCTTGGTTTGAAAGCTAAGGTAAAAGCATAGGTACTAAAGACTTTAGCGTTATACATATTTTAAAAGTGATTATATGCAAATTAAATAATTGCGACTCGATTTTCCTAGGATTTAAATCTAGAATATATTAATTAAAGATACAGTTGATTTAAATATGGATTATAAGAATTAATTTTAAAAAAGCGTAATTAAAATGCCTCGGATTCTTAGTATGAGGCGTTTTAATTTTAAAATTACACGCAATTAATTCCAATATTGTTATATTTATCCGCTTTATCAAAAGATTCTAAATGTGCCATAACTTAAGCAAGTTTTAAAGCTTTTCTATATCATCGTCAATTTTATCACAGATATTATAAGCTTCTTTAATTAATTTATTTTAAGGAAATACTAGAGGTAAGTCAATATAGTGTATTTGATTAGCTTTTCTTAGCAGTATATAAAAATTTAATGGGCTTTTACTTAGAGAATGAATAACCTAATAGTAGGAGTATTATAAATATTAAATGTGTGGAGGAGTAATGCGCAAATTGACTTATGACGAGTTAATACTTTTAAATAATTTAATATATTTACAGTTGAATGCTAAAGAAAACGAAAAACTTATAGATATTGTAGAGAGATTATTAAATAATGAAAGCTTTGATAATATAGATAATTGCAGCATAAGAATGCCTAAAAAGGAATGGGTAAATATATTGGTTCAAATTAAGAATAAATCTAATTTAAAAAATCTTAGAATTAGAGATATAGATAATTTCAAAGAACTTATAAGGTTTGCATGTTTTGTAGATGAAAAAAACAATGCAACAGCTGTTTTTAGAGGTACAGTTACAATAAAAGAATGGGAGGACAATGGTCAGGGAGCATATGAATATGATACTAAAGAACAAATAGATGCTTTAAATTATATAAATAGTCTAGAATTTAATGATATTACTATAACTGGACATTCCAAAGGAGGTAATAAAGCTCAATATGTAACAATCTTATCTTCTAAAATAAATAAGTGCATATCAGTTAACGGACAAGGTTTTTCGAATGAATTCATAAATAAATATAAAGATGAAATACAGAAAAATAAATCGAAAATAGTATGTATAAATTCAAAGTATGACTATGTGTATTGTTTATTTAATTCAATTTCAGAAAATTATCATTATATAGAAACAGAAATTCAAATTAATCCTTTAGATTACCATAAGCTGAACATTCTTTTGGACGAAGATGGAAACTTAAGGGAGGAGACAAGTGAAGGGGCTATATCTAGAATAATTAATCATTTTTCAATATCCATAATATCAGATTTGCCTAAAGATATAAGGATTCTAATTGTTAATGCCATAATAGATGTAATAGAATTAATTTTATGTGGAGGAGAAAATGAGAATAATATTATAAAAGATGTAGGTAAACTTTTAATAATGGTTTGTCATGAAAATTGTTTTAAATATAAAGAAATTTTCAATATAGCTTATGCAATTCTACAAGCAATAATAGTACCATTTATATTTTGGGGAGAACTTATAATTGCAGAAAAAAGTCAATCAAGAGAACTACTTAGTAAAGTTATTAATAAAATAAATGTACTAGAAAATGGAATAATAAAAAAAATGCAAATTATAGATAAGGATTCGATTAATATAATTAATAGTATTTCAAAAGCAGTTATAGTTTTAACTTCCGAACTTGAAAATGAAATTTTAATAAGTAAAATAAATTAAAGTTGTTCTTTAAATTTTGATAATATATAATGATTACAAAATATATATTTAACTTAATTGGTTATAATTCATTGTTAATAACTAAAGAAAATCGCTTTTAGGATCTCTTAAAAGTGAATTATTAAAAGTGAATTATTAAAAGATAAACTTTAATGTTAAAGCTTAATAATGTTGCAAAAGCAGGTTACTTTCGGATTAAGTAGAAATATCTTAGTTTCAGTGAAAAGTTAAATTTGCAACATTATACTAAAGTTATTTATAAAAAATTATGCCTAGAAATGGAGAATAATATGGTTGAAACTCTAATAGGATTAGCAGGAGTAGCTTTATTGTCTACTCAATTATATATAGATAATACTTTAATACAGGTGTCCAAATATGAAATTAAAAGTAGTAAGCTCCCAAAGGAGTTTAATAAATTTAAAATAGTTCATTTATCAGATTTTCATAGTTATGGTTTTCATAAAGATAATTTAAAATTACTTGAGAAAATTGATAAGGAATATCCTAACATCATTGTTATGACAGGAGATATGGTTAATAAATACGATAGAAACTTTGAAAAATTTTTAAATTTAGCAGAAGCTTTAAGTAAAAAATATAAAATATATTATATTGTAGGGAATCATGAAGTAAGATTACGAAAAGAAGATTTAGATTTTATTCTAGAAAAGCTTAAAGAGTTTGGAATTAATATATTGACGGATGGAAAAGTAACCATAGTGAGAAAAAAAGAACATATTAATATCTATGGAATTCATATTCCGCTTCAATATTATAGAGTAATAAATAAACCTACTAATATAGATGAAGTAATTACCAAAAAGCTCGGCCAATGTAAAGATGATGAATATAATATTTTATTAGCACATAATCCACTATATTTTGAAGCATATTCAAAGCAGAATGTAGATTTTATATTATCGGGACATGTTCATGGTGGAATGATAAGAATGCCTTTTGTAGGTGCAGTACTTTCACCAGAAAGAAAGTTTTTCCCTAAATACAGTAGTGGTGTTTATGAAATAAATAATAAAAAACTTTTGGTAAGTAGAGGCCTTGGACATAGTAGAAATGGAATACGAGTATTTAATAAGAGAGAGGTTGTTAGCATAACTTTATATTGTTAGTTAATGATAGTAAAATTAAGTGTATAAATTCCAATTTAAATTATATGTTGCTAAATTAAAAATTATTTTTAGAAATCTTAGGAGAAAATTATTAATTATTAGTAATTTGAACATATTAAATCGTCTATAAATATATAATAATTTTTAGAATTATGGGCAAAGTATAATTACACTCATATTTAATTAATTTTAAAGGAGGTAATTACAAATGGTACATAATAAAGAACATTCTACAGGTGAACATGTTGGAGGTCGAAGTATTTTAGGGTGGGTAGGAAGAATGTTATTAACAGCTGTAATTTTAGCAATAACATCATTTTTTACACCAGGGTTTACTATTAGTGGCTTATGGTCATTCATATTAGCAGCAATCGTAATAAGCGTATTAGATTATTTAGTAGAATCATTTATGGGTGTTGATGCATCACCTTTTGGAAGGGGAATAAAAGGATTTATTATTGCAGCAGTAATAATATATATAACACAATTCTTAGTTCCTACCATGAGTGTTTCTATAATTGGTGCATTATTAGCAGCTTTAGCCATTGGAATCTTAGATGCAGTAATGCCTGGGAAAACTATGTAGTAGAGGTTGTTTCAAATAGTTAAATAAAAAATTAAGGATGATTTTAAAATTATCCTTAATTTTTTTATATTAATTTTAAAGAGATGTTTTATAGAAATTATTGAGATTATTCATGTAACTCTAAAGGTAATCCATCGGGATCATTAAAGAAAGTAAATTTTTTACCAGTATATTCATCTATTCTAATTGGTTCAGTAACAATTCCTTTTGAATTCAATTCTTCTATAACTTCCTCGATGTTATCTACATAAAAAGCAAGATGTCTTAAACCACAAGCTTCAGGTCTAGTAAGTCTTTTGGGAGCTTCATTCATGGAAAAAAGTTCAATTTCGCTGTTACCTATTTTCAAATCTAATTTATAAGAGTTTCGATCTTTTCTATAATTTTCATGTATAATTTTAAAACCTAATAAGTTTACATAAAAATTTTTAGATATCTCATAATTAGAAGCAATAATAGCAATATGATGTATTTTATTTAAGTTCATAGTAAATCCTCTCTATTAATAACATAAATAAAGTATATTTTAATTATTTCGAGTCTATTTGTACATAGATAATCAAAATAAAAAAATGTTTGTTTTATGAATTTTTTTATAATATTTGCATCTGAATTTGCTTGTTCATCTTTTAAGTCTTTAATTTTTTTTAGTAGTAAGCTTTCTTTTATTATTTTAATTTTCGATTTATTTAATACATACTTTATGTATTAAATAAATATTAATTGTTATTGACAATTTTTTTTATAGGGAGTAAGATATAAAAAAGTAAAGAATTAAATTCTTTGAAGGGAATAGTAAATATTATGTTAGTATATTAAGCGAGTAGAGGATGGTGGAAGCTCTATGAGAAAGTTGATATTGAAGACATCCTGGAGAAGCTTATCTGAAATTTTAAGTAGGATAAGTCGGATCCCTCCGTTAAAAGGTTAAAGATGACTTAGTTTATTAAATTTTGTCAAAGTAGAATGGCACCGTGAAGTATAGTCTTCACTTCTATAAAGAAGTGAAGGCTTTTTTTATTTAAATAAAATAGGCTAATTTTATTTAAGGTTTAAATCATTAATTTGACAAAATTATATAATATAGGGATATCCCATAAATACAAGGAAGTCAGTATGTTAATATATTTTATGCCAATATCTGTATTAGATATTTAACTTTGTTGTATTTTATATCCATAAGTAAAAAAAGGGTGGTACCGCGAAGAAATTTGCCCCTTGAGTTTAGCTGACTCAAGGGGTTTTGTTGCATTTAAAAATTTATTAGATAATTTTAAGTACTATAAAAATAAAATATAGAATGCCTACAAATTAAAGTAGATACACATGAATTATAACTAAATAAATGTAATATAAATCTATAAAATAATATGTATTTTTAAGGAGTGGTTAAAATGAAAAGAATAATGATAAATGAATTAAACAATTATATAAATGAAAAAGTGCAAATTAAAGGTTGGATCCACCGTATAAGAAAATTAAAAGCAATAACATTTATTATAATAAGAGATAGAACAGGTTTAGTGCAATGTGTTGTAAATAATAAAGAAATAAATAATGTTGATACTAAATTAGAATCAGTAGTGGAGATTCTTGGAACTGTTTTAGATAGTAAAAATATTTTAAATTCATTTGAAATATCAGTTGAAAAGTTTAGTATTATTAATAGTTCTATAGAGGAGCTGCCTATTGAAATAAATAAGCAAAATTTAGAAGTAAACTTAGATACTATGTTAAATAATAGAATGTTAAGTTTAAGGCATGAAAAAGTAAATGCAATATTCAAAATACAGAATATAATAGTTGAAGGCTTTAGAGAATTTTTAAATAATGAGGATTTTACAGAAATATCTACACCAAAGCTTGTTGAAGAAGGAGCAGAGGGAGGGACAGAAGTATTTAAGGTACAATATTTCGACCGAGAAGCATACCTAGCACAAAGTCCACAATTTTATAAGCAAATGATGGTTGGTGCAGGCTTTGAAAGAGTTTTTGAAGTTGGGCATGTATATAGAGCTGAGGAACATAATACTAATAGACACCTAAATGAATATATTAGCATGGATTTAGAAATTGGATTTATTGAAGATGAAAAAGATATAATGGATTTAGAAGAAAAACTAATAAAATTTATATTAAAAAAAGTTATAGCGGAAGGCAAAAGTCATTTAGAAATTTTAAAAGTAGAAGTTCCAAGTATAAAAAATAAAATTCCTAGGATAAAATTTAGTGAAGCTATAGAAATATTAGAGAAAGAATATAATAAAACAGGATTAGAGGGAGATATGGATCCAGAAGGAGAAAAGCTAATTTGTAAATATGCAAAGGAAAAGTTAGAGTGTGAATTTATATTTTTAACCCATTATCCAAGAAAAAAGAGACCTATGTATACAATGCCTTGTGGAAGTTTAGAAACTCATAGCTTTGATTTATTATTGAGAGGAATTGAAATTACAACTGGTGGGCAAAGAATTCATGAGCATAATATGCTAATAGAAAATATGAGGTATAAAGGATTAAATCCTAAAAATTATGAAAGTTATACCTCAAACTTTAAATATGGAATGCCGCCACATGGAGGTTTAGCAATTGGACTTGAACGTATAACTGCCAAAATTTTGGGCTTTGAAAACATCCGTGAAGCAAGTTTACTTCCAAGAGATAGAACAAGGCTTATACCATAGATGTATTTAATTTTATTTATATTATAGAAATAAAAATTCAAGAAAATTAGGTTGAGCAATACTGAAAGAGAAGCTTTTTAGCTTCTCTTAATTGCATTTTGTTCTAATTATTTTTATGTTCATAACAAATTCAAACAAAAATTTACCATAAATATATGATAATTCAACAAAATTTTTATAAAGCTTAAAAAGTTGTAAGCATTTATGATATACTAATTATGAACGAAACTTAGTTTTAGTTTTTAAAAAGGAACCGAATGGGGATGTAGTAAAGTTATGATGCCAAATTATCAATTAGGAGCATTTATAGTTGGAATTTTAGGAATAATTATTTCATTTATCTTACTAATAATAAGTGTAATAAAACATAAGAAAATATTAAAAATTATATCTATGTTTCTTTTTATTTCATTTATAGGTATAACGGTAGGATATTATTATGAAACATTAAAGGATGTTACTAATAAGGTTAATGAAGCAGAAATTGAAGCCAAAGTAGCGAAAAAGGTAACAAGTGGAAATAGTGATGATCCGCTAATAATAACAGAAAAAGACTTTTATGATGATGCTAATTATTATTATAGTGAATTTGAGGTTAAAAATAATTCAAAGATTGAAATATCAAAACTTTCCTTTCATATAATTTTTACATATGAAGCTAGTTCAAAAGAAGGTACTCATGATGAACATATATTTCTTCTAGACTCAGTAATTCCTCCTAATATGATCATATCCAAGACTTATCTTTGGAGGAAAAGTAGTTTGGAAAGACAGTTAGGAATTAAAAATATAAAGCTAGCAAAAATAGAAAATGTAATTTGCTATGTTAATGTTAATGGTGAAGAAAAACCTATGAAAGTTGAAGAATTAAAAACAATGCTAAAAACTATTAAATAATATGTATTTATAAGCACCATAATGGAGTATGTTGTCATATATACCGATTGTTGATGATTGTTAAAAGTGCTATAATTATGTAAGAATAGGGTGTACAAAGGGGGAAGAGGTTTAAAAACCGAAATATATGAAGAATAAAGTTTTAGCAATTGCTTTAACAGTTGTATTAACAATAAGTGGTTCAATGCCAGTATTTGCAGTGCCCAATAATGCTCAATTAAGTGATTCAAGGCAGAAATATGCTGAAATTGAGAATAAAATAAGAGACATTGAAAACAAAATTTATGATTTAAATTCTCAAATGGAGTCATTACAAGGAACTGTAGAAAAAAATAAACGAGATATAGAAAATATAAATAAAATTGTTGAAAATACCAAAAAGGATATTGAGCAATATAAAAAAGATATTAAGGACTTAGATTTGGCTTTAGGAAAAAGACTTAAAGCGGTATATACAGCTGGCGATTTAGAATTTAACTATGTAAAATTTGTCCTTGAATCTAATTCATCAACAGAACTCTTTTCTAGATTAGAAGCAGTTACTAAAATTGTAGGAAAAGATAAAGAAGCAATAGAAAAGATTGATAATAAGAAACAAGATTTAAATAATAAAATAAAATCTTTAGATGATAGAAAAAATGAAATTAATAAGCTTAATAAAGAAGTTCAAGACAATTTAAGTGAAGTGGATAGAAAAAAACGGGAACAAGAAATTTTAGCAAATGAAGCTAAGAAGGAAAAAAGTAAATTTGATGCAGAATATTTATCACAATTGGAAAGAGATGCTGTAAAAGCTCAATTTGATGTTATAGATAATACTAATAGCTCATCAGGAGAAATTCAAGGTTCAATTAATCAATTAGTAAGTATTAGAAATAGCCAAATCAAAAGCCCGATTGTCACTAAGGAAATTGATGATAAAGTAGAAAAAGCAAAAGTATTAGCAAGTCAAAAGAAAGTAGCAGAGGAAAAAGAAGCTGCAAGACTTCAAAAACAAGCACAGGAACAAGCAAATGCTAAAGCAACAAGTTCAAAATCAAGTGATAAAAAATCAAGTTCATCAATATCAGCTCCAGCAGGAGGAAATGCACAAGCAATTTTAAATGAAGCTTATAAGCATTTAGGTGCAAAATATGTATGGGGAGCAACTGGACCAGAGACCTTTGATTGTTCTGGATTTACATCGTATGTGTACAAGCATGCTGCAGGAATGGATATATCAAGAACTACATATACACAAATCGATGTTGGTCAACCAGTTAGTCAAGATCAACTTAAACCAGGTGATTTAGTATTCCCTCATGCAGGACACGTTGGGATATATGTAGGAAATGGTCAAATGATTCATGCACCACAAACAGGGGACGTAATAAAAGTAAGCCCAGTATATAGTTTTTATGCAGGAAGAAGAATGTTGTAAGATGTATGTACTTTACTTATTAAAACATATATGTTAAAAATTAATTAAATAGTATCAAAAATAAAGTTAGGAATTAGATTTTCTAGCTTTATTTTTTAGATTAATTTCTTTAATTGGATCTTAAGTTTGAATAAAGAGTTAAAGAGATGTATATATTGGTGATTTAAAATTTAATTATTTAAGTTTTCCTTTGTCAATCAAAATCAATGAGTTATTTATTAGAATAGAAGTTAATAATAAAATTATGAATAAAAATGGATTACTTATCACAACATTGCCTCAAGATCCAGATAAAGTAGAATAATTACTGATTTCTTTATATGAGGATTATTATAATAATTCTAAGAATGTAATTGATTAGATGAAGTGTTAGCTGAAAGATACTAAATTAATAATATTCTTTACAATGCTTAGTATGGATGTTGCGAGGATATGTTTAATTTAGTGAAAAGATTAAGTAAAAATGGTGAAGAATTCATAGGCAAAATAAAGATAAATTTGTAAAATTTGTAGTATAACTACGGTAGGTTATTTATTAAGGAAAATATGGTCTGTCTTGGACATTGTAAGGACAAACATTTCAATTAAAATTAAGGATACTATTATAGAAGTAGGAATGGGATATATTCAGGATATTCTCAGATGGTTTGGGTAGTGGAGTTAAAGCCAATATACTTTCTACTCTAACATCAACAATACTCGGAACCATGCTTTCTAAAAATATGCCACTAGATGAGTGCATAGAAACTGTTGCTACAGCGCTTCCCATGTGTAAGGAGAGGGAGATTAGCTTACTCTACTTTTACTGTATTAGAGCTCACAAATCGTCAAGCACATCTTGTACAGTATGTGATAATCCTAGTGCAATTATTCTAAGAAAAGGTAAAAGATTATTATACAATTATATTGTCCACTTTGTTGGGGAAAAAGAAATTCATGGAAGTAGAATTATTCTTTAAAAGGATGATATTATTGTGCTGATGACTTATGGAGTTACCAATGCTGGAATTGGAAAACTTGTCCATAGTGGTTGACAACACTCTGAAATCGCAGCATTTCTAGAACTTCTTGATACAAAACAAATGTCAGCATCTCGTATTGCTGCACAAATCGTAAATTGCAGTTTGACTCTAAGTGAGGATTCGCTAGATGATGATGCCACTGTTTTTGTGGTAAAAGTTAGAGCTAGAGAGGTTGTCAATATGCTTATTGGCCCATCCCAAAATAGAGAAGATGACAATAAAGTGCTAAAATTGTTCTTTTCTAAAAATGGCAAAATCGTTATTTGTGGTGGAAGCACAGCTAGCGTTGTAAGTAAATACCTAAACAAATCCATGAGGGTAGTACAAAACAGTGGAAATGAAGAAGTTCCGGATATGGCTTCAATTGAAGGAGTAAATTACGTCATAGAAGGCATCATTACTTGCACTTTTATTGATTGAAGAGGCTACTGATGTGAATATTTATTTTGGAATGTCTGAAAATGTTGCACATAAAGGAACAGATATTGATTTTAACACAAAATTAGCATTAATCAAACAACTTGAAGAATATCTAAATAAAATGGGCAAAAGTGTTAAGATTAGTTTTTGTTAGATTTAATAAGTATAAATGAAATGACAGAGGATGAATTTTTATGAATGTTGAAATAACTAAAGATATTGATTATATTTTTAGTAAATAGAATTAAGTATATGTTTTAGAGAAAACTAATAACTATAAAAGAATCGTAAGTAATCCTCAAAAAAAGATGGGAGAATAATTGTGAAAATAAAGTATAGGCATTTAGGAATATTTATAATATTAATTATAGTGGAAATATATATAGGGGTTTTTGTACATGATAATATAATTAGACCATTTGTTGGCGATGCTTTGATAGTTAGTGTTCTATATTTTTTTATTAGAAGTTTTATTAACAAACCAAGGTTTTTAGCAGTGTATGTTTTTTTATTTGCTTGCTTGATTGAGGTAGGTCAATATTTTAATTTAGTTTCTTTGTTACATATGGAGAATTATAAGATTGCTAGAATAATAATTGGATCAACCTTCGATTTTAATGATATTTTTTCTTATTTTATTGGGACAATATTCATATTTTTATATGAAGTAGTAGAAGATTCAGTTCTTAAAAAAGTTTAGAATAAGAAAAATTAATAGTGTAATACTACAATATATATTCTAAATATATTCTAAAAAAATATATATATAAAATTGGTGAAAAAAAGAGCTGATTAAATTAATCGAAAATCGAAAAAATATAATTTAGAAAATGAAATCTAAAGTAATGTTTTATAATTAAATTAATATAATATTAATTTAGGTTGCATTTCTATTAATAAAATATCTTATAAATATCAGATAGATAATAATTGCTTGTCGTAAAATGTTGATATTGTATCTTAATATATTATATTAGAATTTATAAATTTTCTATGAATCTCAAATTACAGATTACTATATAAGCATTTACTTATAAAAATTCAATTGATATTATTTATTTATGCAAATAGAAAAATAATAAATGTTATATATAAACCTAGTTAAAAAGCAAAATTAAGAATTGAAGGAGAAAAATATAAAATTAATATGAAAGCATATACAGATATAGTAGATTGCATGTTAATAGTATTAGGATCTAAAGATACTTATACATTGAATCACTCTATAAGAGTAGGAAAAATGGCATATAAATTAGGTGAATTTTTAGGTATGAGTACAAATGAATTAGAAGCATTAAATATGGCTGGGAAATTACATGATATTGGTAAAATAGGAATCCCAGACAGTATATTAAATAAAACAGAAAAACTTGATAGAAATGAATGGAATATTATGAAAAAACATTCTCAAATAGGATATGGTATTCTTAGTAAATCAAAATATCTTAAATGCATTTCTTACGTAGTATTGAATAGTCATGAACGATGGGATGGAAAAGGATATCCAAATGGATTAAGTGGGCAAGAAATCCCATTTGCATCTAGAGTGATATCAATTTGCGACTCTGTAGATGCAATGAAAAGTAACAGATCATATAGAAAGTTAATTAGTGATTTGGAATGTCGAAAGGAACTAATAAAAAATAAGGGAATTATGTATGATGGTATTATAGTTGAATGTATTGTGAAAAATTGGAATAAAATTGTAACATAAATATGAAAAAATGAAATATTTTTTATATTAATGACTAAAATGCTAAATTTAAGACTATGCATTTGAATAGAAGAAATTCAATTGAAATGCATAGTTATTTTTGTGTATAAAATTATACAAATAAATGAAAGTAATTGGAATTGGGAATTTAGTTATTAATATTTAATTTAAGTCAATTAAAGAAGGATAATTTCATTGCATAACAAAAGCTGCATGTGGAAGAATACATTTGATAGAAAAAATAGGATGTAAAATGATGGAACGAGAATATTTAGGATTAAATGAAATAATGCAGGTACATGAAGTGTTAAATCTAAAAACTATTTGTATGACTACAGCTAAAATAATGGAAGGAGTAGTTTTTGATCAAGAGCTTAAAGCATTATTAGAAAAGGATGTGCAGCAATCGATTATAGCAATTAGTGGATTGCAGGAGTTATTAAAAAAAGCTCCTAAAATGAATTTAAATCTTTAAAATTAAATAAATATTTAAATTATTATAATTATGTAAAGGAGGTAAACGATGATTAATGATTATTTAGAAATAAGAAATGCAGAAGGAATGCCTAAGCTTGTGGGTGCAACTATGTCGTTAGGTTTTTTATTGAATGCTAAAAGTAGAGTAAGAAATTATGCAATTGCATTAACAGAAGCAACTAATGCAGAGATTAGAGCTGTTTTAAGAAAACAACTTAAAGATGTCATTGCTACTTATGAAAAAATTTCAACATATACTATGGAAAAAGATTATTATCATGCATATGATATTCGAGAACAACTTAAAGTTGATATGTTAGCAACAGAAACTGCCTTAAAGCTTATATAAGGGCTTATGTAAATCTCTTATAAAAGCAAAACAATGAGTAGTAAGGGAACAAATAAAATGTACTCTACAGAGTCGTTTTATTGTTCCATTTATTGCACAAATTTTCTTGCTGGAAATTTATAAACATTGAATTTTGTATAAATAAATTTAATTAGAAATTATATAAAAACAAAACTTGAACATTACTGAAATTTTCAGGTCGTATTATTTGAAAGTAAATTTAAATAACAAGTGCAGTGAAAAAGTAGACTATTTTGAAACTCTTTTTAAATTTGTACGATTATACTTTCCTAAAAATAGTGGAACCTTTTCAATGTCAACATCACTAGTCTCAAGTCCAAACCATTTTGATGGAGAAACAGTAAATCTTTTTATAAATAACTTGGCCTTATATATGAATGCTTCCCAAAAATTTAATTCTGTTTCATATGAAAGCTGTTCTACAATTAAAGTAAAACGAAAATCACCAACTTGTCTATCAGGCATGATTGTGTAGTTTCTAGATTGAATGTTTATTTCTCCACTTTTTACCAAATCGGTTGAAATCTGACGTAAGTAAACATTTAATCTTTGATCTACTCTGAAGCCAAGTCTTAATTGAACTTTTACAATATATGAGGTTCCGAAAGTTTCTATTTCATATTCTGCATCATAAGGATTATCTGTAACGACAATATTAACAAACCAATAGACATCTGCTTTCTTAGGTCTTTTATCTAAGATAGAGTACATTATATTTCTTTCAATTTTCTTGGCGTATTCAGAATTAGTTAAATACACAAGATTTGTTGCATATTTAGGGCGGTCAACATCTTGACGTAAGAGATTTAGTTGTTTTTTATAATCTTCAATTTGAACATATTGTAGTAAACGGATTTTAATATAGTGACCTTGAATCCAGATACACATAAGAGAAACAATTGCTAAAGCAATTAAAACTGCTACATATCCACCATGCATAAACTTAACAACATTTGAAATAAAGAATGAAAGTTCAAATATACCAAAGAAGATAATCATACTTATGGCAATTATAGGTGAAACTTTTTGTTTTAATAAGTAGTTAAATAATAGAATAGTTGTCATTAACATAGTAACTGTAATTGCCAATCCATAGGCTGCTTCCATATGATCTGAACTTCTAAAGTAAAGAACAATTCCAATACAAACAATCCATAAAACTTTATTAACTGATGGCATATATAGTTGTCCTTTAGAACTAGATGGATACTTAATATGTAGTCTAGGAAATAAATTTAATTTAATTGCTTCAGATGCAAGCGTAAAAGAACCTGAAATTAACGCTTGAGAAGCAATAATTGCAGCAAGTGTTGAGATTACAACACTAAAAATTAAAAGACTATCTGGAACCATTCTAAAAAAAGGATTTAAATCTACTATGTTTAAAAGGGTTGGATTTTTTTTTGCTGATAATATCCAAGCGCCTTGACCAAAGTAATTTAATAATAAACATATTTTAACAAAAGGCCAAGAACCATAAATATTCTTTTTACCAACATGGCCAAGATCTGAATAAAGAGCCTCAGCACCTGTTGATGATAAGAATACACCACCAAGAATAAAGAATCCTAATTTATTTTCGCTGCTAAAAAGAATATTAATTGCATAATGGGGTGAAAGTGCACGAAGTAGTGTCCAATCGTGAGAAAGATTAATAATTCCAAAGAATGCTAATGAACAAAACCAAATAAGCATAATTGGACCAAACATTTTTCCTATTAAATCAGTTCCAAAATGTTGAATAAAAAAAATAAAAGTTATTATTGCAAGTACTATTGTAATAATGATATTTTGATTGTGTCCAAAAAGAGTATTAAATTTTGGAATTATCTCCAATCCTTCAATTGCAGAAGTTACAGTTACAGCTGGTGTTAACATTCCATCAGCAAGTAATGCAGATCCACCAATCATAGCAGGAATAATAAGCCATTTTCCACGACGACGGACTAAAGTGTAAAGTGAGAAAATTCCACCTTCACCATTATTATCTGCATTTAAAGTTATAAGAACATATTTTATCGTTGTCAAAATAGTAATTGTCCAAAAAACTAACGACAATGCTCCAAGAATGAAATTTTCAGATATTTTTTCTAACCCACCATTACCTTTAATAATTGATTTCATTACATACAGTGGTGAAGTTCCAATATCTCCATAAACCACTCCTAATGTTACTAAAGCTCCTCCAAATGTTAATTTGGAAATGTTATTTTTGTTCATAGTTAATCTTCCTTTACACTAAAAATTGTTATAGTTTTGATTAAATGTATATAGTTTAAATTATTTATGTAAATTTTAAACTACAATGTTATTTAAAGGCTAACTTCATATTTACTACTAAACATTAATAGTATTTGTTATTATTAAAATAATATTTATCATAACATGGTTTAAGAATAAGTCAATATTTAAAAATATAAATAAAGTTTACCAATTAAATTTATAGTGTACTATTACTAATAAAATATTAATTTATTTGAAATACTAAATTTAGGTATCAATTTCCGATTTTAGTTTAAATATTTTAAATACGATAATAAGGAGGATTTATTATGACTAGAGAAAATAATAGAGAAAAATTTCATAATATGATGAGGGTTGGCAATTATACTAAACATGCTATAAAAAATTTTGAGGAAAATATAGTTAATCAAAAAGATTATTTAGAAAAGGTTAAAGAGAATGAATTATCTAAAGATGACAAATAAGTTTGATTAAGAGGTGTAAGCAATGGGAGATATATTAGGATATTATTTAATGCCACATCCACCAATAATCATACCAGATATAGGTAAAGGTCAAGAAAAAAAGATAGAAGCAACCAGTTTAGCTTGCAATACGATAGGAAGAGAAATAGCAGATATTAAACCAGATACAATAATTATCATAACTCCTCATGGTACTATGTTTTCTGATGCCATAGCTATATCTGATGAAGAAATAATATCTGGAGATTTAAGTCAATTTAGATGCACTAATATAAAAATGAATATTCCTATAGATAATCAGTTTAATATAAAACTTGCAACTGCTTGTCATTTAGAAGGAATACCGTCAGTTCTTGTAAATTCAGAGTTTTTAGACAACTATAATATTAATTATGAATTAGATCATGGTACTATGGTTCCTTTATATTTTGTTAATAAATATTATAATGATTATAAAATGGTTCATATGACTTATTCTATGATAGGTGATATCAACTTATATAAATTTGGTATGGAAATAAAAAGAGTAGCAGAAGAATTAAATAGAAAGGCTATAATTATAGCGAGTGGAGATTTATCTCATAAACTTAAAGATAAAGGACCATATTCATATTCGCCATATGGCGAAAAATTTGATAATGAACTTTTGAAAAGCCTTGAAAATGGAGATGTTGTAGCAGCTTTTAATATGAATAAAGCTATGATTGATGAAGCGGGGCAATGTGGGCTAAATTCTATTTATGTACTTCTTGGATCTATGGAAGGCAAAGAAATAAAAGGAGAACTTTTATCTTATGAAGGAACTTTTGGTGTAGGATATGGAGTAATGAAGTTTAAGATACAAGAAAAGAATAAAAAATATCTAGAAGAACTAATAAAATGCAAACAAGAAAAATTTAAGGAAAAATTAAATGTTAAGAATCCTTATGTAAGACTTGCTAGGCAAAATTTAAATTATTATTTTTCTCATGGTAAAAAAGTAACAGAAATATCTAGTTTATCTCAGGAACTTTTAAATGAAAGACATGGAGTATTTGTATCTTTAAAAAAATTTGGTCATCTTAGAGGGTGTATAGGAACAATATTGCCAACAACTCCTTCTGTAGGTGAAGAAATAATAAGGAATTCTATAGAAGCAGCAATTCATGATCCTAGATTTCCGGCAGTTTCAGAAGATGAAATGGAAGATATAGATATATCTGTAGATATACTTATGGAGCCAGTATCTTGCAAAAAGGAGGAGTTAGATCCTAAAAAATATGGGATTATTGTATCTTCAGGTATCAGACGTGGATTGTTATTACCAGATTTAGAAAGCGTTACTGTAGAGGAACAATTAAGAATTGCTTGCGATAAAGCAGATATAGATTTTGATGAAGATTATAATATAGAAAAGTTTGAAGTTATAAGATATAAAGAAGAGTAATCTATTTTTAAAACTCAAAAGAGGAGGTTTAATTTAATGAATTTATTAAAAATAAGTTAACCAAACCGCCTCTTAAAATAAATTAAGTAAAGATGATGATGCTAAAACAGAATTTAAGTTAGTTAAATAGTCTTAGTATTTATTTTTAATATGTTATGCTACGCTTTTTTTGATATATTATATGCAACAAAATACATTATCTTATTAATATCATCAGCATAAAGTAGTAAATATAATAGATATTTAAAAGAAGGTGATCATTATGGATATAAAGATACCATTTTATGAAAAATATAAAGAGAAAATTAGATGTAGAGTGTGTCCTCGCAATTGTATATTAGATGAAGGCAAATTGGGAATATGCAGAGTTAGAACTCTAAAGAGTAGTGTACCTACTGCAATAAATTATGGTGAAGCTACATCAGCTGGAGTTGATTCTATAGAAAAGAAGCCTTTGTATCATTTTAAACCATCAAAAAATATCTTATCATTAGGAAGTTTTGGATGTAATATGACTTGTACATTTTGTCAAAACTGTGAAATATCACAAAGAAAACCAAAAGCAGAATATATTAATATAAAAAAGTTAATTAATATAATTCCAACAATAGAAAACAATGCCCGAATTGCTTTTACTTGTAATGAACCTTTTATGTGGTATGAGTGTGTTTATGAAGCAGCTAAAAAAATAAAAAAAAATAATTCAGGTACAAGTGTAGTGATAGTGACGAATGGTTATATTAACGAAGAACCACTTTTAAAGCTTCTTCCATATGTAGATGCTATGAATATTGATTTAAAAGGATATACAAATAGATATTATAATAAAATATATCTATACAGAGAGTTCTTGTTGGCGAGAAAGAACAGTTGATATTAATGTAAAAATGTTTTTGGAGCATTTCACAGAGATTTTATAAATTTGTGCTGCAACGGATTCACCCATTATAGTGAGATAGTATAATCATATTTTTGTGGCGTACTTAAAGCTGGTTTGGAAATAATATAGATAAATGGGAGTTTATTAACTTAAAGTTAGGAACTACAGTTGGAAATTTTGAAATACTGTTTGAGAGATTAGATAAAAAGTTAATTGATGAAGAATTAAAAAAATTAGAAGTAAAAATTAAAGGAATATAAAAGATAAATGTATAAGAAAAAATTATCTTATATATAAGTTTTAATTAATTTGTTACATTAAAATTATATAAATTAACTAAATGTATGAAATTTACGTATAGCGTATGTATATGATAAAAGTATAAAGAATTATAATAACGTAGGGAGTAGTTAATTGCTCCCACGCTATTACGAAGTCCAAAAATAAATTTATAAGTTATAGTCAAAGAAAGCGATTTATAAATCGAGAAAGGTAAATATTAATTTACATGCTTTTTTAGAGCATTATTTCTTAACATACTAGCTTTTTTTACTAGTTGTTTAAGCTCTAAATCATTGTGAATACAACTATCAATGTAATTTTCAAGTGTTTTTGAAAAATCACACCATAGTATAGGAAGTTTATTTTTTATATAACAATACAACGCCTCTTTTTCAGAAGCAGTTGGAATTGTAGTTGCTTGGGGAATGGGAATGAATTCCTTTTGGGAAAGTAATTCAGCGCTGATAAAACCATAGTGATCAAAGTTATAATAACGTTTCTTTATTTCATCTATTGTTAATTCATATCCACCATCATCATTTAATTGAATCCTATCAAAATTTGCGTAGATTAGTTTTGCTGGAGTTCTATTAATTGTTTCATAATATAGCAAAGTAAACAAAACTTCTTGATTTGAAAGATGAGAAATTGGTTTGTAAAAGTTGTCATTAGGCACTGGTATTTTATATACATGATTATCCTTTGTAATATAGAGACATTTAATTCCTGTCATAAAAACACCTCAATTTAAATTATTATTTAAGAAAAACTTTATAGAGAAGTTATATTTGAGATTATTAACAATAATAATTGAAAAGATACACATTTTTTATATATCAACTATATTTTTGTTAATATAAAAAACATTTATTCTTGTAAAAATAAATATAAAATCAATTATATAGATAATTTCAGAAGACAACTATATCTAGTGTATCAATATATGTATAAATGCGAAAAATAGAGAATTGTTGCGAAAAATGATTTTAAACATATATAATTAGTGAAAATATGAAAAAGTGATTAGTATTAAAGATGTTAGGATAAAACACGTCGCTAAGATATATAAACAACTTAAAAAAACTGAAAAACTTTTTAGAAGAAGAGTTTGAAATAATAAAAAAAGTTGTTGACAAGATTCAAAACAAGTGATACACTAAATGAGTTGCTTGAAGGCGACAGGAAAAAACAAAAAATTACAACGAAAGTTGTGAAAGAAAATGGTCTTTGAAAATTGAACAGAATATAATAAGTACATTTAAGTAAACCAGCAATTTTTATTTGAGTAAGCTAAGATTAAACTTTTAATTGAGAGTTTGATCCTGGCTCAGGACGAACGCTGGCGGCGTGCTTAACACATGCAAGTCGAGCGATG
>NZ_LZZM01000237.1 GCF_002006345.1 Clostridium puniceum
AGCACGCCGCCAGCGTTCGTCCTGAGCCAGGATCAAACTCTCAATTAAAAGTTTAATCTTAGCTTACTCAAATAAAAATTGCTGGTTTACTTAAATGTACTTATATATTCTGTTCAATTTTCAAAGATCTTGCTGCTCTCAAGCAACTCATTCATCTTATCATCTACTCAAGTTAATGTCAACACTTTTTTTCTTTTTCAGCATTTTTCATCAACTTCCGTGACAACAGAATTTATTATATCATCATATATTCTATCTACTTTTTATTCTGACTGATTTTTTAGGAATTATTCTTCATTTAATCTATTTTTCTTAATATTTCTCAATTATTCATAACGTGATACGCTAGGTAATGTTTTATGAGTAAAAAACTGATTTTTACCATATTCCAACTCTATCCTCTGGATTTACGTACATTTTATCTCCCTTTTTTATATTATAAGTTTTATAAAATTCTTCAAATTGTGATAAAACTGCATTTACTCTAATTTTTTTAGGGGCATGAGGATCGTTTTTTAATAAATATTCTCTTAATTCTTTTGTCGAAACTTCTCTCCAGATTGTTGCATAATTTTCAAATAGCTCCTTTAAATTAGGATTTTCTATCTTTTTTACTATATCTAAAACACAGGCGATTCCGCCCAAGTCACTTATGTTTTCTCCAACTGTTAAAAAACCATCTACAATTTTTCCATCACTTGTTTCTAACTGAGAATAGTAATCTATTACCTTTTTACTTCTACTAGTAAATTCCTTAT
Source organism: Clostridium puniceum (assembly GCF_002006345.1). Taxonomy (GTDB): domain Bacteria; phylum Bacillota; class Clostridia; order Clostridiales; family Clostridiaceae; genus Clostridium; species Clostridium puniceum. The sequence goes on from NZ_LZZM01000237.1 coordinate 759, forward strand.
AATCATTAGTATTCCACCAATTTTTCAATTTTCCTGTTTCATCAAATTGAGCTCCTGTGTTATCAAAAGCATGAGTAAGCTCGTGGCCTATAATAACTCCAATCCCTCCAAGATTTTTTTCTTTGCTTACATTTTTATCATAAAACGGAGCCTGTAATATACCTGCTGGAAATACAATTTCATTATTTAATGCATTATAATATGCATTCACTGTGCAAGCTCCCATGTTCCATTCACTTTTATTAACTGGCTTATTTAATTTAGAAAATTCTTTTTTACTTTGTGAAGTATAAATACTTATTACATTTTCAATTAAATTGCCACCTTCATTATAAGAATTAATTTTTATATCACTGTAATCATTCCATTTATCAGGATAACCTACTTTTACGTTAATAGTTTTTAATTTGTTAAGTGCCTTATTTTTTGTAACTTTCCCCATCCATGAAATATTTTTTAACCTTTTTTGAAAATTTTCTATTATTTCTTTTGATATATTTTCTACATCTGTTTTCGAAGCCTTATCAAAATATTTATTAACATATATTCTACTTACTATTTCATTTAACTGGCCATTTATAAATTTAATTCCACACCCTTCATTAAATTCGATAGTGTCAACTCCATAAAATATTTTTCTTAATTGATTACTAGCTTCTCTGTGTTCAGACGTTAATAAATTATCTGTACTTAACAATACACTTGTTTTTAGGAATCTTTTTATACTGTCTATATTGTCTTCAATTAGTAAGGAATCAATTAGTTTTAACACCTCGGGATTTTCTACTATTATTTTATTGGGAGTTTCTATTTCTAGTTTAGATAATAATTTAGTAAACTCTATATTCGGTACAAACTTTTCTAACTGTTTCATAGTATATGTATTGTAGGATTTTTGTATTCTCTTTTCATCTTTAGCCTCTTCTTCATATGAGGGAATATTTATAGAAATGCTCTTTTCAATATCATAAAAATTTTCAGCATTTTTTCTTGCTTCTGCTGCATCCTCCCCATATAAGATATGTAACTTAGCTAAATAATCTATATAAACTTTTTGTATATCTTTGTTTTTATCTCTATATTCTTTATAGTAAAACGAATTTCCTAAACCAAGATTGTTACGAGTTATATATAAAATATTTTTATTGCTGTCTTTATAATCTGCACCAACATCTAAATTAATTAAGCCTTGAAAATATGAAAATTCACTATCACTTAAAATTTCTTTTAAATCACTTATATTAGATATGTTATTTATTTTTTTCACATACTTTTCTATAGGCTTTATTCCTAACTCATTTCTTTTTTCCATATTTAAATAGTTATTATATAAATTTAATACCTTAACTTCATCACTATTTTTATCATAAGTATCTTTATTTTTTTGTATGTCTGTTATTATGTTATATATATCATTATCTACTTTCCCGCATACTTCTTCAAATGTCCCATAGGAAATATTTCCTTCTTGAAGCTTTACATTTGATAACCATTCTTTATTTATAGCATTGTAAAAATCATCTTGTAATCTAATTTTTTCGTTTGTTTCTATTTGATTAGAATTTGAACTATAATTACTACTAATAACTGAACTATATACAGAATTATTTAAAGTGACTGATATACTTAAAATTAATATTACTGTTAGTAATGTTATTTTCTTTAGTAAATTGTTTTTCATAATCCCCCTCCTTTACCTTTTTTCTCTTTACTTACTATATTTAAAATTAATAGTTTTTTATAAAAACTTAAACATAAAAAAATCATGTATTTAACAATATTTTTTATTAATAATTCTCTAGTAGTATTATTTAATTTATTGACATAAATAATACATGATTTTAAAAAAATAAAACAAAAAAACACCCTTGCAATATATCTTTTCTTTCAAAGGTGTTTTTATTTACAATTTTATTAATCAAAACATACTAAATAATTACTCTTAAGTAAAATCTAAGTTAAGATACTACTCCTGCAATTATAATCCCAATAGCAATCATAAATCCTGCTATAACAATTGCCATAGCAACATTCTTATCTTTTAATTCTTGATTAAAGTCTAATTTTGTTAATACTAGATCAAAAAACCAGTATCCAAAAACTAAAAGTGCAATTCCTATAAACCCGAATATAATACTTATTCCAATATTAGTTAAAACATTATTCATTAAAATTTTCCTCCTCATTATTTATTTGCTAGAAACTCAACTCGCATTAGCGCACCGAGTAACTTCGAATAACAAAATCATAGATTTCACTGTGTAAAAGTTCCGCTAATCAAATACAAAATTAAGAGCATTCCTTTTGATTTTTATTTGATATATGTAGACATATATATAGCATTCTTATTAGTTATAAAATTTCCCATTCTTGTAAATACTCCAGATGGTTTGCCACCCGTTACATATAACCCTATTACTGGGAATTGGTATTTATCTTCTTCTTTTATTGTTGAATAAACTCTTTCATATAAAGGTTTAATATTAACTCTATCTTGAAATATAATATCTTCCCTTTGTTTAAAATTTCCATTATAGCTTAATTCAACACCAGAACCTTCTCGTGAAAGATATGGTTTAACTACAAAATCAAAAGAAAGTTTATTATCTAACTCTAGACATGTATAAGGTATATATTTAGAAATGAATTTTTCATCTTCTATGTTAAAAAATCCTTTTCCAACAAGCTCATGAATTACCGCAAAAAGTGCTTTAGATTGAGTTATTAATGTATGTCCAGGATTTATCAAATAGTCTCCAGAATTTAAAGGAGCAATGATCTTTTTCATTTCCTCTTCATAATAAAACCAATCTAACGGATAATGTCTATACAATGCATGAATTTCCTCTCCATATAGATAAAGTCTATTATCAGTTACCTTCAAATCATATATATTTCCAAATATAATATTATATTCTCTTAACTCCTCTAATATTTTAGCTATGATTTTAGTTGTGTATATATCTTCATAATACCAAGAAGTTACAACTGCAATATTTTTAATGGTTTTATTTCTTTTAAAATCTTTTAGTATTGAATTAAATGATTCTCTTATACACTCCCTAAGATTTTTATTCAAATCTTCATATTCAATGTTAAGCTTTTCTTTTATTATAGTACTTATTCCTATAGCTTCAACTAAACCAGCTGGAGTTTCCGAATTAAACTCTAAAATTTTTAAATCTCCATTGTTATCTACTGCAAAATCTATTCTCCCCAAAGCACAAAGTTCATTTGTTAATGAGGTAGAAACTAGTTTATAAAGTTCTTCTGGTATTCCTAATATTGGTCCAAAAAGATTCATATTTTTTTGGATATAAGGATATATTCTTTTTAGTATTTCACAAAATTTATAACCTGTACTTAACATTTCTTCGTATAAATTTTCTTTTATAATTAATGAATCTAAAGATATATATTCATTAATATTTGTATATTCACCAGTAAAGTTATATTTAAATGCAGCCTCTTCTAATACATCTTCCAAAAGCTCTTTTCTATTACTTAAATTAGGTGTTCTTATTGAAATAGGGAATGATTTAACACCAAGAGGACACATCCAAGTGTAATTGTCATTAGTCAAGAAATCTTTACTCCATCTAACCAAAAATCCTTGTGTCTTATATTTTATCATATAAACACCAAAATTTCCAAAGGCTAGTGTCGGAATATTCATATTATAAGCACTTGGTTTATAAGTATATTCTTGTTTAATATTTATTAAATCCTGTCTTATATGTATCTTATTACTCTCAGAGACAATTTTGATTTTGTCTTCCCACTTTTTCTGTGTATAAAGCTTACCTATATAAACTTCTTGGCTATACCTTCCTAAAGAAGATTTGACAACATATTTATCTTTATTTTTTATTACCTCTTCTATATAATTGGATTTTAGTATTTCAGTATAAGGAATACATTTACTAATTACATCTTTATCTTCTAAAGAAAGAAGCTTAGAGTCCTCTTTTACTAAATTCCACAAGTAAGCAAAAAATCCTTTTGCTTGAATTGCAATAATTCTAGGATCATTTATTAATAAAACCTTCCCTTTATCAACACATTCTAATATTTCATTTATATTAGAAATTTCATAAAAAAACTCTGTAGGAAATAATCTTAAAACTATTGGTAACTTAATATTAGAATATCCATAAACCTGTTCATCTTTAACTGATAAATTACTTGGTCCTACCTGTACTATATTAATATTAGTATTTTTTAAAATATGCTTAAAATAATAACTATGATGTAATTCTTCATAGTGACAAGGATCCATTAAAAAACCAACATTAATCTTTTCTTCTGAATTTTTCATAGAAGAATAATTCCAACAGATTTCTAATAATTCCTTAATAATATTATCCATAAATTCTGCATTTAAGTTTCCCTCAAAATCACATTTTCCCGCCAGATGCATTTCCTTTTGTCCACAAGGTTTATCATAATTAAATTCAGCAAAATAAATATTATTTTGCTCATCCCTAAAGGTATCATATCTTGTCCAAAACATAGGTGCTATGGGACATTTCAAATTGAATATTTTATCTTTAAACTGAAAATCATCAAAATAATCTAATAATTCCTTATGTATATCTGTAATACCTTGTAATATATTTAAAGAAATTCTATTTATTTTTTCACTATAAAACACCATCTTTTCATAAGTTTCTTCATCAAAATAGAAAGGTATTTGTGAATGGACATACTCTTCCCCTAGAGAACTTACCATATAATTATTAAATAAAACATCCTCAGTATATTTAATTTGTTTTTCCATGGAGTAACTCACTTCCTATACCAATTAACTAGATGAACTTCCACCCTTTGAGCCAGAATAACCTGAAGATTTCCCACTTGAGGAACTTGTTATACCGCTTTTACTGCTACTTGATGAATCACTATTTATAGACGAACCATCACTTGAGGACTTTGAACTTGATGAACCTCCACTAAAACCATGCCAACCTCCATAGTATCCTCCTCCACCAGATCCACCTCCATTTTTTTCCTCATCTTTTTTTTCTTGAGGGTTATAACATCCTGCAATCCCTAATGGTCCACTAACTAAAAATGCTGTAGCTACAGCTATAGATAATGCTCTTTTTTTATTTTCTTTTACTATTTCCCTAAAATCTTTCATTATTATATCACCTTTATTATTTCTACCCTTATATCTTTACTTATAAAATTTACATAATCCTTTAAATCTTCTTTAATATTATCTTTAGTTAAGATAATCACTTGGCTATACCCTAATTCTTTTAACATATTAACATATGGCAGATCATCTTCCCCTATACCATATTGATTGTTTAACTTATTGCTAGAATCATCAATACCAGCTTCCTCATTATATCTATCATAAGGAATCATCATAATAAACTTATCTGTGTTTATTTTTTTTAATTTTAATCCATTATTAATTAATTTATTGATGTTGTCTTTACTCCCTATTATTCCAAATGGATGAAATAATAGATTAATATTTAAAATTGGCTTTATAGAATATTCATTATTTAAAACTAAAGCTAAGTTCAAAATTTCTTTGAGGAGTAGATCCACAATAAGAAAATTGTTTTCATTCAAATTTTCTATAATGATATCTATTGCTTTTTGATCATATTTAATTAGGTTTTCTTCCTCAATTTCAAAATCATCATATGTCTGTAATGAAACAAATGGTGTGCTCCTAAAAAATCCTTGAAACGGTCCTAAATTTGACTTCCATGTTCTATAGATATTTCGTAAATCTATTTCCTGTAGATTCATATAATCCTACCTTTCATATGTTACAGCATAAATTCCATCTAGTGATATACTTTGTTTAAAACCATCATGAGCTATAAATACAAAATGACTATCTCCACATTCATTTTCACATACTTCTCCCATAAAACTAATTTCCGGTGTAGAATTTTGCCAAGATTTAATACTTGAATAAATATTAATTTCTTTCGCATAAGATAAAAATCCATAAGAAAGTTTATATATGACTGCAAAATTGTTCTTTAGAGAAAATATCTGTCTATAACTTTTATGATCAATAACTGTATTAATTACTAAAACTCCATTATATATAGAATTAACATCACCCTCAATAATTTCTGTAGGTTTGTCATCAAACCATTCCTCATAAGTCTTATAAATATAAATTTCCATTCTTACCTCACACTTGTTCTGTAATCTTAAATTTATAATAATATTATAGTATATTATTTTACAATTACATACTATAAGTTATAATATTTACAACTTTCTACAATAATGTATACATAATATTTGTAAAACTATTTTGTTAAAAACCCTCATTTACAACTCATTCTTGATTTCTATTTCTTCGCTTAAATAGCCTATAACCTCTTCTAATTATATTTAAATAAAACTCAGGAATAGCAGGATGATGTTTGTAAAATAAAGGAATATATATTTTATAATACGCTTTCTTAAAATGTTTCCATAAAACACATTTTTCAGATTTAGTAAAATCAGATATATCAACAACTACGCCTCTGCCTTCAACTATCATAACATTCTTAGCATGTACATCATGAGGATTTAATCCTAGACTTTGGGCATATTTAAGCGCTTCATCTATATCCTTAATAACACTTTCTGAAATTTGTATTCCTTCATTTATACAGGAGTATAATGTTTTTCCTTTGAGCCTCTTAAGTATTAAGTAATTCTCAGTATAATAAAAACATTCTGAATAAGATGGATGACTTTTTATTTTGCTGTATACTTCAATTTCTTCTTTAATTCCAGCTCTTCCTTGTGCATATATTTTTACAACATATTCAGGGAAATCAGGATGAGTTAAACCTGCCGCATAATTTCCAACTCCAAGTAATATCCATGGTTGTGGAACATAATCTACAACGATTGGCTCAAAGGAGCATACACTTTTCATATCTATATTAGGTAAAAGTTTATTATCAACATAGTTAATTAGATTAGCCACTTCCCTCATATTAACACCACCTATATGCCTTTATTGTAAAACTTTAAAATCTAATACCAGTATTGTTTTATTAAACTTTCGTATAAATTGACTATAATAGTAATATTTTATTGGCTCAATTATAACATAAATTGCATAATTGATCTTGATCTTAGGATTTAATTCAATATAATAAAGCTGAAAACTATATAAAATCTAGCTTTCAGCTCTTAAAATTTATTTAATTACTTCGTATCCCATTTTCATTTACTTTATAACCATCAGGTGTTGTACAGTTTACATACAACTGTCCATCTTCATTAAATCCATAGTATGATCTATTTATTAAAAGCCAAAATGGTTTATCTTTTTCTCCTCTTACTCTCATGCAATTTGAATCTAAATAATACTTATGTCCATTAGTTGGATCTGTATACCAGTTATTATCAAGCGCATATCCTGTTGAATTAAAAATGTACCATTGTCCATTTATATATTTCCATCCATTATCTGCTGTATAATAATATCCATTATTTACATCAGTGCAATACCACCAGCCTACATTATTTTGATTCCATCCTAATTTGCTCTTATTTAAACAATGCACTATTCCATTGTATAAACCATTTGCTAATTGATTTTGATAGGTATAATCATTTAGCAGCCTATCTTCTTCTGGATTAGACATAAATCCCATCTCCACTAACACTACGGGAACCTTAGACCAATTAAATCCCGTTAAATCACTTCTTTCCACTACACCTCTGTTATCCATTCCAACATTTGAAACTAAATCATTTAGTATAATTTGTCCATATTCCGCACTTATACTGCTTATATTACTAGCATATCCTACTGGTGCTGGAACAAGCATTGATGCACCAGCTATACTTTGATTATCCATTCCATCACAATGTATTCTAATAACTAAATCTGCATTATTATTATTTCCAACTTCTGCTCTTTCAATATTTCCAGGAGCTTCAGACGTTTGAGTTTTTGTCATTATAACAGTATAATTCTTTTGCTCCAATAAAGCTTTTAGTTTTTCTGCCACTTTTAATGTAACAACGTACTCTGGAACTCCAGTTGTAATCCCTTCTGTTCCTCCACCATCCTTTATTTTAGTAATGCTAGAATCTGGCGATTGAAGTTCATATCCCCTGTTGCCACCAACTCCATGTCCTGGATCAATAACAACTACCTTTTTTGCTGATGAAAATGCTGTTTGATTATTAGGAACAAATACCATAGATGCTGTAAAAACAACCACTGCTAAAAAAACTGTTAATAATCTTTTCATTTCTTCCTCCATTCTAGTAATTTAAAACTATGTAATTATATTATTATGTAATTTAAATATATAATACTTATCTTGCAAACCTTATATTTAGTTTGTTGTTAATAATTATAAATATAATTAAGCAATATACATTAGCTATGGTATGTTTGTTATCCATTTAAAATTTTATCATTTTGCATAATTAATTTCTATTTATTTCTTCATAATTTATGATAACAAATTTGTATCTTTTAAATTTCTTATTCCCTTTAGTAAAAATCCAAAAACAAATTGAATCTTATCGATTAATTCTACAGAAATTACTTTTTTACTTTATCCTTTAAAAATAAAAGCTTGTTAATTTTCTACTAAATTCTTAATAACAAAATATTAAATAAAACAGAAAACCTGACACCTAGACTCATTTGGTCTAATCGGTGTCAGGTTTACATACTAATCCAAATATTTACGCTGCTATCTTAAATTTATTTTCTATTTTGGGCATTATTATTGATAAAATTAAAGATAAAATAGATATCATTATAAGTATTATAAATAGAACATGCAAAGAACTGTTTAAGGAAAGTTTTATCTGTTCAATGCTAATAGCAGTGTTAGCTATCGAGGAATTATATAAATTACTTGGGTCTACTCCATTTATACCTAACTCAGTAAAGTATTTAACTATATATGAGTTAAATATACTTCCAAATACACTTACACCAATTGTCTGGCCTAATGTTCTAAGAAGTGAATTAGCAGCAGTTGCAGCACCTCTTTTGTTATATTCTACAGATTCTTGAACAATTATAGTTAAAGTTGTGAAAGCTCCACCAAATCCAAAGCCCATTATAGATACATAACCTAACACTAATAATAATGAAGAATTTATACCTAAGGTAGTTATTAATATTGCGCTAATAACTAAAATAAAATTAGATATTAATATTACTACTTTTGCTCCATACTTTACTATACATTTTCCTAAGATTATTGAAGCTATAAGCCATGCAACTGACATCGGAGCCAGAGCTAATCCTGATATCTTGGCGCTAAAACCGAGTACATTTTGCATGTATATTGTCAAATAAACATTTGAACCTATTAAAACAGCTGAAGCTAAAAAACTCACTAAATTTACAATTGTGCTTATCTTTGTAAATATGTCAAAAGGGAAAATCGGCTCTTTTGCATTTCTCTCTATTTTATAGAATGCAATTAGCAGTATAATAGTTATCAAAAGTGATATCACAGTAAATATGTTATGATTAAAACTTATGGTTTCAGTTGATATAAAAATATTTAAAAATATACTCATTGCCATAGATAAAGTAATAATTCCTGCAAAATCTATATTATGCTTTGTCTTCTTAAGGTTTTCCTTTAGATTTCTTTGAATAAGTATAACTGATAATATCCCAAAAGGAATATTTATAAAAAATATCCAATGCCAAGACAACATATCTATTAGAATTCCACCAAAAAGTGGACCTATAAGACTTGCAATTCCCCACACTGTACCTATAAGCCCTTGAACCTTTGGTCTTTCATCTAGAGTAAATACATCTCCAATGATTGTATATGTAACTGTAAATATTGCCCCTGCACCTATACCTTGAATTGCACGGAATCCAATTAACATATACATATTCTGTGATAATCCGCACAAAAAGCTTCCTATTAAAAATATCATTATTCCAATTGAAAGTATATCTTTTCTTCCATATAAGTCTGATAGTTTACCATATATAGGTGTAGAAATTGCAGAAGTTAATAAATATACCGAAAAAACTGAACTAATAATTTCAAATCCCTGCAAATCCTTTACTATAGTTGGAATAGCTGTAGTTACAACCGTTCCTTCAACTGCTCCTAAAAACATTGCTACCATTAATGCTATAACTATATTTCTTTTTCTATAATTCATTTTTTTAATCACTTCCTTATTAAATTCTTTGCTCAAATTTATTAATTAGATTTTATAATTATATATTCATTAAACCATTTATACAACATAATAAGGATTCAACTTTTACTTGATATTAATATATCAAAGATGAGTTTTTAAATAATTCTGAAAATAAGTTCTTGTAAAAAATTTATTTTAATTTTCCTCTATTGCCACGATTCTGACATAATAGCATACTATAATAAATTTATAATATTGATAAAGTTTTTTGAAAAATATCTCCTTATTAAATAATAAATAGTAGCATTCATATCCCCGTATGTATGTTACTATTTATTTTATTAACGCCTAGCAAAATCATTTCCGCCGCCAATAATTTACAATTGAATGCTTTTTGATTTATAGCTTTAGACTCATTTCATATTAACAAATTTATTTTTAAATTTTAACCATTTTCTGTTTCTAGTCGTGTAATATTTAAAATTACAACTTATATAATCAAACATCTAAATTACCTCACTTGGTATTAGAATTATTCAGAAAAAAAATATCACAAATCCATTTTCTGAATAATGTGATATTTGAATCTTCTGTTTATTTTTATGAAATTACAGCAATAACTTTTCAACTTCTCTCCAGTCAAGACACCTTTGTCCTGTCCAATTTTTATTCCACTCATATTCCTTCCCAAAACATATTTTTAATTTGGCATTACTACTTAGAAGATTCTCTGAATGATCATCAATAAATATTGAATCTTCCATATTTACAATACTTTTGTCAGTCTTTATTCCTTGGCTTTTCACAATATTAGAAATTAATATAACATTATTTATAAAAGATAGATTCGCTCTGATCCATTTTGCCTTAAGAGAAATATTATCTAAAGTTCCAATTGAGCAAATTGCCAATTCATATTTACTCCCTAATCTTTCAATAACCTCTTTAGCATAAGGCATAAATTCTAAATGTTTAAAAAACTCTCCGCTTGAAAATATATCTTCTTGATGTTCTACTAAATTACATTGGTCCTTAAGATCATATCTATTCACTTTACTATGATTAGCCTTTATAAATCCATCTTGTTCTTTGTAAAGTAAATTGTACACGTTACAATATGTTTTAACTGAATCTGAAATAGTGCAATCAAAATCTATGAAAATTTTATTCATTAGTTATTTTCTCAACCTTTCAATATATATTCATTCTAAATCTTTACTAGTAAATGCGAAAGGAAGAATTTCTTCTAATGTATGTTCTAGATATTCTTCCGTGCTTTTAGCAATAATCACTTTAAAAGTTTTTAAATTGCAGAACTCTGCCATAACTTGTCTACATACTGCACAAGGCGCACAAAAATCTCCATCTCCAGGTTTTACTCCTTTTTTATTACCTGCTACTGCTATAGCCGTAAAATCTTTTTTCCCTTCAGAAATTGCTTTAAAGAAAGCTGTTCTTTCTGCACAGTTTGTAGGTGTAAGTGCTGCATTCTCTATATTACATCCTTGATATATTGTCCCATCAACACAAAGTAAAGCTGCACCTACATTAAAATTAGAGTACGGAGTATAGCAAAACTTTTGTGCTTCAAATGCTTTTTCTATTAATATTTTTGCATCTATCATATTTCATTACCAATACCTTCTCAAAAATTCTAATATATTACTATATATTAAAGAAATACATTCTATCATTATTGTATAAAAGTATAAAGATAATTTTATACAATATTCATAAAGTATATGATGCTGCAAATACTGCTGTTAATTATAACACAAATTGCGAATATCATATTATTCACTAGACATGTATCACCTTAGCTATGCTTGTGAAATAAATAAATTATCATTGCATTTATACTAAAAAGGGGCTAAAGTTATCTTAAATCTCATCATCATTATCTAAACTTTTAGTTTTGTCAAAAGAATAAAACCTGTAATACATTTCTACAAAGTTTATCCCTATAAACAATTCAAATAACTTACTTAAAAATAAGCCAAATATGATTCCAGGCACCATAATTAAAATTGACGCTATACTTCCTATTCTACTATTAGGATTTCCACTGAGCATTAGAATTAACATAGAAAGAAAAATCTGAATTACCAAAATGCAAATAACAATTAAAACAAGAGTACGTACAATTTTTTCTGTTTTCATATAAAACACTCCTTCATTAATTAAAATATCCAACAAACCAAAAGCATATACAAAATTGTTCCTCCTGCAATTGAAATTAGTTCTAAAGTTGCATGTTTTCCACTAAATAAGCTTACACCGTTTAAACAATAAATTACCAGAATTCCTAATGCTGTTGAAGAATAGTGTAGAAAATATATAAATTTTTAAGGGAAGCCATTTTGACTTCCCTTAATTCACCTTTTAAGAAAAATACTTCTTAATAAGCACTATATTGCTCTACTTATCTAATCGTGTAATTTAAGTCCTTTTGTCAGCCTATCAATATGATTCTTCTTGTCTATCATTCCAATACCTACAAGGTTTAGGTCATCAGTTTTATACTCTGCAACTTTTGCACGATTGTCCGTGTCATTATAGGTATTGAAAATTTCTTCGGTATAGATAGTCATCTTAACTTCTTTAGTAATAGCCTTTTTAAGTAACTCTTTCAACTCCTGATTACTTGCAGAATAAATCATAATGGGTTGTTGTGACATCGGCAAGTAAACTACTCCGTCACCATCAACATAAGGTTCTCCGATAATATTTTGAGTCCCGCCAATTCCGCTCATTAAAAATGCTGTAACATTTAGTTTTTGCCATACCAAAAGGTCATGTCTGATTATAACTACTATCTTGTTAACAACTTCCATCTTAAAAATTCCTCCTCAATTTAAGTGTGACATATATTCAAATGCTGTTATCCCATATATGCTTTTAAAATATTTATTTAAATGCGTTAAATCAACAAAACCACATTCTACTACTGCTGAATAAACATCTCTGTTTTTCTCTATTAACTTTTTTGCAAGCTCTACCTTACAGTTAAGAAAATACTGATATGGTGAAATTCCAGTATTGGCTTTAAATAATCTGATAAACTGAAATTTTGACATATTAAGTTCTTTACAAATATCATCAAGTCTTAATACATTTTCTAAGTTACAATGAATCATATCCTTTGCTTTTCTGATTAAAGTATCCTCTCTCTTGTAACTTATACAAAGATTAGTTTGAGTAAAGCTATCTGCAAGAGATAAAAGTAATTCACTGCACAATGCCTCATCTTTTTCTGTTAATATTGCATTAGAAAGACTTAATATTTGTTGTTCAATTCTGTAATCATACATAATAGGAGAAGAAAAACGGACTATATCCTTTTTTTCAAGAATCTCTAAAAATAATGTTGGCTCAATATATAGCATAACATAATCAATACCTGTCTTATCATGTGCCATTCCGTCATGTGGCTGTTCTGGATTAAAAAGCATAACACCATTTTTATATGATGATTGAAAACTTCCATCCAAGTTATACTGCTGAATACCACGCAATGTTACACCTAATGCATACTCTTTGTGAGAGTGCTTTTTATATTTGAAATCAGCAAAACTTGCTGATAACGCAGTAATACCTGCTGATTTTTTATATGTAAACTTATCCACATAAATCACCTCTTAATTAGTTCACCTACACCAGATACCATTATTGCAGAATAAACTAGAAATAATGCCATAATTATATTAGCAGTCTTTTGATGTTTCTGTAAAAATTCCTTAAAGATTGTACCAAAAAGTATCCATGTAATAAATGCCATAAATCCAATAATTGTTATGCTTGTAATAAATATCGCCAAAGTAGATGGTGTAGTGTAGTATGGCATAACAAAGCTTGGAATTACTGTCATTGTAAACAGCACGATCTTCGGATTTACAAACTGCATAAGGAAGCCAGACATAAAGGTTGCAGTTTGTTTTACAGTTGATTTTGATGTATCCATTTTATATATTTGATAAGCAAGATAGATAATATAAAGGCTTCCGATTATCTGCATAATAGGTAAAATTTTTGGTATTACCGCTATAAGTACAGTATTTAACATAGCTGAAATAACAAGTAATAAACCAAACGTAATAGTTGCTCCATATGTGTATTCCATTGCTTTTTTTGTCCCAAAATTATTTACTGCAGACAATATTACAATATTTGTAGGCCCAGGAGTAACTGTAACAATAATACAGTAAATAAGAAAAGATGTAATATTCATGGATCAAGCTCCTTTCAAAGTATTCTCATAAATTATACATCTAAGCTTAAATAGCATATAGTATATTATTGCAGCGTTACAATTTTATATTATAAAATAATGTTTCGCAATATCTACTATTATGAAAGGGTTCTAAAATGGCTTTTGTTGGGCAAATATCTTGGCATTTTGTACAATTTGCTGGACACTTGTTCTGCAATGTTGGTGTATCATATTCTAATTCTTTATCAATGACCGATGTCTAAACCATTACAATGGCATGCAAAAAAGCCATTAGAAATTGTAGCATCTGATATGACGAAAATACGTCAAGGTAATATAATGTATAAATGGATCTATATTTTAGATACTTTTAACAATGAGATTATTTCCCATCATATTTCTACAAAAGACAGGGATAAAAAACCTTATTATAAATGTCTTGAAGATCTAAAAATAAATGAAAAGGTTAGCTTGTACATTCAATTGAGTTTTTTCATAAGAATGTAAACTAACCACTAGCATCTAAAATAATACTTTAAAACTTGAATTTTAATTTGTATTTAAATGAGATAAATATCATCTTAATTTTTCTAATATATAATTGAAATATGATGTTTTATAACTGATTACACTAACTTTAGCTTCCATTCCATTTTTTATCTCTACAATATTTCCATTTTTATCATTAAGAACGTTACTATCGAGGATACAAGAAGCTGTGTAGTATTTTTTGCCATTGCTTTGATCAACTATTACATCATTACTTATACTATCTATTGTAGAATTTATCACACCATAATCATTTCTTGATAAAGATACTATTTCTATCTGAACCTCATCATTTTCTTTTATGCTTCCAATACTGATATTTTCAATATATATATTACAAACATTATTATTAGTATCTACTTCACCAAAAGCATTTATTGCAACATATTTTTCTGTATACAAAGACCATGTTACTATACAAATCAAAATGGCGATTATTATATAAATTATATATTTTAGAAACTTATATGAACATGAAGCTAAGTAGCCATTCATAAAACTTTTAGCATCTGTTAAATCTTCTAAGTTTTCAATTTTATATCTCACTTTAGCTTCCTCCTATATGCTATTGGACACTATTTTCTGTTCTTCATCATCTAATGTCTGTTCAGTCCATAATTTATAATAATATCCTTTTTTATTCAATAGTTCTCTATGGCTGCCTTCTTCAATTATTCTACCCTTATCCATAACATAAATCTTTTGACACTTTTTAATAGTGCTTAATCTATGAGCTATAATTATTGTAGTGACATTCTCTGTACATTCATCTAAAGTTCTTTGTATAGCTCGTTCAGTTATAGAATCAAGATTGGATGTTGCTTCATCCATTATTAATATTTCAGGTTTCTTTAATAATGCTCTTGCTATAGATAATCGCTGTCTCTGTCCCCCTGAAAGATTAGATCCCTTTTCCTCCAAAGGAGTTTTATATCTTAATGGCAAGCTTTCTATATAGTCATGCATCTGAGCTTTTTTACAAGCATCAATCATTTCTTCATAAGTTACACCATCACCTGCAAACTCTAGATTTTCTTTTATAGTTCCTGAAAAGAAAAAAGAATCCTGTGAAATATAGCTTATTTTACTCCTTAAAGTTTCTTTATTTATATCATTTATATCATAATTATTTAATATTATTTTTCCTTGCTTAACTTTATAAAATCCCATTAAAAGCTTAGCAATTGTTGTTTTTCCTGAACCACTTTCTCCTACTAAAGCAATTCTTTGTCCATTACTTATATTAATATTTATGTCATTTAAAACATTATCTCTAACTCCATATGCAAAATTCACATTTTTTAAACATATATTTCCGGCAAGAGTTTTAGGTCTTATACTTTCATCCTCAGATTTTTCTAATTCCAAATCTAATATTTCTCCCAATCTATCACTGGCAACTATTGCCCCCTGAAGCTGTGGTTGCAAGTTTATTAATCTTCCTATAGGCTGAATAAAATAAGCAAGAAGTGCATTAAAGCTTATAAGCTCTCCCATAGTAACTTCTCCTTTTAAAACAAGACTTCCTCCAAACCATAATAAACATATACCAAATCCTCCACTTACAACATCCATTAATGTTTCTTGTACATTATAAGTGCATCCATGTTTAAAACAGCTTTTCATAAACTTTAAAAATTTATTTTCTGTCTTCACCTGCACTAATCCTTCACCATTAAAAGCTTTTACAGTTTCTATACCTTCCAATGATTCAACTAAATAAGATGTTAGAGAAGCATTATCTTCCATAACTTTTCTATTAACTTTTTTTAATTTATTTTTAAATCCAAATACTAATACTAGATATAAAACTATTGGAACAAAACATGTGAAAAACAATTTCACGTTTTGAAGATATAAAATAACTCCACCTACAACTGCCATTAAAACATCAATCATTAAAGTTAATGTAACTGATGAAATAGCATTTCTTATCTTATCTCCATCATTAAATCTTGAAATAATTTCTCCTACTTTCCTTGTACCAAAAAAGTTCATAGGAAGTTTTATAACATGATTATAATATCCAAGCAGCAATGGAACATCTATGTTTTGAGCCATATATAATAACAGCATTTTTCTAAAAAAATCAGTTATTATTTTAAAGAACATTAATGTAAGCATGGCTATAGATACTGAATGTAAATTAACTCCAAGATTATTAGGTAATATATCATCTATCAAAAATTTATAATAAAATGAACCTGATATACCTAAAACTGTAATTAATATAGATGCTATAAATATGTTTAATAAAAGACCTTTTTGAACTTTTATAAGCCCCCAGAATCTTTGAAAAATTCCTTTTGTCTTATCTCCTTTCTCAAATTTGGCTGTAGGAGTTAAAAAAATTAAAACATCACTCCATATTTTAAAAAATTCTTCTGGTTTGTATTTAATCATTCCTCTTCCCGGATCAGCTACTAATATATATTTCTTTGTAATTTTATGTACTACAACAAAATGAAGCAATACATCATCTATAATGACATGTGCTATTAATGGAGTTGGAAGGTTATTAAATATTTCTTCTTTTTTAGATGTTCGTACCGCTTTTGTACTAAACCCTAATTTTTTAGAAGCTTGTGCAATTCCATAAACTGACGTTCCCTCTAAATCTGTTCCTGCAGCTTCCCTTATTTTTGATACAGAAAGCTTTAATCCATATTGTTTAGATATTGTCGCTAAACACGCAGGTCCACAATCTTGTATATCATGTTGTTTTACGCAATAATATTTTTTTAGTATACTCATAATTTCACCTTTTTTTATTTTTCATAATAATTAGCCACTTATTTTATTCAATTTTTGTAAGAAAAGCTGATTTCAAAATGAAATCAGCTTTTCATGCATAACAATTAAAATAGCAATATTAGATTGTTATATAATTACAATCACACTCTTACTACACTTCTTCTACAGTAGCCCTATAGCCTGGATAGTTTTTATTTACCCAACGTCTTGCTCCAGAATCTGAACTAAAACGTTGTGTTGCCAAAACATTACCAGATCTATCATAAACAGTAGCTTTCCATCCTCCTCCAAGAATTTGTTTTTGTTCTTCAATTGATAATTTTAACATTTAAATATCCTCCTTTTGTTTTTAGTTAGTAATTTATTACTATATTTACATATTATACCTAAGAAAAAAATTTTTCAAGTATTTTTGTATATTTTTTGAATTTATTATATTTATTTATTTAATTTTATAATACTTTATAATTATTATAAAATTGTAAATTTATGCATCTTATACTTAAAATCGTAATATATATAATCAGCTAAGGACATAAATTTATTAACCATCACTTTTAGATAAATAAATTATCTATTGTTTCTTATTTATCAATTCCAAGTTCTCCAAAGTAAAATCTAAATTTTAAATATAAAAAACAAGATCATCTATTGATTAAGACAACCTTGTTTTTACACCATAATTTCTTCTTGCCATAAACTTCCCTCCAAATTAAATTCAATATTTTTCAAATTACATCTGATATAATACTGTTATGGAATATATCTAATAAAATAATATATATAAACAATTATAGTGACATCTTTATACAATTAATATTTGCAGTTTCTTCTGCATATGCATCTACGACAATAATAAAACATTTTTCCCTAAACAACGTACTATATAACGACTTTGTGTCGCCCAATACTTATGGTTTGAGTTTTGATGTATGTAATATTAAATTATATATAAATGAGGATAAAACGGTGTGGAGTATACCCTATTTGATAGACACATAGAAAAGACGTTATAATAACAATAAAGAAGGATGTGTTTATCAAATGAGTAAGAGAAGAGAGTTTTCTGTAGAATATAAGAAAGAGATAATAAAATTAG
>NZ_LZZM01000238.1 GCF_002006345.1 Clostridium puniceum
GTGGTTTGAAACCTCCGCCTGTACAGCGGTTTCGATGGACCTTCCATCATCTTCTGTATAGCATAGCTACACTTTATGCAACAAATATTGTTGCATAGGTGCGCCTTCTTGGCGCACAATCATCAGCGTATCTTGTATAAGATATTCTCTTAAAAGTTTCATCAAACGCTAGTTTTGATGGTAACTCATGCATTTTACTTTTAAACTCTTTAATCTCTTGCAGTAGTACATTTCGTTCACCATCGCTCATATCAAGATTCTTCAACTTTTGTTTCCTTTTAGAAGCTTTGCTTGCATATCTATGATATTCCGGGTTCGTTTTTCGCTTTTCACCTTTATTAAACTTTCTTCGGTATTCTTCCATATATGTGTCCAATTCATGAAGATAAATATTGGAAAGAAGAGGTGAGATAATACCTCCTTGTGGAGTCCCACTATATGTTTTATGGTATTTCCACTCTTCCAAATATCCTGATCTTAAAAATTTCCAAACTAAACGTATAAATCGCTCATCTTGAATTCTTTTGCGCAAAAGATTAATCATTATTTGATGATTAATGTTGTCAAAGAAAGAGCAGATATCTCCCTCAATAAACCATTTAGTACCAATAAAGTTTGTTTGTATTTGTGATAGAGCTGTATGACAACTCTTGTTTGGTCTAAACCCATGTGAATATTTAGAAAACTGACTTTCATAAATTGCTTCTAAAATCATTCGGATAACTTCTTGAACTAATTTATCTTTGAAACTTGGTATTCCCAATGGTCTTTTCTTACCATTCTTTTTCGGAATATATACTCGTCTAACAGGTGTTGGTTGATATTCTTCCATTTTCATTAATTCAATTAAGTGATGGATTTGTTTCACACTAAAACCGTCAATGGTTTCATTATCAACACCTTTTGTTAAATTCCCTGTTTTATGAGCTATTCTTCCATATGCCATAATGTAAAATTGTTCGTTGAATAAATTTCTATATAATCTTTGAAATTGATATTCAACTTTTGTTGATTGTTTGGCTAGATTCTCTAATATCACTTCTGGATTTCTCATTGAGCATCACGCTCCTTCCTAAAATTCATTAAACTTAATAAGTTGATTCCCTTCGCCCTGTACTAGGCTTTCCCTAGCTCCGACTACTACGAAATCTCCGTTACCATATTAGATATTCAGTGCCATCTTTCTTGAGTTTCCCCTTGAAATTTATCACCATTAAAGGCATTGCACATAGCTATTTCTAGCATTCTAACTTAGGCAATCCCCATTTAGTACTTGGTAGACTAACTGCATAAGATAGCGGATGTGACGTTCGTCTGTTTATCTATCTCTATGGAAAGACTTGAATCTGGAAATACCAGTAATATACGTATCTACGATGTGTACATTACCCAAATTCACTTAACGTAAATAGTTATCGTTCCGTTAAGAGGTTCTATATCCTAGTCAGACTGTCATTCAGGCAGTTTAGCTTTCATCCTTATTCTTATTTTTCAACTCGCCATTCAGTCGTAAACTGATAACTGTTTAACTTATGACTTTTTCGACATGCTTCACTCCCTGTCTGGTTTCCCTTTCAGATAAGTCGAATGTTGATAGGGCGTTAAAGGTATTTATACCCTAGTGTATCGTTACTACACATTCTTAAACCAAGCCCTTATGGGCGCACATATATACAGAAGTAAACTTCACTTTGTAAAGAACCAATATACAGTGTATTTCCCATACATTCTTTTTCATCTTTCCTCACTAATTCGCCGCTACGGTAATTTTTAAAACTACGAAACACAGAAATACATTCTTCTTGTCTGCATTTTTCTGTAAGATTGGGAATATTTAAAATTCCTACTCTGTCATTTATGGCAAGATCAAGCCGCTTCATAACACCTCCTTCAGCCAGCGCCTCCATAAAAAATTCATACCAACTACGCTCTTGTGCCAGCAGATAATTTTCAAACTGACGGCAACCACGCCCCTTTAGTTCTAACAACACGCCTTTTTCTTCTTCGCCAGATACCAATACAAAAATATCACCCATGCAATAATGCTCTGAATAAGAGTAAAAACCATAATCCTCATGGAGCATATAAGACAATTTCAGCCTTAAAACATCTTCCACAATGTGCTTAACATCAAGAGTTGGAAAACGAATCCTAACATAGTCAAATAACATTTCCAGCAGTGCATCTGGATTAAAATGTTCCAACGCTTTCATGATGGAATCCTGCATTTCTTGCGTCGGCGTTACTTTTAGCTTTTCAATTTTGTTTAAATATTCTCTGCTTATTCCAGCTTCTACCGCAAGTCTGTTTTGAGAGATAGCATATTCAGATCGCTTTTCCTTTAATTCCTGTACCCATGCGTCTTTATTCAGTTAAAACCCCTCCAATCAAAAAAGGGTATGTGAACAATAATTGATCTAATTCACATACCCTCTAAATTGGCCTCACCCTTTATAAATAAAGGATTTCCGCATTTTTTATTTCCTGTTTCCAGTTGATTTGTGCCCCCCTGTTAGATACGGGGGGCTAATATATGCAGGCGTGGCTTCGCCACACCTGCAAGCAGACAGTAATCACCTGCGGCTTTCGCTTCGCACGCCGCCTGCTCTTCCTGCCTGCTTTCTTGTTATTTAAAATCTTTTAACTAAACCCAATATAAGACACTGTTACTTGTCCATCTTCTACGTTGATATTAAACTCAAATCTTATAGGATATTCTGCCTTTGTTTGTCCATAATCTAAATAAACACTACAAATCATATCAGCAGTAAATTCAGAAAAAACACTTTGCAATAATCTAGTCCCTGATGTTTTACAAAAATCTGCTGCCTGTTCTTCAAAATCCTTAATGTATTCATCATATCCTATAATTTCCTCAACATTTTCAATAGAATACATTTCTTGCATGAAATTAAACACCTCCAACCTTTAATCATTTTTTTCTGTTTTTACAACTAATTTATCTATTTCATTTAAGAAATTATGACCTTTAGGTACAAGTGGAGTATAAAATTCAGATATAACACTTGTGCCTGTGTCTACATATCCCCTTCCTTTAATTTGCTTTAGGAAAAAATTTTTGTCAGTTTCACCAAACATCATTCCATATCCCATTTCAGACATACGCCCCAGTGCTACACGAAAATTAAACTGATCTCTAATTCCATCCCCAAGATATTTAGCATCTGGTCTTTGACAAGCAAGAATTAAAAAATATCCTGACTGTCTTCCAAGCATAACAAGCTGTTTTAATTTATTAAGAACTGCGGTACTTTCCTTGCTTCCTAGCATTTCCATGAAAGCAACATATTCATCAAAGATAAGAAAATTAGCAGGCAAACCCAAATAAGCATAATTTTCACCTGTTTTATATCCTTTCATTTGCTTCATATCCTCGTTACGTTTCATCATTCCATCATAAAAATTATCAATACATGCAATCATATCATCCCTTTTATAATAAACATTAGGCATAACAGCTTCTAAATCTGCAAGGTCTGCATTTTTAGGATCAAGCACATAAAGTATAGATTTAGTACGCAGTAAAGCTTCAATCAATGTTAGAATAAAATAACTCTTTCCTCCACCTGTACCACCTGCAATAAGCATATGTGGAAGCTTATCATATTCCCACCAAATATTTTTCATTAATCTTAATTTTCCATGCTCCGCCTGTACATCTTCTATAGAAATACGATTTGCTATAGTATCATAAAGTAATGTGTATTCTACATAAGAATCCTTTAATTCCTTGTCTGTAAGCTCACAATATAAACCACTTTCAAGCTTCTTTTCAAGGTGTAATAGCTGATCTTGATATTTACCCATAGTAATTTCTACTTGAATATGAATCAAACCATTTTTTAGCTTATAGTACATCTTGGGAAAATGAGTGATTTTTTCTTTTGTTTTGCCAGAAGGCAGGTCTTTGAAAAAACTATTTGATTGCACCTGTTCTGCTTCATACCATTTATTTTCTAGTATCATTCTTGCAAGCTTCTGCCTATGAAATAATTGCTTAATATAATCTATATAGTGATGATAATAAGTAATAGCAGCAACTAAACATACAGCTGCTGCTATTACTATACTTATAATCATATATGGAATATCAAGGTGAACCTCACCTTGATTTAACAATGATATATTCCGCATAATTGTTCTACTATGAAGCAGAAGAATGACTAGAAGAAAAATAGATACTAAATAGGTAGCAGCAAAACGAAATACAAGGTCTTTATCAGCCACATGAATTCTCTTGCCACGATAGATATAATACTTCACAGCTTATATCTTCCTTTCCTAGTCTACTTTGTTATTATTATTTTTGTTTCCCTGTACTTGGTGGTTTTGGCTAACAGGAGAAGATTGTTTCTTTAGAGCAATATCATCTGCCTTAATATACCATTCTACATCAGCACCTTGAAAAGTAGCATTAGCTACTGTATCTGCCACAGGATTTATGATTTCAACTTCTGCATTGTAGTCAAACTCCTTTAAAGGTACACTAGCTGGAATACTAACTTGAATCATTCTACCTTGTTCCCTTGATTTCAAATCGTAAGTGCGTTCTTTGATTTCATCTGATACTGTACCATCTTCATTTTGTAAATGTACCTCACGTCTTAAAGCAGAAAATTTTAAATTTCCAAATGTAGCTTCCTTATCAATAACAATTCCATTTGCTAATCTCATATAAATTTACCTTCCTTTCTTTCCTTATGCTTCTATCATGTCATCTGCATGGAGAATATAATTTGTAAATCCGCGACTTCCAATCTTATAACCTTCTGCAGTAATTCGTGGATTAATGAGTTTTACTCTTTTTTCAACTTCAAAATGTTTCTCTCCTGCTTCAACTGGAAGAATAACAACAATATCATCTGCCCTCTGAATGTCTGAATATAAATTGTAACTGCGTGATAAAATTGTATTACGTCCATTTACTCTTCTCTGTTCAACATTACCTTCACCAGCATATTCTAAATTTCCGAATGTCTTTTCCATGTTTGGGATTACATATTTTAATTCCATATTTTTTACCTCTCTTCTTTTTATAATTAAAATAAACAATTTACTTCTGATTTTTTCTATTCTGCTTTATAAAAAATACCTAACTGACTGTATTTTATCAAGGGCAGGCTCTGTGCTGCGCATCCTTGACAAAATCCATTCATTTAGGTAAATATAAATTAGGCAGAATAAGAAGAATTTCAATGGTGGTGAGCGTTCCTCTTTTCCCAATTTCCTGTACTTTTTCATGTAAAATTCTCCCTATATTTTAATAAATAAAAAAAGATATTGCTTTTTAAACAATATCTCCTGATTTCAAGTATATATTCAGTATTTTCTGTGTTATACGCCTAAACGCCGACTAAAAGCATTAATTTTAAATGTTTTTTATTATTTTTTTCTTTTAGTTTTGGAAGAAGCAGGATCTTTCAACACGTTTACTGCTCCCGCAGATATAGCCCATAGATAAATGCTAGCTACCGAAGCATGTGGTGAATAACGACGCTTATATTTAGCAAACAACTTTGGTGTAATTTCTCGGTGATGGTATAGCATACGAAGTCCTCGAACAATTGCTAAATCTCCAAAGCTAAGAATATTTTGACGTTGCATAGAGTGCAGCATCAGCATTTCTGCCGTCCATATTCCTATGCCAGGAAGCTTACATAGTCTGGTACACACCTCTTCATCTGGTAGCATTTTTAATTCCTGTAAATCAAACGTACCATTTGCAATTCGTGTGCTAATTTCTTTAATATAACCAGCTTTTCGCAAAGTTATTCCACAAGTCTGTAACTCTTCTGCCGAAAACGAACTGATGTGAATTGGAGAAACTGGAGAAAAAAATGTTAAGAAACGTTCCCATACAGTATCTGCTGCTTTTGTAGAAATCTGTTGTCCCAAAATAGAATTTATAAGAGCTTCAAATAAATCTGGAATGATTGGTCTGTTCACTTCACCAATTGAATCTATTATGTTTCCTAGCAAGGGATCTTTTGCTTTCAGATGTGCAATTTCTTTTTCTCCATATGAAAAATAAAGTTTCTTATTCATGTGTTTGCTCCAATTCTAATAACCATTTTTTTCTTTCAATTCCACCCGCATATCCAACTAAACTACCATCCTTACCTACAACGCGGTGACATGGAATCAAAAGCATAATTGGATTATGATTATTTGCCATACCTACAGCTCTGCTTGCTTTTGGAGATCCTATTACTTCTGCAACTTGAGAATAGCTCCTTGTTTCGCCATATGGAATTGTTCTGAGAGCGTCCCAAACAGATATTTGAAAATCCGTTCCCTTTGGAGCTAAAGGAATATCGAAAAATTTTCTGCTTCCGCCAATGTATTCTCTTATCTCCAAAATAGTTCTATCGATCAGCTCAGTTCTTTTATATTCTCCTGCATAGTTAGTAGTATTATCACCAAAACGAACAGATATAACTGCATCCTCATTGCAGGCAATCGTAAGCTGCCCCAATTTGGTATCATAAATATAATAATATTCATCTGAGGAAGATAAAATAGGAGTTTGTTGTTTCCTATATACTCCTGGGCTAGTACCTATATGTTTTTGAAAAAAAGTATAAAATGCTGACACGCTATCAAAATCAAGTGAGTAGGCAATTTCAATAATTGGTAAATTGTTTTCCTTAATCTTCGACTTTGCAGCTTCTATTCTCAAGTTATCTGCATATTCGCCCGGTGTGAGATTATACTGCTCCTTGAATAACTGTATCATCCATGATTGAGATATTCCAAGTTTTCTTAATTCTTCGGATAACTTCCTACGTTCTGTATAAAAATCATCAATTGTTTCCTTAATTTTATTTGTTAATTCAAATATTGGCTGATAATCAACCAAGTTAGGACAGCAACGCTTACATGGACGGTATCCAGCTTCTTCGGCTTCCTCTGCAGTTTGATAGAAAAGAATATTTTTCCGTAATGGGGACTTTGAATTACAAGATGGGTGACAATATATACCTGTTGTCTTTACTGCATAAAAAAACTTCCCATCATAGTCTTTATCATTATTAGAAACAACTTCCCACATTTCTTCTTCTGTCATTTCTCTCCACCTCAACTTTCTATTTATGTAGCTTATTATAACAAAATATAATTTAATATTCTTACTATTTTTTCGCTTTCAATTTTTAATTATTTATTATGTTAATCGATTCATTTATTTTTCCTCTGAGTATCAAAATATAACTTTAAGGCTTTATCAATAATATCTTCAATTTCAACTTGTTTAACTTCTGATGAAAAATATTTATTTATAAGCTTCGGCTTTAATTTTACCATTGAAGACTTATTGGACTTTTGCTTTTTATTTATCTCACCTGAAATAATCGAATGAGCTGTTTCTTGATTAAGATTTTTCTTCTCTGAAAATTTTCTTAAGGATTCAGCTTTCTTAATATCAATTTTGAATTTAGTACCTGCTACTATATCATTAACAATATGCTGTTCTTCTTCTGTTAAATATGAAAGTTCTACACATGCTGTAAATGGTATTTCTCCAATATCTAACTTGTCCAATAATCCCTTTATAAGATTACATATCCTTAAATATCTCGATACTGTTCTCCCTGAAAGATTATAATTTTTACCAGTTTCATCTGCACTTGTCAACTTCTCGCCAACTTGTCGAGAAGTTTCTTCATTCTTGATTTCATCGGCTTTTAACATAGCTTCAATCTCTTTTAATATATCACTTCTCTTTCCTTGAGAAGATAATGCTTTATGATGTTCTGATAGTGCAGCTGCTCTTTCTGAATGAAGCATATCTGAAAATGAGCGTTGCATTAAATTTGTCTCTGTTACAATTAGCATTGCTTCTTCATCTTCAAGATTTTCTTTAATTATTACTGGAACTTTTTTAAGACCTGCCGTCTTAGCAGCATTTGCTCTATTATGACCTGATAATATCTCATAAAACTCCCCCTTACTCCGTACTATAATTGGAACAATGACACCAAGTTCTCTAATACTTTCGACCATATTATCAAACCGTTCACCTTCATAAAGCTTAAATGGATGTTTTTCAAAAGGTATTAATTTTGATATTTCAGCTTCTATTTGATTTTTACTTTCAACTTCTACAGAATTTTCACCAAACATGTCTGCTAAACTCATTAATTTTTTCTCACTCATAATAAAGCGACCTCCTTTGAGAAATCTCGATATGCTATAGAAACTTTGTTCTTGGGATCATATTCAATAGTACTTTTACCTTTCATATTAGCTTCACCAACTTTTACTGATGTAGGTATCATACTTTTAAATATATGTATTTGGCTTCCGTATGCCTCCTTAATCATTGATAATACTTCTTTTGAAAGTTTCATTCTTTCTGCATACATAGTAAGAAGTATTCCATCAACCTCAATCTTAGGATTAATTCTCTTCTTTACTCTTATAATGTTTCTTAAAAGAAGTTCTAATCCTTTAGCTGAAAGATATTGAGTCGTAACTGGAATAATAACACTCTCACAAGCTGCAAGCGCATTAATTGTAAGCATTCCAAGAGATGGAGAACAGTCAATAATTACATAATCATAATCTGACTTTATCTCATCAACTATAGACTTTAAAACTAATTCTCTACTCATAACATTAACCAGTGCTATCTCTATTGCCGATAATTCCAAGTTACATGGAATTATATCAATATTTCCTGATTTAAGTATATACTCATCTTTTTCTGGTAGATTTTTTTCTTCAATAGCTAGTGCCATAAGATTATAAATTGTTGTGTTAATATTGTCAGTATTATCATAACCAAAACATACTGTTAAACTGCTCTGCGGATCAAAGTCTATAAGTAAAACTTTCTTTCCCATTTCTGATAGTGCATATCCTAAATTTAAAGCTGTTACAGTTTTTGCTACTCCTCCCTTTTGGTTAACAATTGCTATTACTTTATTATCATTCAATCTAATCATTCCTCTCATTCTTGTTTTGTAAACTTTTAAGTTTCTTTATAAACTCTATTATATCTTACGACACTTCTTTTGTAAACTATATAGTTTCTATAAACATTATAAAGTTGCTATTGTATTTTTTTTAGTGTATATTGTTATATATTAATCAACAAAGGTGTGAACATTTATGGCATTGACTATGGGCGAAAAAATAAGGATTCTATTAAGGCGTAAAAAAATAACCATATCAGATCTAGCTGATATGATTGGTACTTCTCGTCAAAATTTAACTAATAAATTAAACAGAGATAATTTTTCAGAACAGGAACTAATTGAAATTGCTACTGCTCTTGAATGTAAATTTGAAGGATTCTTTATTTTTGATGATGGAGATAAAATATAATATTCTTTATATTTTATAAAACACAAAAAGACTATGAATTTTTCTATTTAATAACTCTTTTCATAGTCTTTTTCTATTTCATAAATATAAAATATTATATCAATCTGCTATGTATAATCCGGTGACAGATACTGTAGAAGTCAATTCCACGATAATCTTCAAAGATTCAATAAATTTAATTAATTCCTTAATCTTATGTCTTAATTCACATTTTAGACTCATAAGAGATATATCTCGTTTCTTTGGATTTACGAATTCATTTATTTCTCTATTAGCTGCAAACTATGTTATATCAATATTTTAATTAACAATCTACGGTATTATATTTTTCCACGATGAAACCAATATTTTCTTTAATATTCAATCTTTTTTCTATATTCAATTTTACAACACTGACTCCAATATGATTTGCTTCATCAATCAATTTATTTATTGCATAATAACTATCTGACTTATAACTACCTCTATCAACGTAATATGCAATTTCAAATTTTCCTTTCTCAACAATAACTATTCCTGTATACTCATAATCATCTTTATGAAACGATTCTTCGCCGCGCCCTCGTTCCAAAACAATTACCTGCATATTTCTTTCTTCCAAATTAGCTTTCATTATATTAATTAAAGATTCCTCATAGGATTTTGGATCATTTTCTGCCACTTCAACAGGCATAATTTTGTCATTCAAATAAACTATATGTTTATTGTGAAACTTGTACTCTTTTTTCATGCCTTCATACATATCACTGATTTGTATTTCGTAGCTTTCTTTTTGTCCAAACTCTTCACTTCGATTCGATAATGCTACTTCTTCTATTTTATCATATTCCTTATATAGAATTAATCCATCAAATATTATTTTACCATCTTCTTCCCTTAAGGCATCTGGAACAATTAACTTAACCCCATCAGTAACTAATCTTATTAGTTCTTTGTATCCTAGCCAAATAAGCATACTATCGCTTTTATTTTCTAAATAAGCTACAAATTGATCTACAACAAATTCCTTCAATCTAATCATTTCTTCTATTGTTCGCTTTATTTTTCTATTCACTACATCGATATACCATTCTTCTAAATACGGAACATTTATCTTATCAATTACCTGTTTTAGTATAACAGCTTTAATTACAATCATCTTCTCTATATAATATGAATTATAATTTAAGTTAATTAATCGATAATTTCCTAGACACTGATAATAATTTGATATACCTCTCAAATAATTTGTTTCTCCAAACATCATCATACTATATCTTAATGATTCCCTTAAGCTCAGCAAAGGTAAATAATAAAATCCAGAAAAATATGTAAAAAATGCATTTTCAATCATATCATTTTTACTATATTTAATAAACATCTCATCATTCACTAAAAAGAAATTAAAAATTCTTTTTTCTACAAACAAACTTTTAAATTTTGAGAACAATTTCTGCAAAATATCAACATCCATTTTATCTAGTTCATCATAAACAAATATAATTTGCTGATCTTTTATCATCTCCAAGATGCTAGCTATCTCTTTTTCCCTATTCTCTTCTAATTTTGTCATTGTAATGGTCTTATTTTTATTATTCTCTTTACCATTGCTAATGTTTATATCGTCACTTTTTTCTGCTTCTCCACCAGTCGAGAATACAAAAATTTTATTTAGAGCTACTCCTATTTTTGAATGTAGTTTAACTTTTTCATTATTTTTTTGATTTACACTACTCTTTTTTGATTCTTCTTCCTTATATTGCTCTTCGATATTATAATAAAGTCCCTTCTTGCATCTTTCTAATTTATCTTCTAACCCATCATATTGTAATGATAGTCTAGTTTTTTCTAATTCATCAATCAAGCTCTCCATGACAATCCGCAGAAATTCATTTACGCATTCTTCCTCATTATAAAATTTAATATGAATTACTATTGTATTCTCTTTTGAAAGTTTTGATGCTATATCAACTAAGCTGCTCTTCCCTGTCCCTATTACACCTCCAACTAAATATGAACCATATTTTTTTTTATCAATATCTTCAATTATCTTATCAATATATTTACTACCAAAAACATATCCAAGTTCTTTTTCTGTTAAAGGTCTACTAAGATTATTAACTCTTGACTCATAAAGCTTTGCCATAATTTCCTCCGTAACTTTAATACAAATATCTACCTTTTTCTATACAATGCACCGGTAATCTTTTTTTGTATAATCATAAAATTCATATTATGATATATAGAAGCAAGCTAAATATTAATAGACATCTCTCTTAACTTTGTTAAAAATTCTTCAACATATGAGTTTGATAAAATATGATATGTTTCATGCCCACTAAAATCAATTGCATGTACCTCTAATCCTTCATATTTCCCATATTCCTCCTTCTTTAACGTTGTTGTAAAGATGAGTTGATTATTAATCTCTTTAAATTTTTCAATAACTCTATCTTCCCTATCTGTAGATAAATCCTCTGCTCTAAATGAATCTATTATTATTGGGTAATCATGCTCCAAAACCTTCTGTAAAGCATACATCTTAGCTAAATGAAATTCAGTGCCTTCACTACCTGAAAATACTTTATCCTTTTTTGTAAATATATCCACATATTTCCTATCTTCTGATTGATCAATTTCTTTATAGAATTCATTCATGTTTTGCAATATTGCATTTAGAATATTATCCCTTTTCTTTTCAATATCCTCAGATATCGCTACTTTAACATCAAGTTTTTCTTCCAGTTGCTTCAGTTGCCTTTCAATATCAATAAGTCTTTGATCTGCATCCTTAGCATAATCCATTTCATGTTTTGCTACTAAAAGCAAATCCAATGTTATATTTTCATCAACTATTAAACATTTGTCAAAAGCTTCTTGTTGTTTATTTATTTCACTTGTAAACCTTTCAATTTCTTCACTATATACAGTAATTCTTTCTTCTATAGCTTTTAATATTTGTCCTCTCATTTCAGTTGTAGAAACATCAAATGAAAACTCTGCATCCGCACTCTCATATGCAATATGATTTGAACCACAATCCATGCATATTACTTCTCCAGATTTCATATTTCTATTTAAAGAGCGCAATTCCTTTAATACAGCTTCATTTTTCTTTTTACGTGCAATAGCCTTATTGCGTTCCTTTTTAAGGGATAGAATAACATCCTTTATGGCGTCAGCTTCATTCAAAATCCCCTCTAAAGCTATTCGATCATTAGTTGCTCCCAATAATTCTGTAACTTTTCCCCTTTTTTTTAATATTTTATTTTCTTTTAGCAGCCATTGTTTCTCTGTTTTTAGTTTACTCATTTCATTTTTTGCACTTTCTACTTCTGACTTAGACGAGACTTCATCACCTACTCCGCAAATAGAAAAAATCATATTATAGTAATCTTCTTTTCTATAATATCCCTTATTTATAATATCATGTGTTTGTTTTTTATCTTGTCCCACAAAAAACATTTGAACAAATAATTCTGGATCAGATATTTTTGTCATTCCATTTTTATGTATGATAGGTATCTTTTCAATTTCATTGTTCCAGAATCTCTTGAATTCCGATATATTATCAAATAACAAAATTTCATTATTTCTTGAAATCAAAATATTCTTTTCTTTTCTACATATTTCAAATTCTTTACCGTCTTGTTCAATAACCAAAACATAGTAATAATTTTCATATTCGAATGTTGTCGGAAATACAGGTATATTCCCAAGGCAATATGCTATTGATTGAATTACTATTGTTTTCCCTTTATTATTATCAGAGCTAAAAATAATGTTAAATCCAGGTGCAAAATCTTTAAATATGTATGCTTCTTTGCTATCTCCTATATATACTTCTTTTATAATCATACCCGTATACCATCCTTTACAACTGAAATAAAGTATTTAACTGTCAATACATCAAAATCCGTACACTTTTTCAATATCGACCTATCTACATTCTGATATATTAAATCTATGTTATCTCTAGCATTTTCTAGTACATTACAATAAATACTTTCAAGCAATCTCCAAAATTCTTCCTGTTCATTAACATTGAATAATGCTCTAGCTAAATTATTCTGACAATCCTCCAATATTTCTTTTCGCCTTTCTTCTGGAAAAGAATTTAATATATCTATGAATGCCATAGGAGGTCTTGAATTAATTACACTTTGGTTGAGAATTCTATTTAATACAAGTAATGTTATCTCATTCGATTTTAAGTGTCTCCCAAAATTCAGAGCCTCATCTGGATTTTGAAGTATCTTTCCCTCAACCACACCAATATTTTTCTTAGAATCTTGCATATCTCTTACTTCATTAAAAATAGCAATCAATACATCCCTCTTTGGCGATACCTTATCGCTCAATTTTATTATCCCTTTAACATATTCATCCTTCTCGCCACTCACCACTACAAATAAAATTTTTTCTAAAAATTTGTTTATACTATCATCTGTAATCAAAGAACTATCAATATATGTTTTTTGACTACATTCTTCTTTTAGTCCTTCTTTCATTTTTATAATAGCATTATCTTTAACATTGGAAATACCAAACTCTACTACTGTATCATCTTTTCGCAGTGTTGTGGACACACCTCCAAGAAAAATGATGTAATATTCAAATTCAAACGAACTTAAATAATTCTTATATAGCGTTACCAATTCTTTTCCAACAGTTTTGGGAGATGGACTTTTGTCACCCTTTGATTGCAAATCCCACATTTTATCCGCCAGCCTACTCATACCTGTCAAATCATTAAAAACATCAACTACAAAATAGTATATTTCCTTACTATCCTGTCTTGCTCCCATTAAATAAAATAAAGCCTTTGTTTCATTTTCTGCACCATATGGTCTTAACTTTTCCGTTGACTGTATTTTATATTGCATATATCTACCTCCAATTCTTATGCTGTATATCATTACAATTACATTTTGAACTAAATTTCTTCTAATTCAGTTCTATTATCCTCAACTTCCAATTATATGCATTACAACTTGTCCTGAATATATCATTAATTCAAATGCACATTATTAGCCTAATGGGTATATGAATAATGAGAAATTCAACATTGATTAATTCTCTAATATTTATTAATCACATTGGTGTTATAAAGTTTCACATTAACCTTATATTCTTTAATATAATCTACGATAATATTCATTAAATTGTTTGTATCACTCATTTAATCACTTATACATAAAACGAATTAGCTCTATTTGCATTATTCCCCTAAGTTTAATATGAAGTTAACCCAAATTCATCATGCTTGATAATTATTTAAGCCATTTAATGATAAGAATTCTGAATCTACTCCTTGCTTTTCATCACCTTTACCATTATGTCTTTTAGTACTTGTTAGCAAAATGCAAGCTTCTTCAGCTCTAGTTACCCCAACATAATGAAGATTGAGATTTTGATCGTATTCAGTATAATTCCATATATTATTTTTATCATATCCCTCTTTTGGTAGGATGTATTTATATAATCCTAAATGAAATACAATCTTAAATTCTAATCCTTTAGATTTATGCAATGTCATAATTTGTAATTCATCATCGCTAGCAGGTGTAAAACTCTCTATAGATTCAGGATCTTTAAGCACTTCCGACAAATTATTTATAGCTGTTTCGTTATCCGCCTTTGGATAAACCAACTCTGCGATATTTTTAAATCTTTCTACTTTTCTCGCTAGTCTTAATGTGGAAAATTTTTCTCGTAGTGCTTCAATTTTTTTATATAATTTAACAAACATAAGGTTATCATCTTCAACATCAAAATAATTTTCACAGAATTCATAAATATTAGCAGACCTGTTCTGTATATAAGAAAGTAAAGATTTAAATATTGTTGCCCATAAGCTTGAATCCTCATCAAGTGCAGTCTTCTTAAAGTATTTATGTTTAATTGTAAAATGGCAAGCTATCAAATCTCCGTATGAGTTTGAAGGTACAAGTATTGCTATATCACTATTTTTATGAAAATTGTATTTTTTCTTAATACTTGGCATTAACTTTTCTATGTATTGTACAATTGCTTTTTCTGAACCGCTAACTCTACGTTTAAAAATTCTCTTTTCTAATGAATCATTCATAGGATAAGAATGGTCTAATAATCTTAACGAATAATCTGATATAGATTTATGACATCTGAAATTTTTATCAAGATAAAAAGGCTTAAAATCTGGATTGGCTACTAAACGTAATAAGTAATCTGAGCTCTTACCACTAAATCCATATATAGATTGATCTTTATCTCCAACTGCAATACCTGTAAGCCCATCATTTACAAGTTTGATGAACATTTCATATTGCATTTTGCCACAATCTTGAAATTCATCAATTACAACATGTGTATATCTTGCTTTAATATACCTGCGGCATGCTAATGAATTTTTATAAATGTATACAGCCAAAGCATCAATTGTTTCAAGTAAAATAAATCCTTTGACATATAAAGTTGCTAAAATTTTGATGTCATTCAACAAAAGATTATCCATATCTTTTCCTTGTAAAACTTTTCTTCCCTTAATTACTTCGTCTGACTCATCTTCTTTTCCACATACTTCAAGTTCTGTTGATGGATTGCCAAATATATGGTTGCCAAATGGATATATTATTTCTACTAAATAAAACAAAGACATTGTACCAAAGAAAGAACTTTTTGCATTAACACCTAAGTTTAATATTCTATGTTTTAATTCAGCACTTGCTTTATTTGTATAAGAAATTGCAATAACACCTTGGTATTCTAAACTATTCTTAAGGATACCTTTTATCTTTTCAGATATAGTGTAAGTTTTACCGCTTCCAGGCTTGGCCATAACAACAATATTATTAGAATAGTTAATTACATCTCTTTGTTGTGATGTAGGTTCTTTATTATTACTCATATTTAACACCGACCAACTCAACACACTTTAGTAATGGCTTAGTAATTTGATTTTCTTTTAATTTGGAAAGAGCTTCATGCTTTTCTTTAAGAAACGCATACATATTCAAAGCTTTCTTTTCTTGCATCTTCTTAATTGTTGAAGATTCAGTTCGTGTACTATAGAATTTTTTCAAGTCATTTTTTATTTCAGAATTATACATATCAGTCTCAAGATCAGCATTTCCTAAATATATCCCTTGTTTTTCCAGATGAATTCTCAACTCATCAACTATTTTTCCTACTGATTTCGTTATATGATTAACCCCCATACTTTTTAACTGGTTTTCTTTTAATAAAATTGTTTCAATTTCTGCTATTGATTCTTTATTTTCCCTATATACATCAATACAACGTTGGGCACCTGCACATCTATATTTCTTTCCATTGGAATTTTTGAAAACATCATTATCTGTTCTCATTACATAATCAATCCCTAACTCTGATAATACACTTATATATACATTGAAACCAACACCATCAACTTTTAGAATACTAATATTTAATTTATCTAAATCTATATCTAACGCTTTAGCAAGTGCCTTATAAAATAGTTCTTCCGATGGTCCTTCAACTAAAAAAACACATTTACTGAAAAAAGCTTCTGCTGGAATTATATTAAGTCTATAAGCAAAGTCATCAAATACAACTTTAATTTTTTCACAACATCCATTATTAGCGGCCTGTGTAAAATTATCCAAATCATAAAGTCTAACAATAGAATCTGGTGAAAACTCTGCTGCAATTTGTGGAGAATGAGAAGTAATAATCACTTGCCCAAAAAGTGTATTAACAATATAGTCTGCTAACTTTCGCTGTTGATGTGGGTGGAGATGTGCCTCTGGTTCCTCTATACAATAAATAGTAACACAACTAACAATCCCATTACTCACTTGACTATTTCTAGTCCATAGTGATATGAATATCTGGTTGTTCCTGCCATATCCGCCTACTGCTAACTTTTGATCATTTACAGTTGACACCAACTCTAAATTTTTTAGAATATCTTCACTCGAATTTGTTATAACATTAAATCCAATATCTAACCCATCATTATGAGTAGACATCTTTTTTAATTCAGTATTTATACATTCAGTGGAACGAGCAATATAACTTAAAGATTCTATCTTTTCATTTGTAACTGAAATTTCTGATTTAATCTGTTCTAATGTAGCATTATCATTTTTAACATCTTCTTCAGCCCTTGCTATCATAGCTTCTTGCAAAAGATTCTTTCTTTCTTTACGAATAAAAGCCGTCAAATTCCTACTACTCCCAACAAACTCCATATTCAAAACTTTTATGTAATATCTATTATCAATCTCTTTAAAACTCTCCCTGTCTTTGCCTACCCATAAATGAGTTTTTACTTCTCCTGATTCATACCAATCAGCTGTAAGTCTTAACAATAAAGTGCTATCATCGTTAACATGTTCTTTAAACTTTGACTGAATGCAATCTTCTATAATATTTGAAAACTTAATACAAATCTCTATTTCTTTTGCATTGTTATATACATTAAAGTCAGAACTATCTAATTCAAGTTCTGCATCTGACAATGACTTGTCCAATAGCAACCTCAATCCATACAGTAAGTTAGATTTACCAATGTCATTCTGTCCAATAATAAGTGTTTTGATATTGAAATTAATAGTTTCTTCTTGATAATTTCTAAATCCTTTAATATAAACTTCTGATATTTGCATCAGCTCATCTCCTTTTTCTACAATCCTAAAACAAGTTTCCAATTGTTCGCCTAATGTGTTATATGAATAATGAAGAGTTGTATTTTATTGATAATAGAATTATCAATAAGATATTAAATGTGGTCTTTTGTATGAATATTAAACTATTATTTATAAATTATGAATTACTATAATAATTTCTAGAAGAAATAGAAGACCTTATACTGTAGATTGTCAAGTACTTTTGACCCACTTTTGCAACTAAAATTGACCCACTAACAGTTTAATTTATTATGCTAACATCATAGCCGCTTTCGCGTAAGCGGATTATATTAATTTCTATAGTTTTAGC
>NZ_LZZM01000239.1 GCF_002006345.1 Clostridium puniceum
TTACATATATAAGATCTAATTAAGAAAGTTCATAATTTAGTTGGTTGTCTTATCCAATCACTCTAATATAGAAATTAAATCTTAATGAACAAATTTTTTTAGAACATATATATATATAATTATATTCGTCCAAAATCTAAATGAATTTTAATTTATCTGATAAGACTTTTTCCTTTAAATAATAACTTTAATCAATCTTTTTATAATTTTCTACAAATAAAAATACTACTAAAACCAAATTTCTTAGATTTTAGCAGTATTTTTTATTTTATAAGTTACTCTTTATCTTATCTATTAATTCATTATATTCTTCTTCATTTAATAACACCTTATTTTCTGGCATCATATCAAAGGTCTTCCCCCAAGATGACCCATCTTTATATTTAGGTACAATATGGAAATGAAGATGTTTCATTGTATCTGCAAAAGCTCCATAATTAATTTTATCTGGGTTAAAAGCAGCTTTAATTGCTGCTGCTGTCTTAGCCACATCACTCGTATAATCTGCTAATTCTTCTGACGTTAAATCTGTAATTTCACTTTTGTGTTCTTTAAAAACAACATTACATCTACCTTTATAAGTTTGTTCTTTAAATAAATATACAGTTGAAGCTTTTAAATCGCATATCTTAATCATTAAATTATCAAGCTCTTGATTCTTTGAACAATAAAAACAGTTTTCATCAAAATTCATTTTTTCATCCTCCTATAAAGTAACACCTTTTTTGAATATTGCAAGTTCTTTAAATTTATTTATTTCATTATTTACAAGCTTTCCACTTGAAACTTCAATTATAAATTTTACTAATTCTTCAGTTACTTCTTCTAAAGACTTATCTTCAACTAAAGATCCTGCATTAAAATCCATCCAATGTGGCTTTAATTTATATAAAGCTGAATTTGTTGATATTTTAATTGTAGGAATAAAAGTCCCAAATGGAGTTCCCCTACCTGTTGTAAATAATACAATATGACAGCCTGTTGCTGCAAGTGCTGATGCTGCTACTAAATCATTTCCTGGTCCACTTAATAAGTTAAGGCCATCAACCTTTAAAGTTTCTCCATACTTAAGTACATCTACAACTGTTGCTTTTCCTGATTTTTGTGTACATCCAAGAGATTTATCTTCAAGAGTTGTTATTCCTCCTGCCTTATTTCCTGGTGATGGATTTTCATATATCGGCTGATTATATTCCATAAAATATTCTTTAAAATCATTAATTAAATGCACAGTTTTGTTAAAAGTTTCTGTATCTTTTGCTCTATTCATAAGTATTGTTTCTGCACCAAACATTTCAGGTACTTCTGTTAAGATTGTAGTACCACCTTGAGATACTAAGAAATCTGAAAAACTTCCTACAAGTGGATTTGCAGTTATTCCAGAGAATCCATCAGAACCGCCACATTTTAATCCAATTTTTAATTTTGATACAGGAATATCTACTCTCTTATCATCTTTCATATTATCATAAAGTTCTTTTAAGATTTTAGCGCCTTCTTCTATTTCATTTGAAACTTGTTGTGCAACTAGAAACTTAATTCTCTTCTTATCATAATCTCCTAATGATTCTATAAATTCTGTCATTGTATTGTTTTCACAACCAAGTCCAAGTACTAATACCCCTCCTGCATTAGGATGCTTTACTAAATTTCCAAGCATTGTTCTTGTATTAATATGGTCATCTCCAAGTTGTGAACATCCATAATTATGTTTATACACTTCAATTCCATCTAAACCTACTGGATTAACTTCTTCTTTGAATTTGTCAACTATTCTTTCCCCAATTCCATTAACACAACCAACTGTTGGGACAACCCAAAGTTCATTTCTTATACCTACATTTCCATTTTCTCTTTCATATCCCTTAAACGTAATACCTTTATTGTCACTTGAAACATCTGTTAATTCTTGGTTAAATTTATAATCCTTTATACCGTCTAAATTTGTTTTAATATTATGGGTGTGAACCCATACACCTATTTCAATATCTTTTATAGCATGGCCGATTGGATATCCATATTTAACTATATTTTCATTAGTAGAAATATTAGCTATAGCAATTTTATGCCCTCTTTTTACATCTTCTTTTATTTCTAATTTTTTATTATCTATTTCTATTATTTCACTCTTTGCTAAATCTCTAAGTGCTACTACCACATTATCTTCTTGATTTATTTTTATAATTTCTTTCACAGAATCTCCCTACTTTCATTAAATTATTGTTTATTTAGTTAAACAACATATTTAGGAGTAATGCAATTTTTAAATATTGATATTCAAAAATTGCATTAAATATATTATGTAAAAATTTAATTATGAGGCTATATTATTATATATGGTGCAATTATAATTTCTAATAAATTTAGGTTAATAAATTATTATTATTCAGATAACTATTTTTGCACCATATATATTTACTAAAGTACTTCTTTAATAGCTTCTTTCATACCTAATTTTTCTATTGAAATTAAGTATTTTGTAACTTCATCTGTTAAACTTGGAATTTCATTCAAATTCATTCCCCAATTCTTTTCATATGCTAAAACTGAAGTAACTATATTTTTTAAACCTTCATCACTTCCATCATGTTGTGACCATAAGCCTTTATATAAATCCAATATGTCATCATCATCAGCTAAGCTAATAGCTTCTTCTCCTCGTCTGCCTTTATAAAATTCAATTAAAGATGCAAGAGAGAATACTAACTTCTTAGGAAGTGTTCCTCTTCTATTTAAGTATTCAGTCACACTTGGCAAATCTCTTGTTTTATATTTAGACATTGAATTTAATGCAATACTCATTAAGTAATGTTTAACATATGGATTTTGGAATCTTTCAATTATTGCATCTGAAAATTCAACTAATTCAGCATGTGGAAGGTCTAATGTCTCTATGATTTCATCATAGATTAAATCATGAACAAATTTTCCTATAACTTCATGATCTACAGATTCTCCGACAGTTTCTAAACCATAAAGATATGCTACTGGAACCATTGCCGTATGTGGTCCATTTAATATTCTAACTTTTCTAGTTCTGTAAGGTGTCATATCATCAACAACTTTTATGTTAAGTCCAGCTTTTTCTATTGGTAATTCATCTTTTATAGATTGCGGTCCTTCAATTACCCATAAGTGAAATACTTCTCCTACATTTACTAAATTATCTTCATATCCAAGCTCAGCTGTAACTTCATCAATTGTATCTCTTGGATATCCTGGAACTATTCTATCTACTAAACTACAGCAGAATGTGTTATAATTATTAATCCAATTAACAAAGTCTTGTCCTAAGTTCCAAATTTCTGCATACTTAAGCACTATTTCCTTAAGTTTTTCACCATTTCTATCTATAAGTTCACAAGGTATTATTATTAAACCTTTACCGCTGTCACCTTTAAAGGTTTCAAATCTATGATATAAAAGAGCTGTTAATTTTCCAGGATAGCTTTTTTGACATCCTTCATTTAACTTATCATTTTCATCAAAAGCAATACCTGCTTCAGTAGTGTTTGAAACTATAAATCTTACTTCTGGATTTTCTGCAAGTTTTAAATATTCATTATAATCTCTGTATGGATTAATTCCTCTGCTTATACTGTTCATAATTTTATGAGTCTTTACAGCTTTTCCATTTTGAACACCTTGAAGATAAAGAGTGTATAAACAATCTTGTTCATTTAACATATCAACTAATCCATTTTCTAATGGTTGAACAACAACTACACTTCCATTAAAATCTGCTTCATCATTCATTTTATCTATTTGCCAGTCAACAAATGCTCTTAAAAAATTTCCTTCTCCAAATTGTATCATTTTTTCTGGATAAGTCTTAAACTCTTTGTAAAATTCTTTAGTTAATTTCATAAATTATTCCTCCAAAATTTTATATTCTTTATAATTATTTTTTATTTCAATAAACAATTCACGATGCATAGAAAATTAATAATTTGTTTATTTTACATCGTCAAGTTTTTATTGATTATTGCACACGTGTACATTTGATTCGAAATAAAAATCTAATTTAAAATATATTATTTGCAAAGTTGTTAGGATATTATTTATTATTTAAATTATCTTTTCAAACATATTTTTGAAGATAGTTATGATTTTGTTTTTAAATAGTTACATTTTGTTTTGCATTCAACTTAGAGATAGAATATACTCAACTTAAATTTAATTTTTTTAACGCCATCACTAACTATCTTCATAGATATTTTTTATAATTTATTATAAATATATTATCTTTCTATTCCTTGTTTCTTTCCTATGAATTCTAATAGTTGATCATAATATGGATATCCTTCCATATCACCTTGAACTAAGGTTGCCATAGCTCCAACACCATTTGCATATTCACCAATTTCTTTTAATGATAAATTTTCTAAATATCCAGATAAAAATCCTGCTGCAAAGCCATCGCCTGCCCCAGCTGTATCTTGAATCAAATCTGAAACATTGTATCCCGAAACATTGACTCCTTCTTCTTTGTTTTTAATATAGCAACCTTCTGCACCTAATTTAACTGCTACAATTTTTGCTTCCTTTCCTAAGAAATAGTCACAAACTTCATCCTTATCAGTTAATCCTAGTAGAAGTTCTGCTTCATCTAAACCTGGCATAACTATATCCGCCTTATTTGCTATATCAACTAGAACTTTTTTAGCTTCTTCAATAGTCCATAATTTTAATCTAATATTTGGATCAAAAGATACTAAGACTCCGTTATTCTTAGCAATTTCAATAGCTTTATATACAGCTTTCCTAGCACTTTCTGATAATGCTGGTGTTATTCCTGTTAAATGAAGTATTTTTGCTTGTTTAATATATTCTTCATCAATATCATCTACAGAAATAGTGCTTGCTGCTGAATCCTTTCTATAATAATATACATTAGGATTGCTTCTTTGATAATGTTCTTTAAAAAGTAAACCAGTACTTCTTTCTTTATCAATTGTTACTCTTGATGTATCTACACCTTCTGCTCTTATAGCATCTCTAACAAATCTTCCAAATTCATCATCAGATACTTTAGAAAACCAGCCAACAGTATGGTTAAGTTTAGCTATTGCAGTAGCAACATTTGATTCAGCCCCACCAAGAGATTTAGTAAAGTTATGAACATGTCTTAATGGTCCATTAATATCAGGGTTAAAAACAACCATTGACTCTCCAAATGTTACAACATCCATCTTACTTATTCTCCTTAGCCTTTTTATATGCTTCAACAAATTGTCTAGCAGTTTTTTCTACTAATTCAAAATCTCCAGTTTTAGCACCTTTAGTTAAGTCTCCACCAGTTCCAACAGCAACTGCACCTGCTTCTACCCATTCATGGATATTAGCTACTGTAACTCCACCAGTTGGCATAAAATCACCTTGTGGAAGTGGTCCCTTAAATGATTTAATTACAGATGGTCCA
The DNA here is from genome assembly GCF_002006345.1 of Clostridium puniceum. Classification (GTDB taxonomy): domain Bacteria; phylum Bacillota; class Clostridia; order Clostridiales; family Clostridiaceae; genus Clostridium; species Clostridium puniceum. The sequence continues at coordinate 5,423 of NZ_LZZM01000239.1, forward strand.
TAAAGATTAGCAGGGAATACTTTTACTACATCAACACCATATTCAAAAGCTGTAATTGCATCTTTAACAGTCATAACTCCAGGCATTACTACAATTTTATATCTGTTACAAAGTTTTAAAGTTTCAACATCTAGGCTTGGACTCACAATAAATTCTGCTCCAGCTAGTATACATGCTCTAGCAGTTTCAGTGTCTAATACAGTTCCTGCTCCAACTACTATATCTGTTCCTTTATATTTTTCTGCAACTTCTTTAATTACATCTATAGGATTTGGAACTGTCATTGTAAGTTCCATGATTTTAATTCCACCCTTTGCAACAGCTTCTACAATTTTAAGAGCTTCTTCTTTAGAGTCTCCTCTTACTACAGCAACAACACCAGCATCTGTTATTTTCTTTAATACTTCTTGTCTTTTCATTTCGTGTACCTCACTTACTTTTTTATTTAAAGTCAAAATATTTTTCTGCATTATTATAGCTTATATCTGATATAATCTTTCCTAAAGAATCCATATCATTAGGGAATTCACCATTTTCAACCCATTCTCCAATTACATTACAAAGAATTCTTCTAAAATATTCATGTCTTGTATAAGATAAGAAACTTCTTGAATCTGTAAGCATTCCAACAAATGCACTTAAAAGTCCTAAGTTAGCCAATGTTTTTATTTGATCTTCCATTCCTATCTTATGATCGTTAAACCACCAAGCTGAGCCAAATTGTATTTTACCTTTTATTCCATCCCCTTGGAAACATCCAATTAGCGTTCCAATAGTTGAATTATCAGTTGGGTTTAAGCTGTATATTATTGTCTTCGGAAGAGCCCCTTCTACATTTAGTGAATCTAATAATCTTGAAAGCGGTACAGCTATTTCTGTATCATTAAGAGCATCAAATCCAGTATCTGGTCCAAGTTTATTAAACATTGTCGTATTATTATCTCTTACACAATTCATATGCAACTGCATTGCCCAACCTAAATCTGAATATAATTTTCCAAGATATTTTAATGTAAATGCTCTATATTTATTTTCCTCTTCAAAGCTTACACTACCTTCAATTAAAACTTTTTCAAAAATATCTCTTACTTCTTCAATTGAAGTAACTGCATTTGGTACGAAATCTAATGCATGGTCTGATACTTTACAACCAACTTCATTAAAGAATTCCACTCTCATCTTTAATGCTGCTAATAATTCATCATAAGTTTTAATTTCTCCATCTATAACTTTTTCCAGACTGCTTATCCATTCTTTAAACGTTGTTTTATTTATTCCAAGAGCTTTATCTGGTCTAAAAGTAGGTAAAACTTTTACATCAAAACTTTTATCTTCTTTAAGTCCTAAGTGATACTCAAGTGAATCAATTGGATCATCTGTAGTACATATAACTTTTACATTTGATTTCTTAATTAATTCTCTTACTGAAAATTCATCACCAGTTATCATAGCGTTTACTTTTTCCCAAATGTCTGGTGCAGTTTTTTCATTTAATGGTTCATCTATACCAAAGAATCTTTTTAATTCTAAGTGAGTCCAGTGATAAAGTGGATTTCCTATAGCTACTGAAATTGTTTTTGCCCAAGCTAAAAACTTTTCATAATCACTTCCATCTCCTGTAATAAACTTTTCATCAATTCCATAAGTTCTCATTTGTCTCCATTTATAATGATCACCATAAAGCCATACTTGTGTAATATTTTTGAACTTTTTGTCTTCAAGTATTTCTTGTGGGTTTATATGACAGTGATAATCTATTATTGGCATTTTCTCTGAATAATCATGGTATAAAGTTTCTGCCACACCATTTGATAATAAAAAGTTTTCATCCATAAATTTTTTCAAGTTAAATCCTTCTTTCTTAAAGTTTAGTACTTATTATAAAATTATTTGTTTTTTCATTTTATATAGACTTTTTATAATAAAAATTTTTTCTACAAATCATTATCTGTTATTTACTTGACTTAGCGATTTTGTATATAGTTCACGTTAACAATACGAGGTCGCGTATATTTTAACATGAACAAATACAAAATTACTATTTACTGACCTACATCTGTATTATAAGCCCTCTGATTAAATATTACAACACTTTTTTGTTCACGTTAACAATATTTTTTACAAGTTTAAATCTCACAGTAAAACAGTTTGTAAAGTAAATTAGCTCCAATTACTCTAAGATGGCTATTTTACTTATAATATTCGATTGTAATAATTATAAAACTGCTAAAGAAGAAAGTGAGAATTTGTATTTAACATTTCCTTCCCCCTTTCTCCTAAAACTTTATATAATATCTAATTAAAATCCACTCTAAGATTCTAACTTTAAATGTTTTACTGACTCTCTCACTATAAGCTTTGATTCGATATACACTTTTTCTTTATTTACTTCTCTATTTTTTATTATATTTAATAAATTTATTCCACCATATTCACTCATAGCTAGTGAATCTTTTCTTACACTAGTTAAGGTTGGAGTAACATATTTGCAGAAATTACTATCGTCAAAACCTATAATAGAAATATCATTTGGTACATTTAAATTTGATTCAAAAACAGCTTTCATTGCACCAACTGCTATATCATCATTAGAACAAAATACTGCTGTTGGCTTATCTTCTAAAGCTATTAATTTTTTCATGTTTTCATACCCACTTTCTAAATTATATTTACCCGATATCATATATTCTTCATTAAGTGGAATATTATTATCCTTTAAAGCTCTTACATAACCTTCTTTTCTATATACACTCGATTCAAATTCCTTATTTCCTCCTATTATTGCTATCTTTTTATGGTTATTTTTAATAAAATAATCAACAGCTTCATAAACTCCATAGGTATCATTGGACATAATATTTACAATATTGGGAGTTTCTACATGTCTATTGATTACTACAATTGGTATCTCTTTTTCAATTACATCTTTAATAAACTCATCATCAGTTTTTCTTTGACTGACCGCTATTATTCCATCAAAATTGGTCTTATCAATTTGATGAAAATATTTATAATCATCTATCCCTCTAATAACTAGATTATATTCTTTATCTATAACTTTATTTATTCCTTTTATGATTTCATGAAAGAATGTATCTGTTGTTCCGTCACTAATAGATGAAAAGAAAACTCCAATAACATATGATTTTAATAAAACCAAACTTTTTGCATTATAGTTTGGCACGTAATGTAATTCTTTTGCTAAAGCTTTAATCTTACTCTTTGTTTCTTCATTTATGTAAGGACTATTGTTAAGCGCTCTTGATACTGTTGTGTGAGAAACATTTGCAAGCTTTGCAATGTCTTTTATAGTAACACCCATCTTTTTTCTCCCCCTAATAAATCATATATACATATATATTAACATAATTAATATAAATATGCCAAAAACATATATTGCTAGACATTTTTTTTGATTTATAAACACTTCTTATTTATTTTAATATTAAATCTCAATTGATTAAAGATGTAAATATTACCACTTTTACACTTAAGTCTTGAAAATTTTCCATTTACTTAAAATTTTTTAATTATTCTTGCAATATTCATCTATAGTTTCTGCAACAATCTTAGCTTGAACTACAGCTTCAACTACAGTTTTCGCTCCTGTAACTACATCTCCAGATGCAAATGTTCCTTTTTTAGTAGTATTTCCTTTATCATCTGTTACAAGTAATCCCCACTTATTTGTGTTAAGTTCTGTCGTATTAGATACTATGTTAGTTCTAGGTGTTTGACTTACCGCTATAATTGTCGAATCGCATTTAAAGAATTCTGTTTTTCCTTCTATAACTTTAGTTATTACTTTTCCATCTTCATTTGTTACATTTTCTGTACAAATAAGTTCAATACCATTTTCTGTAATTTCAAGTGGTGATTTAAATAATTCAAATTTAATACCATCTTCTTTTGCTTCTCTAATTTCCTGCTTAGTTGCACTCATATCTTCAAATCCTTTTCTATAAAGAACAGTTACTTCCCTAGCGCCATTTCTTTTAGCACTTCTTGCAGCATCCATTGCTACATTTCCAGCACCTATAATAGCTACTTTTTCACCTAATTTATAATATTGGGGTGACTTTAAATAATCTATTGCAAAATGCGCATTTCCAAGCGTTTCACCTTTAATATTTAATGTTTTAGGATTCCAAACCCCAGTTCCAATAAATACAGCCTTATATCCATCTTCAAATAATCTATCTAATGGTATTACTGGTCCTATAAGTGTATTAGGTCTTATCTTAACTCCAAGTTCTATTAATTTTTCTTCAATTGTATCTATCAACTTTTTTGGTAATCTATATTCTGGTATACCATACCTAAGAACTCCGCCTAGTTTAACGTGTGCATCAAAGATTGTAACATTATAACCTCTATTTGATAATATAAAGGCAATTGTAATTCCTGCTGGTCCTCCCCCAACGATTGCAACTCTGTCTTTAACTTTAGGTAAATTTTGAAATTTGATTTCATTTAAAAACTTATTTGATATTTCTTGCTCTATTTCATGAAACTTTATCGGTTCACCTTTGATTCCTCTTACACAATTTCCCTTACATTGATCTTCATGAATACAAACTAATGAGCACACTGCTGAAAGTGGATTATTTTCAAATAAAACTTTCCCAGCTTCCTCAAGCTTACCTTTCTTGTAAAGCTCTATAATTTCTGGTATAGGTGTATCAATCGGACAATTTTTCTTGCAATTAGGTTTCTTACATAATAAACATCTATCTGCTTCATTTAATAATATATTATTCATATTAAAGTTTCTCCTTTTTATTTTTTGTATACTTAGTATAGTAACTTATTTTTAATTCTATTTCAACAATTAGATATAAAAGGACTCTCTCAAAATTTTAATTCAAATCATTAATAAATTTAAGAGAGTTTCTTGTATTTGTTTATAAAAATTTTAAAATCATCTTAATTTTTAAATTTTTTTATTCACTTTTATTATTTTTCATATAAATACAAAATGCCATTTCTAGGACTAGTTATTAACTTTCCTATAAACCCTCTCTTTTTAAGCTCTTTTTGAAGACTATACATGAAAAATCCATGTGTAACTATTAAGATGTTTTCTTTACCATCTATTTGGGTCTCATCTAATAATATATCAACAAATTTTTTAGCTTTATCTCTAGTTATAATTTTATTTTCTTCTTGGGATTTATGATTAAAATACCATGCAATTCTCCCGCTAACTGCCCAAAACCAATATGGAAGTTTAAAATTGCTTTTAAATATAGGATCAATTATAGTTTCTCTAATTAAATCATTTTGAACAATCTCATCTTTATATACATACTGTGCTGTTATTATAGCTCTTATAAGAGTACTGGAATAACATTTATCCCACTTTATTCCTATAAGCTCTACATCTTTCTTAATAACTTCACTTATATTATAATTTTCTTCCCATTCCTTAAATTGCTTTGAAGTCATAAAAATTTTTTTATGATAATTAACTTTAAAATGCCTAATAAGACCTATCTTCATAAAAATCCCTCCGGTCTTTAACCTATTGTCAATAACTCTCTTTAAAAATATTATTCTTTAATTCGTTTTATTATTTCCATTAGCATTTCAACTCTATTAAATGGAGTTATGAAATATAACCCATCACAAATATCTTTTATTTTCTTTCCAATCTCTGTTGTTATTTTTATACCAACTTCTTGTGCTTCTTCTTTACTCATATCTTCTGAGAACATCTTTACATATTTATCTGGAATTGTCACTCCTGGAAGCTCATTGTTTAAAAATACTGCATTTCTATAATTAACAACTGGAAGCAATCCTGCTAAAATCTTTACATTTGTTCTTTCCTTGGCCTTCTTCAAAAATTCTATAGCCTCATCATCATATACTGGTTGAGTTAAAAAGAATTTTGCACCTTTATCTATTTTTTTTAGCATTCTTTTAAATTCTACTTCTTTGTTTAATACATTTAAATTTAGAGCCCCACCGATAAGAATATTGTCTTCATTAAACAATTCAACATTCATATCTTCTATAAGTTCCATTAATCTAAAAGAATTTAAATTAAAAACACTTTTAGTTTCAATTTTGCTAGCATCTGATATAGGATCACCAGTAACTGCAAGTACATTTCTTATATCTTCAACATGAGAACCTATTAAAGTTGATCTTATAGCATTTGTATTTTTATCTCTGCAACATATGTGCGGCATAGCCTCAATACCTATTTCTCTTTTTATTTTAGCTGCTATAATTGTTGAATCTGCTCTTACTTTTGACATTGGTGAATCTGGTACTGTAACTAAATCAATATTATTTGCTTTACATATTTTAGCGCCTTCAATAAGTTTTGATATATCTGTATTTATTGGTGCTGATAATTCTATTGCAATTACAAATTCATTATTGTCTAATTTATTTTTGAAAGTATTTTGTACTTTTCTTTCATTTTCCTTGGCTTTTTCTTCTTTTCTAATAGTAGTATTAATCACTTTTGAATTTTCATGAATTAAAGAAACTATTTGTTTAATATATTTAGGATTTGTTCCACAACATCCGCCAATAATAGATGCACCCATTGATTTAATATCAATAATCTTTTTTGCGAAATATACTGGATTATTAGGATAAACTGTTCTTTCATGAATTATTTCTGGATACCCTGCATTTGGTAATGCTGAAACAATATCATTACCTATGTTAAGATTATTAATTACTTCTGATATATACATTGGTCCAGATCCACAATTAAATCCATATGCATCTATATCTTTTATATTCTTAACTGAATTAACCAATTTAGATATACTTAAGCCATCTCTTGTAAAGCCATCTGGTTTAACTGCAAATTGAGTCAATATAAAACTATTTTGATTTTTCTTTTTTATATATTCACTTATTTCTTTTAAATAGTTATAATTACTGAAGGTTTCAAATATAAAAATATCAATATTCTCATCTAAAAAGCAATCTACTATATATTTGTATTCATCTAAAATATCTTTATTTGATTCATCTAAATTATCTTCTTTTATAGGCCCAATACTTCCTCCTATAAAAATTGATTTGTCTTGTGTAGCTTCTTTTGCTATATTTATTCCTGAATTTATTATATCCTTTAATCTTTCCTTAGATACTCCCAAATCATATATATTAGCTGAAAATGTATTTGTTCTAATTAATTTTGCCCCTGCATCAATATATTCAGTATGTATTTTCTTTATAGTTTCTTTATCATTTAAATTCGCAAATTCGCAGTATGATACATCGTTTCCTGTTAATTCAGAATAATATGTCCCCATTGCACCATCGCTAATTATTACATTATTTTTTAAATATTCTTTTATCATTTTAATCTCCCCAAATTCTTATTAATATATGTTAATAGTAAGTATACTATAAAATTAGTTTTTCGTCGCTATTTTCAGTTTAAATTCAATGATTTATTCTTAATGTTACATCTTATAACATTAATGTAGCCTTTTCTTTATTAGTGACAATTTGTTTATTTTCCTCTAGCTCTATATATAATTCATTTTTATTATTCAAAATCATATAAGTTTCTGTTAATGAAAAATAGACTTATCCTATACAGATAAATCTATTTTTTAATAACGATTTTAATTTTTAGTTTCTTTATTCACTCCATCTGTTTTTGGTTCTATTTGAATTGTTGAACTAGGTACCTTTGTTTCTTCTGGAGTCTTTCCTGAAGTTGTATTATTCTCACTAGTTCCATTATTTGGTGCTATTATTATACCACTATCATCTGGCACCTTAGATGGTGTATTACCTTTTTCTGGTGTCACTGGTTTTTCTGGTTCCAACTCTAATACATCATTATTTTTTGGCTTAGAAGGAATACCTTCTTTATCAGTATTCTTATCAGTGTTAGAATCAGCATTTTCAGAAGGAACATTGATTACCGGTTTATCTCTTCCTGCATTTGTATTTTCCCTTGAATCCACTGCTGGTTTTTCTGGTTTTACTTCTGGCTTAGTTTCAACTGTAGGAATTTGTGCAGGCTTTTGTTCCTCTTTCGCCTCCCATTGGATAACATTTTCTTTATCTTTTATAAGAGCTGTAATTTCTTTAACAGGTGCTTTCCCCATTTTATCCTTTGTCGCTTCATCTACTGAAGCTGTTTCTTTAGCTTTATATCTACCTAAACTTATATTTTCTGTCTTGGCTTCATCAACTTCTTCTTTATCAGCTTTCACATAAGTTATATCTTCAGTATTAAAAGTTGTTCTAATAGCAGCTTGCAAATTTTCTTCATAACCACTAGTATCTCCATTTTTTATAAATGCAACCCCAACTAAAACTTCTTTGTTAGCTTCTAAATAATTCTTTTCCACTAATTTTTCTTTTATTTTCTGCATTCCTTCATCCAAAGAAATATCTTTAATATCACTAAAGTCTATCTTCTTCCCATCATCATTTACACCATCAACTTTAATAATCTTTTGTTTGCTATCTGCTTCTATTTGAATACTCGGATTAATATCTATACTTACAACAGCAAAAGCCTGTTCTGGTCTGATTGTGCTAAAGAAGGTGAATACAAGTAAAAATAATGCCGCAATTGATCCAAATGTTTTTATAAAATTGTTATGTCTATGAACCTTGCTTGCAGTTGCCGTTACAATATCATCCTCAAAATAAAATATCTTTTGACCAACCTCCATATTAGGTTTGAATTTTATTTTTTCCATCATTCCATTATCATTTAAAGCTATAACATAACTTTTTTTCACTTCCATTATCATTCCCTTATTCATTCTTATCACCTACTTTCTGATCCAATTTTTTAAAGCACTGAGATTTTTATCAAATATTATTACCACTGAAATTATAAATTTTTTACTTCTTTTAATTACCTTTTCAGTAACTGCAAATCTTAATACAATTCTTTTTATAGGTAATCTTTTTTTACATACATAAAAGAAGTTAATTCTTCCTCTTTACTTATTTCTTCTGATAAACTAATTGCATTGTTTCTCGTTGCTTGTTGTTTAGGAGCTTCATCTGCTAAATCCTCTAACGAAAATCCAAAAGAACTTATTTCATTTTTTAATTTATTAATTTGCTCTAATAATACGCCATTATCTTCCTTTTCTTCTAAATACTCATCTTTAATTTCTAATCCCTTGTCCAATAATTCTTCAAGGGATGAATGATGATGTTTATTTTCACTTTTTAGATAATTTTTTATCCTACTTCCTATTACAAGCTTAGCATAAGATAAGAAATGACCCTTTTCATTATCATATCTTTCAATTGCCTCATGAAAACCAAGTAAGCCAACGCTTAATTCTTCATCATTTTCACAAGATACATATCTGCCTGTAACATCTGAAATACTTTTTATTATAAAAGGCATATGTTTTTCTATAAGTTCATTAACATCTGTATTCTTATTATTAATATTTAAATCTATTAAAACAGATTCGAGCATTTCCTACGCTCCCTTCCCCGGTCATTATTATATACAAAAAAAATTATTATTTTTGGTACTTTTTATTAAATAAATCCAAAATTTAATTTAAAATTTTGGATTTAGCATTTATTAAATATATCTGTATATATCCATTTTATCATATTTTTGCTCATAAAATAACGAAACTTAGCAAAAATAATCTTTTTTATTATAACATGCATCAGATTTTTTTTAAGTTATTTAAGATAAAATTAAGTTTAATATTTCACTATTGGTAATTTTATTTATAATATCTCCATCTTTTAACTCTCCAGTTATAACATTATTTATTAATTCTTTTTTATCATCTTGAAGAAGTATTATCTTTTCTTCAATTGTATCTTTTGCTATTAATTTTATTACTTCTACTACATGCTTTTGTCCTATTCTATGTGCTCTATCTGTAGCCTGATCTTCAACTGATAAATTCCACCAAGGATCAAAATGTATAACAATATCTGCACTAGTTAAATTTAATCCTGTACCTCCTGCTTTAAGAGATATTAAAAATACTCTTATATTTTCAGTTTTATTAAACTCCTCTACAAGTTCAATTCTATTTTTTGCAGAAGTATTTCCATCTAGATAACTGTATTTTATATTTTGAGATTCTAACTCCATTGAAATTCTAGACAAAACAGAAGTAAATTGAGAAAATAATAAAATCTTATGATCTTTAATATTTTCTAATATAAGTTCTTTTGCAATATTAATTTTGCCACTCCCCCCAGAGTATCCATCAATAATAACAGAAGGATCTAAGCAAATTTGTCTTAGTTTTGTTAAGTAGGAAAAGACAGTCATATTATTTTTATCAACCTTATGTGTTTTTATATTATTCTGGATTTCCTTAATATATGATTTATAAATTTTATCTTGAACTTCTGTCATTTCAACTAAAAACTTTTGTTCAATTTTTTTTGGTATTTCTTTAATTACATCTTTTTTAATTCTTCTTAAAATATAAGGACTGATTAATATTCTAAGCTCTTCTACGTATTTATCTTCTGTGTTAATAAATTTTGAAGAAAATTCTTGTTTAGTGTAAAGATAGCCTGGCATTATAAATTCAAATAAAGCCCAAAGCTCCATCAAATTATTTTGAATTGGGGTACCTGTTAATACAAATCTACTTCTTGAATTAATTTCTTTTATGGCCTTTGCATTTTGAGACTCTGAATTATTTATATTTTGTCCTTCATCTAATATTAAATAATCAAAATTAATATTTTCATATTCTAAAATATCATTTTTTAAAGTTCCATATGTAGTTAATACAATATCATAATCATAAATATTATTTAATAATTGTATTCTTTCATTTTTCTTACCATGAATAATTCCAACCCTTAAGCTTGGAGAAAATTTTTCAAATTCTTGTTTCCAATTATATATAAGTGAAGTTGGTGTAACTATTAACGAGTGTGATTTTTTTTCAGATAATAAAAAGGTTATTGTTTGAATTGTTTTACCAAGTCCCATTTCATCTGCTAAAATTCCTCCTAGTCCTAAATAACTTAAGCTTTTAAACCAATTATAACCTTTGACTTGATATTCTCTAAGAGACCCCATAAATTCTTTGGGAATTTCAAAAGAATTTTCATTTAATTTATCTAATCTTCTTAATGCATCTGTTAAGTTTTCTTTTCCATTAAGTAATTTTATTTGTTTATTATCTAGTTTACTATTTAAATAGTAAAGCTTATTTAATTCAAGTTCATATTCACCCTTGCCTTCTGTAACATTTATATTTAAAGTCTCTATAATTCTTATAAATTCAGCTAATTCTTCGTCTTCCAAATCAACAAATACATTATCCTTAAGTTTAATATATCTTTTTTTATTTTTATAAGCATTTATAACATCATTTAACTCTTTATTATCAATTCCATTTAATTCAAATGAAAACTTCAAATTCTTATTTTCATCTTCCTTTAATTCTAAACTTGATATATAGTCATTATAAAATTTTAAATATTTCCCGTTACAATTTAAGTTTTTTATTTCTCCTAATCTTTCCAATTGCTTAACTTTTTCCTTCAAGAAAATATAGAAATCATCATCATTTCCATAATATATGAACATTTCATTTTTATAAAAAAATCTATTCTTATTTAATTCACTTTCTATAAGACGTATCTTTCTAGAATTTTTTATAATTGAATTATTAGAATTCAAAACTTCAGAATAAGCAAGCTTATTTTCACTAATGGTTAATATAACATTACAATAGAAATTATCTTCTTTTTTTTCAAACTGAAAATCAATTTTTATATTATCTGCTAATTTTTCAATAATAGCATTATCTATAGT
>NZ_LZZM01000240.1 GCF_002006345.1 Clostridium puniceum
CGCTAGAAGGATTTAATAGGCAAATCCGTAAATATACTAAGGCAAGAACTATATTCCCAACAGATCAATCTTTAAGCAAATGTGTATATTTAGCGACTATGGAAATTATAGAAAAATGGACTCAACCTACACCAAATTGGGGTAGAACTTTAGCAGAATTATCAATAATATTCGCTGAACAATTAAATGATGAACTAGCTTAACAGCTTGTACTTTTTTGTAAAATCTATGTATAATATTTGATTTATTACTAATACTATAAGTGAATATAAAACATATTTTTAGTATTTACTAAAAATAAAAAAATATTACCAGAAAACAAAATTTCCAGTAATATTTTAATGATAAATGTGTTAATAACACAAAACTATCTAGAGTCCCTTTCAAAATAAATATTTGTAAATTTTTATGAATAAACTCACCTATGCTAAACAATATTATTAGCATGAGGTGAGTTTTTATTTATCACTACCTTTTCTTAATACACTTTCCAAGTTCCATTATCGTATATCATTTTACTTTCCTTACTTAATTTATACCCTCTTTTTCCTGAGCCTGGTACTTGATTTTTTCCATCAGTGAATATTACATATGCGTCTTCCCATCCATCTGGCAATGTATAACTGTATAAATCATTTCCTTCTGATTTCATTTCCACTCCTGGCCATTTCGCTACCTCTTTTACAGAATTTTGAGTGTCATCATAAATATATGTTTTTAGTTTTCCCCAACCTTGTGGCTTTCGGCAATATACAGTAGCTGCTTTAGTTTTTTCCTTTTTGGTATAAGTGTAACTCTTTATATCACTTTTCTTTCCGTCTGTTACTTTTAATGTAATAGTAATTTTATCATTAACTAGAGCATCCTTTCCTATAGTTATTACATCTCCATCCTTGTAATTCACTTCTGTTCCACCATCTATTGAATATGTTGATGATGTACTGTTTTTTGCTCGTAATGTAAGAGATAAAGAATCAGTAAAATCACAGCTTTCTTTTGATATTGAAGCTTGTGGATTATTTTCAATCACATAGTTTTTCCAATCTCCACTATCATAAATCATAGTACTTCCATTGTCTAAACTAAACCCTATTTGTCCTGATCCAGGTATTTGATTATTCCCATCATTAAATATCACTTTTGCATCGCTAAAACCTTTTGGTAAAGAATATCTATATAAATCATTTCCTTCTGATTTCATTTCTACTCCTGGCCATTTTGTTACTTCATTTATAGTTCCATCACTTTCGCTATAAATGTATACTTTTGGTGTTCCAAAGTTTGCTGGTTTCTTAAGGTATACATTTGATACAAAATTAGGATCTTTTTTAGTATATGTGTAAGTTTGTGTTGCACTTCCATCAGAATTTGAAGCCTTTACTGTAATGGTTGTTGCACTTTCATAAGCTAGATTTTCACCTATTGTTATTACATCTTCATTTTTGAAAGCTTTTTCAGCTTCTCCATTAATACTATAAGTTCCAGTATCTGCTCCACTTACATTTAAACTTAATTTTAATGTATCTTCATAGTATTTCTTTGAACCTGGATTAACGCCTACATCTGGAGTATTATCTGCTTTTTCAATTAAAATAACTCCGTTTTTATCAGCAGTAAAAGTAGCTTTTCCATTTACTACTGTAGTAATTGCTCCAGTATAAGCATCTCTTACTTTAGACCCATCACTAAATGTATTTGATACGTTTACATTTGTATCCCCAGATGCTCCTATAGCACATACAACTTTATCTGCTACACCGTCTTTATTATACGTTCTTCCAAATGTATATGGATTACTGCTTAAATCTATATTTATACCGGCTCCTACAGCTAAGTGCTTATTTCTAAATTGACCCAGTTTTTGCCAATGTGCAAGAATAGTTAAAGCTTTTCCATTTGAATTATTAAGATCACTCCAATTCATAAATGTACGATATGTCTGATCTGTATAATTACTTGAGAATCTATCTGTCCAGCTTAAAGGTCTAGCCGTTTCATCTCCATAAAATATTTGTACTGTTCCTGGTGCAAGTAATAATGATGTTCCTCCATAAATTAAATTATCTCTATTATATAATTTATCGTCATGTGATGATATATAACTTAATACGTCAAAATTATCATCATCATTAACTTTACTTAATGCATTATATTTAGCTTTAATATTTGAAGCACTAACATCCTTAAAGGTAAAGTTAATCATTGAACTAAATCCACCTTGAGTATAAAATGCATCCTTATTAACTCCATGTCCCCATGATTCTCCTACTGTCCAAAATTCTGCATTAGGATCAAGTACTTTATCTGGATTATTCGATTTGTATTCATCAAAGGCTACTCTTGCTTCCTTATTTAAAGATGCCCATGAATCAAGATCAACTTGATTTGCAGTATCACATCTAAATCCATCTATTCCGTAATTTCTAATATAATCTGTTAACCATTTTATAACATAGTTTCTTGGTATCCTTTTTAAATTTCTCTTTTCAAAGAAGGAATTTAGACTAGCCATTTCTTTATCATATCTACCTTCTTTTTTCCACTTGGTCTCTAGTAACGGTGGCAATCCTATTTCTGTTGTACTTTCAGTTTTAATATCTGGAAGTCCAGCAAGACAGTCTGTCCACCCTGCACCTTCTGAAGTTTTAGGATATCCTGCATATCCAACAGATGCTCTTACAAAACCTGTTCCCCACCATTTAGTACTCCATTTTGAATCATCTAAATTATAATAGTTTTTTCCTTCTATAGCTCCTCCTACAAGGTCTTTTAATGGTCCATAATAATATTTTTCCCATCCTGATGCTAGTCCTCCAAATCCATATTCATTTGCATCCTTCATAGTAGCATATCCTACATGATTTAATACAATATCCATTACTACACGTATTCCTTTTGAATGAGCTGTATCAACAAATGTTTTTAAATCATCAGCAGTTCCCATATTAGCATCTATATTGCTATAATCTAAAGCCCAATAGCCATGATATGAATAATATGGAAACCCCTTTCCGTTATTTTGTGCATTACCTCCATCATCGTTTCCAGAAGTAAAGCCATGAATTTGTTCATAAGGTGCAGTAATCCAAATTGCATTTACACCTAAGTTTGTAAAATATCCATCGTTAACTTTTTGAGTTAACCCTTTTAAATCTCCCCCTTGAAAAGCGCCTGGATTGTTAGTGTAGCCCGCTTGTACATTTCCATTTTGATCTAATCCACGCCCATAAGAATGATCATTACTTGTATCTCCATTATTGAATCTATCTGTTAATTCAAAGTATACGGTAGCATTTTTCCATGCAAACGGTTTCTTTAGATTCGAGTCTTTAGCGCTTGGTTCAGAATATTTTACTGACCCATCATTATCAATATTCACTTTTAGAATATTTTGTGTGCTACTATTAGTTAATTTACCTACATCACCTATACTAGCACTAACCATTGTAGTACTAAATAAAGTAGCCAAAAATACAGCTGATGCTACAAAATTCTGAATTTTTTTTGATTTCATATTACCTCTTCCTTTACCATAAATTCATATTAATGCAATCGCTTGCAAAATCAAAAAAACACCTCCTTTACATAATACATACTTAAAAGGCACAATATTTTTATCGAACCTTTAATTATAGTTTACTCTTTTTTGGTTTTATTGTCAATATTGACCAAATCAATTATAATTATGTACATCTTTTCTCTTTATTACTCTAAAGAACTGTATTTCATGAGATGCGGAAAAAGTAAAATTTTTAACCAAAAGTTTTAAATTTTAGATTTTGTTTTATCCACTTGAAAAAAGCTCTATTTTTCAACGTTTTTTATATAGAAATGCGATTTCTTCACTAAAAAGATGATCAATATTATTTGAAAACTGCCTGTCCTATATAAAAAAGTATCCACAAATTTCATTGCAGATACTCTCCCTTATACTTAAATTTACTTTTCTTTCTACTCCTCATTCACTCTCCATCAACTTATCTATTTATATTAAGCCTTTTGTTAATTAATGTCCCGCAACTCTCCTACCCTGCTATTCATCCACTAATCTATATCCAACTCCAACCTCTGTATAAATATACTGTGGTTCAGCTGGATTCTTTTCTATTTTTCTTCTAAGGCTTGCCATAAACACTCTTAGGGATTGAGTTTCACTTGCTGTTGTGGAAGTCCATATTTCCTGGGTTATAAAGTTATGAGTTAGCACCTTTCCTGAATACTTACAGAGAAGTACCATAATTTTATATTCTATAGGTGTTAAATGTATATCTTCGTTATTTATTCTCACTTTTCTTTTATTAAAATCAACAACTAAATCTTTGACCTTAAAAATTTCTATATCTTCTCTTAGATTACTATTTACCATGCTATGTCTTAAGGCTACTCTAACTCTAGCTAATAATTCTCCAATTCCAAAAGGTTTTGTTAAATAATCATCTGCACCCTTATCTAAAGCTTCTATTTTCTGTCTTTCATTTTCTCTTGCTGAAACTATTATTATAGGAATTTTTGACCATTCTCTAACGCTTGTGATAACATTAATTCCATCCATATCTGGAAGTCCTAAATCTAATATTATTAAGTCGGGTTTATGTGACATTGAAAGTGCAATGCCTTCCATTCCTTTGTCAGTTTCAATAAAATTAAATCCTTGTGCCTTTAAAGCTGCTATTATAAAATTTCTTATAGGCTTATCATCTTCCACAACAAGAATATGTGGCTTATTGTCCATTAACATCTTCCTCCTTTGGAATATCAAATTTAAAAATAGCTCCTTCTTTGTTGTTTTTGTTATGAGCACTAATTACTCCACCATGTGCTTCTACTATTGATCTGCAAATTGCAAGACCTAATCCAACTCCCCGTCTGGAATCTGATATTTTATCTCCATTAGTAAAAAATCTATTAAATATATGTGGCAATATATCTTCTGATATTCCTGTGCCATTATCAATCACTTCAAAAATAACATTTTTCTTATCCTCATAAACTTTCACTTCAATCAAGGAACCTTTCGGAGTAAACTTAATAGCATTGTCAAATAGATTTATGAGCACTTGTTCAATTAAACTTCCATCCATTGGAACCATTATGACCTCATCTGGAACTGTCACTTTTATTTTATGATCTTTAAAGCGTTTTGAAGTCCTTTGAACTGCTTCATACACTACTTCTTCAACTAATTCCATATCCTTCTTAATTTTAATGCTGCCTCCATCAAACCTTGTCATACTAAGTAAATTTTCTACTAATCTTATAAGCCATTCAGTATCCTCATAAACACCTTGAAGCAGTTCTCCTTTAGTTTTTTCTGATATAAGATTACCTGTCTCAATTATAGTACTCACCGCACCTTTAATCCCTGCAAGGGGACTCCTTAAATCATGGGAAATCGACCTTAATAGATTGCTTCTAAGTCTTTCGCTTTCAATTTCTAAATTAGATTTCTTTTGAGTTTCAGCTAAGATTTCTCTATCTAGTGCAATGTAGATTTGACTAGCTACGGTTTCAAAAATAAATTTTTGCTCTGGCTTTAAAGTTCCATTAATGCATGAAACACCTAGTACTCCTAATATTCTTCCATGGCTTTTTAAAGGCATATAATATCCTTTTGCTCCATAAAAGGTATCAGTTCCCGAACCTGATTCCTTATCATTTAAAAATGTCCAATAAGCAACAGCTTCTTCATCTTTATTTAATAAAGATCTGTCTTTTTCCCCTTTAGTCGCAGTATAAATAAATGGAGTTGAAAATTTATTATCTTGTTCTAAATAACAGATAATAGTTCTTTCTAATAACCTTGACAAGTATTTTATTCCTATACCTACAACATCTGAAGTACCAGTTGCACTCAACAATTTTTTACTTACTCTATATAAATTTCTTGTTCTATTTTCTCTTTGAGAAGAATTAAGTGCTTCCCTTTGTATTTTATTTGTAAGGGTACCAATTGTAAAAGTTACTATGAGCATTATTGGAAAGGTTACTAAATAACTTTTGTCATACATCTCCAAGGAATATAGCGGCACTGTAAAAAGGTAATTAAATAAAAATATACTTATAATTGACCAAATAAAACCTAAAATATATCCTCTTGTTTTTATGTTTACTATAATAACCCCTAAGATAAAAATCATAATTATATTAGTATCCTTAAAGCCTAAATAATCAATACATAAAGAAATTATTATAGTACTCAGCATGATTAAACTGGATATTAAAATTTCTTTCTTTGATACATTAAATTTTAGCTTTTTATTTTTTATCGTATATTTTTTATCGTTATGATAAGTTGCATTTGGTATAACATAAACATCTATATAGGAATTAGATTCCATAAGTTTATCAACTATATCTCTAGCATAAAAATGAAATAAGTTATTTGGTTTTTTATGATTTTTACCTATAATAATTTTCGTTACGTTTCTAAATTTTGCATATTCAATTATCTGCTCAATAATATTATCGCTATACACAGTTACTACTTCTCCACCTAACTGCTCAGCTAAAGCAAAATTTGCATTTAATCTTTCTCTATCTTCCTTACTTAAATTTCTTGAATTTGTTGTTTCAACATAAAAGGCTATCCATTTTGAATGATGTGCTTCTGCCATTCTTGTAGCTGTTCTTATAACTCTGGAAGATGAGGGTGATGGAGATATACAAGCAAGTATTGCATCTGATATTGGCATCACATTTATCTGGCCTTTTGACAATCTTACACTTTCAACTTCATAATTTACCCTATCAGCAGTTCGTCTCAAAGCAATTTCTCTAAGGGCAAATAGATTATTTTTAGTAAAAAAGTTATTAAAAGCTTTTCTTGTCTGCTCCTTGCTATAAACTTTTCCATCACTAAATCTGTTAAGAAGTTCATCAGGTTCAATATCGATTAATTCTACTTTATCTGCCTCATCAAATATATTATCTGGAATTGTTTCTCTTACAGCAATATGGGTTATACTTTCAACTATATCATTTAAACTTTCAATATGCTGAACATTTAAAGTTGTATAAACATTTATTCCAGCTTCTAAAAGTTCCTCTATATCCTGCCATCTTTTTCTATGTCTTTGGGTAGCTGCATTAGTATGAGCAAGTTCATCTACTAATATTATCTGCGGTTTTCTAGCAAGGGCTTTATCTAAATCAAATTCTTTTAAAGTTATTCCTTTATAATTAATAGTTTTAACACCAATATCTTCAATTCCCTTTACTAAAGCCATAGTTTCTGGTCTTGCATGAGGTTCAATATATCCAATAACTATATCTTTGCCTAACTTTTTCATATCATGGCCTTGCATGAGCATTTCATAACTTTTACCTACTCCTGCTGCATATCCAAAAAAAATCTTTAACTTTCCTCTTGAAGCTTCATTTTCTTCTCTTTTTATTTGATTTAAAAGATACTCTGGATTTGGTCTTTCTTGTATATCTATTTAAATCACTCCTTACCTTTACTTAATTTTATGCTCTCTCTATTATTTGCATTTTATAACAGTTATTTCGACATATCAATATTTATAGAAAAGTTAAAGGGTTAGAGATTTATTTATCATTGTAAATTATATAGTTATTGATAATAATATAAAAGAAATGTTATTCTTACTTTCTATATTCTACAATTAGAACTTTACAGGGACATAAATTTTATAAAAACTATTTTTTAACATATATATTATCCTATTTTTGAGTAAACACACTCTTTACCTTCTGTTAGATAATTATGAAATTCTATATTACTCCCTTTAACTTTTCCTTCTAAACTTTCAACTCTCAAATAATTTTCTTTATCCTTATCAAAATTTATTTCTATTTCATTATCTTTTATAGTATATTTCCCATAGGTGTAAAACACATCTTTATAAAAACTGTTTATAATTGTACACTTACCATTTGAGCTAAGTTCTAAAATTGTATTATTGGAATCTTTGTATTTTCCTGTATATGAATCATTGTTATGGTTTGCTATAACAATACTAATTATTATAAAAACTAAAAGTATAGAAATTATCTTTTTCATAGTAAATCTCCTTATTCTATGAATGTGAAATGAGTTTAAAACTTAAATCATTTCTTATTCAAAATTGAGGCTATTTCAATATTAACCTTCAATACATTTACTCTTGGTTCTCCAAACACCCCCAAAGTTCTTCCTTCAGTATATTTATCAAGGATTGCTTTAAGGTCACCTTCGCTTATTCCTGAACCTTTTGAAACTGCTGGTATCTGAATTTCGGCCGCTTTAGGACTTATATCTGGGTCAAGACCAGAACCTGAGCTTGTAAGCAAATCAGTTGGAATATCCTCTTTTTTAACACTTGGATTAGTTTCTAAAAAGCTGTCTATATCTTTTTCAACTCTTTCTTTGAGAGCTTCATTAGAAGGTGCTAAATTTTGAGAACCTGAGCCTACTCCAGCATACGCTGATTTTCCACTTTCATCTAGTTTTGTATCCTTTTCTGTATAAGTGTTATAATTTACAGCCGAAACTCTCCCTTTAAAAAATTTTGCAGCTGTAAAATTTTGTCCTAGCAGCTCTGAGCCAACTTCTTTTCCATCAACTGTAATCAAGCTTCCATTAGCTTTTTTATTAAATATTAATTGGCTTACTCCTGTCATAAAAAGAGGATATATAAGCCCACAAAGTATCATTAAAGTTATACTTACGAAAATAGCTTTTTTAATTATTTTCATATAAAAATCTCCTTTTTCCGTGAAATGCACACTATTAATTTATTTTGAACCATACAAGGATTTTTAATAATACATTTTTCGTAAACTACAAACCTTCAAAAATAATCTACTTTTTAAGGATGCCTGTAGCTTTCCTCCTAAACAATTAACTCTTAACCAAGTGGAATCATATGTTGATTCCACTCCTCAACTGTTAATTCTTAACTGCTTCTAACCTATATTAAGAATCCTAACTAGTGGGGTAATAACAACGTCAATCACCTTAATTCCTATAAATGGAACAAGCATTCCTCCACCACCAAAAATCAGCATATTTCTAAGCAGCATAGTTTCTGCTTTCATAGGTTTATACTTTACCCCCTTCATAGCTATTGGTATAAGTAGTGGTATTATTACTGCATTAAATATAAGAGCTGAAAGTATTGCACTATAGGGTGTTGAAAGCCTCATTACATTCATAATCTGCATTTCAGGTATAGCTACAGTAAAAATAGCTGGGATGATTGCAAAGTATTTAGCTACATCATTAGCTATACTAAAAGTAGTTAAAGCTCCCCTTGTTATTAAAAGCTGTTTTCCTATTTCAACTACTTCAAGAATCTTTGTAGGATCTGAATCTAAATCCACCATATTTGCTGCTTCTTTAGCTGCTGTAGTACCACTATTCATTGCAAGTCCTACATCTGCTTGTGCTAGGGCTGGTGCATCATTAGTTCCATCTCCAGTCATGGCTACAATTTTGCCTTGTTCTTGTTCTTTTTTAATTGCAGCAATTTTATCTTCTGGTTTACATTCAGCTATAAATTCATCTACACCAGCTTCTTTAGCAATAGTTGCAGCCGTTAAAGGATTATCCCCTGTACACATAACTGTTTTAATACCAATTTCTCTAAGTCTTTGGAATCTTTCTACAAGACCTGGCTTAACAGTATCTTTAAGATATATAACACCATATATTTTATCATTAACACAAACTACAAGAGGTGTTCCTCCTAGTTTTGAAACTCCATTTACTGCATCTTCTAAATCATTTGGAATTTTTCCTCCAAGTTCTTTTATTCTATTTTTTATAGAATCAGAAGCTCCTTTTCTTACCTTCAACCCATTTTGTAAATCTATTCCACTCATTCTTGTTTGCGCTGTAAACTCAATAAAGCCTAAAGCTTTATACTCTTCTTCCTCTACATTTGAACCTAATTTTTTTCCAAGGTCAACTATTGATTTTCCCTCTGGTGTATCATCTTTTAAAGAACATATTACAGCATAATTTATTAACTCCAGCTTATCTGAATTTCCAACGGGTATAAATTCTGCTGCAAGTCTATTACCAAAGGTTATTGTTCCTGTCTTATCAAGAAGCATTGTATCAACATCACCACAAGCTTCTACTGCCTTCCCTGACATTGCAATAACATTAAATTTTGTTACTCTATCCATCCCTGCAATACCAATAGCTGATAATAAACCTCCAATAGTTGTAGGTATTAAACATACAAGGAGTGCAATTAAAGTAGAAATATAAATTGCAATTCCTGAATAATTAGCCATTGGATAAAGTGCAACTATTACTATAAGAAATATAATTGTTAAACTTACAAGTATAGTGTTTAGAGCAATTTCATTGGGAGTTTTTTGTCTTGAGGCTCCTTCAACAAGAGAAATCATTTTATCTAGGAAAGATTCACCTGGCACTGCTGTTATCTCTAGCTTTAACCAGTCACTTACAACTTTTGTTCCGCCTGTAACTGATGCAAAATCCCCACCACGCTCCTTCATAACAGGTGCTGATTCACCTGTTATAGCTGATTCATCTACAGAAGCTATTCCATCTATAACTTCACCATCATTTGGAATTATATCTCCATTTTCAACTAAAACTACATCTCCTCTTTTTAATTCATTTGCATTTATAATTTTAGTAGTCCCATTAGGATTTAAAAGTTTTGCTACAGTATCCTTGCGCATTTTCTTTAAATTTTCAGCTTGAGCTTTACCTCTACCTTCAGCTACTGCTTCTGCAAAATTTGCAAAAAGTACTGTTATAAGAAGTATTATTGTTACGATTAAGTTGTATATTCGTAAGTTACTGCCTTGATCACCAAATAAACTTGGTACAAAGGTAAGTAATAGTGTTATAACAAAACCTACTTCTACTACAAACATAACTGGATTTTTTATCATATATTTAGGATTTAATTTTTTAAAAGCTTCTATAATCGCTTCATTTAATATCTCTTTTGTAATAAATTTAGCTTCTCTTTTTTTATCACTCATAATATTTTCTCCCTGCCTTATAATTTACTAATAACCAAGATTTTTGCCATAGCTAAGTTCACTAATATCCCCTCTTTAGATTGACTCTAAGTATCACTAGAGGTTCATATCATTATGCCCTTTAAGATACATTATTGAATTCTTGAGGTTACATTGTGGCTCTTTAAGTTATACCGTTGCCCTTTAGATTACATTGTGATCCTTTAAACTACATTGTGACTCTTTAGGTCATAAGTTCGATTAAAGTTCAGCTGGCAATCAACCCTCATCTAAATTAAGTTTTAATTAAATTAATGCCACAGTGTTAGATGCTCTGCTATTGGCCCAAGGGCTATTGCAGGCAAAAAGGTTAAGGCTCCAATTATTAAAACAATAGCAATTAAGGTTACTGTAAACATTGTGTTATCTGTTCTAAAGGTTCCTGCTGTTGTTGGTATACTTCTTTTAGCAGCTAAAGCTCCTGCTACTGAAAGAAGAATTATTATGGATAAATATCTTCCATAAAACATAGCTAAGCCTGTTGTAGTATTCCAAAATAACGTATTATCTGATAGTCCTTCAAAGCCAGAACCATTATTGGCAGCTGAGGAGGTAAATTGATAAACTACTTGAGTTAGTCCATGGAAACCTGAATTTGATATACCCGCTAACCCTTGTGGAACTACTAAAGCTAAGGCTGAAAACATTAATATTAAAAATGGATGAATTATTATAGCCAAGGCTATGAGCTTAATTTCCTTTCCTTCAAGCTTTTTTGATAAAAATTCTGGTGTTCTTCCAACCATAAGTCCGCATAAGAAAACCGTAAGGATTGCATACATCATCATGTTCATAAAACCTACGCCTTTTCCACCGAATACCACATTAAGCATCATATTCATAAGAGCAACTGCTCCTCCTATAGGGGTTAAGGAATCATGCATATTATTAACCGTTCCTGTTGTAAAGGCTGTAGTTACTGTTGTAAATAATGCAGATTGTCCTATTCCAAACCTTACTTCTTTCCCTTCCATATTACCCATTAGTTGATTTAAACCCACATGTGCTAAAGCTGGATTTCCTGCTTTTTCTGCATAATAGCATATTGGAAGTGCTATTATGAAGATTCCAGCCATTGCACCAAATATTGCCCACCCTTGTTTTTTATTTTTTAACATTAAGCCAAAGGTATAAACTAATGCTCCTGGCAGCAGCATCATAGATAATAGTTCAATTAAATTTGATATAGGTGTAGGATTTTCAAAGGGATGAGCTGAGTTTGCTCCAAAGAAACCACCACCGTTTGTTCCTAAATGTTTTATAGCTTCAAGGGCAGCTACAGGTCCCATTGCTATATCCTGCATTTTTCCTTCTATTGTAGTAACGGTTTTAGTTCCTGAAAGAGTTTGTGGTACACCTTGACTCACTAAAAGAATTCCTACTATTATTGAAAGTGGTAATAACACTCTTGTAATAATTCTTATTAAATCTACAAAAAAATTTCCCATTGTTTTCTTTCCAATTACTCCTCTCATAAAAGCCAAAGCTGCCGCAAAGCCTGTTGCTGCTGAAGTAAACATCATGAATATAATAACTATCATTTGACTTAAATGAGAAAGTCCAGATTCTCCACTATAATCTTGAAGATTTGTGTTTGTCATAAAACTTATAATTGTATTAAAAGATAAGCTTTGTTCCATTCCATCTATTTTATTTGGATTTAAAAATAGAAACCCTTGAGTTCTAAGTATTATATATCCTATAAATATCATAACTGCATTTACTGCTATGATAGAAAACACATATTCCTTCCAATTCATTTCTTCCTCTTTATTTATCCTGCATACTTTATAAATAAAATTATCCACAATATTAAAAAACTTGTCCCCAATCATCCTTTGATTAGTGCTCACATTATATAAATACTTTCCAAGTGGTATTATGATTATCATAAAAAGTAGTAAAGACATTATTATTTGTAACCATTCCATAAATTATTCCTCCTGTTTTAACCTCTTACTATCAATACTAAAATTTTTCTGGATTAAATAGTACATAGCTTAAATATCCAAAAAGTAAAACTATAATTGTAACTAATATCCCCATATACATTCCTCCATTAAGCATATTCAAAGAAATAAACAAGTCAGTAAGTATGCTAATCTATTTTCTTCCATAAACATTATTTCTTTTATTTATTAACTTGCTTTTCACACCAATTAGTAAAAAATATAACAGAACAAAACCCTAAAATTAATAATGCAAAAAATACAATATCAAACACTGTTCTTCTCCCTTCAAGATTTATCTTTTAGGCACATGAAAATAAATACCAAATCTAAAGTTGCCATGGATATTTTTGATTGTACCTTATACTTGAATAATACTACTTACAGTGTAAAGATTGGATTAAACTATTTCTATTTGTATAAAGATTTTATAAAGATTTTCAATATGATATAAAAGATTTCATTATAGATGAGCTAGCATTAGAATTTTCTAGTAAAGTGTTGATGATTTTTATAAGTATATGAACAGAAGTGTTGATGATTTATTGTAACTTCAAAAGTATTAAGATAAATTCTTTTAATTTAGAACTTAATGTGTAGGAAGTACGTAGTAATTAGTGAAAAATTGATCTTTAAAAATTAAATAATGGGATATTTATAATATATTTTATAAGTGATTTGCAATACAAAGTATATAACCTGACAAATTGAATGCAAAGCAGCATTGTGTTAAAATGTTTAGTGTAGTTAATTTAGTATAAAATAAATGACAGTTACCTTCCTTGTCAAAATAGTATTTTATTTATTTTATAAATTTAGGAGGTGTATACAGTGAAAAGACATGAATATTTTTATCTTCCATAATCTAGATAATTAATTAAATTGACCCACTATAAATAATGATATATATATAATATTAAATTAAGCTTGTTTATAAAATGGAGTCAATTGGAAAATTTTATATTTATAAAGAAATATTTAGATTTTATTGGGAGGTAACTATATGAATATAAAAAATAAAAGTTTAGTGGAGATTCATTTATCAGTTTTTTTATTTGGTTTATCAGGCTTGTTTGGAAAAGTGTTATCATTGCCATCAATAATAATTGTTCTTGGAAGAGTTTTCTTTTCAAGTATTTTTTTATTGATTATTATCTTTTATTTAAAAAAGGATATGAAGCTAAAACAAAAAAAGCATTATTTTTATTTAGCAATAATGGGAGGTATTTTAGCGATACATTGGAGCACTTTTTTTATGTCTATACAGATGTCAACAGTAGCAATAGGATTACTTACATTTTCAACCTTTCCTGTTTTTGTTACATTTTTTGAACCATATTTCTTTAAAGAGAAAATTAAGTTATCAGATATTGTGGTTGCAATTATTACATTTTTAGGAGTAGTGCTTGTTATTCCAAAGTTCGAACTCGGAAATAATCTAACTCAAGGCGTTATTTGGGGCGTGGTATCTGGTTTTACTTATGCAATTCTATCAATGCTTAATAGAAAATATGTAAAAGAATATCCAAGTTCAATAATTGCCTTTTATGAGCAATTAGTTGCAACTGTCGTATTAATCCCTTTTTTGTTTTTACAAGAATATACTTTTAATCTTAGGGAGATATTATTACTAATTATATTAGGCATAGTTTTTACTGGGATTTCTCACTTATTATTCATAAATGGTTTAAGAAACATTAAGACACAGACAGCAGGTATTATATCAAGCCTTGAACCAGTCTACGGTATTATTTTTGCTGCTTTATTGTTAAGAGAAATACCAACTTTAAGAGAAGCATTGGGCGGAATCATTATTTTAGGGACTGTTTTTTATTCAACTATCAAATCTAAATAATTAATATTATTGTTTATAAATGTTCTAATTTAAATACGAATATATTATAAAACATCGTACTGTTTAAGAAATGAACCGAGCCCTACCTAATCTACGGAATTCCGTTCAATTTCATAAAAATGCTTTTATCTACTAAACTACTATTTAGTCAGTAATATTTATTTCTATTGTTGTAAATTAATCTAAATTATAAATGTTGAACACTTGTTTCTTTAATTTGTAGAGAAGGTGAAATTATGGAAATATTTTTATGTATGCATCCAAAAAATCGCTTATCCTCTGTGCAAATATAAAATTAATATTGTACAGAGGAGTGTATATTAAATGAATAGATTAAATAAACCAGTTATTACGAAAGAAACAATCAAAGCAATGGAAGATATGTCATTTTTCACTCATGCTAAGATTTTTGATGATTTGCTAATTGTTGCACAAAAAGAAACAAATTGTTTTGTGTTAAAAACGAGTGATGGGTTGATAGTTATAGATGCTATTTGGCCGGTAAAAAAAGCTTTTGAGGCAATAGTGGATGCGATTAAAAATGTAGGGTGGAATCCTGATACAATAAAAAAGCTGATTTTGACTCATGGACATGTTGATCATACAGGATGTGGGAGATGGTTTGTTGAGAAATACCATGTTGATACATACCTTTCTAAAGTAGATGATATTTTTTGGGGAGAACATCCAACTAAGCCTGATAGACCGGAAACGTGGAAAGATTACAAAATTGATGTTTATGTTCAGGATGGCGACACCATAACATTGGGTGACAAAACAATATATGTTTACGGTACTCCTGGTCATACTCCGGG
Organism: Clostridium puniceum; assembly: GCF_002006345.1. Taxonomy (GTDB): domain Bacteria; phylum Bacillota; class Clostridia; order Clostridiales; family Clostridiaceae; genus Clostridium; species Clostridium puniceum. Next base: position 15,630 of record NZ_LZZM01000240.1, read on the forward strand.
AGGATTAAGCTACATATTCCCTGTAAAAGAAGATGGAGAAATTCATATGGCAGCATTATGGGGTGGTACGACACCACCGTGGACAAAGAATAAAGCGAAACAATATCTCAAGTCATTAGATTACTTTATTAGTGAAGCAATGCGTAAAAAAGTAGATGTGGCGTTAAGTAATCATACAGCTGTAGATAATGGCTTGGAACGTATTATGTATTCAAGAACAAGAATGGACTATATGCCTAATATTTATATTATTGGACAAGATGGATTTCAAAATTATTGTCAGGTATTTCGAACATTGAGTTATGAAATATTGAAAAGATTATAAGTATAACAACAAGTCAATAAAGTTAAATTTATAAGCAAATAGATGTTTTTAATATCACATTATTCAAAACAATACATGAATAGTGTGATATTTTTTTATTACATAATACTACTAATGAGGAAGTACGTAGTGAAGTGAAGAATGCGGAACAATTAGATAATCCAATATATACAGTTCTAGCAAACCTAAGCCAATTCATTACCAGCAACCTCCAAGAAAAACTCATAGCTATTTATGGATTTTCACAAATGGGAAATACAAAGCGATACATACAAAATATGCTATAATAAGGATATATTTATGAAAATTAGGAATGAGAACAAAACATAAAGGAGAAATATTAATGATTTATATTATTAGTTATGCAATCGGATGGATATTAAGCATTATATATAACTTGTTGAATCCATCACAAGGTTTTATTTATAATGCATGTCTAATTCAATTAGTATTTACAGTGGGATTTTTCGGTATAGTCAATTTTATTGGACATGTTATTGTCAGAGAAAAGGTTGCTAAAACAATAGGATGGGTTTCAAACGGGTTTCAAATTGAACTTGGAATTGTTTCATTAGGAATAGGCATATCGGGTATATTATGCTATTGGATTAGAGATGGATTTTGGATAGCTACAGTTATTCCATTTTCTACTTTTTTATTTGGAGCAGCTATTTTACACATTAAAGAAATTATAAAATTAAGAAACTTTAATCCTGGCAATGTAATAATAATCATACCAGATATTATTATGCCTTTAACATTAATCATATTATTACTACTAAAATGAAGTTAATTACTATAATAGTGCATTTTTACTTGAATAATTTTACAGTTGAATAAAAAAACAGATTCTTAGGCTATTTTTAATGACTCAAAAATTTCTTCTATCGGCGTACCGCTTGCGGCAGCTTTGTAAATATATATTACTTTGGATTTTTCTAAATCTTTCTTAGCAGCTTTATATC
>NZ_LZZM01000241.1 GCF_002006345.1 Clostridium puniceum
GTTTATTATATTATAATTATGAAAATATAGAGAATGAAGTTTATAAAAGGAGATAATTGAAAATAATTGAAAAATAGTATATAATATAGAAAAGATTGAATTTTATAAAAAGCATATGAATCAGAATGAAATCTTAAATTTATATAGTCCATATCCAAAGGGGGTGAGGAGGATATTAAAACTTACTTGGATAGAATTTTTTCTTAGAAATTTGCCAGAAGCATTTATTTATATATTGGGAATCCACATAGTATCTCGTAAGTATTTTAATATATTAAGGCTTATATTTTTAAGCATAGTATTATCACTGACTTCATTTTTTGTGAGATGGCTGCCCATATATTTGGGAGTGCATATGATAATTAATATAATCTTAACTATAAGTATTATGGCGATTACTGGAATACCCATAATTAAATCTATATATAGCACTTTGCTGGTATATTTTATGCTTTCACTAAGTGAATTTTTTAATTTGATTTTATTAAATTTATTAAATATTAATATGGAATTTTCAAATCCTGTTACAAAATGTTTACTAGGTATACCATCTTTAATTTTTCTATTATTGTTTATAATGATATTTAATTATGCATTTAAGAGGAAGGAAGATATAAAGAAATGTCTTTAACTGAAAAAGTAGCAGCTAAAATAGGAAATGATGCTAAATTGTTTCTAAATGTTGATGAAGATAAAGAACAAATTATTGTATATGGTGCTATAAATTTATTACAAACTATATTTGCTATTTTATGGGTTATAATTTTTGGTTTGCTTTTTGATGTACTTTATGAGGCTTTATTATTTTCCGTTACAAGCAGTAGTTTAAGAAAATATTCTGGTGGAGTACACGCTTCTTCACCAAGTCGTTGCATTATGATAGGTACAAGTATAGCATGTATAGCGGGAATTTTTGTTAATAATATATTATTCAAACTGAATATTTTTACAGCTATGATAATAAGTTTAATTATTATGACATTTTCTTTTATAACAGTCATAAAAAATGCACCAGTAGATAGTATTAAGAAGCCTATTACAAATGTTGAAGTAAAAAAACAATTTAAAAAGAAATCTATCATTGTATTATTTATTTTCTCAATTATAATATTAACTTTATTTATATTAAGTCAAAAGTATTTAGGATTATATTATATAAAATTTATAGAATGTATTACTATTGGTGTACTTTGGCAGACTATAACTCTTACTAAAGGTGGAATAAGTTTATTAAACAAAGTTGACTTTGTTTTAAAATATATAATTGAAGGGAGTGGAGAAATTGGAAAATAAAATTAAAAAATCAATTGTTGTACTTGTATCAAATCTTTGCACCAAAATGGCACTTTCAGTTTCAGCATCAGCTTGTTTATGGAATTCATATCAACCTAAGGAACCAAAATGTTTAGAAAAATGGAACTCAAAAGAATTGTAAAAAGCTAATAATTTAGAAGTGAAAATTATTTATATTTTGAATTAATAATTTTTACTTCTAACTTTATGCACTTTGCTATAATATTAGGAGGCTTTTTTATGATAAATACTCTTATAAATAAAAATGAAAATAATTTATCTATGATGCTGTCAATTATTAAAATTGGAATAATAGCATTTATTAGTGTAATCGTATATATTAACTTGCCTAAGTATTGGACTGATTTTAAAGTCGAAAATAATAGTGAATTTAATTTATATATTTCAGGTTGTTTTTTATGTATTACTGGATTAGGTTATATAATTTGGTTAATAATAAATCGCAAAACATACCAATCATCAAATGTATTTAGAATATCTTGGCTTATAGAGAATATTTTTTTTATATTTATTATTTCTTTACCAATATATTTATCTACAGTTTATGAAAATGAATATAAATACCTATTTTTATTATTGATACTATATTCAGTTATTCAATATGGTTCACGCTATGGAATTATAACATCACTTTTTTCTTCAGTTACTATACTTTTAGCAGATTTATTATATGCTCCAATAGAAGATGGAATTAATATATATTTTCAAAAAGATTTAATATTAGCAGGAATATTTATTTTTGTTGCATGGATACTTGGATATTATGTTGATACGGAATTAAAAAATAATAAAACAAAAGATGATACTCTTAATATATTAAGCACTGAATTAGAAGAAAAAGATGAAAAAAGAAAAGAAATGGAAGCGTTATTGTTAAATAATAAAATTTGTTATGATATGTTATTTGAAAATTCATTAAATGCAATTATTGTACATAGGAATGGAATAATTATATATGCAAATAGAAGTACAGCTAAATTATTAGGATATGAGAATTTAGGAAATTTAAACGGAAAGAATTTTTATAATCATTACGTAGCAGATCCTGAGTTAAGAATTCAAAAGAAATACTCATATATTACTTACAATAAGCTATCAAAGATTATAGAAGAAGAAAAGATATTAAAATGTAATGGTGAATCTATTCCAGTGGCTAATACATCATCTTTTTTTACTTATAAAGGGGAACCTTCAATAATGACATTTCTGCGTGATATAACTTCTGAAAAGCAAGTAGAATCTTTACAAGAAGATGTGGAGAAAAATTTAAAATTACTTAATGAAACTAGGGAATTCAATAATCTTATAACTAACTTTTTTACTAATATGTCTCATGAACTAAAAACACCTGTTAATGTAATTTATGCAGCAATTCAAACTATAAATCTTTATTTAAATGATTATAAGTTAGATAATTCAGTTAAATGCAAATCATATTTAAAAATAATGAAGCAAAATTGTTTGAGAATGATTAGACTAATAAATAATCTTTTAGATATAACTAAATTAGATTCTGGTTTTATTAAAATTAATAAAAAAAATGGTGATATTGTAAATGTCATTGAAGATATTGTTCAATCTGTAGCAGGCTATGTAGAAAGTAAAGAGATAGAACTTATATTTGATACAGAGCTTGAAGAAGGAATTATTGGTTTTGATCATGATATGGTAGAACGTATAATGCTGAATTTAATATCTAATGCCGTTAAGTATAGCCATCCTAATGGACACATATATATAAATATAATAGATAAGAAATCAAGTATTATTATTGAAGTAAAAGATGAAGGTGAAGGTATTCCAAAAGAAAAGCTTAGCGTAATATTTGAACGTTTTGGGCAGGTGAATAATACACTTTCTAGAAAATGCGAAGGAACTGGAATCGGTCTATATCTTGTAAAATCTTTTGTTGAAATGCATGGAGGAAAAATAAGCGTTTTAAGTGAAGAAGGAAGAGGCAGCCAATTTTTAATAGAATTACCGGCGGTATTAGTTGATAATGATAACCCAGCAGATAAAATCCTTTTTAAGACAAAAGTTGAAAAAATAGAAATAGAATTTTCAGACATATATTCAATAAAGGATTAGTTACTAGTTATTGAAGATTTTAAAAATCAGGTTGAGGGACAGTAGATAATTTCATGTAAAAATAAAATTATTTACTGTTCTTATATTACTTTTTTAAAAATTACATAGCAGGTGAAATTTGGAATAATAGCTATCCTGTAAAAGAGGAGTTATTAATTGATAAAAATTATTAATTAATAAAAAATATTGACTGGTTTTAAAATTAGTATTATTATATATATATAATAACATTTTTTTGATTATTATGGCGGTATAGCAAAGAAGTGTTAAAATATTATAAAAAGATAATGATTTAAAAATTTATTTTAAATTAAAGAGGAGAGGGTAAAATGAAAAAGTTATTTAAATGTAGTGTTTGTGGGTATGTATTTGAAGGAGAAGCAGCTCCAGAAAAATGTCCTAAATGTAGTGTTGGAGCAGAGAAGTTTGAAGAATTAAGTAGTGAAGCAGCAGAGAAAATATATCGCTCTAACAGAACAAATGATATTCATATGGAAATTATAGCATTAGCTTCAAAAATAGTAGAGCTAAGTATAGAAGGAATAAAAGATGATCTAGATCCAAAATGTGTAGCAGCTTTTAAACAAGCAAAGGATGAAGCTTGGATTATAAAGCAAAGATCAAAAACAGAGTTAGCAGGACATATGAATTTAGGTAAATGGTAAGATATAAGAATAAATAATAGAAATAATAAATACAACAGCGATAGGAGGGATAGAATATGGGAAAAGATTTTTATAGTGCTGTAGCTGAGAGACGCACCTTTTATAATATTAGCAAAGAATCGGTAATTTCAGACGAAGCAATTAAACAAATTATTGAAAAAGCTGTAAAGAATACTCCGTCAGCATTTAATTCACAAGGTGCAAGAGTGATTTTATTACTAGGAAAACACCATGATAAATTGTGGGACATTACTAAAGAAGCTTTAAGAAAAATAGTTCCTGTTGAACAATTTGCTAGTACAGAGGATAGGATAAATTCATTTAAAAGTGGATATGGTACTGTTTTATTTTTTGAAGATGTCAGTGTAATTGAGTCTCTTCAAAACCAATATGCTCTTTACAAGGATAACTTTCCAATTTGGGCTCAGCAATCAAATGGAATGCATCAATTTATAATTTGGACTTCTTTAGAAATTGAAGGATTTGGTGTATCGTTGCAGCATTACAATGAAGTTATTGAAGAAGATGTAAAAAAAGAGTGGAATATACCAAGTAATTGGAAGATGATTGCTCAAATGCCATTTGGGAAACCAACAGCAGAACCCGATGAAAAGCAATTTAATCCACTAGAAGATCGTATAAAAGTATTTAAATAAAAAATTAATAAGCTGTTACAAAGTTACTAAGTTAGCTTTGTGGCGGCTTATGTTTTTGGAAAAAGAATAAAAAAATTAATATATATGTTGAAATTTTAATTATTTAGTAAATTAAGTCATTATGATTTACTTTAATGCAGATTGTTTTTTGCTATATATAATTAGTTTTTTTAGTAAGAAAATTTTTAACTTTCTATACATAAAAATAAAAAATATTTGTTTTTTATAAGAGAAGTCGAATAATGGATTTTAAACAAAAGTATTAAATAATAAATTTTTAATATTTAATACTAAATACTATGTTACATAAATGCGATTGACAAACTAGGAAACAATTGATAATATAGATGTATTCCTACAGAAATTATATGAATTAAAAGAAATCGATAAAAAAGGTGATGGATAAATGAATTTTGACTGGAATTTCGTAGTGACTAGTTTACCTTTATATGAAAAAGCAGCATGGCTTACATTGAAATTAGCTCTTGCAGGAATAGCTTTATCATTGGTAATTGGATTACTATGCAGCATAATACTATATTTTAAAATAAAAGTAATGGATATTATTGTGCAAGCTTATATAGAACTTTCGAGAAATACTCCACTTCTTGTACAAATATTTTTCTTATATTTTGGATTACCCAAATTAGGGTTAAAGATGAGTGAAAGTACTTGTGCAGTAATTGGGTTGGCATTCCTTGGAGGCAGTTATATGGCAGAAGCTTTTAGAAGTGGAATAGAAGCAGTTAGCAAAACACAAATTGAATCAGGAGTAAGTATTGGTCTTTCTAAAATTCAAGTTGTTAGATATGTAATAGTTCCGCAAGCTTTTTCAATAAGTATGCCTTCCTTAAGCGCAAATTGTATATTTTTATTAAAAGAGACTTCTATTTTAGGGGCAATATCAATAATGGATCTTACCAATTTAACCAAGGATTTAATTGGTATGTATTATACAACTTTTGAAGCACTCACAATGCTTGTTGTAATTTATCTTATTATGATTCTTCCTTTATCATTTGTGCTGTCTTTAATAGAAAGGAAGGTGCGATATGCAGAGTTCGGGAATTAATGTTATTTTACAAGAAAAAAACATTCAACGTTTATTATTTGAAGGATTATTTGTGACTATAGAGATTGCTTTTATTTCTATTATTATAGGTTCTATCTTAGGTATACTTATAGGCTTAAGCAGGACAACAAAATCTAAGGTAATACTTTTTATAAACAGAGTTTATCTTGAGGCCTTTAGAATAATACCAACATTAGTATGGCTATTCATTTTTTATTTTGGAGTTACCACGGCACTAAATATAGACCTTAGTGGAGAAGTAGTTTCTATTATTGTATTTAGTCTTTGGGGAGCAGCAGAAATGGGGGACATTGTTAGAGGTGCATTGCAGTCACTGCCACAACATCAAATTGAAGCTGGTAAGGCTTTAGGATTAAATTATTTTCAATTATATAGGTATGTATTAATACCTCAAGCTATAAGAAGAATGATTCCTGGCACTATAAACTTGGCTACTAGGATGATTAAAACTACTTCACTTGTAGTTTTAATAGGAGTTATAGATGTGGTTAAAATAGGTCAGCAAATTATTGAAACTTCACGTTTTGAATTTCCTACTGCATCTTTTTGGATTTATGGCTGCATATTCTTCTTGTATTTTATAATATGTTATCCACTATCTAAAATATCAAAAAATCTAGAAGCTAAGTGGATTAATTAGGAATTAGGAGGAATAGAATGAATAAGAATAATAATCCTGTTTTACTTGAAGTACAGGATGTTCATAAAAAATATGATGACAAAGAAATATTAAAGGGAATTGACTTAAATTTGCATAAAGGAGAAGTTTTAGTTATTCTAGGACCTTCAGGTTGTGGTAAAAGTACTTTTTTAAGATGTCTTAATGGTCTTGAGAAAATTCAAGGTGGAGATATTAAATTTAAAGACCAAAGTCTTACAGATAAAAATGTTAAGCTCCAAGAAATTCATGAGAAAATAGGTATGGTATTTCAAAACTATGAGTTATTTCCTCATATGACAGTTATAGAAAATATTCTTCTTGGACCTTTAAAGGTTCAAAAAAGGAATAAAGCAGAAGTACTTGCAGAAGCTGAGCAGCTTTTAGACAGAGTTGGCTTATTAGACAGAAAGGATTCATATCCACGTCAGCTTTCAGGAGGTCAAAAGCAAAGGATAGCTATTGTTAGAGCATTATGTATGAATCCAGAAATAATTCTTTTTGATGAAGTAACTGCATCTCTTGACCCTGAAATGGTAAGAGAAGTTTTAGATGTTATTTTAGGCTTAGCAAAACAAGGGATGACTATGGCAATTGTTACTCATGAAATGGGCTTTGCAAGGTCTGTAGCAGATAGAATAATATTTATCGATGAGGGGAAAATATGTGAAGAGTCAAATCCAGAAGAATTTTTTACAAATCCAAAGACGGAACGTGCTAAGCACTTTCTAAATATATTTCAATACTAAAATAATAATTATAAATGAGAGGATGATGAATTATGAAAAACATTAAAAAAATCGTAACAGCACTGCTTATGAGTACTATAATAATTGGAGGACTTATAGGCTGTGGTAATTCAGCATCAACAAGCCAAAGCAAAAGTGATTCAAAAACTGCAGCCACTAGTTCTATTGATGAGATTAAAAAACGTGGAACTATAAAAATTGGTGTATTTAGCGATAAAGCTCCATTTGGGTATGTAGATTCAGATGGGAAAAATCAAGGTTTTGATGTATATATTGCAAAGAGATTTGCAAAGGACCTTCTTGGAGATGAATCAAAAGTTGAATTTGTTTTAGTTGATGCAGCAAGTAGAGTTTCTTATTTAGAATCTAAAAAGGTTGATGTAATAATGGCTAACTTTACTGTTACTGATGAAAGAAAGCAAAAGGTAGATTTTACAAATCCTTATATGAAGGTATCACTTGGAATTGTTTCACCAGATGATGCTAAAATTACATCAGAAGATCAGCTTAAAGGTAAAAAAATTATAGTAGCAAAAGGAACAACTGCTGAAACTTATATGACAAAAAATCACCCAGACGTTGAATTAGTAAAATTCGAACAATACTCGGAAATATTCCAAGCTTTAAAGGATAAACGCGGAGATGCTATATTAAGTGATAATACAGAAGTTATAGCATGGGCTAAAGATAATAAAGGATTCACTGTTGGAGTACCAACACTTGGAAGTACAGATACAATTGCACCGGCTGTAACTAAAGGTAACACAGAACTTAAAGAATGGATAAATACGGAACTTGAGACCTTAGGTAAAGAAAATTTTGTACACAAAGCTTATGATGAAACATTAAAATCAGTATATGGTGAAGAATTTGAAGATAGCCTTGTAGTTGAAGGCGGAAAAATAAAATAAATTAAAAAAATCCTTACGAGATTCTATCTTGTGAGGATTTTTTTTAACATTTTTAAAACATTGCTTTTTTATAGCAAAAAAAGTAACAATCTTAAGCAATACTTGAAAGAGAAACTTTCTAAAAGGAAAACATAAAATCTTCACTTATAATTCCAGTGAAAAATGAAAAAATTAATATAGTTTCCTTGGTTACGAGAGTCTATCTAAGTGTATAGCATGGGAAGCAAATCAAATTGATATATTAAAAAATATTGCAGAGTTTTCTTATATACAAGAATGAAGATTGTAAAAGAAAAAACATATGAATCAATCATTAATGAGCAATCATTCTTACTAAATAATTCTGAGTCACAAATTTGGGCTTTAAGCAATGTTACTTTCTTATTCAACTATTAATGAGGCTCATGCAAGTTTCTTTGGAATGAAAAAAAGTGATTTAGAATATAAAGACTTATACGATATATTTGACATAAATACTGCAAATAAGCTGTCTGAGATTAATTGGAATTTGTTTAAAAAAGCGACAACTCAAAAATGGAAGTTGAACTTAAAAATTGGAAAAACAAAAATAGATTGATTCAAATTAAAAGCAAGCCATATAGAGATGATGATGGTAATGTTAAGTATTTTATTTGTACTGCTGAGGGTGTTACAAAGCAGAGAAGCGCTGAAGCTGAATTATATAAAGCAAAGGACCAGGCAGAAGCTGCCAATATCGCCAAGAGTCAGTTTTTAGGAAATATGTCCCATGAAATAAGAAGACCAATTAATGGAGTATTTGGATTTTTTGAATTACTACAGTCAACTGATTTATCTTTAGAACAAAAAGAATTTCTAAGAGAAGCAAAATCTGCTTTCAGTTGAAAGCAGATGCAGGAAGGCTCTACATTTAAATTTAATGTGAACTTAAAGATATTAGAAAGAGTTTTGAAACAAAAAATTGCATTTTAAAAGTTTAAGGATGTGAATATTTTAATCATTAAGATAAAAGTAGAAACTTTACAGAAAATAAAAATAAGGATAGCTTTTTTATTATACATAAATTTAATAGATATCATTAGTGAAAAAGTAAAATAGTTCCAACCATATGTGGAATGGAACTATTAACATATACTAATAATAAATATCTGAAAATTCTATATTAGTTTTTTCTAAATTACCCTGAATAACATGATTATTTGAATCAATAGTATTGTTATTTTCATCCATTAAATAACATGGCAAAGTTATAATAAATTCACTACCTTTATTTAATTCACTTTTAGCAATAATTACTCCTTTATGCATTTCTACAAGAGATTTCACTAAGGAAAGTCCTATTCCGCTTCCTTCTCTATTTCTAGCTAGAGATTTATCTACTTGAATAAATCTATCAAATATCACTTTTAGCTTATCTTTAGATATTCCTATACCTGTATCCCTCACAGAAATTATGATATCTTCGCCGTTATCAGTTAAGTTTACCAATATGTTGCCGCCAGGCTCTGTAAATTTAACGGCATTTGAAATAAGATTAAGAATTATTCGTTCTATTTTATCAGGATCACAAGCTAATATTCTTTCTTCTACGTTAGTATCAAATGTAAGAGAAATTCCTTTATTCTCTGTATAATCAACAACTGATAAAGTAATATCTTCTACAATAGTTACGATATTTGCATTAATTAAATTTAAATTAAAATATCCTGAATCTATTTTAGTCACATCAATTAAGTTATTAATAAGTCTTAATAGCCGATAGCAATTTTGTTTTAGAATTGCAGGATACTTTTTATATTCTTCCTTATATTCCGAAAGAGTATTTATATTTTTTACTTTTAAATCAAGAAGTTGTATACTGCTTAATATTACATTTATAGGTGTCCTTAGTTCATGAGATATATTAGCAAAAAATTCTGTTCTCAATTTTTCGTATTCATTAGCTTCAGATAATAATCTTGACTTTTCCTTCATGTCTTTTTCTAATTCTTCAGCTTTTTTTCTATCAGAAATATCTCTTAAAACTATTAAGTATGTGTTTTCTCCATGTTCATATGGATATTTTGTAACAACAGCTTCAAAATCTAATGTTTTATTATCAGAAATTCTAATAAACTTTTCTTCAGTAAGTGGATAGTATTTATTTGTAATAACTTGTTTAATACTTCTTTTGTGATTTTTCATAGAGGATGGATGTGGTTTTACTATTTGTAAATAGCTTTTATCTTTAATTTTGTCTAAGCTAGAAACTCCTAAATAATCTAATCCGACTTTATTAGAAAGTATTATTTTATCTTTCTTAAAAATATACACGCCAAAAGGTAAAAGTTCAATAAGCTGCTTATATAATTTTTCACTTTCTCTTAACTGGTTTTCTAATATTTTTCTATTACTAATATTTCTTATGAAGGTGAAAATGCAGATATTGCCTTTATATGGGACATAACTTGAAGCAACTTCTACATTGATGAGTTTTCCGTTGGTATCTATAAGAGTTTCTTCAATAATAGGAAGTTGTCCTTCTGTTTCTAATTGTACTGTTACTCTATTTTTTATAATATTACGAAAGCTTGGATGTATGTATTTGTAGATAGATTGTCCAATTATATCTTTAGGATTTTCAATGCTAAACATCTTAAAGGTATTGTTGTTAACATATATAAATTTCTCATCTTTATGTATGAAAATAGAATCAGTTGAGAGTTCTAAAATCTTTTCGTATCTTTCTTTAACTTCCAAGAATTCTTGTTGTGATTCCTTATATTTAGTTATATCTTTAACAATAGCTAAAGGAACACTTTCTTCATTACAAATAGGAATTAATGACGTAGAAACATTTACTATTTTTCTAGATCCATTTTTAGATATAATTTCGTATTCTTTATCTGCTCCAATTTTACTAATAGAATCATGGAATGAATTGGGATTAGAAAGTATTTTATTTAATCCTAATTCATTAATTTCATTCATAGTATAGCCAGTGATTTCTGTCATATAATTATTCCAGAAAATAAATTTTATGGGTGATAAATTTATGTTATAGATACAAAATCCAACAGGCATATTTTTAATTAAATTAATTAGGTTTGTATTTTTTTCAATTACAGAGATATTCATATAATGATAACGCCTCCCTAAATCTTAATAATTATATTATTAAGTTTTTGTAGTTATTTGAAAAATGGGTCTTTATTACATTATAACAAAATTAATCATTTATTGGTAATAATATAAGATATATAATATTTTTCTCTTATATTGTAATTATCCCACAAAAAGGTCAAACATGCCCTCAACTACACAATATATAGGTGTAAACAATAATTGTTTACGTTTATATAAATTTAGTTTAAGCTGATTTTTTAGTTAAGTAAATTTTTAATAAATTGAATATGATGTAGCAATTTTTAAAGTCCTATAGTAAAATCAAACAAAAGATATATAAGAATAGTAAAACCTAACAAAAGATATAGGAGAAGGGGAAAGTTTGATGAAATTTGATTATAATAAATTAACAGGCCAAGTTGTAACTAAAGAGGATTTTAGTTATGAAGAAGATAGAAAGGCTTGGAATAGATCTATTGAAAAATATCCACTAGTAATTGTTTATTGTAATAATGAAATTGATATTAGTAATTCAATAGCTTGGGCTAAGAAAAATTCATTAGAGATTAGAATAAGGTCGGGAAGTCATCATTATGAGGGATATTCGACTGGAAATGATGTGGTAATTATTGATGTTAGCAAAATGAATAATATTATTGTAGATGAAGAAAATAATATAGTTAAGATACAGGGTGGAGTTAGAAATAGCGAAATTTATGAAACCTTAGGAGCACTTGGATATCCATTTGCTGGAGGAGGCTGCCCGACAGTTGGAGTAGTAGGATTAGTTTTAGGTGGAGGATGGGGATATTCTAGCAGATTACTTGGGTTAGCTGCTGATAATATACTTGAGTTAGTAATGGTAGATTATAAAGGGGAAATAATAGATGCCTCAGAAAGTTCTAATGAAGATTTATTTTGGGCTTGTAGAGGCTCTGGTGGAGGAAACTTTGGAGTAATTACTAGCATGACCTTTAAGCTGCCAGAAAAAATAAAAATGGCAACTTTAATAACCATTGATTATATAAAAGTTAAAACAGAAGAAATAATTAAAATATTTGGAACATACACAAATATTTTTAAAGATTTAGATAGGCGAATTAATTTAAAAATGGGAATATATAATTCTAAAGAAAAAGGACAAGGGGTCAAAATTACAGGATTATTTTACGGAAGTGAAGAAGAGGCTAGTGGAATTTTAGCTCCACTTAAAAGCGTTTTTAAGAATGGAATATTTCATTTAGATTATATTACTGTATTAGAAGCAAATAGAATAATTCAAGACAGCCATCCACCATATGAAAAATATAAGTCATCAGGGAGATTTGTATATGATGATTTTAGCAAAAATTATATTGAGAATATTGTAAATTTAGTAAGTATTAGAGCAGAAGGAGCAATATATACAGCTGTTTCGTTATATGGATTGGGTGGAGCAGTTGTGGACAAAACTAGGAATGCTACAGCCTTCTATTATAGAGATGCAAAGTTTATAATGGGAATACAATCTGTCTGGGAAGATGCTAAATATGGGCCTCAAAATATAGAATGGGTTAAAGATAAGTTTGAATATATAAAACTTATTACAACAGGAGCTTATATTAATTTTCCTTCAGCAGAACTTGAAGATTATGAAAAAGAATATTATGGTGAAAATTTATATAAGTTAAAAGAAGTAAAAAGAAAATATGATCCTAATAATGTCTTTAAATTTCCACAAGGAATAAAAATTTAAGTTGCTCACAGGTTCAGGGGGGCTATTTAATTATATATCCCTGAACTTTCTGTATTCCATAGTTGTTTACTCTGCGGGAATATTGTCTATCACTTTCACCAGATTCTCTTGGTACATAGACATCTAATCTATTATCTACACCAAAATATTTATCAGAGCCTCTATCATTAACAACAACCTGACCATATCCTTCTAAATGTATTTTAGTATTTTGAGGAATTACGTTATTAGCTACACCACCTGGTGATAGTGGTTTGTTTTGGCAGGTAACTGCACCCGCACTACTATTTTCACATTCAAGGGATGTGTAAAAAGTGAGTATAAATTCTTTATACTCAGGTTTCTTTTTCTCTTCTTCCTTCAGCTTTTTTTCTTGTATTTCTTTTTCTAATTCTTCTTGTTTAAATTTTTCATATTTAGTTATAATAGGATTTGTAATTATTTTAACATCATATTGATTGGTACCATGTACCATTTCTGTGTTATTATCTTCTACAACCTCTGTTACTAAAGCTTGAAATGGTGTTATTGTACTTATATTATAATTATTAAATATAAATAAAAAGCTTAATAGGCACATCAACATATTTATATTTAGCATTTGCCAACTCTCCTTTGATACGTTTTAATGAAAAATAATGAATCTTGTTAATAAATTATAACATTTTTGTAAAATATTTACAGCAAGATTTTTGAAAAATATTAATTATAAATTAGACTATAATTATAAATATGCTTACATAAGTTTACTATGTCAAAAAATTAATATAATTGTTATCTATTAATAAGATTTCATCACATACTTTTTATTATGGACAAAGTTGAAAAGTTTTATACTATAACTTGAAGACATTTGTGAGAAAAAAACATATTATAGAGTAGTTAATTCTTTTAAAAGGACGAAAATAATGTTTAGATTAATAGATAGTGATAATTATAGCTTAGATGATTATACCAGAAATAAATGTGATAATAATAGATTTAAAGTTTTTGGGAAAGGTGTTATAAGTGTAAAGCCAGATGCAGCAGAAGTGGTAATTGGCGTTACAACAGAAAATAAACAATTAGAAATAGCACAAGAAGAAAATGCTAATATAACTCAGCAGGTTATAAATAGTATTCTAAGAATGGGAGTATTACCCAAATATATACAAACTGAAAATTATAATATTAGATCTAATTATGATTATATTGATGGAAAGCAAGTTTTTAGAGGTTATGAAGTAAGTAATAATTTAAAAATTCTTATTAGAAATATTGATCTTGCAGGTGAAATAATTGATACTGCAATAAAAAATGGTGCAAATAATGTAATTGGTATTAGTTTTATTGTTTCAGATCAAAATACCTATTATTACGAAGCTTTAAGGATAGCTGTTACAGATGCGCAAAATAAAGCAAGTGTTATGGCTGATAAACTAAAAGTAAAATTAGATATTATACCAATACAAATAAATGAACAGGAGAAGGGAATGATAGCACCACTCGGAGCTATGACTCTTAAAAATGTAAGTGTAACTACACCTATTGAAATTGGAGAAAATAAAATAACTGCAGATATTGAAGCCTTATTTAAATATAGTGAGCAGTAATATAAAAACAAATAAAAAGCAAAGCATCTGCCAATGCTCAATAAAAATCTAACATTGGCAGGTGCTTTTACAAAAGTATGGCTTGGATTATTTTCTTAAAACTTGTAATACTTTTTCTGCAACTTCTTTTGTTAATTGAGGATTTTGTCCTGTTATAATTCTTTCATCTTCAACTACATAAGAAGTAAATGGTTGTGATGCTTTTGTGTATTTACTACCTCTTGATTTTAACTCATCTTCTAATTTAAAAGGTATTTTTTCTAGTGCTTTGGCTAAAACCTCCTCATCATTTGAATAACCTGTAACAGCTTTATCTTTTATAAGAAGCTCACCAGCCTTTGATTTTATATTAAGCAATGCACCTACGCCATGACAAACAGCAGAGACGATTCCACTAGCTTCATATATTTGACTGTTTAATTTTTGAAAAGCTTTTATTATTAGGAAAATCACACAGTACCATGACCGCCTGTAAAGTAAATTACATTATAATCTTCTGATTTTACCTCACTGGCTTTTGTTGTATCTTTTAATAAAGCCATAAATTTTTCATTTTCATAATATGCTTTTGTAAGATCATCAAGAATAGCTGTTGATGTACTTAGAGGATGTAATGGTATTAATCCGCCTTTTGCACTAACTATATCCATTTCAATCCCAGCTTTAGATATAACATTATAAAAATGAGTTAATTCTCCTAGCCATAAACCAGTATTGTTTCCATTAATTTTATATTTATCTTCATTTGTTACAATAACCAAAATTTTATTTTTAATATTATCCATCTCCGTTTTATAAATTGTAATTTCATTTAAATAAATTATATTTGGTTAAATTTAATTTATAAATATTTAATTTACGTAATGTATTTCATTTCAAGAATAAGATCAATAATTCACAAATTCATGGTCAAAGAATAACATATTAATGATAGTAATTTTGTATTGGAGTTTATAAATGGGCTATTATATTAAAGTAGAGCCTAATGTGAAAATCTATGTAGAAGATCTAAACCCAGGCGCCAATAATACAATCTTGTTTCTACATGGTTGGCCTGGAAGTCATAAGCTGTTTGAATATCAATTTGATCAGCTTTCTAAGATGGGATGCAGATGTATCGGAATAGATACGAGAGGATTTGGAGATTCAGATAAGCCTTATAGTGGTTATGATTATGATTCATTGTCAGATGATGTTAGATCTGTGATTGATGTACTTAAATTGTCTAACATTACATTAGCAGGACATTCAACCGGAGGAGCAATAGCGATTAGATATATGGCTCGTCATAAAGGGTATGGTGTATCAAAACTTGCTCTTTTTGCGGCAGCAGCACCAAGTCTTATAAAACGTCCTAATTTCCCTTATGGCTTAGAAGAAGAAACTGTTCAACAAATTATTCAAGGAACATATACTGATCGTCCTAAAATGCTTCAGGGCTTCGGAGATATATTTTTCTATCAACATATAACTGAAGCTTTCTCAAATTGGTTCTTCCAATTAGGATTACAAGCAGCAGGTTGGGCAACTGCAGACATCGCAAATACTTGGATAAATGAAGTTCTATTTTCTGATCTAGGAGAAATAAATGTTCCGACGTTAATTATTCATGGCATTCATGACAAAGTTGTACCTTTTGAACTAGGACAAGTACAAGAACAAAATATCAGAAATTCAAAGCTTGTCCCATTCAAATACAGCGGTCATGGAGCTTTTTATGACCAACGTGAGAAATTTAACGAAGAATTGATAAAGTTTGTTGAGGAATAAAGCTTTTGAAATGTAAAAAAGCCTTAACAAAAATTTTATTTTAATGGAACTTTTTCATTATGGAATAGATAAGTGTAAATATTACAAATTATTGAGTGGTAGAAGATTTGAAAATATTAAAATAGCTGCGTAAAAATGAATGAGTGGAGAAAAATTATGATTTAATAAATATTTTGAGCAGTAATAATTAATGAAAAATATAATACTTGTCTTTACCGATTTGAGAAGGTTTCATGAAACTATTAGTTTTATGAAGCCTTCTATTAATATTTTTATAAATATAACATGCAAAGAACTGTTATATTTTTTCCGTCGTACTTAAGTATACCTTTTTCTAAAATTACGGAAGCTATAAGCCAAGCAATTGACATTGGAACCAGAGATATTTCTGATATCCTGGACTAAAACTTAATACATTTTGCATATATATTGAATCTGTTCTAATTAATAAAGTTCATAATTTAGTTGGTTGTCTTATCCAATCACTCTAATATAGAAATTAAATCTTAATGAACAAAATTTTTTAGAACATATATATAAAAGTTTTAGTAATAAAATAATGTCAGTATACTAAGC
>NZ_LZZM01000242.1 GCF_002006345.1 Clostridium puniceum
AGAATATTTACCCAGTGATATTCTTATACAAGATAGTGGTAATGGGATAGAAGGTACAGCTCTAAAAAAAGTACTTCCTATATCATTCACTCCTAAATATATGATAGTAAATATTCAAAGTATACAAATTTGCATAAATTTTGTTGAACATACTATATTTGCAAATATGTATAATGATCATACAGAAACAAAGGCCACATTGAATGCTACTAATAACACGTATGTATATTCAGCTAGTACAGCTAGTAGGTATTTTGAATATAGTGATTATGGGAAAAGAATTGATATATGGGAACGTAGCATAACAGGACCACTTACGCCTTGCTACCTTGATATAATATATTAAGAAAATTTCGTAAACTTATAAGTAATAGAATAGTACAAATTAAGTGCTTTTTTTATTGCTTATTTTTAGATTATATTTAATCTTGTAAAAATTACTAAAATTCTTAGATATAAAGGAATTTGTATTACGATTTTTATTGGATTAAATTGGGAAATGAATTAGAATTATAAGTGAACATGTTCACAATAGGATGAATAAAGGAGAATTGATTTATGAAGAAATATTTAAAAAAGTTTAGCGTAATGTTTGTAATGTCTTTGATATTAGTTTTGGGAAGTTGTATTAGTGTGTTTGCCACAGAGGATACGTATACTGAGAATTTGATACCAACTATGACAAGTGATTCAAGCCCAAGTGGACAGGTGTCATTCAGTTCAAAATGGAGTAGAAGTTGGTCTGGATATTACGCATTTGATAAAGTGTTAGATGATACCGCAAATGGCCATCCTAACGGATGGAGTACTGCTAAAGGATATCAAAATGGATGGCTAGCATATGAATTTGATGAACCAAAACAAATCTGTAAGTATACAATAACAGCATGTACAGGATATAACAACACTTCTCCTAAATCATGGGATTTTCAGGGATCAAATGATAAAGGAAATACTTGGAGTCGTTTAGACTCAAGGAATAATGAAACGGAATGGAAAGACGGAGAAAAAAGAATATATACCTTTAACAATAGTAAAAAATATAAAGTATATAGAATAAATGTTTATACATCAAATCCTTATCAAGATCAAGCAGCACAATGTACAATTTCACAATTAGAAATGATGGAAAAAATATCAGTATTAGCTAGTAATATTGAGTTAAATAAAATAGCAGACATTTTACAAATTGGACAAACAGATACTTTAGTTGCGACCACAACTCCATCATCAGTAGGAATAACGTGGAAATCAAGTGATGAATCAATAGCAACAGTAGATTCTAATGGAAAAGTTACAGCAGTAAAAGAAGGACAAGCAACAATAACAGCTAAAATTAAAGATTCTGATATAAAAGCTATTTGTGTTGTTACTGTAACACCAAAAGGTACAGACCCTAATCCAACTGAACCAACAACAGGTGATACTAATTTATTCATAGAGTTAGTAGATGGACAAATAAAGAGTTATAGTGTATCTAATGATGAAATTGCTAAATTTAAGCAATGGTATATAGATAGAGATATTACTAAATCAAACAAGCCGTATTATGAATTTACAAAAGATGCTTATAAAGACTATGTAATACATGATAAAATAGATTGGTTTGAAGTAAGATAATAAAATATTAAAGTTTATATAAGGCATTTGCAGAGATGTAGGTGTCTTATAATGTTGCACAATAGCAAGATATGGAGTAGAAACTAAATAAGAAGTATATGTAATAATCAGCACCATGAAGGTGTTTTTTTATTGATAATTTTTAGATATAGAAAAATTATAAGAAAACTATAGAAAGTCTATAAGAAATAAGCGATTAGGGGGTTTATAATAATAATAAGGAACTAATGATAAAGCATTCTTTAATATAAAGAAGTATTAAATACTAATGATAAAAAATAAAGTTTAGATATTGCAATATCACAATTAAAAAGTTAATACATGAAGTAGATAGATTAGAAAAATCAATTATTAAATCTATAATTTAGATAATTTTAGGAGGTATAAACATGGAAAATGAAACAAATTTAACAGAAAACAAATTAAGTATGACAGCCACACCAATTGAAGGGAAAAACTATGTACACCTTGAATGGACAAACCTTGGAGCTGGATATAAATATATAGTTTATTCAAAAGAACAGGACGAAAAAATTTACCAAAGTATCCCATCAAAAACTAGTGTTAGAGTATTAAATGTATATCCGGGTTTAGGAAAAAATTTGAAGGAATGGATGGAAAAACCCAATGGTGAAAGTGCTAATGGATATGGAAAGGGCTTAATATCAGTTGATGAAGTAGATATTGAAAAATTCAATATCAATCCAATGGATAATTTAAAAGATAACAGTGGAAATTGGAAGTATGATGTTATTTATTTTGGTGGATATGATTCAAATAATAATAGAGATATATCTGCAACAGCAAAGTATTTAGTTGAATCATATATAAAAGAAGGATATGGAGTTTTGTTTGGACATGATACAATTACTTCTGCATTATCCAATAGTGGTTTTAATAGTCTTGAAAGTTATTTAAATATTAATATCAATAGTAGTGCTGGATATTTTGGAAATAAGGAGATAAAAGTTGTGAAAGATGGTTTACTTACCAATTATCCTTGGTCAGTAGGGCAGTTAGAAACTAAATTAACAATTCCACTAAGCCATAGTACATCCCAGTTTGCAATGGGAGATATTTGGATGAAATACACTTCTAACAGTTTAAACAGTAGTAGTGAAGTTTCAAATTTAAATGGTAAAACAGGTACTACAAATTTTTATCTTACAACTTGGAATAACTGTGCAATGATTCAAACAGGTCATTCAAATGGAGCTGCAACACCGGATGAGCAAAAATTACTTGCAAATACATTATTCTATTTAGCACAATTAACTAATAATACTTCTTGTGATGATCACAAAGGTCAAGATTTAACAGCACCAGATAAAGTAATTATTAGCGGTGCATCAAATGATGATAGAAACTTAAATATAATTTATTCTAAGCCTAATGACAATGGAACAAAGTATGATTATTATGTAAAAGCTACAAATGGAAATGCGACTGATGATATAACTTCGAATACAGTTTCAGCGGTAAATACTTCAGGAATTGCTGGATATTCATATGTTGTAGACAATATAGAAAATACAGAATCAGATAATAAGGTTATTAATACAGATTTATCCATATCAGCACCATTATCAGGATTAGATTTATTTAAACCTATATATGTTCATATTAAAGCTATAGATAATGCAGGAAACGCTTCAGAAACTACTCATTATGAATATAAATATATAACTAGCTTAAATTTAAATAAGTCATCATTGAATTTAAATACTGGAGATACACAAAATCTAATAGCCACAACAACACCAGCAGGAATGCAAGTAACATGGACGTCAAGTGATCCTTCAGTAGCTACAGTAGATTCAAATGGGAATGTAACTGGAGTAAAAGAAGGACAGGCAACAATAACAGTAAATACAGTACAAGGCAATTTAAGTGCAACATGTATAGTAACTGTAATAGAAAAGCCAACACAACTAGTTAATACTGCTTATGCAAAAGGCGATAACACGAATACTGCGAGTGGTGAGATTCCAACTATATTCAATGGATTGGCAGAAACGACATTAAGTGTTGTAAAAACATCTGATGCAAAGACTGTATGTGTAGGTGACACATTTACGTACACTATATTAGTTACCAATACAGATTTAAAGACAGCTGAAAAAGTAGTTATCAAGGATGATGCTCCTAAGCATATTAAGTTTACAACTAGTGGAATAATAACTACTCAAGGTGAAGTAGATTCAAGTTCAACATCTTCAAATATTGTAGTTAATGTTGGTAACATTCTTCCTTCAGGAACAGTCACAATTACAATACCTGCAACTGTAGTTCTTTAAGTATATAGATTGATTTGAATTAGAAGAAGATAAATTAAATATTACCTATTTTCAAAGACACTTACAGAAATGTGAGTGTCTTTTGTTATACAAAATAAAATGAAACTAGGAAGGTGACACATGAATGAAGTAAATATAATTATAGGGATGGCTTCAACTTTAATTGGAATTTTAGTTGGAGCTATTGGACTTAAAAGAACATTTAAAAATGATATTAAAGAGGAAAGTAATTCGCAAACAAAATTTGAAATGCAACTTAATTATATATCAAGGGGTATTGATGATATAAGGCTTGAGTTAAAGGCACAGGATAACAAAATTAACAGACTTAGTGAAAAGGTTGCAAGGTTAGAAGAAAGCCTAAAATCAGCACATAAAAGAATAGATGATTTAGAGAAAGAAGGAATGTAAAAATGTTAACTTTAGATTTAAAGACAAGATTTAAAAACAAAACTTTTATACTTTCAATGTTAGGAGCAATAGTATTACTTATTCAACAATTAGGATTTAAAGATTTAATTCCGTCTAATTGGTCAGATATAGTAAATACTGTACTTTCTATTTTAGTTATGTTGGGAATAGTTATAGATACTTCCACTCCTGGCGTTTCAGATAAAGTTATTCAAGATGTGACAATACAGGCTATTAATAAAGCAACAGAGATCAAAGAAGAAGTCAAAACAGAAGCTACTACAACAGCAATAAATAATACAGTTACAGAGAATAGCTATGTCGCACCTACAGATAATTTAAATGCTAGTGCAAAAATTAATGTAGATGTTCCAGTAGAATAAGAAGGGGGTATATTAATATGGAATGGAAATGGTGTCTAGTAGATGGAAATACAAATAATCTCCTAACAGGTTGGAAAGAAGTAGAAGGCAAGTGGTATTACCTTAATCTTAATGGAACAATGTTAACTGGTTGGCTACAGCATAAAAACAAATGGTATTACTTAAATTCCAATGGAGTAATGTCGTGTGATTGTGTACAAACTATAGATGATAAAGAATATAAATTTGATTCTAATGGAGCATTAATTGAAAGTTTTGTTTCAGATGAATGCATTGATTTCATAAAGTCATGGGAAGGCTTCTCAGCAACTCCATATTATGATGAAGTTGGAGTATTAACATTAGGTTATGGAATGACAGGAGAAGAAATACAGGGTATTACAGAGGTTGCAGAAGGTCAAGCAACGACTATGCTTAAAGATTGGATTAATAATAAGTATGCTCCAGTAATTAAATCAGATTTAGATTCTAGAGGAATAACTTTAAAGCAAAATGAATTTGATGCTTTAGTAAGTTTTGCATATAATTGCGGTACTGGTGGATTGTTAAATTCAACATTATATAGGCGTATATGTGAAGGTATTAGAGATAATAGTTTAATTAATAATTTTCAAGCTTGGTCAAATGGTGGAGGAAGAAGAATAGAAGGTCTTTTCAGAAGAAGGACAAAAGAGGCAGCTATTTTTCTAAATGGAGATTATACTGGAAATGTATAATGTGATATAATTCATTTGGCTAAATTGCACAATAGCCATTAATTTAGAGGGTATAGGAGCTAATCTTGTACCCTTTATTTTTTTGTGGAAATGTTCCACAAATTATAGTATTATGTAAATATAACCAAATAAAAGAACCCATATCATGAAATTGCAGTTCATTGGGTTCAATCTATAATAGAGATTATACAATATCCTCTATTATAGATTGAATTTTAATAATTGTATAAAGAAATTAATAGGGGGGAAAAATGAAAATAGATGAATATATAAATTTAATTGAGAGTACATTAAAATATGAAACTCCGAATTATATTTTACAAAAGATAATAAATGATTTGAGAAAAAATGGAGTCGCTAAATATAAGGATGATGAAAATGGAACTAAAGTAAAAATTGATTCAGATTGGGATAGAATCAAAAGGATTTGTGAATGTCTTAAAGAAAAACCTGAAAGTACAATTCAATATATAGAAAATGCATTAATTAACAAAGGATATAGGTATTAAATTTATTATAAGTGCTCTGAGTTTAAAATTGAAGATACATATGGAAGTTATAATCTATACGATAATTACTTACCAATAGCCATAAAAGATATAGATGATTTTTCAAAGCCTATATTAAAAGATGAAATAGAGAGAATTATAATAAAATTTGAAAAATCAATAGATCCATTTTATCCTGAAACCAATAAAACTGAAAGCATATTAGATTCAACTCTATGGATTTACCATAAGAATTTAGGAATATTAGAGTTTAGATTTAACAATATAGCACTAAAAGGTGATGATGATTACTATCAGAGAACTTTAAATGCTCAATTAGATATATTAAGAAATAGACATAAACTTACTATTAAAGAATTTAGAACAAGCGAAGTCATTAATGAAATTGTTACAAATAGAAAGCAAGAAGTGCATTTAATTTGCCAAGATTTAGGGTTGATGAAAAACAGCTCAGCTAAGCTTAAAGTAGGAAATAATATGGTTATGCCATTTATAGGAGATTTGGAAGAAATAATAGAAAATAATAGAGAGTTATTAAATTCAACGAAGGAAGCCAAACAAGTAGCACAACTATTTATTGAGTATATAAATAATATTAAAGAAAATGCAAAATATAAAACTAGATTATTATCGTGGTATGATAATAATGAGAATTCGAATTTAAATATAAATGTAACTTTCAGTTATAGAGATAAGAGTTATGATTTGTATAATTTTCTTGAAATAAAAAAAATAGATATGGAGGCGATGAATTATGCAATTGAATATATCTACCAAGTTTTTTCCGATATTAGAAATAATAAGTGAAGAAAAAATTGATAAGCTCATTAAATTTTTGAAATTTAATGAGAATTCAAGAATATCATGTAATGATATTGCTAATAAATTAGATATACCATTTGCAGATTCAAAAGAAATAATCTATATATTACTAAAAAACAATGTTTTAGAAATAAATTTTAAAGTAATGTGTGAGGACGAATATAATACTAGTAAATCAATTTATTATGATGCATTTGAAGATATACCTGACGAAATATGTGAGAATTGTGATAAAAAATGTGAAATATTAAGAAATGTAATTATTGTTTATAAAGTTATTAATGGAGATTTACAAAGTGAGTAGTACATTAGTTAGTGATGAAGAACAATTAGAGAAATTATACGATACTTTTTTGTATCTAGATAAAAAAGATCCTACGATGTTAAAAAGAATAGCATTCAAGAAAGGAAATTACAAAACTCCTGAAATTAATGCATTATATAATAAGATTGTAGAAATGCATGAGGCTCCTGAGAATTACAAAAAAGTCAAAGCCAAAACTAGAGGAGATTTATTTGAAGAATTAACTAAACAAATTACAATAAAAACAAATTTGTTTGATTTGTTTGATAATATTACAAGCGATACAAATGAATATGATATAGTTATAAAGTTAAGCGATTTTGCTAAAATAACTTTAAAAAATATTATTCCGGATATATTTCACCAACCGATAATTTGTGAATGTAAAAATTATCAACAGCCAGTTAATGTAACGTGGATAGGCAAGCTTTATATGTTACTTGCAATGTCCAAAATTAAAGTTGGAATAATATTTTCTTATGAGGGCATAACTGGAGAGAAAGAGAAAAGTTGGACTGATGCATGGGGATTAATAAGAAAAATTTATTTAAAAGACGAAATAGCAATAATAGATATTAGTAAAATTGAAATAAAGAGAATAATCGATGGAGAAAATTTTTGTGACATAGTAGAAGAAAAATATCTTGAACTAAAAACTATGACAAGTAATTTAGAAAAAAGCAAAATATATCATCCTTCTTGTGAAAAGGTAGACGAGTTATTAGAAAAAATAAAAACAGAGATTAACATTTAATATTGTATAAGCCAGAAGCAGTAGCCAGGAGCAATCCGCTACTGCTTATTTTAGTTCAAAATTCATTCACATAATATGTTATAATTAATGGGCAATGGTAAACGATAGCGAAGAAACGATTTTACAAATGTGCAGTTTTAAAATATAACTGGAGGTGGGCATTGTGGAGAATATTGAATTTAAAAAATTTAGTGAGTTTCAACGAGGAATTATGTTTGAACTACTAAAAGATGCATATTCATTTGAAAGCAGATATGAAAAGACGTGGATAACTCAATGGAAAGAAGAAGATGATTTTTTCTATGATAATTTACATATAGCAGATGAATGTGGTTTTGTTACAACTTTGAATGATATTCCAATTGGTTTTATATGCTGGGACCCAAGGTCTATGCCAGAATACATAGAAGTTTGTCATAATTGCATTGCAACGGAGTATAAAGGAAACAAATTTGGGAAAATGCAATTGCAAGAGGCTGTCAAACGACTTGTTAATAAGAATGTTAAAAAACTTATAGTTACCACAGATGAACGATTGGTACCAGCACAAAAGAATTATGAAAGCGTTGGCTTTAAATTTGTTCAAAAGCGTGAGAATGGATGGAATGAAGAGTATGCTGGAAAATTGATGGATTATGAAATGTATTGTAACAAAGAAAATTCTAATTCGTAGATTAAATTACTTCGTATTTTTCAGATATGACGAATTATCAACAAAGTTATCAATATGTTGTACACAGAAAAAAGGTATAAAACGAAAGAAAGTGAGTTTTGGTGAGGGTTTGGTACTTGTGATACACTCTCTCACTAAAGATAATATATGTAGTCTATGTATAAAACGCCATGACAAGGGGCTTAAAGTACCTTGCACACTAGATATTCTTTGAAAGGAGAGCATTATGAAAATTATTGAGACAGAAAGATTGTATCTGAGGGAATTGCAAATTGATGACACAAAAGAATTAATGAAAGTACTTTCTGATCCAGAATCTATGCAATACTCGCTTGATCCTTTTAGTGAAAAAAGGACAGAAGAGTGGATTCAATGGAATATTGAAAACTATAAAAAATATAAACACGGACTATGGGCTGTAATATTAAAAGAAGGCGATGTGTTTATTGGAGATTGTGGCATAACAATGCAAGATATAGGCGGTGAGACTGTACCAGAGATTGGTTTTCATATTATTAAAGAATATTGTAATAACGGATTTGCAACTGAAGCTGCCCTTGCCTGTAAGAAATATGCATTTGAAATTTTGCATTATACTAAGATATTTTCATATTCTACAGTGAGGAATATTCCATCACAAACAGTTGCTAAGAAGATTGGCATGCATGTTTACAAATATTTTAAAAAAAATGGTAAAAAACAAATCGCTCATGCTGCAAGTAAAAATTAGTTCGCAAACGTAAACTATTATGAAGTATGATATTAGTATCATAAAAATAAAAGTTGAACTATATTTATGGAAAGGATATACATTTAGATGGATAATAATGTTTTATGGTATTTAGAAGAACAAATTGAGAGAACTATAAATAATTTAAGAAAACGTAATATGGCAGGTTTTTTCGTCAAGAATGATGTTGAATTAAAAGGACTTTTAAAAGAACTTATAGATGAAAATTCTGTAGTGGGTGTAGGTGATTCAATGACACTCTTTGAAACAGGTGCTATAGATTTTTTGCGTAAAGGGAATTACACTTTTTTAGATAAGTACAGAGAAGGTATCACAAGTGAAGAAAAAAAACAAATCTATATAGAAAACTTTTCTGCTGATACTTTTATCTGTAGTACAAATGCCTTAACCGAAGAGGGAGAACTTTACAATATTGATGGTAATGGAAGCAGAGTTGCACCAATGATTTATGGACCTAAGCAGGTTATTTTAGTAACTGGTATAAATAAGATTGTTAAGAGCATAGAAGAAGCAGAAAAAAGAGTTAGAAATTACTCTGCTCCAATTGACGCAAAAAGATTAGGGAAAAACACTCCATGTACTACTTTAGGCTATTGTGTAGATTGTAAAAGTCCCAATAGAATATGTAATGATTTTACAATAATTAGAGGGCAGTTTATCAAAGATAGGATAAAAGTAATTATCATAGGAAAGCAGTTAGGATATTAATTATTTATTTCGAAATGTTTCATAAATCATGAATTATCAACACTATTCATTAACAGGGCCAATAAAAAAGAAGGATCATATAAAATATAACCCAACTTAAAAAAACATTCTTTGAGAGAAAATAAGTAACGTACTATATATTATATTAAACATTTTCTAATAAATACCTAAAGGTAATAAGTTATATTTAATGGAAATAACAAAGGCAGTAGCTAGAATAAATAAACTACTGCCTATTTCTTATTAGCCTAATACAAAAGATTCACAATCAGTACATTCTTTGTCTTTAGGACTTGATTCATGAGTCCCAACCTTTATTTTACTTAATGTACAATAGTCATCTTCTTTGCAATGATGTTTACACACTTTTACAGAACAGCCAATACTTTCGTTATGTTTCATATCAATCACTCCTAAAAATTATTTTCTATAATATTGTTTGAAAAAATTAGATTTTTATACATTAAAGTTTATTTAAAATTGAATCAAAAAAAGAGCGGTAGATGGGGAAGCAATCCAACTACCGCTTTAGTATTTTTCATACGAGCATTGAAAAATGAAAAATAATAAATAGTAATATATTATATTAAAGTGAATGGAAAGTGTTACTTAAGCTATAGAAAAGATAGAATTATAAATATTATAGATAATATTTATTTATGTATAATAATATGTTAATATTAAGATGCAAACATAAAGAGCAACACTTAGCTCTAGCCCATGTTTACCCTATTTATTATGCAGTCGATAAATTGGCTGCATTTTTTGTTGAAAAAATAAGATGTAATTAAGGCAGTAGAAGAAATGGAGCAACTACCGCCTTAATCTATTCACACATATACAATGAAAGGTATTGGCTAAGGAGGAAAACTTAATCGAATACTAGTATATTAGAGTGTATAAAAATTTTAACAACACAAAATTCTACCACACTTATATTATATAAAGCCATAATAAAAGTGCTACTTAATAATAAAGAAATTATTGAATATTTTGAATAGCAACATCATATATATAGAAAGAACGGAAAGCTTCTAGATTAAGACTTACTACTAAACCAAAAAGATGCAGTCATTAATTTGGCTGTATTTTTTGTCCAAATGAAAAAGGCAGAGCTGAAGCTCCACCAGTCCATTTTGCAATTTTATTTTAACATTCATAAATTAATATTGAAAGAGGGAGTATTTGAGCAATGATCTAAATACTTCCTCTTTTGAATGTTGGATAGAAAAATTATGAACACAATAGAATTATTGACAAATGATTCTACTATTATACAATTATACTATACATATTTAAAAGATAAAGGTGAGGGATAACTTATGCTAAAAATAATGAAAGAAAAAGAAGTTGTGATATCCAAAATTCTAAGCGATACACAGGAAAAATTGCAAAAAATTTTTGAGGATGAATTTAAGGATTTTGATGTAGTCATAGTAAAAAGTGAATCATTTCGTGACGTGTTAGAATTGCAAAAAGGTAAGAAAATAATAAAATTTATTTTAGCTTCTAAAAGATATGATTCGGGGAAAGAAAATAAACACACTGAGGGATTATACTTTAAAAAGTCTCCTAAAAGTGGAATGGATTTTAGTGAAAAGGAATTTAAAGAAATTCAAAGAAGGCTGCAAGTTTTATATGAGAAATAGAAATCTTGAAGACAAATGAGTAGATATCACATGCAGGTATCGTAAATATGTGCATGACTTATATTGAAAATAAAAGCTGGAATTTAATTTAATCCCAGCTTTAGTCATTTTCCTTTATGTTGTAATGATCTTTTATTATTTTTGCAACCATATTGCTTATGGTTCTATCTTCGTATGCTGCTTCTTCGGCTATTTTTTTATAAACTTCCTTTGAGATTATAGTAGTAACTTTAGTATTTTTTTTACTAATCATTTTCCATCACCTATAACTGATTATACAGATGGTTCGGAACTCTGTGGGTTAAGTTCCGAAGGGTTCGGAACTATTGAAGCAAAGAGTTACTATTCTTTTTGAATACTTTCTACAAAATGAAGATATATTTTTGTATGCTCAATTTCAAGTTCTTTTGATAATTTTAAAATCAATTTTACTGGTGGATTGCATAAATCAGGATGATTTTCTAGTTTGCATAGATAACAGTTGCTAATTAATAATTTCTTAGCCATTTTATTTTGTGCTATTTTTAATTTCATTCGTTCTTCTTTCAACATACAAGCACCTCATTCTATAAAATAAATATACTTTTACAAACATTTATTTTAATTATACCAAATGTGCGTTTTTTCGACAATATTTTTGGGCGAAAATAGACTAGATATATATTTAAAGTATATTCTAGCCAGTAGTTAAATATTTTTATTATCAATCATAAATTTATTTATAGAATAGAATTAAAATTCATTATTGTTAAAAATTTCTACATTAATATATAACTAAATTCATTTACATTATATACATCATATAGTATGTAATGAATTTTGTCTCCTAGATATATTAAGTAGCGAAAAAGATTGTGTTTTAGAAAAAGTCGAAAGTAATTTACAAATTAGAGCGTTATATAAAAAATTAGTTGAATCATTAACTAAACGTGAAAGTTCGATTTTAATAATGAGATATGGGTTAATAGATGGAAAATGCAAAACTCAAAGAGAAATAGCTGTAAATTTAGGTATTTCACGTTCTTATGTATCAAGAATAGAAAAAAAAGCATTAAAAAAGCTGAAAAAAGAATTGCTTATAAAAAATTAAAAATATTGACATACTTAGAATAAGGGTGCTATTTTAAAATAGTAACCTTATTTTTATATAAAATACTAAAATTACCAATGGAATTAGAATGGATGGAGAGGAATTTGTGGCAAAGATAGATAAATTATTAGACTATATAGACATACAATATGTATCTGATATTCATATAACATCAGGCTTAAGTCCAATGGTGCGTATAGATGGAAAATTAGTAAAAGCACACGAAGATGTTATTCCGCATGAAGTGGTTGGAGAATATATTAAAGATTTAATCCCAGATAAATATGAAGAATTTTTAGAAAAGGGTGAAATAGATTTTAAGTATAATGGATTAGAAAAATGTAATTTTAGAGTTAATGTTTATAGGTGTAAAGAAAGTTATTCTATATGTATGCGTGTTATTAATTTAGCCATACCTAAACTTAAAAATTTATCAAATGTGCCTGCTTTAAAAGCTTTCACAGAGTTGAAAGACGGATTAGTTTTAGTTACAGGGGCCACAGGATCAGGTAAAAGTACAACTCTTGCGGCAATGGTAAATGAAATAAATATGACTGAAAAAAAGCATATAATTACATTAGAAGAGCCAATAGAATATATATATAAATCTAATAATTCATTAGTAAATCAAAGGGAAGTTGGACAAGATACAAAAAGTTATGCAATGGGACTTAGAGCTGCACTTAGACAAGATCCGGATGTTATATTAATTGGAGAAATGAGAGATACTGAAACTATAGAAATAGCATTAAGAGCAGCACAAACAGGGCATTTGGTTTTTTCTACGCTACATAATATGGGAGCGGCAAATAGTATATATAGAATTATAAATTCATTTGAGGCTGGATATCAAAATGAGGTTAAAATTCAGTTGTCATCACTGCTTAGAGGTGTTATTTCGCAAACATTACTGCCAAAGGCTTCAGGTCAAGGAAGAACTGCAGCTATGGAAATAATGGTATGTACACCAAGCATAAAAAATCTTATTAGGGAAGGAAATTATGAACAAATTAATAGTTTTATTCAAATAGGGGCAAAGTTTGGAATGCAGACTATTGATATGGATTTAAAAAGACTAGTCAATAGTAATATTATATCAAGAGAGGAATATGAAAGTTGGATAAAAAATAATAAATAATAATAAATGCATGAATAAAAAGAGGATTTTTAGAAAATATGTTGAATATATTCCAATTGGTAGATTTTTTTTCAATCATAGAAGGGAAAGATTAATTATGCAACAAGATATAATTACGTCCTTAGATTTTGGGAGTAAGAAGTTGTCTGCAACTATAGCATTTAAAGGAAAAGAAGAACTAGAAATATTAGGAGTTAAATCTTGTAAATCAGTAGGAGTAGAAAAAGGATTATTAACTGACGTTGAAAAATGCAGAGAAGTTGTCATAAATTTATTAAAGGAGTTAGAAGAAAAGGCTAACAAACAAATTAAGAATGTTGCTATTGGAATTTCTTCAAATAAAGTTAGAATTTCAGAAACAACAGTTGCAATTGATCTAAATGAAGAAAAGGTCACTAGTGAGGATATAAGAAAAGCACTAAGAATGGGAAAAAAAAGTATCACTATAAGCAGTGATGAATCTGTTGTAGATATATTAATAAATTTTTATATTTTGGATGGAGTTGTAGTTCATAGAGATTTAATTAATTGGAAAGGCAGAAGGCTCGAATTAAATCTTACTTTAGTAATAGCTGAAACAAAAGAAATTGAAAAATATCATGAATTATTTAAGGAAGCTAAGTATAAAATCCAATTTGTAAAATTAAATGTATTAGCAGGAAAACAAATATTTTTAAATGAAAAAAATTCTATAGGAAATATAGCTTTAGTTGATATTGGTGCGGGCATTACTGATATAGCTTTATTTAATAATGGGATTACTAAAAGCTTAACGAATATTCCAATAGGTGGGAACAATATAACCAATGATTTAGCTATTTGTGGAGAATTTTCCTTTTTAGAAGCTGAAAATATGAAAAAGATATATTCCAGCAATTACAAAGCTTTATATTTAGACAATTCTCTTCAAGATGAAATCGAAGTAGGAACCGTTAAAGTGTCTAAAAAATTATTCTATGAAGTAGCAGATGCTAGGATAGAAGAAATATTAAATCATATTAATACAAAATTAAAAAACACTGGTCATTATGATAGAATTTGTAGTATAATTCTATATGGAGATGGTGTAACTTATTTTGAAGATATAAATGAAATCGTTCGTAAAATTTTCAAAATAAAAACTAAAGTCATAAGAAAAAATGATTTGGGAATAAAAAATTCAGAGAATATAACTTCGTTAGCAATAGCAAAAGAAGTATATGATAGATTAATTTTATTAGAGGATAGAAATGTAGTTCTAACTAATAAAAATAATGAAAATAACAATGAATATTTACACAATAATAAAAGTGAAAATCATATTATAAAAAAAATTAAAGGTTTTTTTGATAAGATTTTTTAAGGGGAGGAATTGTTTTGTTAGATTTTGAAACAGATATGCAGGAATTAACCAATATAAAAGTAATTGGTTGTGGTGGCGGTGGAAGTAACGCCGTAAATAGAATGATAGTTGAAGGTTTGAAAAATGTTGAGTTTATTGCAATAAATACAGACAAGCAAGCATTGATGCTTTCTAATGCAAATCAAAAAATTCAAATAGGTGAAAAATTAACAAAAGGTTTAGGTGCTGGTGCAAATCCTGAAATAGGAAAGAAAGCAGCAGAAGAAAGCAGAGAAGAAATTACAGCTTCTATTAAAGGTGCTAATATGGTATTTATTACTGCCGGTATGGGTGGCGGAACAGGAACTGGTGCAGCTCCTATCGTTGCAGAAATAGCTAAATCTATGGAGATATTAACTGTAGGAGTAGTTACAAAACCATTCCCTTTTGAAGGAAAAAGAAGAATGAGACATGCTGAAATGGGAATAGCAACATTAAAAGAAAAAGTTGATACATTAGTTATTATTCCAAATGAAAGACTACTGAATATGGCTGACAAGAAAACAACGCTGTTAGATTCATTCAAGTTAGCTGATGAAGTATTGAGACAAGGTGTACAGGCGATTTCTGATTTAATTACAATAACAGGTGTAATTAATGCTGACTTTGCAGATATAAAAGCTGTAATGCTTAATAAAGGATTAGCCCACATGGGTGTTGGTTTTGGTAAAGGTGATACTAGAACGCAAGATGCTGTTAGACAAGCAATATCATCTCCGCTTTTAGAAACATCAATAGATGGTGCAACAGATGTTATTATAAATTTCACTGGTGGAGCAGATCTTGGAGCATTAGAAGTATATGATGCTGCAGACGTTGTACGTGAAGCTGTTGATCCAGATGCAAATATAATTGTTGGAGCAGTAATAGACGAAACACTTACTGAAGAAATAAGAATAACTGTTATAGCAACTGGTTTTGAAAGTGAAAATAATAGAATTGGATTAAATTCAGTAGTAGAAGAGCCAAAGAAACAACAAGTACAAGAAATAAAAAAAGAAGAACCAGAAGTTGCAGTGGATGCAAAAGAACCAGAAAAAAGTTCTAATAATTTTGAAGAAGATGATTTAGATATACCTGTTTTTTTAAGAAGACAAAAGAGACACTAAGAAAAAAATATAATTTTCAATTCATAGAATAGAATGGATATTTGTTATAAAGTAGAACACTTTACAAATATCTATTCTATTTTTTTATATCTTAATTTATTTAAAAATTAAATATAAATTAAGATATATATGTTCTAAAAAATTTTGTTCATTAAGATTTAATTTCTATATTAGGT
>NZ_LZZM01000243.1 GCF_002006345.1 Clostridium puniceum
ATATACTCCCAGGAAATTAACATCAATATCTCTATTCAAATATTAAATTTTCACTAGTTAGACTTTCACCATATAGACTTAAATATTCGTCTATGGATTTAGTATTTTCAAATACGAGGAAATTATAATAAAAATAATCATAGTTGCTGACTAAAATTAATCAGCAACTACGATTTATTTTATGCGTATATTCAATACACTAAATATTGAATAACATATCTCCATAAGTTGGTAATGGCCAGAAGTCTTTATCAACTATAGTTTCAAGTTTATCAGCATCTTCTCTTAAAGTATTCATTTGTTCAAATACTTCGTATCTATACATCATTCCTAAATCGAATATATCTCCTTGGAAGTTATCTGCTTTTTCAACTGCTTTTTCAAGAAGTTTTACATTTTTGTTTAATGAAGCTGTTAATGTTGAAACTTCAGTTAATAATTCAGTTTGAACTGATATATCTGCATTTATTCCAGTAGCTTTAATAGTGTTTATTGATTCAGCAAGACTTGTAGTAAATTGAATTACTGCAGGTATAATTTGACGTTTTGCCATTTCAAGTGTTGTTAAAGCTTCTATATTGATAATCTTGTTGTAGTTTTCAAGAGTAATTTCATAACGAGATTCTGATTCTACTTTTGTTAAAACTCCATGTTTTTCTAAAACTGTTTGATTCTTTTCAGAAATCATAGCTTTAGCAGATTCTACAGTAGACTTAATGTTTGGAAGCCCTCTTTTTTCAGCTTCAGTAACCCATTCGTCTGAATATCCATTACCATTGAATATAATTCTCTTATGAGTCTTAACGATGTTAGTCAAGATTGATTGAATTTCAGCATTTAAATCAGTAGCATTTTCAAGCTTATCTGCAATTTCAGATAAAGTTTCAGCAACTATTGTATTTAAAACAAAGTTACAACCAGCGATTGAAGCTGAAGATGGAACCATTCTAAATTCAAATTTGTTTCCAGTGAATGCAAATGGAGAAGTTCTGTTTCTATCAGTTGCATCTTTTGGAAGAGCAGGTAATGTATTTACTCCAATAGTTAATTCACTTGAAGATATAGAGCTTGTAGCTGGGCCTTTTTCAATTTGTTCTAATACATCAGTTAATTGATCTCCTAAGAAGATAGAGATTATAGCTGGAGGAGCTTCATTAGCACCTAAACGATGGTCATTCCCAGCGTTAGCAGCTGATACTCTTAATAAGTCAGGATATTCATCAACAGCTTTTACTACAGCACAAAGGAATAAAAGGAATTGTTGATTTTCATGTGGAGATTTACCTGGTTCAAGAAGATTCATTCCATCATCAGTACCCATTGACCAGTTGTTATGTTTTCCTGATCCGTTTACTCCAGCAAATGGTTTTTCATGAAGTAAGCAATATAAGTCATGCTTTGCAGCAACTTTCTTCATGATTTCCATTGTAAGTTGATTATGGTCGGTTGATATATTAGTAGTACTGAATATAGGAGCTAATTCATGTTGAGCAGGAGCAACTTCGTTATGCTTAGTTTTAGCTAATATTCCAAGCTTCCAAAGTTCTTCATCTAACTCTTTCATGAAATCAGAAATTCTTTGTTTTAATGTTCCGAAGTAATGATCTTCAAGTTCTTGACCTTTTGAAGGTTTTGCTCCGAATAATGTTCTTCCAGTTAAAATAAGGTCTTTACGTGCATCGTACATTTTCTTGTCAATTAAAAAATATTCTTGCTCAGGTCCTACAGTTGTAATAACTTTTTTAGTAGTAGTATTACCTAATGCTTTTAAAACACGTAGAGCTTGTTTATCTAGAGCTTCCATTGAACGCAATAATGGAGTTTTCTTATCTAAAGCTTCTCCGTTATAAGAACAGAATGCAGTAGGTATACATAATGAATCATCTTTAATAAATGCTGGTGAAGTACAATCCCATGCAGTATATCCTCTAGCTTCAAAGGTAGCACGAAGTCCTCCAGAAGGGAATGAAGATGCATCTGGTTCACCTTTAATTAATTCTTTACCTGAAAATTCTAATATAACTTTTCCATCAGAAGTTGGATTTATGAAAGAATCGTGCTTTTCAGCAGTAATTCCAGTCATTGGTTGGAACCAGTGCGTAAAGTGAGTAGCACCTTTTTCAACAGCCCAATCTTTCATTGCAGATGCAACAACGTCCGCAACCTCAGGTTCAAGAGCATTTCCTTTTTCAATTGTCTTTTTTAATGCCTTGTAAGTAGCTTTTGGAAGACGTTCTTTCATTACAGCATCGCTAAATACATTTGAAGCAAAAATTTCATTGATTTTGTTCATTAATAATATCCCCTTTCAGATTATATACATTATTTAAATTCATATTAACTAATTAAATAAATTAACAAATTTATAAAAATTTTAGAATATAAATATCAAATTGTCAATAAAAATATATTTAATAAAATAGTAGAAAAGTGATTATTTTATACATATTTGGAATAAAATACATATTCAAAAAAATACGAAGCCAAAAAAAATAATTGATATTTTCTTTAGCTCCGTTGCTAAAATTTTTATTTAATTTATATATACCTAATTTCACATAGGAAAATAATCATTAAAACTGCCATAGTCTTAAATTTAATACATATCAATTATACTATATTCTTAAAGCTTCTTCAATACTGAAATTAGATTTTTTCTATGAAAAAACAAGTAAAAATGCAATAAATATCAGTAGCTAATAAGTCACATTATATGACTAAAATAATTTGAAATGGTCCTATATTTTAATGTAATAAACACACCCAATTAGAAATTTAAATTATGTGATACCATTTTCATTTATATATGACCCGTTAAAAAGATGCTTTCTTGATATCATTTACACATAGTTAAGTTTAATATAAATAGTTAATTTGTTTTTCATAACTTTTATTGAAAAATTAAATAACAGATAATAGCCGATTAAACATTAAGTTTGTAAGAAATAACAAATTAAGATACAAAAGCAAAAATTAATATAAAGATATGGTATTAAAAATTATCTAATAAGGTGGTGAAAAGGTATAACAAAATAAAACAATAAAGCTTAATATTACAGTGAAAAAACTGAAGTAAGATATTTTAAGTTATAAAAATAAATGTAATAAGTTAAAGGCATATTTAAGACAACTATAAGTTGAGAAGTCTTATATTTTAATATTATGAGAATAGCTTTAAAGTATATTGCAAAAACAATTACTATTTTTATAAATATATGAGATTTATGAACTAATTGCAAATGGTAATATTTACACGAAATAAAATGTGATTTTTTAGGTGCATAGAAGGAGAAGAAATATGATTGATTTAAAAGTGAACCCTTTTTATTTAAAAGAAGAAGATATTAAATGGGTAGAAGAAACTCTTGAAGAAATGGATTTAAATGAAAAAATAGGACAATTATTTTGCCCAGTAGGGGTTACAGATAATAAGGAAGAATTAAAAGGATTTTTATCAAAAGTAAAGCCTGGTGGAATGATGTATAGACCAGGAAAAGGTGAAGAGATAAGAAGAATTCATAAGGTGCTTCAAGATAATTCTAAAATACCTTTACTTATTTCAGCTAATCTTGAAGCAGGTGGAAATGGTATAGCTGTAGATGGGACTTATTTTGGAAAACAAATGCAGGTTGCCGCAACTGCTGATGATAATATGGCATATAAATTAGGATTAGTTGCAGGAAGAGAAGGAAGAGCAGCAGGATGTAATTGGGCTTTTGCTCCAATTGTAGATATAGATATGAATTTTAGAAATCCTATTACTAATGTAAGAACTTATGGAAGTGATTCTGAAAGAGTACTTACAATGGCAAGGCAATGTATAAAGGGGATGAATGAAGCTGGCGTAGCTGTATCTATAAAACATTTTCCAGGTGATGGTGTCGATGAAAGAGATCAACATCTTTTAAGTTCTGTAAATTCGCTATCAGTTGAAGAATGGAATAAAACTTACGGAATGGTTTATAAAGAATTAATAGAAGCTGGAGCTCAAACAGTAATGGCAGGACATATTTTATTGCCTAGCTATAGTAAAAAGTTAAATCCTAATTTAAAGGATGAAGAAATAATGCCAGCTACTTTATCAGAAGAATTATTAAATGGGTTATTAAGAAAAGAGCTAGGATTTAATGGGCTTATTGTTACAGATGCAACTCCTATGATTGGATTTAATGTTGCAGAAAGAAGAGAAATTGCAGTTCCAAAATCAATTGCCTGCGGATGTGATATGTTCTTATTTAATAAAAATGTTGAAGAAGATTTTAACTTCATGTTAAAGGGAATAGAAAATGGAATTTTAACTCTTGAAAGAGTAGATGAAGCCGTAACAAGAATTTTAGCGACTAAAGCAGCTTTAGGTTTACATAAACAAAAAGAAGAAAATGCTTTAATTTTAGATGAAAAAGAATTAAGTGTTTTAAAATGTGAAGAACATGAAATATGGGCTAAAGAATGTGCAGATAAATCTGTAACTTTAGTAAAAGATACACAAAACCTTTTACCTATAACGCCTGAAAAATATAAGAGAATTAGATTATATGTTTTAGGTGATAGTGAAGATGGAGGCTTTAAAGAAGGCGAAAAAGTAAGTGATAAAGTAAAACAAAAGCTTGAAAATGAAGGTTTTGTAGTAGATATTTTTGATAATAAAAAGTTGGACTTTAGAGAAATATTTGAAGGAGGAATTGAAGAATTAAAAGCTAAATATGATTTGGCTTTATATGTAGCAAATATAGAAACAGCAAGTAATCAAACAACTGTAAGAGTAGACTGGATACACTTAATGGCAGCAAATGCTCCATGGTTTGTGAAAGATATTCCAACTATGTTTATATCAATGGCTAATCCATATCATTTATTAGATGTTCCAATGATAAAGACATTTATAAATGCATATTCATCTAGTGAATATATTGTAGAGGCAGTTATTGAAAAGATTACTGGAAAGTCAGAATTTAAAGGAATTAATCCTGTAGATCCATTTTGCAATACATGGGGAACAAGGTTTTAGTATATAGAAAAATCAATTTTAATTAGGAAGCTTAACAGCTTCCTTTTATGAAAAGAGCATACAAGGAAGTAATTTTTAATAATTACAATAATTTTAGAGGTGAATTAAATGAGTATTAAAGCAGTTATTTTTGATTTAGATGGAGTTATAGTTTCAACAGATGATTATCACTATAGAGCCTGGAAGAACATGGCTGATTCAGAAGGAATTTATTTTGATAGAGAGATAAATGAAAGACTTCGTGGTGTAAGTAGGATGGAAAGTTTAGAAATAATTTTAGAAAAAGTTAATAAAGAATATACAAATGAAGAAAAAATTCAAATGGCAGAAAAGAAGAATTCTTTATATAGAGAATTATTAGAAGAATTAACGCCAATGGATATACTACCAGGAGTAAGAAAAGTTTTAGAAACTTTGAAGGTAAATAATATAAAAATAGCTATTGGATCTTCAAGCAAAAATACACCAATTATTTTAAAGAAAATAGGACTTAATAATTACTTTGATGCAGTTGCAGATGGAAATGAAATAAAAAATAGCAAGCCAGATCCAGAAGTATTTTTACTTGCAGCAGAGAAATTAGAAATAAATCCAGAAGAATGTTTAGTTGTTGAAGATGCAGATGCAGGAGTTGAAGCAGCACTAGCTGGAAATATGAAGGTTTTAGCTGTGGGATATGCTGCAAATAATCCTAAAGCTGATTATAAATTTGAGGATTTATCCTTAGTAGATATTAAAGGCTTAGTAGGATAAAAAAATAGGGTTAAGGTAAGTTATTATTTTTAAACATCTTAAAAAAAGCCGGATTTATAAAAAATAATAGCATGGAGTTAAATATTTTAGAATGTTAAAATGTTTACATTAAGAAAATCAGGCATGAAGATGATATATTGTAATTTAGATTCTAAATGAAGTAGTGGGTCGATTACAATTAAGAAAAAGGTGGTAGTAAAATGAATATAAAAATTAATAATAAAGAAGTTTTTAATAATCCTATTATGCCAGGATTTTATCCTGATCCATCCATATGTCGTGTGGGAGAAGAGTATTATATGATTAACTCTAGTTTCGCTTTCTTCCCAGGAATACCAATATTTAAAAGTACAGATCTTGTAAATTGGGAGCAAATAGGTCATGTTTTAGATAGAGAATCTCAGTTGAATTTAGATGGAGCAGGATATTCAGGTGGGATTTTTGCATCTACTATAAGATATCATGAAGGACTATTTTATATCATAACTACTAATATGAGTAATGGAGGAAACTTCATTGTAACGGCTAAGAATCCTAAAGGGTCTTGGTCAGATCCATATTGGATTAAGGATGCAGATGGAATCGATCCATCTTTATTTTTTGATGATGATGGGAAAGTTTATTATACAGGAACTAGAACTTCAGAAAATCCAGAGTACATGGGGGATCACGAAATTTGGCTCCAAGAAATTGATTTAAACTATATGAAGCTTAAAGGTAAAAGCCATATTCTTTGGAAAGGTGCTTTAAAAAATGCAAGCTTTGTTGAAGGACCCCACTTATATAAAATCAATGGATATTACTATTTGATTATTTCAGAAGGTGGTACAGAGCATTACCATTCAGTTACTATTGCAAGAAGTAAAGAGATTTTAGGAACTTATGAAGGAAATCCAGGAAACCCAATATTAACCCATCGTCATCTTGGAAAAGGTTATCCTATTTCAAGTGCAGGACATGTAGATTTGGTAGAAACACAAAATGGTGAATGGTATATGGTAGCTCTTGCTTCTCGCCCTTATGGGGGATACTACAAAAATTTAGGGAGAGAAACTTTTTTAATTCCAGTGATATGGGAAGATGAATGGCCAATAGTAAGCCCAGGAACCGGAAAGATAGAATTTACATACCAAATGCCGAACTTATCAACTTCTTTTATAAACGAAACTGAAATTCGTGATGACTTTGATAAAGAAGTTTTAGATTATAAATGGAATACTATTCGTACACCAAAAGAACAATTTTGGAGTTTAAAAGAAAGGCCGGGATTTCTTAGATTAAAGGTTAGAACAATAGGAATGCTTGATACTCTTAGTCCCCCTCCGTTTGGCCCATTCACAAATTTTAAGAAAGAAGGAAACAATGAAAGTCCTAGCTTTATAGGAAGACGTCAACAGCATATAAATTTTAAAGCATCAACAAAAATGGAATTTAAACCTCAAAATGAATATGAAACAGGTGGAATTGCATTAATTCAAAATGATAATCATCAATTTAGATTAGAAGCTTCAATAGAGGATGGACAGAAAGTTATACGTTTAATTAAATGTATAGCTAATATTAACCTTGATTTCAGAACTGCAACTTTTAATTATGAGAATATAGAAAGTGAACTAGTACATAAAACTTTTAGTTCAGACCTGGTTTATTTAAAAGTAACTGCTAAAGGGCAGGAATATAATTTCTACTATGGATCAGCTCCAGATGAAATGGAATTATTAGCAGGAAATATAGACGGAAGAATATTAAGTTCAGAAGTTGCGGGTGGTTTTGTAGGAACATATGTTGGATTATTTGCGAGTAGTAATGGTAACGAGAGTGAAAATGTTGCAGATTTTGATTGGTTTGATTATCAAGGTCAAGAGTAATTAACTTCTGTGTATATACTTGCAATTGGAGAATAGGAAGATAAAAAAATAATATATGAAAACTAAAGATGAATGAGGATGGAAGCTTAGGCATAAAATAATTAGAATTTATATATGTAGGTGTAGAAGTTTACTTTTGATTTAATATTTTAATAGAAAGATAGGGAAAGAAAATGGAGAGTATATTTGAATCATTAATAGATGCAGTTCCTGTAATTAAAGAACTTTTTAAAGAAGATACAGCAATTGTTATCGAGGGAAAAGACAAAGTATTACATGTATCATCAGGAGAGACAATAAAACCACCAGCTAAAGCAGGTGATAATATAGAAGATAACATGGCAAGAGATAAAGCTAAAGCAAGTAAAAAAACTACCTTAACAGTATTAACAAAAGATATGCATGGAGTAGATCTTAAACTTGTTCATATTCCTATATTAGACTCAAATAATGATTTTATGGGAACTTTTTGTTTAATGAGAAATACTGAAAAAGAGAATTCTATATTAAATACCTCAACAACATTAAAGACTTCTATAGAAGAAACAAATGAAAATATAAGTGAAATTGAAAAGGATGCTCTAGAGCTTTCAGATCATTTAAGCATAATTATTGATAAGATCGAGCATACATCAAATAACATAAAAGAAAGTAGTGGAGTAGTTGATTTAATTAAAAATATATCAAGTCAAATAAATATGCTTGGACTAAATGCTTCTATAGAAGCAGCAAGAGCTGGAGAACAAGGAAAAGGATTTTCAGTAGTAGCACAGGAGATGAGAAAATTATCTTTAGTGAGCAGTGATTCTTCAAAAAAAATATTTTCTTATCTTGAAGAAATGAAAAATAGTATTGGAATTATACAAAATTCAATAAGTTTATTAGGAAATTTAGCTGAAAATCAAGTGGCAAGAGTAGAAGAAGTTTCTGCAGCTTTAAATGAAATCGCCTCAAATTCACAAAAGTTAGTAAAAGATACGCACCAATAAAAAAAGCACGAAGTGCAACTAAGACCAATTCACCAATAAAAAAAGCACGAAGTGCAACTAAGACCAATTCACCAATAAAAAAAGCACGAAGTGCAACTAAGACCAATTCACCAATAAAAAAAGCACGAAGTGCAACCAAGAGCAATTTATATATAGAAAAGTGCGAAAGCATAATAATGAACCTATTAAGTTTGCTTATTAATAACAACGAAAAACATTCCAACAATAAAAAATTATCGTTTTAGAAAATTTCATGTATATTCAATTTATTATTGCACATAATAATATCGAAAGAGGTGATTCTCATGGATAATGATTTTTATAATGATGTTTTAGGGTTACTCCGAAAATGATTTTAAAGTCCCATAAGTTGAACTATCTTTCTGAAAGAAATGAAGCCAGGGTTTAATCCTTGGCTTTATTTTATGAAATAATATATTTTATAAAGCTCTGTTTTAAAACAGTGTTGATGTACGCATACTAAAGGAAGTAGCCACATCCACCAATATGCAATTAGAAATATAATATTCTTTTAGCATTTTTCATCATCTTCCAAAGTTATATAAAATAATTATCGTTTCCTTTTAAATTTATTTTAAATCCTTCCCTTAAGGCAGAATCAACACTAATTTGTTATAAGTTATCAAAATCTTATCATATACAAAAAGACTGTTTAAAAATAAACGTTGATTTAAAACATAAGCTTTTATAAAAGAGAAGAGAATAGTGAATATGTGTATAGGTTTCACTTTCAATATGAAGCCAGCAAAATTTAA
The DNA here is from genome assembly GCF_002006345.1 of Clostridium puniceum. Lineage (GTDB taxonomy): Bacteria > Bacillota > Clostridia > Clostridiales > Clostridiaceae > Clostridium > Clostridium puniceum. Next base: position 9,395 of record NZ_LZZM01000243.1, read on the forward strand.
ATAATTGATTTTGTTGGTTATTTTATTTAGTAAAAGATTTAATAATAATCAATATTTCTAAATTGCTAATTATACTAGTTAGGTGTATAAGTTGCAAAACATATGTAAAAGAATTTATACTAAGTCAAAAAATATACCATATTTACGTCAAGAAATGTACTTAAATGAAAACGTTTGATTTGTTACAATTATTTTTGTAAATGATATCAAACGTTAATTTTTATATAAAAATGGAAAGTTACAAATCGAAGGAGGATTTAATAATGTTGTTTAAAAATTTTACTAATGAAAACGCAAATCCAGTAGTAGGATTTAAAGAAAGATTTGCATTTGGATGTGGAGACTTGGCAAGTAATATAATATATTCTGCAATGTCAACATTTTTACTATTTTATTATACAGATGTTGTTGGAGTAAGTGCAGCAGCAGTGGGAGTAATACTGTTGGTTTCACGTTTACTTGATGGAATAATTGATTTAATAGTAGGAGTTTTAATTGATAGAACAAAATCACCCTATGGAAAAGCAAGACCATGGATATTAAGGATGATGATTCCATATGCTATAGGAGCTGCACTATTATTTTCAGTTCCTACGGGCTGGGGCGAAACAGCTAAACTTGTATATATATTTGTAACATATAATTTAGTATTAGGAATTATTTTTACTGCTATAAATTTACCATATGCTACTTTAAATTCTCTCATTACTCAAGATCAATATGAACGTTCAGTTTTAAATATCTTTAGAATGCTTCTTGCAACAGTTGGAACTTTATCAATAACAACATTTACATTACCTATTGTGAAGTTCTTCGGAAATGATGCAAGAGCATGGACATATACTTTTATGTTATTTGGACTAATATCAATAGTATTTTTTATGATAACTTTTTTAGGGACAAGAGAGAGGGCTGGAAATATTGCTTTAGATAAACCAAAGGAAAACATACCGGTAAAAATTGGAGTTAAAGCATTATTTAAAAATAAATACTGGATAATGATAACAGTATCTATAGTATTATTGTATTTGTCTATGGGTGTAAGCGGAGGAGCTACTGTTTATTATGCTAGATCAATACTAGGAAATGAAGCTTATGTAAGTGAATTGTCAATGGCAACAACTATAGCGCAAATAGCATGTATGTTTTTAGTGGCAGGCTTTGTTAAAAAATTTGGAAAAAGAAATGTTCTTATTGGTGGAGCTTCTATAGTAGGATTAGGATATATACTTACTGCTGTTGCAGGTACTAATTTACAATTAATTCTTATTTCAAACGTAATAAAGGGGATAGGAAATGCAGGTATGGCAGCATGTATGTTTGCAATGGTATCTGATACTATCGAATATGGAGAATGGAAATCAGGATTAAGAACAGAAGGATTAATAAATAGTGCAACAAGTTTTGGACAAAAAGTTGGTATAGGACTAAGTTCAGGAGTATTTGGATGGATATTAGCAGTAGGTGGTTATGTGGGAGGTGCAGCAACACAAACAAGCTCAGCACTAGTTGCATTATCAGCAGCATATATATACATTCCGTTAGTAATAACAATTATTGTAATAGGAATATTATTTGCTTACAAGCTAGATAAAGAATACCCAACTATACTAAAAGAATTAAAGGTTAGAAATGATCAAGGCAATACTTTAGGTGCATAGAGTATATTTAAATAAAATTGTTGATATACATTATATGAAATATAAATAATATAAAATCTTATATATAAAGATTATTGATTAGTGAAATTGGCTATATGAATTAATTAGGAGGAATTATAAATGAAAAAACAAGCTTTTAACCCATATTTACCTAGCTATGAATATATTCCAGATGGTGAACCATATGTATTTGGTGACAGAGTCTATATATATGGAAGTCATGACAAATTTAATGGAGCGGCTTATTGCGAAAATAATTATGTATGTTGGTCAGCAGATATAAATGATTTAGGAAACTGGAAGTACGAAGGAGTTATTTATAAAAAAACACAAGATCCTATGTGTGGTGATAATAAAAAGCTATCATCAATTGTACCTGAACGATTATTATTTGCACCTGACGTTCAGAAGGGGGCAGATGGAAGATATTATCTTTATTATGCTTTTGATTTTATTGGAATAATGGCAGTTGCAGTTTGTGACACACCTGCTGGTAAATATGAATTTTATGGACATATTCATTATGGGGATGGTACATTACTTGGAGAGAAAGAAGGAGATCCATTTCAATTTGATCCAGGTGTCTTAGTAGATGATGACGGAAGAGTATATTTATATTCTGGATTCTGTCCAGTTAATTTTCCTTGGGCACAGCTAGGATCTGAGGAAAAACTTATAAAAGGTGGGATGGTTATTGAACTTGAACAGGATATGGTAACAGTAAAAGAAGGGCCAAAGGTAATTTTTCCTGATAAAGCGCATGGCAAAGGAACAGATTTTGAAGGGCATGAATTTTTTGAAGCTCCATCTATGAGAAAGATTGATGATACATATTACTTCGTATATTCTTCATTTTATGGACATGAACTATGTTATGCTACATCAAAAAGTCCAGTGGATGGATTTAAGTATGGTGGAACAATTGTATCTAATGCTGATATATATTTGAATGGAAGAACAGATAAAGAAGCATTGAATTATTCAGGAAACAATCATGGAAGTATTGTTGAAATTAATGGACAATGGTATGTATTCTATCATAGGCAAACCAATCGTCATCAGTACTCAAGACAATCATGTGCAGAGTCTATTACAATAGAACAAGACGGAAGTATTAAGCAAGTAGAACTTACTAGCTGCGGATTAAATAATGGACCACTTATAGGAATAGGAGAATATGAGGCTAGAATTGCTTGTAACCTTATGAGTAGAGAAGGTGCAAAGAGGTATGAATTTGGAGATGTAATAGAAGAATATCATCCATATTTTACACAAGATGGGAAGGATAGAGAAGACAATCCTAACCAGTATATTGCTAATATGAATGAGGGATCTATTGCAGGATTTAAATATTTCATTTTTGATAAAACAGAAAAAATCTCTGTAAAGGTTCGAGGAAATGGTAAAGGTATATTCTTTGTCAGCACAGAATTAGAAGGAAAACAAATAGCAGAAATACCAGTTACAGCTCAAAATGATTGGAGTATCTTTACAGCTCCTATGAAGGTTGAAGAAGGCGTAAAAGCATTATATTTCACTTATAAAGGTGAGGGTTCAGTTGATTTTATATCTTTTATGATTAATTAATATGTATTAAGCGAAATACCAATTGATGAATTTTAAGTAGTTATGAATGATGAAGATAAAAAAATAATGTACTGAAAAACATATATATAGTTTTAAAGTGTAAAATAGCTAGAATTAGCTGTGCTATTCTACACTTTTTAAAATATGTAAAAAGTTCTTAGTTGTGCTAAAGCACTTTTTTATAGGTGAGAAGTTCTTAGTTGTGTTAAAGCACTTTTTTTATAGGTGTATATTTTACATTTTTGAATTCTTTATGTTAGATTCTGATGCCAATTTTCTAGTTTCACTTGGAGTGCAGCCATATGCATTTTTAAATAATTTCATGAATATTTTATAATTGGTGAAACCATTTCTTGAAATAAGTTCAGTAATGCTATAATCAGTATTGGTTAAATCAGTATAGAAATGTTCTAATCTTACACTGTTCAAATATTTAAGGAAAGTTGTTCCCATATATTTTTTAAAAAACCTTGCGAAATATTCAGGGTTTAATCCAGCCTGAGCTGATACATCATCTAAAGTTATGCATTCCCTGTAATGACTTTTTACGTATTTGGTTATTAATTCCAATCTATCTAAATAACGAGCTGTTTTTCGTATATTTAGTTTTGGCATAGAAGTACTAAATTTATTTACCAAAATAAATAATAAATCATTAATTAAGCTATTTATTTTAAATTTGTAACCAAGAGGTTTTTCTTTATAAATTTCTGCAAAAGATCTTAATAAGAGTTTTATATTATTTTCATAAGTAGTATATTGAGATTGTTTCATATAAGGATTACATTCAAAATGAATATTGTGAATATCATCTATATTATTTTCTAAAAACTCATAGGGAATTTGTAAAAGGATTGATGTGTTACTATGCTTATGAGCTGTTGAATGAATATCTCTTGGGCTTATTACAATAAATTGATCTTCTTTGATTAAATATCTAGAATTATTTATATCAACTTCAAGATAACCATATAGAATATAAATAAGCTCTATATGATTATGCCAATGTTTAGATATGATTCGAGCATTATCAGTCATATTAAGAAACATAACACTAATGTCTTCATTAGGTTTAACTAATTCATGTTTAAATTCCATAAAAACACCTACATTCTTTTATTTTAATAATTATAACAATTTTTATATAAATTAATAAATAAAAACATAAAACAGGTTACATTATTATTTTTATATACTAAGGCAAAAAACAACCTAAACTAAGTCAATAATGATACTAATATATCAAATAAAAAATTGATATAATTTACTCAAATAAATGAAAAGGTTTAACAAAATTACATTTAGATTGTATTATAATTTTAAAGGCTATGCAACTAAGGATGCGAAATGTTCAAAAATAAATTTCAAAATAAGAGGAGAGCTAAAAAATGGATAAATTACTTTTTGGAGTGGCATATTATGATGAATACATGCCGTATGACAGGTTAGATGAAGATATTAAAATGATGAAGGCAGCTAATATTAATGTTGTAAGAATTGCAGAGTCAACGTGGAGCAGTGTAGAACCACAAAATGGAGAGTTTGATTTTAAACATATAGATAGAGTAATTGATGCAATGGAGAAAGCAGGAATTAGTGTTATTGTTGGAACACCAACCTATGCAATACCAACCTGGCTTGTAGCTGAATGTCCAGATGTGCTCGCGGTTACAAAAAATGGGCAAGGTATTTATGGTGCGAGGCAAAACATGGATATAACAAATCCAACTTATTTATTTTATGCAGAAAGAGTTATTCGAAAAATAATGGAAAGAGTTAGTAAGAAAAAATGTGTTATAGGATATCAGCTTGACAATGAAACTAAACATTATGATACAGCTGGTACTAATGTTCAACACTTGTTTATTAAATATTTAAAAAACAAATTCCATGATATAAATGATTTAAATGATGAATTTGGGTTGGCTTATTGGAGCAACAAAATTAATTCATGGGAAGACTTCCCTAATGTACTTGGAACTATAAATGGAAGTCTTGGAGCAGAATTTGAAAAATTCCAAAGAGTCCTTGTAAATAAATTTTTAAGCTGGCAAGCTGATATTATAAATGAATATAAAAGAGAAGACCAATTTGTTACTCAAAACTTTGATTTTGAATGGAGAGGGTATTCTTATGGAGTTCAACCTAGAGTTAATCATTTCGAAGCTTCAAAATGTTTAACGATTGCAGGCGTTGATATATATCATCCTACTCAAGATTATTTAACAGGAACTGAAATTTCTTTTGGTGGAGATATGACCAGATCTCTTAAAAATGACAATTATCTTGTGTTAGAAACAGAAGCGCAAGGGTTTGAAAATTGGGTACCTTATGATGGACAGCTTAGATTGCAAGCCTTCAGTCATATAGCTTCTGGTGCCAATTCTGTTATGTACTGGCATTGGCATTCAATTCATAATTCTTTTGAAACTTATTGGAAGGGTCTTTTAAGCCATGATCTTAAAGAAAACCCTACATATAATGAAGCAAAGATTATTGGGGATGAATTTAAGAGCTTTGGGGATAAACTTGTAAATTTAAAAAAGAAAAATGATGTAGCTATTCTTATAAGTAACGAAGCTTTAACAGCAATTGAATGGTTTAGTATGACATTAGATTTTAAATATAATGATGTTGTAAGATGGGTATATGATGAATTATACAAAATGAATGTTGGCTGTGATTTTATCGGTCCTGATTCTGAAGATATAGAAAAATATAAATTAATAGTAATTCCAGCACTATATTCAGCACCTGAAGAATTACTTAATAAATTAAATTCATATGTTAAAAATGGTGGTAATTTAGTTGTTACCTTTAAGAGTGCTTTTACAAATGAATATGTGAAGGTTAGTCACAATGACCAACCTAACATAATAAATGAATGTCTTGGTGTTACTTATAATCAATTTACAAAACCTAATAAGGTTTCTTTAAAGGGACATACTTTTAATATATCAGAAGAAGAAAATACCGTTGAACATTGGATGGAATTGTTAACTGCTACAACTGCTGAAACTGTTGCATATTACGATCATCCAAACTGGGGAAAATATTCAGCTATAACAAAAAATCATTATGGAGAAGGAATAGCAACTTATATTGGGTGCTTTACCAATAAAGCAATTCTAAAAGAAGTTTTAATAGGAGTATTAAAAGAAGTTAATTTATTTGGAGAAGAACAAAAATACAATTTTCCTATTATAATTAAATCAGGTTACAATTCAGAAAATGAGAAGATAGTATATTATTTTAATTATTCTTATGAAAAACAAAGTATTAAATATATCCACAACGATGGAATTGAGTTAACTAAAAATAAGGAGGTTAAAAAAGGTGAAGAAGTTATATTAAATCCTTGGGATTTAATAATTGTACAAGAAATTAATTAAAACAAAAACTAAACTGTATCATAGACTACTAATTCCAAAATCTTTTGAAAATATAAAATATAACTACTAAAATAGGTTGATTTGTAACAGTTTCTATTTTTTTGTATATAAAATGTATTAAACATACTATATATAAGTTCTAATAAAGTTTCTACATCTTAATACATAGCCTGTCTATTGTTCGTGTAGGAACTTTATTTATTGTTTCAATGAAATTTTGTACAGCAACTCTAATACCAACCAAACTTTTAAAGAATGCATTATTTACTACTGATGATTTTAACCATCCCCATAACCCCTCAATTAGATTAAGATCAGGACTATATGAAGGTAAAAACATTAATTCAAGTCTATTTTTCATCTTTTTTAAAAATGGTTGTATCAGCTTAGCATGATGAATTTTTGCATTATCAAGAATAATAACTATTTTACCC
>NZ_LZZM01000244.1 GCF_002006345.1 Clostridium puniceum
ATATATAATAAATTAATTAAAGTTTATATAAAATATTTTAACTAATTTAGGTTGATAATTTCGTATATAGACTAAGATTATGAACTTTTTTTACTGTAGAGATTATAATAATTGTATATTAAAATCGCAATTGGAGATTTCTTATGGATAAAATGGATTATGGAATATTAAAATGCCTAAAGTTAAATGCAAGAAATAAAGCATCTGATATAAGTAAAGAAATTCATTTATCAGTGTCTGCAGTTCTTGAGCGTATACGTAAAATGGAAAAAAATAAAGTGATTAAAAATTATACTATTATTGTAGATCAAAAAAAATTAGGCAATGATATGACGGCATTAATGGAAGTGAGTCTTGAACATCCCAAATTTTATGATTCTTTTACTACTGCTATTAAAAACAATAATAATATTGTTTCATGTTATTATTTAACTGGAGATTTTGATTTTATAATTAAAATATTTTGTAAATCATCTGATCAGCTTGAAAAAATTCATCGTGGAATAAAGAGTTTGGAAGGTGTATCAGCAACAAAAACCCATTTTGTTTTAAAAGATGTAAAAAATATATTTTGTGTTATACCAGATATGGATGAATAAAAAACATGCCTAAAATTTCAGGCATGTTTTAATTTATAAATAAATACAAATTCATAAATTTATGAATCCATTCGGAGTTTAATATATTCTTTAATATATTTAACACATTTTTCAAAACCTAATTTGCTGGTATCAAGGGATAAATCATAATTTTTAACATCTTCCCACTTTTTACCTGTGTGATAATAGTAATAATCACTTCTATATTTATCTAATTTCTTAATATTTTTAATTGCTTCTTTTTCAGAAGCACCAAGAATGTCCATTTCATGTTGAATACAATATTCATTAGAGGCATGGATAAATATTTTAAATACGTTTGGATTGTCTCTTAAAATGTAATCAGCACAACGTCCAATTACAACATAAGATTCTCTTTCTGAAAGTTCACGTAGTATCTTGGCTTGATAATTAAATAAGTTATCATCAGAAATAAAATCTCCACTTTCAGGGGGAATTAATTCACCATTATATATATGTTTTGAGACTTTATATAATAAGCTGTTTTTCACATCTTCATCTGCATTAGCAAATAGAGCTTCATTTATTCCGCTATCATCTGATGCCAAGCGTAATAATTCTTTATCATACATATTTATTCTCAAATCATTAGAAAGCATTTTACCAATTGTTGTTCCACCACTTCCACAAGTTCTTGTTATTGCAATTACAAATTTGTCCATATAATACCCCTCCTTTATATAGTAAAATTATATCACAATTTACTATAGATTATTACAAAATAATCATGAAATATAAAGTTAAAAGACTATGTAACAATTTTAAATATAGTTAATAATTAATAGTTAGCTATTAGTTAAAAACTAAAATCAAAAAATTATGATTATGGTTAATAGTTTATAACTCACAGCCGGAATTTATTCTCCTAAATAAGCTTTTTAACAAAATAATTATATTATCATAAAAATTTCATCCATATTTTTGAAATGATGCTTAATAAATTTTTAACGTTAAAATTATTGTAAAAAGAATAAGACTGGCGTATATGGTATCATAAATGTAAGTTTTACTAATATAAAGAATTGTGAGAAAATTGAGTAAAATATAGCAATGGCAATTCAATATGAAAAATTTTCGGATTTTTTATAAAACGTGTGGTAAAAACAGAAAAAAATATTGTTAAAGGTATGAATTTCAATAAAAAATATTATAATTTTTAAAAATATTGAAAAATATTTCTGGAGATTATAAGATATTGTTATAAAAAATAATTTGTATTTTAACTAGATACATTTCAGACAGCGAAGTCAGTTTTTACAAAAGTCTAAAATATATCTAGTTTTTTTATTACAAAATTTTGGGGGAATTAAGATGGAGAATTTAGGATATTACAATGGAAAGTTTGGATTATTAGATAAAATGATGGTACCTATGCTTGATCGTGTATGTTATTTTGGCGATGGAGTATACGATGCTACTTATAGTAGAAATCATATAATTTTTGCATTGGACGAACATATTGAAAGATTTTATAACAGTGCTAGACTACTTGGAATAAAGATTCCTTATACAAAGGAACAATTAAAGAAAATTCTTAATGATATGGTAAAGAAAGTTGATTCAGGAGAACAATTTGTATATTGGCAGATTACAAGAGGAACTGGTATTCGTAATCATGCATTTCCGGCAGATGAGGTTAAAGCAAATCTATGGATTATGTTAAAGCCGTTAAATATTAAGGATATGTCACAAAAATTAAAGTTAATTACTTTAGAAGATACCAGATTTTTACATTGCAATATTAAAACGTTAAATTTATTACCAAGTGTAATAGCGGCGCAAAAAACTGAAGAAGCAGGATGTCAAGAAGCTATATTCCATAGAGGAGATAGAGTAACTGAATGTGCACATAGCAATGTATCAATTATAAAAGATGGTATCTTGAAAACTGCACCAACAGATAATCTAATACTACCTGGCATTGCAAGAGCACATTTAATTAAAATGTGTAAATCATTTAATATTCCTGTAGATGAAACACCATTTACATTAAAGGAATTAATGGAAGCAGATGAAGTTATAGTTACTAGTTCAGGTCAATTTTGTATGACTACTTCAGAAATAGATGGAAAGACTGTAGGAGGAAAGGCACCAGAACTTGTAAAAAAATTACAGAACGCATTATTAAATGAATTTATAGGAGAAACAAAACCAGAATAGGAGGAATAATATGAATCAAGAAAAATTAGTAATATTTAATTTGAGAGAAAATTTAATGAGAGAATGTGTATCGTATGCTATTAAATTAGAAAAAATATGTCAAACTTGGCCTAATAAGGTTATTAAATTGGATATTACCAAAAGGTGATGTAAAAAAGGAAAATAATGAAAAGTGAAGGTTAATCCTTATGTTGAAAGTTAAATGAAAGGAGGAATAAAAAATGGATTATTCAAAAATGGAACCTAAAGAAGTTCGAAGGTTAATACGTGAAGGTAAAATTACAAAAACAACATCAGGTATGTGTGCTGGATATGCACAAGCTGATTTAGTTATTTTGCCAAAGGATTTTGCTTATGATTTCTTATTATTTACTCAAAGAAACCCAAAATCTTGTCCTATATTGGAGGTTAGTGATGTTGGCAGCAGAAGTCTTAATTATATTGCAGAAGAAACCGATATTGCTAAGGATATTCCTAAACATAGAGTTTATAAAGATGGAATATTAACTCAGAAGCTGAATTAGTGTCTTCTATTGAAACGGCTCAAAAAGAAGCAGAAAACTATTTTAGAAATTGTATGGTGTATTTAAAATATAAAAGACATGTGGAAATCCAAATAATTGAAGATAACTATGGCAGTGTAGTTCGTTTAGGGGAAAGAGATTTCTAAATATAAAGATGTTATCAAAAACTTGTAGAAGAATCACTGCCGCCAGCATTAAATAAAAACTTGCGTAATAGCATGGGAGAAGCAATAAACTAGATATCTTAAAATACTATAAAATTTTTAGTTTATTGATAAGGTTTGTAGATAAGGTGTAATAACTATAATAAAATCATATTTTGTATATCATCTCAAATTAGATTTTATATTTTATAAAACGTTTTATAAAATTGAATAATTTAAAGCATAATAGAGAAAAAAATGGTTTTTTTATTCAGAACTGCTTAAAATGCCTTAATATGAAAATTTACTTTCAAAGAATAATATTGTATATAATATGTATTAGAAAAATTATGATAACTAATTAAAATTATTTCAGACAACGTTTACAGAAACTGATTTTTAATATTAAATAGAAATTTTGTATAAATAGAGGGAAAATAACTGGTAAAGTAAAAAATAATATATTATTAAGAAATTCTTATTTTTTTGCTTTCATATAAAACGTTTTATAAAGGCTGAAAAGATAGTTGCAATATATTTATTAATTTAATTATGCGGTTAGAAAAATAATATATGCAATTTGTAATTAAGGCACTAAATAACTTGTACAAGCATCGGTAAAATTTATAAAGAAATTAATTTCTACATGAATATGTCTCAAATAGCTAGTAATAAATTAATTTTATTTAAGTATTAATATCTCAACATACTATATTTCAGTTAAAAGAATAGCAGTTAAGCACAAAATACTAAAAAAGTATACGGTTACAAAAAACTAATGCTACATAAACCCCTATTTTGTTTAAAATATACTTTTTATTGCAATGTAATTAAATGCTATTTTTATATAAATATAAATAAAAATAAATGGATGGAGGATAAAAATGTATAACCAAAAAAAATGCAAATTTTATAAAGTGATTGCTAAAACGTTAATATTTGCTTCTGTAATTGCCATGATGCCTTCGATGAATTTAGTTGCATTGGCTGCTGCTAATGAGAATACATTGAGTAATGGATACTTCAATGTCAAAATTGGTGAATATGGAGAAATTAATAGCTTGAAAATTGCCAATGATGAATTTGATACAAACTATGTATTAAATGGACAAAATGCAAAGGAACAAGGTAAGTCAGAAGAACATCAATGGATGGGGGAATTGATGTTTAAAACAAAAAAAGATGGTGATAGTGCTTGGTCTGAGGCTATGACTAGTGCTTCTCCAAAAACTAGCGGAGCTAGAACGATTACTAAGAATGGAAATAATATAACAGTAACTTATAAAAATGAAAGTGCCAATAAAGGTATTAAAGATTTTGAATTGGTAGAGACATATGAACTAGTTGACAATCATCTTAAGTGGTCAATGAAAGTAACCAATCCAGATTCGAATAAGAACCTCACATTTGGAGATTTTGGTATTCCAATGACTTTTAATGAATATTTTACATCTGAATATGACGGCGAATTGCTTTATGAGACTAGAGTAATTGATCACTCTTTCGTTGGTCAGGATTCTTCTTATATTTATGCGACTAGACCAAGTGGTCAAGGAAAATTTTTATTGTTTGAACCTGATGTATCTACAGGTGCAAAATTAGAATATCAAGATCATTGGAGAGAAAATAATGGTCATCAAGGCTCTAAGTGGGCACAAGATACAGGTGGATGGGCAAATGGATTAAATGTATTCTATATTCATTCGAATGTAATTAAATCAACAGGTAGTAGTTACCTTCCAAATACAGAATTAACTTTAGCACCTGGTGAGAGTAAGGAATATTCATTTGATTTTACACCAGTAGAAAATGAAAAAGTAATGAGAAGTCAACTTTATAATAGCGGAATTATTGACGCAGTAGCAGTTCCGGGTATGGTATTTTCTAAAGATATGCCTGCGAAATTCTATCTTCATACTAAGTACGATTATGATAATAGTAATGCTACTAGCAGTAATATTACAAAGATTGAAGTGAAATGCCCTCATGAAACACATCTTTATGAAGGCCTTCAAAATTCTATTTCTAATAAACAACCATGTACTAAGTCGGAAGGAACCAATGTTTCGTATGATAAAACTGAGACTGTGAATGGAGAGAAATATCATATATTTAATCTTAAATTAACTGATCTAGGTGCTAATAATGTTTTGATTCACTATTTAGATGATTCGGGGAAAGAAAAAGTAACCACATTACAATTTTATGCCATGGATAAAGCGGAAGATGCATTAAATCTTCATGCAGATTTTGTAACTAACAAAACACAAGTAGATGCACCAGGTAAGATTCAAGATAAAATATTTGATGACTGGATGATGGATACTAAAAATCTTCGTGGAGTATATAGCGGATACATGGGCTGGGGAGATGACTGGGGATTTACTCATGGTGAATATTTAGCTGAAAAGAATGTTTATTTGCCAGTAAAAGAGCAAATTCAGGCAGTTGATGATTATTTGGATACTGCAATTTGGAACGGTCTTATGAGAGAACATCATGAAGATTATAGAGTAAACGACTGGTTAGATAATGAACCAAACAACACTGGACAAGGTATTTATAGAGGTTACGCATATCCACATGTTTATAATACTTATTTTTCTATGTATAAGGTAGCGAGTAAGTATCCAGATATGATTAACTATAAAGAAAAGAAGGAAACCTATCTGCTAAGAACATATAATGTTTTAAAAGCACTTTATGGTGATGGTATTTCATATAACTGGGATACAGGATTAATGGGTGAATCTACCACTCCAGATATTATAGAGGCATTAGAAAAAGAAGGTTTCTATAAAGAAGCTCAAGATATTCTCGATATTATGGATAAAAAATATGTAAAATTTAGCGAACAAAAATACCCATATGGTTCTGAATATAGCTATGATAATACAGGTGAAGAAGCTGTTTATGTATTGGCTAAATTGCAAAATAACAAAGATATGATGGATAAGATTAATTTGAAGACAAGAGCTGCTCGTGGTTTGCAGCCAATTTGGTATCATTATGCTAATCCAACTACTATTTGCGGTGAAAATTGGTGGAATTTTCAATATTCTGCTTCACTTATAGGTTATACTATGGATGATTGGTTAAGATTGCAAGATAATGGTATGGATGCTGCAGATAGAGCGTTAGCTTCTCGTACCAATTACGCAGCTAAGTTAGCTAATTTAACTGCTATTAACTCGGGTCAAATTGATGCAGATTCATCTAATATAGGTACAGTAGGATGGACTTATCAAGCAGAATTGGGAAACAATGGTGGACAAGGAAATGGAGGTGGAAACATCCATAATGGCTGGCGTCAAATGTCAGGAGAAGCAGATACTGGGTTATTTGGTGCGTTGCATATTATATCTTCTGACGTTGCAACAGATCCTGTTTTTGGATTATTCGGATATGGATGTGATGTAACAGATGATAGAGGAGCTTATAATGTAACGCCATTAGATGGTCTTTATACAAGATTAAATTTTATTAATGAAAAATTATATATTAATTTAGATCGTGATCAATATTCTAATGCTGTAGTTGGCAAAAATAGTGATTCGATAAAATTAACAATGAAGAATTTGGAAGGAACAGAACACAATTCAGAAATTGAATTAACTGGATTAAAAGCAGGTTCGTATCAAGTTTCTGTAAATGGCAGTGTGGTAGGGAGCTTTAAAACTGATGGTACTGCTGTAACAACAACTATTCCAATGCCATCAGGTAATGGTGCGGAGGTTGTGATTAAATCTGGAGCAGCGTTACCTAATGCAGCACCAGTTGTAGATGCAGGAGAAGATAAAACGATTGAATTGTCTAAAGAAATCCGTTTAGAAGGTTCTGTAGTTGATGATGGACAACCCAATATGAAACTAACTAGCAAATGGACAATAGAGAGTGTTCCAGATGGTGCTGTGCCTGAAATTAAAAATACTGATAAATTAATTTCTGATATTAAGTTTAATAAAGTTGGAGATTATACATTCAAACTTACGGTATCAGATGGAGAATTAGATAATTCTGATACGATTAAGATTACAGTTGTGGATGATGTGGCACTTCCAGAAACTTTAGCATTATATACTTTTGACAATGTAAATTTAGATAAGACAAATAGAGAAGAGTATAGAAAGTTACTAAGTGCAGATAGTGAAGGTAAAGGCTATACAGCAGAAAGAATTAGTAATCCGGTATTTGTAGCAGGAAAAGTAGGACAATCATTATCATTAAGCGGCTCTTATTGCGGATATATAAGAGTGCCAGCCGACATAACAAAGCACATAGATGAAACTACTATTTCAGCTGATATTAATTTATCAGCATCACAAGGCAGCGATGCTAGAATATTTGAATTTAGAGATGCAGAAGGAAAATCTATTTATGCTTCTGTAATTAACGGTAATGAATTAGCTATGGGGATCACAGATGCCGTAACTAAAGAGACTAAAGAGATATCTTCAAATATAAATGTAGGAGTAGGCTATTGGAAAAATATATCAATAACCATAGGTAATGATTCAGAAACAAATAGGAATACTGCTATTTTCTATTTAGATGGCGTAAAAGTAGGAAAAGTTGACAATTGTATTAAATTATCTGATTTAGATGATATACAAAGAAACTTTATTGGACGTGGAGATAATAAAGCCGGAGCATTTTTTAACGGCTTGATTGATAACTTTACAGTAAAATCTAAAGCAATGACAAGTGAAGAAATAGGTACTGCTTACGGAAGTACAGAAGGTAGTAATCCAATTTCGGCAGAAGCATCAAATATTGTTGCGAAGGTAGGAGAAGCACCAATTTTGCCAAAACAAGTTAAGGTACTTTATTCAAATGGTATCTATAAAATGTCAAATGTATCATGGGATTCAATTGATTCAAAAAGTTATGAAAAAGTTGGTACTTTTGTTGTAGAAGGTAGTGTGGAAGGTGTTACAGAAAAAGTTAAATTAACTATTCATGTTGTGAAAGGTGAAGCACAAAATGTTGCAAGTATTGCTACTCCAAGTGGAATTATTAATACTGTAGATGATTTAGGTGGTGTAAAAGGATTAAATGATGGCTATGAACCTGAAAATTCTGCTGATACAAGTCATGGTGTGTGGCATAACTGGAGAGGAGACCAAGGTGGGCCTGCATGGATAGAATATGATTGGGACGAACCAGTTGTTATTACAGAAACTGATGCTTATTACTTTAAAGATCCAGGCGGAAATTTTATGCCAGCTAGTGCATCTTATGATTACAAAGATGAAAAAGGTGATTGGAAAAAACTTGAAAGTGTAGTTGGATTAGGCTTAGAAAAAGATAAGTATAATAATACAACGTTTAGTCCAGTTGTTGCAACAGCAATTCGTATGAATATGAAACCATCAGCAGTTGGATGTGGTGTAATAGAATGGCAAGTATATGGTTATTCTAATCAAGAAATTGTAAGTAAAAAATCTTTAAATGCAGCAATTAGTAATGCAAATGCAATCAAGGAAACCTTTGTTGAAAGTGGATATGAAGATTTAATACTAGCTGTAAAAGAGGCGAGTCAAGTTGTGGATGATTCAGTAGCATCACAAGAAGAAGTAGATTTAGCAGCTGAAAAAATTAATAATGTAATAAATAATTTAGTACCAAAAGATAATAATATTGCTTATTTAGCAAATGTAACAACAAGTTTTGTTTCTTCCTGGGAAAAATTAGAGGCTGTTAATGATGGGATAGAAGCTACAGATTCTAGAGCAGATGGTATTGCACATTATGGAACCTGGGGAAATGAATCTGAATATGAAATGGTAACTTATAAGTGGACGAGAAATAAAGATATTTCAAGCACAGAAATTTATTACTGGAGTGATGGTGGTGGAATTTTAGCACCAGCTTCTTGTAAATATGAATATCAAGATGATAAAGGTAACTGGACTCCAGTATCTAATCCAAAAGGTTTAGGTGTAGAACTAGATAAATATAATGTTACAACTTTTGATAAGGTTACGACAAAAGCATTTAGAGTAACAATGATAAAATCAGTAACGGATAGTAATGGTGTTGGTCTTGTTGAGTGGAAAGTTACTGGGGAGAAAACAGTAGAAATAGCAAATAAAAGTAAATTACAAGAATTGTATAATAAACATAAATTTGATATTCAAGGAAAGTATACAGAACAAAGCTGGAGCAAATTTACGATTGAATTAAATAATGCAAAGACAGTACTAGACAATTTCAGTTCAACAACTAAAGAGGTTAATGATGCTGAAAAGAATTTAGAAGATGCAGTAAATGGATTAGAGGAGATAAAAGATAATAAACCAGACGTAACAACAGGATCAGCTGTTAAAGTTGAATTACAAGAACTATATGATTCACATAAAAATGATATTAAAGGGAGCTATACATCAAAAAGCTGGAATAATTTTGTGAGTGCATTAAAGAAAGCATTTAATGTACTTGAAAATGCAGATGCAACACAAACAGAAGTAGATGATGCAAAAGCAGTTTTAAAATTAGCAATAGATGAAAGAAAACGTAAAAGTAACTCAGGTTCAAAACATAGTTCAAGTGCAACAAGTAATAGTTCTTTAAATGTAGAAACTCCAACTACTATAAATTCAAACTTAAATATTATTGCGAAAAATTTAGCAGATAATGCAATTAAGTCTATGAATGTAGAAGTTAAAGCTATTGAAATGTTAAAAACTCAAAATGGAGAAAGTGCCATATCTACAGTTGTATATATTAATGGTACGAAAGCTAACATTATAACGACAAATGTTTCAGATATGATCTCAGTAAAAGCAAGTGAAAACACAAAAGTTTATGTATATTTAGAAGAATTAAAAGCATATATGCTGGTAGATTCGCAAATAGTTGCTGATAATATTTTATTTGAAGCAAAAAATACAACTCCTTATATTGTATCAGATAGTAATGTATTAGGTATTATTGTACAAACAGGCTGGAATAAAGTTAGTGATGTATGGTATTTTGTTAAAGCTGACGGTCAGTTGGTTAATGGTTGGTATAATGATAATGGTACATGGTATAATCTATCAAATGAAGGTAAGATGAATACTAAATGGATTAAAGACACTAGTGGAACCTGGTATTATTTAAAAGATTCTGGAGCGATGTCTACAGGATGGATTGAAGATACAGATAGTAATTGGTATTATTTAAAGAGTAATGGTGCTATGGCACAAAATGAATATGTTGATGGATATTATTTAGGTACTAATGGAGCATGGATACGCTAATTAATTTGTAATCAATCCAATTTAAACAATCAGAAAATAGAAAATAATTAATGAAGTGAACTGTATCCTAATAAGATAGATATGGAAAAAAGTCTGTATCATCTTATAGGATACTTTTTATGTATAGAAAGTATAAAATTTTTGGAGTTGGAAATGTTGATAGCATTAACAATCGAAAATTTTTAGAATAAAGGGGAACTTTGGTTGTATAAGACAAATTTATTTGTTAAAATTAAATAAAAAACGTTTAAGCTGGTGATATTAATGGCAAATATAAAAGAAATTGCAAAAGAGAGCGGTGTGTCAATTGCTACGGTATCAAATATTATAAATGGTAAGCCTGGAGCTGGAGAAGAGACTCGAAAAAGAGTTTTAGAAACCATAAAGAAATTGGATTATAGACCTAATGTTATTGCAAAAAATTTAAAACAAAAGAATAATAGAACAATAGGCATAATAACGGAAGATTTAACAGTATTTAATACTCCGGATATTGTTGATGGTATTAATGAATATTGCGATGAACATAATTATGAATTTGTCCTTGGAAATCTAAGATTATATAAAAAATATGATGAGAAATTTTATCATTCCGATAAATACTATGGTAGAGTAGTAGATGAATTTAAAATGATGGAATCGAAGCAAGTAGAAGGTATAATATATGTGGGATGTCACAGCAGAAATTTAGAATGTATTCCAAGCAATTTTTCAATTCCAATTGTAATAGCATATGGTTTTGATAATGATAAAGAATTTTCATCAGTAATATTTAATGATGAACAAGGAGCTTATGAAGCAACATGTAAACTTATTGAAGCAGGACATCAGAATATTGGGGTGATATATGGAGCGCAACAAAGTATACACGCACAGCAAAGACTAATTGGATATCAACGTGCGTTGTATGATAATAAGATTTTATTTAATCCTCAGTTCATACAACAAGGAGATTGGTCGAGAAAATCTGGATATGAAGCAAGTGAAATATTTTTTGAACAAAATGTAACAGCTATTTTTGCTATGAATGATTTAATGGCCGGGGGAGTTTATGACTTTTTTTATGAGAAAGAACATAAAATTGGAACAGATATAGCAATTGTTGGTTTTGATAATCGAGAAGTTAGTAAAGCATATAATCCTTCTCTTTCAACCATCGAGTTGCCGTTGTTTGAAATTGGCAGGCAATCTGCAAAACTGTTGATTGATATGATAACTCAGCCACATAAAGAGGTTAATCCTGAAATTTATAAAATAGACTGTAAGTTTATAGAAAGAAAATCAATTTATAAAAATATAATTGATAAGGTATAGAGAGTAATAACTATACCTTTTTTTGAATTAAAATACGATTATATGATTATGGGTAGGAAAATTTTATTTTACTTATCTGATAATGTTTTGGTATTAAATTAATACTGAAAACTAAGTTAATTTTATTGTTTAATTAATCACTTGATTTTAAGAACTTAGTAAAAATAGCAATTATATAGTTATGAGAATAAATGAATAATACAAGAAATTAGTTTAATTTTAAGTGCTTAAATAAATTAGAAACGGTTATAAAATATAGAATTTTAGAGAGATTTAAGAACTATATATAAAATAGATTTACAAAAACGTTTTATAAAAGTTTAAAGTTGAGAAATATGAAGAGTTAAGAAGAAAATGAAAGTAATATAAATATAATCTCAATATATAAAACAAAATAACTATTTATTTTAATGAAATTTTATAGTATAAATAAATTATAGAAATTGTTTACAATAAATTTTATAAGAACAAATAGTGATTTTTAGTAAAATTAGCCCCTTATAAAATAACTCAAATTTTAATTTTCATACAAGCTTTAATGCCATTATATAACTAGATTTAGTTGTCTAAGTAAAATGTGAGGTATATGTATATTTTAGGAGGAATGGTTTAATATTTAATAAATCACTAATTATTTTAATAATTTAATAAAACGTTTTACAAAACGTGTTAGGACAAAAGGAGGCAAATAGAAATGAATTTAAAAAGTAGCAGTAAACTATCTTCATTACCATTAAAAAATATAAAAATTGGTGATAATTTTTGGACTAAATACACAAAACTTGTTAAGGATGTAATTATTCCATATCAGTGGGATAGTTTGAATGATAATATTGAAGGAGCTGAACCCAGTCATTGCTTAAATAATTTTAAAATCGCAGCAGGAGAAAAAGAAGGAGAGTTTGGTGGAGCAGTTTTTCAAGATACAGATGTAGCGAAATGGCTTGAAGCAGTTGCATTTACATTAGCAACAACTAGGGATAAAGCATTAGAAAATTTAGCAGATAGCGTAATTGATCTTATTGGAAGAGCTCAAGATAAAAATGGATATATAAATACATACTTTACTATTAAAGAACCAAATTTAAGATGGACTAATTTAACTGAAGGACATGAATTATATACAGCGGGACATTTAATAGAAGCAGCAGTTGCTTATTATGATGCAACTGCAAAAGATAAATTTTTAAATATTATGATTCGATTTGCAGATTTAATTTGTGATACCTTTGGAGAAAAGGAGAATCAAATACATGGATATCCAGGACACCAAGAAATTGAATTAGCATTAGTAAAATTATATGAAGTAACAAAAAATAAAAAATATTTGGATAGTGCAAAATATTTTTTAGATGAAAGAGGGAAATTACCAAATTATTTTTTAGAAGAAGAAAAAACAGAAAAATTCAAACGGATTTTTCCGGAGTTTAAAAATTATACTCCATTATATTCACAATCTCATTTGCCAGTAAGAGAACAAACTACTGCAGAAGGACATGCTGTTAGAGCTGTTTATATGTATTGCGCTATGGCAGATATATCTTATGAATATGAAGATAAGGAATTACTTAAAGCTTGTAAAACACTTTGGAATAACATAGTAAATAAGCGTATGTATATTACAGGTGGAATAGGGTCTTCAGGATTATTAGAGAGATTTACAACAGATTATGACTTGCCAAATGATATCAATTATTCTGAAACGTGTGCATCAATTGGATTAGCACTTTTTGGATTAAGAATGACCAAAATAACAAAAGAAGCTAGCTACATGGATATTGTAGAAAGAGCATTATATAATACAGTTTTGGCTGGAATTGCCATGGATGGAAAAGGATTTTTCTATGTTAATCCATTAGAAGTTTGGCCAGAATCTTGTATTGAAAGAACTTCAAAGGAACATGTAAAACCAGTCCGTCAAAAATGGTTTGGAGTTGCATGTTGTCCTCCTAATATAGCACGAACTCTTGCTTCTTTAGGACAATATATATATTTAGCTGATAATAATAGTTTGTATGTTAATTTATTCATATCAAATGAAACCATTGTAGAGTTTGAAGATAAACAAGTAAATTTAGTGATGGAAACTAATTTTCCAAATGATAACAACATAAATATTCATTTAACTTCTGAATTGGAAAAAGAAATAATACTAGCATTACGTATTCCATTTTATGCTGAAAATTATACTGTTTTTCTAAATGATCAAACTTATAAATTTGAAATAGATAAGGGATATGCAATTATAAAAGGGAAATTTAAGAACGACAAAATAGAAATAAAATTTGATTCAACTGCTAAATTTATATATGCAAATCCACTTGTAAGAGCAGATTCAGGAAAAGTAGCAATTACAAAAGGACCATTAGTATATTGTTTAGAAGAAGCTGATAATAAGGACAATCTTTCAGCAATATTTGTTGATACATTGGTTTCTCCAGTAGAAAAATACAATGAAGAATTATTTGGAGGAACAACAGTAGTTACTTTACAAGGAAAAAGAATTTCAAACAAGAATTGGAATGATGATAACTTATATGGAACTCAAAAACCTATTTACGAAGATACTATACTTAAGGCAGTACCGTATTGCTATTGGGGGAATCGTAAACATGGCGAAATGGCAGTATGGTTGAAAACTTTAATATAATTGTTTTAAAAATTCTTAATATGGTAAGGAAATGATATTAATAAGATAAAAGTATAAATTTAATTTATATTTGTTTTGGTCATTATTCTTTATATAGGATATTTTCATTTATAAAAAGGATAATGTTCACTAATATATTAGCTTCACGAAAATAATGGGAGGGGAATAATTATGAAAAGTGTAAAAATATTAAAAAAACTTGGAGCAATTGCAGTTACAACATCTCTTGCAGCTACAATGCTAATTGGATGTGGTGGAAGCGGTGTAGGTAATTCTTCTGGTAAGACTGCTGAAACTAGTACAAAAACCAGCAGTGGAGACGAAATGGAAATGTGGACATTTGTTGAATTACATGCAAAATTCTATGAAGAAATGCTAAAATCATGGAATGACAAGAATCCAGATAAACAATTAAAAATTAAGTTTACTGTACTTCCTTATGATGATATGCATAATAAATTACAATCAGCATTATTATCAGGACAAGGTGCTCCTGACATATGTGATATAGAAGTAGGAAAATTCCCTAATTTCTTAAAAGGAGAGCCTCAACTACAAACATTTGATGATGTAATTGGACCATATAAGGATAAGATAGTTAAATCACGTCTTGATCTTTATAGTAAAGATAACCATGTATATGGTTTTGACTACCACGTTGGTGCTACAATAGCCTTTTATAATACAGAACTTTTAGAAAAAGCAGGAATTGATTATAAGACTATTGTAACATGGGATGACTTTAAAGCAGCTGGTCAAAAATATAATGAAGCAACTGGTAAATATTTAGGTACAGCTGATACTGGTGCTACTTGGGAGCTTAACGCTTTATTAGCACAACAAGGTGCGGATTTTACTGATGCAAGTGGTAAGCCACAATTAAATAGTGAGGCAATGGTTAAAGGACTTTCTAAATTAAAAGAGTTAAAAGAGGTTAAAGCTATAGGAACTGTTCCGGGTGGACAACCTGATAAAGACGAAGCTTACGCTGCATTTAATAAAGGTGATTATGCAGTTGCAATTATGCCATTCTGGCAAATGTCTAGATATGTAAGTTATATGCCAGAATTAGCAGGTAAAATAGCTCTTGCTCCAGTTCCAGTATTAGAAAAAGGTATGCCACGTTCTGTAGGTGGCGGCGGTACTGGTACAGTTGTTACTAAGACTGCTAAAAATGCACAACTTGCTAAGGAATTCTTAGCATATGCAAAACTTTCAGAAGAAGGAAATATAAAAATATGGCAAAACTTAGGGTTTGACCCATGTAATACTGATATATGGACTAAAAAGGATGTAACTCATGATACAAACAATAAATTCGTGAAATATTTCAAGAACAATCCTTTTGATGTATTAAATGAAATTAAAAATGAAATAAAATTAATTAAATCAACTGAGGCGTCTCCAGCTATAAACAATATTTTGTGTACGGTTACACTTAATAGTATATTTGAAGATGGAAAAGATGTAAAACAAGCATTAGATGAAGCACAAGCACAAGTAGAAAATGAATTAAAATAATTTAATAAATTTATACAGAGAAGCTGTTTTAGAAAATGCAAAGCTAGAAAAATAGCTTCTCTATGCTATTTAAAGGTGTAATGGGAGGAAGTTAAGCAATGATTAATAAATTTATATACAATAAAAAAGCAGCACCATATGTATTCATATTGCCATTTATTCTTGTATTTTTGTTTTTTTTCATTTCTCCAATGATAAATACAATAATAATGAGTTTTCAAGATATATTGCCAGGTTCAAGAAAATTTATAGGAATTCAAAACT
>NZ_LZZM01000245.1 GCF_002006345.1 Clostridium puniceum
CATCGCTCGACTTGCATGTGTTAAGCACGCCGCCAGCGTTCGTCCTGAGCCAGGATCAAACTCTCAATTAAAAGTTTAATCTTAGCTTACTCAAATAAAAATTGCTGGTTTACTTAAATGTACTTATATATTCTGTTCAATTTTCAAAGACCATTTACTTTCACAACTTTCGTTGTAACTTTTTGTTTTTTGCTGTCACCCTCAAGCGACTTACTTAGTTTATCACTTGATTTTGATATTGTCAACAACTTTTTTTAATCTTTCAAACTCTTTTTTCAAAAGGTTTTTCTCAGATTCTCTTAAGTTGTTTACATGTCTTAGCGACGTGTTTTATCTTAACATATAAACTTATGCTGATCATTAGAAAATTCACCTTTTGTCGATTTTAAATTTATAATGCGCTAGTATTCTTTATATTTCTACTTTTTTCTATTATTGATACACCAGGTATAGTTATTGGGTTGCAAACCGTACAAATCAACTATTTCACCTTAATTGATTCTACATTTTTATAATTAATATTGTTCAACATTATTAATTTATACTACATAAAACTATAATTTTTACTATATATAATTATAGTTAATTTTAACTGTATAGCAAAATGAAACTATAAAGCTATTTGTATTTAAGTTATTTTTCTCATGTAAATGTTAGCAATAGCAAAATTAAATATCTGCAAATAATTCTTTTAAAAAGAGTTGCTTACTATAAAATTAGGATACAAATTTTCGTATCATATCAAATTATAACCTCCAACTCTTTTCATATATATATTGTAATTAATTTTATAATTACAATCCTTACACTAGCATTCACTCATTATATTAAAATTCGAATGCTTAGCTAAATCATAATATATAAATCTTAATTATTTAAATTTCTCCTGGAGTGCTTTTTAAGAAATAGCTTAGAAAACTTAAATCGTCTGTTAATTCCGGATGAAAAGCTGTAACTATAATATTTTTTTGTTTAGCTGCTACAATCTTATTATCTACCTCACATAAAATTTCTACAGTTTCTTTAACTTCTGTAATATATGGTGCTCTAATAAAAACAAGTTCAACATTTTTATCTGACACTTCTTTAATTCCCTTACGAATTTTAAAACTATCTATTTGAGTTCCAAATCCATTTCTTTCTACTTTAATATCCATGGCCTCAAGATATTTTTCTTCTTGTGCCTCTATTTCATTTGCTAATAATATCATTCCTGCACATGTTCCCCAAGTAGGCAATCCACTTTTTATTTTTTTCTTTAATGGTGTTATTAATCCGGTCACCTTAAGAAGCTTACCAATAGTAGTACTTTCTCCTCCTGGAAGTATTATGGCTTCAATATCATTTAAGTCTTCTTCTTTTTTTACTTCAATACCAATATGCCCTAATAACTTTATGTGATTTAAGTGTTCAATTACACCACCTTGGAATGATAAAACTCCGACTTTCATTTTACCATCCTCTTTCAGCATACTTTGTAGCTGCTTCTGTTGAATTTATGCCACTCATAGCGCCACCTAAATTTTCTGAAACCTCTGCTAATTTTTTAGGATCATTATAGTATGTTGTTGCAAGAACTATTGCTCTAGCTCTTTTTTCTGGGTTATCCGATTTAAAGATACCTGATCCTACAAATACTCCTTCACTTCCTAATTGCATCATAAGTGCTGCATCTGCTGGAGTTGCAATTCCACCTGCTGCAAAATTGACTACTGGAAGCTTGCCATTTTCCCATACATATTTAACCAAATCATATGGTGCACCATAATTTTTAGCTATAGTCATAAGTTCCTCTTTTGATGCTTTTTGTATCTCTTTAATTTGATCATTCATTGTTCTCATGTGGGTAACAGCATTAACTACATCTCCAGTTCCTGCTTCCCCCTTAGTCCTTATCATTGATGCACCTTCACCAATTCTTCTTAATGCTTCCCCAATATTAGTTGCTCCACAAACAAATGGAATCTTAAAATCTTCTTTATTTATATGATATTTATCATCTGCTGGCGTAAGTACTTCACTTTCATCTATAAAGTCAACATTTAGTGCTTCTAAAATTTGCGCCTCTACAAAATGTCCTATTCTAACCTTTGCCATAACTGGTATTGAAATAGCTGCTTGAATTTCTTTTATCATTTTAGGATCTGACATCCTAGCTACTCCACCTTCTTTTCTTATATCAGAAGGAACTCTTTCAAGTGCCATTACTGCACATGCTCCAGCTTTTTCTGCAATAATTGCTTCCTCCTTATTAGTTACATCCATGATTACTCCGCCCTTCAACATTTGAGCAAGATTTTTGTTTACTGATTTTCTTTCCATTTATAATCCCCCTTTTCAAACTGTTTATATAATAAAATATGTATGGATACATTGCAAATGTATCCATACATATCCTGTTGCTCTTATTTAATTTTTCTATTCACAAATATTTATATATCTCTTAAATTTGCCTTTACAAACATAGGATTTTTGAGTGATTTTAAACCCTGAATTAATAATATGCTTATCCATGTCTTCAAAAGTAACTATAACTAATTTCTTTGTAATTCTACGAGCTGTTTTCATAAGAGCTATTTGTTCTTCAAGAGTTGTTGCAGTAAATAAACCATATGGTAAATCTATTATAGCCGCATCATAGTTTTCTTCTATAGTATGCATATCACCGCTTACTATTACATTTTTATATCCAAAAAACTCCACATTTTTTTGGGCATTTTCTGCTATATGTCTATTAATTTCGTATCCTCTTACATTAACTCCCATCGAAAGAGCCTCAATAACAACTGTTCCAACTCCACAACATGGATCTATTAATCTACAATCTAAATCATTTTCAACTGCTATATTAACTAGTGCTCTAGCAACTCTTAAACTCAATGAATTTGAATATGAATAAGGTTTCTTATCATGAATATGCCATTGATAATCATTTCTTTCATATTCCCCTAATATCCATATGCCATTTACCTTAGCTACTCCAATCATAACTTTTGGGTTATGCATTCTAGGTTCTCCTATTATAACAAAACCTATCTTACTAATACTTGTAAGTCTTTCTTCATAAGTTATATTCGCATTTTCAACTTTTATATAGCAAACCTT
Organism: Clostridium puniceum; assembly: GCF_002006345.1. Taxonomy (GTDB): domain Bacteria; phylum Bacillota; class Clostridia; order Clostridiales; family Clostridiaceae; genus Clostridium; species Clostridium puniceum. The sequence goes on from NZ_LZZM01000245.1 coordinate 3,106, forward strand.
AAAGTCATCATATGATAATCGATCCTGTGCAATCCTTTGTAATATTTTCTCCAGTGAATCCTCTTCATATATTATTGAAATTTTATCTTTTATAAATGGACTTCTTGATGGATTAATAGAATAATCTGAAAATATATATTTTTCAGCAGGAATTTCGTTGAAAAGACAGCTCATTTCCATCTTACATAATTCTTCTTCAAATGTGGGATAATTAATAGAGTAAAAGTACTTTCTATTAATATTTACATTTTTTATATTTAAATTTTTATTCAATTTATTTCAACCTCTTCACTTTCTAATATATTTAATTTTATTATTATATTAATTCTTTGTCCTTTTTGTAATTTACAATATAAAAATATTTTATATCTAACATGATAATTCATATTATTGCAGTTGCCAATTTTTTAATACTATTATATTTTGTTTCCTTGAATATAAACAATTATAGTATTATAACACATTTATATAAGGTAAAATTCAGCTAATATATCAATTTAAGTATCCTTATAGTAGATTATATATTATTACTAATCATCTTACATATGATGAAAACTAAAAACATAAATGAAGTTTCATAATATAAATATTTTTATTTCCCTCCTAATTTAGTATTTACTACATATTTTTCAACTAGAACTTTATTATGTAAGTTATTTAACATGGTGATACTGTTTTCAGACACTTTTTTATTATATTTAATATAAAATATTAAATATCATTCTTGTAGTTCCTTATTCGATATGATATTATATCAATAATATAAGCATTCATAATATGATAATTTATTAATATATTCTTATTTTCTTAATCAAATTATCATATTAACATTTTGATTTGTTTTAAAAGAGGAGGATAATTATGAAAAAGACTTTACTTTCAGGAGTTTTAGCTTCTGTAATGGCTATTACATTACTTGCTGGTTGCAGTGGAAATTCTGGATCAGGGGCAAGCAGTTCCACAGGGGATACAATTAAAATAGGAGCTATAGGACCATTATCTGGTGCAGCATCTACTTATGGTATTTCCGTAAAAGAAGGGGCTCAATTATTAGAAAAAGAAGTTAACAGCGCAGGGGGCATTAACGGTAAAAAAATTGAATTTATTTTTGAAGATGATCAAGCTGATCCAAATTCATCAATGCAAGCTTTTAATAAATTAGTTGATTCTGAAAAGGTATCTGCAATATTAGGACCTGTTACATCAGGTGCAACACTTGCAGTTGCTCCAAATGCAACATCAAAACAAATACCAATGATTACTCCAACTGCTACAGAACCAACAATAACAAAAGTTGGTGGTGATTATATGTTCAGAGGTTGTTTTGTTGATTCTTTCCAAGGTGACGTTCTTGGTAAATATGCTAGTGAAACATTGAAGTATAAAACAGCTGCTGTATTATACAATTCTGGTTCAGATTACTCAAAAGGAATAGCTGATAGCTTTAAAGTAAAATTTGAAGGTGCTGGTGGAACAGTTGGTGAATTCCTTACTTACAATGATAAAGATACTGATTTTAAAGCTCAATTAACTAAAATTAAGACTTTAAATCCAGATGTGATAGTGTTACCTGATTACTACAATGTTGTTGGTCTTATTGCTAAGCAAGCTAGAGACATGGGAATAACATCACAGTTTCTTGGCGGAGATGGTTGGGAATCAGAAGAATTAACAAAGATTGGTGGCGATTCTGTAAATGGAGCACTATACATCAATCACTATTACTCTGGTGACCAAGATGCCGCTGTAAAAACATTTGTTGATTCTTACAAGAAAGAATACAATAAAGAACCAGATGCTTTTGCTGCTCTTTCATATGATACTTCTAAAATTTTAGTTAAAGCAATCGAAAAAGCTGGCAAAACAGATGGTGCTGCTATTAAAGATGCTTTAGCCGGAATGGAAATGAACAGCGTTACTGGTAACATCAAATTTGGTAGTGATAGAAGTGCTATAAAAAGTGCTGCTATTATAAAAGTTGATGGAAATAAAAAAGCTTTAGCTGATAAAGTTAACTCTTAATATTTTAACATGGAGGAGGATATACTATGGAATTTTTACAACAACTTATTAACGGTTTAGCTTTAGGCAGTGTATATGCCCTCTTAGCATTAGGATATACAATGGTATATGGAATAATACAATTAATAAATTTTGCTCATGGTGAAATATATATGATAGGAGCCTTCGCAGGCTTCTATTCTGCTTCAACACTAAAATTACCATTAATACCGACATTATTGGTTGCAATGGCAGTTTCAGCCTTATCAGGAATAATTATAGAAAAGGTTGCTTATAAACCTTTACGAAATTCTCCAAGAATTGCTTTACTTATTACAGCAATTGGAGTTTCTTTATTCTTGCAAAACGCTATGAGATTATTAGTTGGATCTAATCCAAAGCCATTTCCTGATTTAATTAATGCTGGGAGTATTAATATAGGATCTATTCAAATTGAAGTTAAAACAATATTAATGTTTGGAGTTTCTGCACTTCTTGTTATTTTGCTTCAATTTATTGTTTACAAAACAAAAGTGGGAAAGGCTATGAGAGCATCTTCTCAAGATATGGAAGCCGCTTCTCTCATGGGTATAAATGTTAATAACACTATCTCTCTTACATTTGCTATAGGCTCTGCTTTAGCTGGTATAGCTGGAGTTTTAGTTGCAATATCTTACCCTAGCATTACTCCTTATATGGGAGCTATGCCTGGACTTAAAGCATTTGTTGCCGCAGTACTTGGTGGAATTGGAAGTATACCTGGAGCTCTTGTTGGTGGAATTGCTATTGGATTACTTGAAACTTTTTCTAAAGCTTATATATCAACAAACTTTTCAGATGCAATTGTTTTTGCAATTTTAATTGTAATACTTTTAATTAAGCCTGCTGGTCTATTAGGTAAAAAGATCAGTGTGAAAGTGTAGGTGTTAATTATGAAGAATTTTTTTAATAAGAAGACCATTACTATCATCTTAGGAGTTCTGATTACATACGCAGTTCTATTTGGCTTAATTAGTGCAAATGTTATTAACTCATATTATAAAGGAATTATTACTTTTTCCTTAATTAATATTATATTGGCTGTATCATTAAACTTAATAGTTGGATTTACAGGTCAATTGTGTTTAGGTCATGCTGGATTTATGTCTATAGGAGCTTATATCTCAGCATTAATGAGTCAAAAAGCGGGTATGCCATTTGTTGCTTCAATATTTATTGGTGCAATGATTGCTTGTATATTTGCGGCTTTAATAGGATATCCTACATTAAAGCTTACAGGAGACTATTTTGCAATAACTACCTTAGCTTTTGGCGAAATCATTAGAATAATCATTATGAATATCAATGTGGTTGGAGGTGCTCGTGGATTTACAGGAATACCAATAAAAACTACCTTTACAGTTGCTTTTATATTCATGGTACTTAGCATTATTGTAATAAAAAATATTATTAATTCATCTCAGGGTAGAGCAATGCTTTCTGTTCGTGAAAATGAAATAGCTGCTGAATCTATGGGCATCAATGCATTTAAATATAAAATGATGGCATTTATTATAGCTGCATTTTTCGCTGGACTTGCTGGCGGACTTTATGCTCACTATGCTGGATATATAAAACCTGATTCTTTCGATTTTAACAAATCAATAGATTATTTAACTTTTGTTGTATTTGGTGGTATGGGATCATTATCTGGTTCAGTTATTGCTGCTACAGTATTAACTTTCTTACCAGAACTTTTAAGAAGCATGGGCGATTTTAGAATGATTATATATCCATTGGCATTAATATTACTTATGATATTTAGACCTGAAGGATTATTTGGAGATAAGGAAGTATCTCTTAATATAATAAAAAATATATTCCCTAATAAAAAATCAAAGGACAGAAAGGAGGCTTAATTTAATGTTAGATGTTCAAAACTTATCAATTGTCTTTGGTGGATTAAAAGCAGTTTCAGATTTTAATCTTACAATAAACGAAAAAGAAATTGTTGGACTTATAGGACCTAATGGGGCTGGTAAAACTACAGTATTTAACATGCTAACTGGTGTTTATACTCCAACTGAAGGTACTATATCTTATCTTGGTGAGAAAATTCAAGGACTTAAGCCTTATAATATTACAAAAAAGAAGATAGCTAGAACTTTCCAAAATATTCGTCTATTTTCTAACCTTACTGTTCTCGATAATGTTAAAGTTAGTTTTAACTATAGAATAAATTATTCTCTTTTTGATTCTATATTTAGAACTCCTAAGTTTACAAAAACAGAAGCTGAGATTATAGAGAAAAGTGTTGAACTCTTAAAAGTCTTTTCTCTTGATACAAAAAAAGATGAATTAGCTAGTAATCTTCCTTATGGAGAACAAAGAAAGCTCGAAATCGTAAGAGCTCTTGCAGCGGAACCATCTTTATTATTATTAGATGAGCCTGCTGCTGGTATGAATCCTCAGGAAACAGTAGAGCTTATGGAGCTTATAAATTGGATTAAAGATAAATTTCATATATCAATTCTTTTAATAGAGCATGATATGAAGCTAGTTATGGGAATTTGCGATAAAATAGCTGTTCTTGACTATGGAAAGAAAATTGCTGAAGGTACTCCAGAAGAAATTAAAAATAACCCTAAGGTAATCGAAGCTTATCTTGGAGAGGGGGCTTAAAAAATGCTAAAAGTAGATAACATTAATCTATATTATGGCGTAATTCATGCATTAAAAGATATTTCCCTTGAAGTAAATCAAGGTGAAATAGTAACTTTAATAGGTGCTAATGGAGCTGGTAAAACTTCAACACTTAGAGCTATATCAGGATTACAACCATTAAAATCAGGTACAGTTACTTTCAAGAATTCAGAATTAAATAAAATTCCTGCTAATAAAATAGTTTCCCTAGGTCTTTCACATGTTCCAGAAGGAAGAAGAGTTTTTCCTCAATTATCAGTTTTAGAAAATCTAGAATTAGGTGCTTATTTAAGAAAAGATAAAGCTGGAATTAAGGAAGATATGGAAATGGTATTTTCTAAATTTCCAAGATTAAAAGAAAGAATAAAACAGCATGCAGGTACACTTTCTGGTGGTGAACAGCAAATGCTTGCAATAGGAAGAGCATTAATGAACAGACCAGAAATGCTTATACTAGATGAACCTTCAATGGGACTTGCACCTCTTGTTGTTAAAGATATCTTTGATACAATCGTTGAAATCAATAAGTCAGGCACAACTATACTACTAGTTGAACAAAATGCTAATATGGCACTTGCTATTGCACATAGAGCTTATGTCCTTGAAACTGGTAATATAGTTAAATCTGGTGATGCACAAGTTCTTCTTAATGATGAAAGTATTAAGAGTGCTTATCTTGGTGAATAATATTTAGTTTATTTTTCAATTAAATATTTATACTATTTTATTGTAAGTAAATATGTTATGCCAAGCACATAGAAAAATTATATTAAAAATAGAACCATGAATACAAAATTCTTTATTGTATTCATGGTTTTTATTTGTGAAATTTAAATTCATCATTTCTCTAATAAGTCTTATTTACATAATCTATATTCAAAAATAATATATTTCAAGGTCAAGTTAGAATAACTTGATTTTGCTAAAAAATTAGATTTGCAACTTATTTCTTTATGCTTTAGATATTAGTTACTATATTTTAAATCAGCTACAATATTATATAGCAGCTTCCACTATTTTGTTTACATTTCTTCTTTAACTTACTTGATTCTTTGGCTAAGGCATAAATGCTTGCAAATTCTCTTCTCTTATTGGTTATACCAGCAATAGATACTGAAACTAAGGGAAATTTTTCAACTATACCGTGCCTATTTTGAGCTGTTATATATCCATTATTTAAATCTCTTTCCTCATAACATTCTAATGCAAGTAACTTAAAATCCCTTATTATTCTTTCACATACTTTTTCTACGTCCCAGGAGCAAACTACTGCAATAAAATCATCACCACCGATATGCCCAATAAAATCACTTGACGAAATATTAGAATTTATTGCTTTTGCTAAAAATTTTATTATTTTATCTCCATTTTCAAACCCATATACGTCGTTATAAGGTTTAAAATTATCAATGTCAAAATATAATACACAATATTTTTCATTTGAAGAAATACACGTTTCAAGTGTTTGTTCAATTATTACATTGCCAGGAAGCCCTGTTAATGGATTTGAATGCCTAGCATTATCTACCTCTATTTCAATTGTCTTTTCAATCAAATCTTTTATTGTTACTATTCCATAATATTTAGAGTCTTTAGTTACTGTCACAAAATCATATAAGGTATCTTTTGTTCTTGCCATTGCAAGTTTTATAACCATATCAATTGGAACCTTATAATCAACGCTTAAAAAGCTTGTATTCATTATATTAGATATAGCTTTAGATGAATATAAACTATATCCATATTGTGACCCTAATTTGCTGTAAAATGAATTTCTTGTAACAACACCTTTTACTTCACCATCATCTACTATGCAAATTCCTAATAACTCTTGATTTTTTTTAAATTTAGAATCAACATTAGATACTAATACTTCTGACTTTAGTGATTCTGTCTTCTTTGATATACTACTAATATAAACATTGGCTATATTATATCCATATTGATCATTTTCCTTTATATTCATTGTCTTTATTGTATGGATAATCTCATCTTTAATTGGAATTATAGTTTCTTGAGGTCTTTGAATAAAATATCCTTGTCCATATTGAACTCCAATATCTATAAGTGTCTCAAGTTCTGCTTCTGTTTCTATTCCTTCTGCAATCAAATTAGCCTCTGTTAGTTTTGAAAACTCATACATGCTCTTAATTATAGCCTGTTTAGTTGAATCTTTGTCTACATCACGAACAAGTTCCATATCTAACTTTATATAGTGTGGCTTAACATGACATATTCTATTAAGCCCTGAATGTCCTGAACCTACATCATCAATAGCTATCTGATAATTTTGATTCTTGCAATATTCAATAGTTTCTATAAAGCTACTTATGGTTGTAACTTCATCTCTTTCTGTTATTTCAAAAATTATATTTTCACAATCTAGATTATATTTTTTTAAATATTCTCTCGTAAAGGAATCTTTAAATTTTAAACTATTAATTATTTGTGGATTAATATTTAGAAATATTTTAATATCTAATTTTTTCTTACAAATGTTTTCTAATGCTTTTGATCTAAATAACTCCTCCAATTCCCATAACTTATTGCATTTCTTTGCAATCTTTAAAAGCACCTCTGGATTTTGCATATAGGAATTTTGTGGACCTCTGCTTAACGCCTCATATCCCATTACAGTACCATCTGTAAGCGAAATAATAGGTTGAAAAAGCGACTTTATATTAGTAGTCTTAATTATGTTATAAAACTCTTCAAATTCATAATCCTTATAATTTTCCGTATATAAATTATCTTTTAAAAGTTCCACGTCCTATACTACACATCCTTTCTAAATAATTACCTAAAGTTATCTAATAGATACATTCAAAGCCATTCTTCCACACTCTCTAGATAAAATTGAAATATATTATCTTTTTTACTATTTATAATAGTAGACTTATGAAGTTAAACTATTGTTCTATTCATGTAAAATTGATGTAAAATTGATGTAAAATCCATAGATATACTTACAATAGGTATACATTTTTTTATATAGGACAAAATAAGTATCTCTAAAAATATTAAGGAGGTCTAAATTTATGGAAAATAAAGAAAATAATTCAGTACATGATATAGCTAAAAAGATGATAATTGATGGTGAGTCTTTTGATGTTATTATGGAAAAAACTCATTTAAGATTAAAGGATTTAAAAAGAATTCAAAGTGAAGAAATAAATCCAAAATTCTAGACTCCAATAAATATTAATTTCACAAACACATCTGTATCTAAAAAAATATACTACAACAAAAATATCCTATAGAATAGACAATTAAAAGTCCTTCTATAGGTATTTTTTTGATTCATTCCTTATTCTCAAGTATCTTCTTTCCATTATAATTTGGCAGATTCCACTCTTGCCACTTTGTTTTTCTATATATTCTAGTTTCATATTTCTTTAATATTGGTTTAATGGCATCAGTCTCTATCTTTATAAGAGATCCCAAAGCTGAATCACTTAATTGATAAAATGCACTTAGTGTATCCACCTGGTCTACTATATAAAGTTCTGCATCATATTCTGCTATTTTATAATCAATATTTGCATAATTTAACCCTAAAAACATAATTGTAAAACCAATAAATATATTCTTAGTAAGTTTAAACTTACTATAATATGTTTTTATCCCAATGAGCAATAAAATTATACACCTAACAATTAAAAACCAAGATACATAAACACGCATAATCGTAATTCCATATGCACTAATGTAAAGCCACATTTTTGAAAGTGCTGAAATCACTAAAAATAAAGTAAATGCTACAAGGTAATAAGTGCCCCCTTTAATAGCATTGCCCTTCTTCTTATTCCCTTCAACTTTAGTAAATAACGTTAATATTATAATTAAAAGCAAATTTATAATTCCTAAAGGAATACATTCAAAAAATCCTTTTCTAGCATATCCTGCAAAAGTATAATCTGCTGGTAAGATTCCTTTAAATGCTGATATAAAATAAGTAATTTGCGATAAGCAATAAATAATATACACAATGCAAAGAGAGCTAGTGACTGTAATAACTATAGTAAAATCAAATATTTGTGTTCTATTTTTTTCTTTTTGCTCATCTATCTTCTCCTTTTTATTTCTAATTCCATAAAAAAAGCTATACAATGGAAAAAATATAATTATAAAGACGACTACTCTTCTTAATATCCATCCTAAATCAAAATTAAATTTTTCTATTATCAATAATATTATGCTATTAAATGCTACATCAGTATTCATTAAAAGTATTGTAGTTATAAATATTATAGGTAGTCCAATTAAAAATCCTATGAAAACTTTTAAAACTACACTATTAGAATCCTTAGTTCCATTATTTATTCGTTCTTTAATTATATTAATAGGTTTTCCCATGTTCTTTATTGGATTTAATATTCCTAAAGGAACTATCTCTAAAAACCCTTTAAACGATAAATTTTCATAAGGATTAACTCCAAATTGTTGACTTGTATTTAGAATAATTAACCCATACAAAAACAATACATTGAGAAATTTCAGTAACATATTATCAAAGAATGCAAAACACAAAGCTGTCAAGCCTATGGGTACTAAAAGTATATTATTTTTAATGTTTTGCTTAATACCCAATATTTTACTTTGCCATAACATTAAAATATAATAAATAATTACCGCAATAGGTACAGCAATCCCCCATCCTCCAAAGATTAAAAGTTCCATAAATAGAATAGCTCCAATGGCTATTCCAATAATTGATTTCACATCTTGTTCTTTCATCCAATTACTCCTTCATTCTACTTATATTGATTGTTCTGTTAACTTATACTACAGAAATCTGCTTTAATAAAAATTTTTTAGTCTTCCTTCACATATTCAAATAAATCACCTGGCTGACACTCTAATACCTCACATATTGCATCTAATGTTGAAAATCTAATAGCTTTTCCTTTGTTATTTTTTAATATAGATAAATTTGCAAGTGTAATTCCAACTTTTTCTGAGAGTTCATTCATACTCATTTTTCTTTTTGCCAACATAACATCCAAGTTAACTATTATAGACATCTATATCACCTCTTCTAATCTCCGTAAATAAATTTTAATCCCAAGCTTTATTATTCTATTCATTTAATTTGAGGACACTATTTCTTTTTAATATCTATATAGTTAGCTCATTTTCTGTTTGTATTTCTATTGCTACTTGAACAAGCTTATAAATAATAGTTGAAATAAGTGAAACCATAAATGCTCCAATTGTAATAACTATAGTTCCAAGAGTTGCAATTAAAAATAAACATGCATATAAATAGCACACAAAAACAATAATTGCACAAATACTTATTCCTTTTAAACTAAAAATACTACTTTCTGAAAATGGTTCACGTTTTATAATATTTTTAGCCAACCTTTTAGTCATCCATAAAATTATCCAAGTTGGTATACCTGTTACATAAAGTAATGCAAGTATTGTATTGTGGTTTACTATAGAATAGAAAGCACTCTCTTTAAATACAATCGGCATTATCCAAGGTAGTCCAATAATAACGCCTGTTAATGCAACAAGTCCAAATACAATAATTACATATAAAATTTTACTTAACGAATCTGTCTTTAATTTCATAATTTTTCACCTCTTTCTTATTATAGTAACTTTCTTTATGTATTTCAATATCTTTTTATTGATAAACAATATATTTTTATTGATACGAATTTTAATTCTTATCATTATACTATTTTTTACTCTACTCCTTTTAAATAAACCTAGACTATTTAAAATTTTTAAAACAATCTCCGTTTATCAATTTTCAAAAATAATTATTCTGTATTGTGGAAATAAATATAATATTTTGTAATTTTCTCAACATATTGATGTATAATATAAGTATACAATACTTATATTTTTAAACTAAAGGAGATGGTCTAAATGATGTCCTATTTTATTCTTATTTATGGGGTTATAATTGTTTCACTCTTCGTAATCGTTTATCTAGTTAAGTATACCTTTTCTCAAGACACCGGAACTGATAAAATGCAAGAAATATCAAATTACATTAAAGAAGGTGCTATGGCTTTTATCAAAAGGCAGTACAAGACAATCTTTATTTTATCTATTCTAACTTTATTCTTAATTACATTATGTAATTATATCGGTAATTCTTCTAAAGGCTCTGGGATTGCTATATTGATATCTTTTAGAACAGGTATAGCATTCATAGCAGGTGCATTTTGTTCTGCTTTATCTGGTTATATCGGAATGTATATGGCAGTTAATTCAAATGTAAGAGCTGCTGCTGGTGCAAAAAAAGGGTTGAATAATGCTCTTCAAATAGCACTTAAAGGTGGTGCTGTTACTGGACTAGCTGTTACTTCTCTCTCCCTTTTAGGAGTTGCTTCACTTTTCCTTATATATGGAGGTATTTCAGGTAATGATGCACTTATAAAGGAAGCCCCTTCTCTCATAGTTGGCTTTGGCTTTGGTGCCTCCTTTGTCGCACTTTTTGCACAACTTGGAGGTGGTATATATACTAAGGCTGCTGATGTTGGTGCAGATCTTGTTGGTAAGGTTGAAGCTGGTATTCCAGAAGATGATCCTAGAAATCCTGCTGTTATTGCAGACCTTGTTGGTGACAATGTTGGTGACTGTGCCGGTAGAGGTGCAGATCTTTTCGAATCCACAGCCGCTGAAAATGTTGGAGCTATGATTCTAGGCGTTGCCCTTTATCCTGTCTTTGGATGGAAGGGAATATTATTTCCACTTGTATCACGTGCCTTTGGTATTTTAGCTTCAATAGTAGGAATATTTCTTGTTAAAGTCAAAAATAACAATGATGATCCTATGAAAGCATTGAAAGGTGGATTTGTTGTAACCTCTTTAATAAATGTAGTACTCCTATTCTTTGTAGTTCAAAATATGTTAAGTGGCACTCTTGAGAATGGAACAAAAGTGAATTATCTCTATTTATATGGCTGTGCCATTGCTGGAATATTCCTAAGTTATATATTTGTAATTATTACTGATTATTATACTTCAATAACTCATAAACCTGTTAAAGATATAGCTGATTCTTGTGAAACTGGCGCTGGAACTAACATAATAACTGGCCTATCTGTAGGTATGGAATCTACTGCTTTACCAGTAATATTTATATCCTTGTGCATATTTGTTTCTTATAAATTAGCCGCTCTAGCTTTACCTGGAGTGTCAAATGCAGGTTTATATGGTACTGCAATTGCTACTATGGGAATGCTTTCAACTTGCACATATATCCTTGCTATGGATACCTTTGGTCCAATAACTGATAATGCTGGTGGAATTACAGAAATGTCTGGTGCCCCTGAAGAAATCAGAACAATAACTGACAGATTAGATGCTTGTGGCAATACTACAAAAGCATTAACAAAAGGTTATGCAGTAGGCTCAGCAGCTCTTGCAACCTTCTTATTATTTTCTGCTTACTTAGATGAAGTTAAAAGGATACTTGGTATACCTTTAGACTCTTGGTTTGCAGTTGATATAGGAAAACCTGAAGTATTTATTGGTGGTTTTATAGGTGCTATGATTGTATTCTTATTTAGTTCTACTGCAATAAAAGCTGTTGGTAGGGCTGCTCAATATGTAATATTAGAAGTTAGAAGACAATTTAAAGAAATTCCTGGAATAATGGAAGAAAGAGCAAAGCCAGATTATGCTAGTTGTGTTGATATTGTTACTAAGGGAGCTTTAAAAGAAATGATACTTCCTGGAATATTGGTAATCTCTGCTCCTATAATAGTTGGAGTAGTTCTTGGAAAAGAAGCTGCTGCTGGTTTTCTAATGATAACCACTATTACTGGTGTTATTATGGCTCTATTCCTAAATAATGGTGGAGGTGCATGGGATAATTCTAAAAAACTTATAGAACTAGGAGAACATGGTGGTAAAAATTCTGAAGCTCACAAGGCTAGTGTAGTTGGTGATACAGTTGGTGATCCATTTAAGGATACTGCTGGACCATCACTCCATGTGCTTATAAAGCTTGTAAGTACATTAACTTTAGTTTTTGTAGCACTATTTAGTTAAAAATTATTCTTCAAAATGGGACAGTAGATAGTTTTGCTTTTACACAAAACTATCTACTGTCCCTTCAAAATATTGAAATACCCTATAGAGTAAATTTTTTGTTTACTCTATAGGGTATTTTTAATATATTATTTTTATACTATACATGCTGCAAAATGATTCTTTTATAAAATTCACGCCTGTATATTTATGTAACTTTCTAGTTTCAACATATATATCTAATTTTTTACTCAACTAAGCTTTTTCCATTAGTCGCAATTACTTCTTTGTACCAATCAAAGCTCTTTTTCTTATATCTTTCTAAAGTTCCAGTTCCATCATCATTACGATCTACATAAATAAATCCATAACGCTTTCTAAGTTCAGCAGTTGAAGCACTTACAAGATCAATACATCCCCAAGTAGTATAACCCATTACCTCTACTCCATCTTCTATTGCTTCACCAACTTGAACTAAATGGTCATTTAAATACTTAATTCGGTAATCATCAATTACAGTTTTATTACCTTTTTCATCTACTATTAACTCATCTTTTGCACCTAATCCATTTTCAACAATAAATAAAGGTTTTTGATAACGATCATATAAAAGATTAAGCATATAACGTAATCCTTGAGGATCTATTTGCCAACCCCATTCAGAAGCTTCAAGATATGGATTTGGAACACCTGAAATAATGTTACCTGCACCAGTCTTTTTCTTTTCTTCATCTGCTGTTGCACAAGAACTCATGTAATAACTAAATGAAATGAAATCTACTGTATTTTTAAGAATTTCTTCATCACCAGGTTCCATTTGAATTTTTATGTTATTCGCTTTAAAATATCTATCCATATATTTAGGATATGCTCCTCTTACATGAACATCTGCAAAATATAAATTTTCTCTATCTTGCTTAACTGCTTCAAGTACATCACTTGGATGAGAAGTAAGTGGATAGTTTGGTACTCCAAGAATCATACAACCAACTTTAAATTCTGGATTTATCTCATGTGCAATTTTAACCGCCTTAGCACTTGCTACTAATTCATGATGAATTGCTTGATATAAATCTTGTTTTGATAATTTTTCTTTATCAGTAAAAATACCACCACTCATATAAGGTGCATGTAATACTGAATTTATTTCATTAAATGTAAGCCAATACTTTACCTTATCTTTATATCTGTTAAAGATTATTGTTACATAATTCTCAAAGAATCCTATAAGCTTACGATTTACCCAACCATCATAATTCTTTGCTAGAGCTAGTGGTGTTTCATAATGTGAAATTGTAACTAACGGTTCTATTCCATATTTTAAACATTCATCAAATAAATCATCATAAAATTGTAGGCCTTTTTCATTTGGTTCCTTATCATCACCATTTGGGAATATTCTAGACCATGCAATAGATGTTCTAAAAGTCTTAAATCCCATTTCTGCAAATAACTTAACATCTTCTTTATATCTGTGATAAAAATCAATACCTATTAATTTCATATTATCTTCTGTTGGTTCTTCTGTAATTGGTCCCATAATTCCTCTTGGTGCAATATCCTGTGTTGATAAACCTTTACCATCCTCATTATAAGCTCCTTCACATTGGTTTGCAGCTACTGCTCCTCCCCATAAAAATCCATCTGGAAAATTCTTTGCCATTGTCATTTCTCCCTTCATATTTTAATCTGTTATATCAGATACGTTCAAAAAACAATATTTTAAATTATTTCCTATTTCCTAAAACATATCTAATCGTTTATTAATAAAAAAACCCAAGTCACTGCAAATGAATTTTCATTTATAGTAACTTAGGTATAGCCTGCTTAACCAGTAACAATCCAAAATTTAATGTTTTATTTATTAAGATAACATTATCACAAATTAATTTTCGTGTCAATTTTAGCTTGTACTAATAAATTTGAATATTTTCTATTGCATCTTTTAAAGTTTGAAATCTCTTGTATTTCCCTGGTAATAACATATACTATTTCTAAAATATTATTAAATATCCTTGAAGTATTTTGAATATCTTTCTATATTTTTTATGGAATATTTCCAGACACTCTTAACATTTTTTTAAATTAAGTGAAGTTAATAAAGGCAGGAAATTATCCTATCAAAATACTTAAATAGATTCTGGGTTTTTCACACTTCTTAAATAATTTCTAAGCTTTGCTTTATCAATTATTTCTTCATATATTTCAGGTGCATACTTTTGAATTGCATTTATCTTATCTGAAAAATTATCGTAGACTTTAACAATATCATTATATTTCTCACATAATAACTTGTTTTTTAGTTGTATAATTCTATCAGTTTCTGGTGTTCGCGTAATTGGCTGTGGTGTGTGGGGAATATCAAAAGTTATACCAACGTTATTACCATTTACGGTAATTTCCTCATCAGTATATCCTGTCTCTTTTAACCCCTCTACAAACGCAGCACACATAACTGAGCTTTTTAAAGTGATATTTATTTCCATAGTTAACTCTGAAGGTTCTGAATACTCTCCAAGTTTAAAACCTGCTAACCACCAGTGCTTATCATCTCTTGAAAAAAGCAATACGCCATTCTTGTATAAAGAAAAAGATATTGTTAATCTGTCTTCATTACTTACACAGTTATAAAACATATATTTATACATTTTAGGAATGCTTAACATAGGCTCTTCTCTTGTATATACTCCAACTTCACATCCAGTATTTAAATCATACTGCCCCTTCCACAATTCAATAAGCCAAATCTTTTTCTCATATTTAAAATAAATTGGTTCACAATCTAAAATCATTCCAAAAGGTGCTGATCCTTCATCATACAGACGACTATATCCCATATTTCTTTGCCATGCATTCATATTACTATAAAATATATCCTGTTCTGAATCATAACCATACCCAGCAATTTCTATTCCTTTCTCTATAGGATTACCCTTTAATTTATTAACTACCTCATTACCTATTCCCTTTATTATTCCGATTCCAGCAAGCATAGTTATTAAAGCTCCAGTCATAAATCCTCACCTCAAATAAATTGTTTGTTTATATAATATTCCTTATCTAATCATTATGTTAAAAAACTTTATTTGATAATAGCTAAGCTTTTGACTGGGATAAATATGTTTTTTAGTATTAACTATAATTTTATTATGAACAAATATTTTCATAGATTGATTACAGGTTTAGGCTTATAATTTATATACAAGTATTATAAAACAAAACTGGAGGGGGAATGTATATGTCTAAATATAAAGTGTGTAAACACACATGTGATTGTGATAAATTAGTTAAAGCTTTAAAGAAAAACAATATTGAATTTAAGACAAAAGATTGTATAAAAAACTGCTCAAAATGCCGTTCTAAAGTATTAATAAAAAAAGATGATGACTATATATCTGCCAAAACTACTGAAAAATTAATCTCTAAACTATTAGATACTAACAAATAAATTTTTAAAATAAGCTGATAATTAATTCTACAAATCATAACGATTTTAAATAAGAGTTTTTTGATAATTCTCGAAGTCTCTCCTTATCTAATATATATATTGTTTTATTTCTACACTTTATAATTGATTCTTCTTCAAGCTCTTTTAATGTTCTATTTAAATGCCTATAGGTTGTTCCTAAAAATTGAGCAATTTCTAGAAAAGAAGAATTTAGAACTATATAGTTTTCATCTGTTAAATATTCGACTAAATAGCTAGATAATCTATTTATAAGAGGATATACAAAGTTGTAAGATGTATTATTAATAGTAGTATAAAGTTTATCACTTAAGGACTCTGCTAGATGAAGTAAAAACTTAGAATTATCTAAATATTCTTTTCTAAGTAAATCTGAAGATATTGCTATTAGATAGGTATCTTCTATTGCATCAATATCGCAATATACAGGTAAGTTTTTCAAAAGCTCCAAATCTCCTATAGTGTTAAAATCTTTATAAAATTTTAGTAGCATTGATTTCCCATTTTCAAAAAGATATGAAATTTTAATTTTTCCATCTACAAGTAGATAATAATATTCTAAATTAGTTTCCGCTTTTAATATAGACTCATCTTTTTTATAAAAATAAAGCTGCATATGATTAAGTAAAGTTTTATCAAATATATTTTCGATACTATACTTAACTATATAATTATTTAAGAGGTTATTATCCAAAATTTTTTTCATAACTCCTCCTTAACATGACATATGTCATTTTTATACTTTTATAAATATAGTATTTTATTTATAATGAATTGTAAAGCAAGGAGGAATTTTATGAAATATGAAATTATAATATTTGATGCTGATGAAACTTTATTTGATTTTAAAAAATCTGAAAGAGATGCATTTAAAAATGCTATGCTTGAGTTTAATATTGAATATGATGAAAATTACCATCTAAAAATATATCAGGATATAAATACTCTTATATGGAAAGAGTTCGAGGAAGGGTTTATTACCCAGGAAAAATTAAAGATTGAAAGATTTAAAAGATTATCAGATAAATTAAAGATTGACTTTGATGAGTATAGATTTTCAAAGTCTTATATGAAACATTTGGCCAATGGTTCATTTTTATATGAAAATAGTTTAAACCTTGTAAAAAAGCTTCATAAAGACTATAAACTTGCTATAGTTACTAATGGTCTCAAGAATGTTCAAGACAATAGAATAAGAAAATCTATTATAGCAAAATACTTTGATGCTATAGTCATATCAGAAGAAGTTAAGATATCAAAACCAAATCCAAAAATATTCGAATATGCTTTAAAAAATATGAATCATACTGATAAAAGTAAAGTATTAATGGTAGGTGATAGTTTAACATCTGATATACAAGGTGGAATAAACTTTGGTATAGATACCTGCTGGTATAATCCAAGTGAAACTCAAAACGTAACTGGAATAACTCCAACTTATGAAATTTCTAATTTGATAGCACTTAACGATGTTCTTAAGATTTAAAATAAATCAAATATATTATGTCTTTTATTACCGTTCTTTGTTATAAAATCTACAACAAAAATTATCTTTTAAAACGTAAATAATATATGATAAATATATTATTTTGCTTTTTAAGAGATATTTTTAATTCAATATATGCACTTATAATTTGATGAATATATAAAATAAACTACATATTGACAATTATAAGAAATTGTACTAATATAAAGTATACCAACAAGGTGTACTTTAAGGAGTAAGATGTATGAATATAAATCAAGAATCTGATTACGCCTTTAGAATAGTACTCATGCTATCTAAAGAAGGAGTAGACAATAAATTAGATGCTAAATTTTTATCAGAAAAAGGAAGTATTCCGCTTAGATTTTTATTAAAATTAACTAGAAAGCTAACTCAAGTAGGAATAGTTAGATCTTATAGGGGAGTTAATGGTGGTTATGCTATAACAAGAGAACCTAAAGATATAACTTTAAAAGATGTAGTTGAGGCTATACAAGGTCCAATTATAATAAACAGATGTACTTATGATAAAAAAGCCTGCAGTGCCAATAAAGGCAGTCATTGTTCCATACATAAAGCTTTATGTAATATTCAAAATACAATGATAAATGAGTTAACCAAAGTAACATTTGAAGATCTAAAAAATAATCCTTGGTAATTTTAAATTTGATAAATACTTATAGAAGGCGAAAGCCTTTTATATTCGCTCGAAAGTATACCAATTAGGTATAGTTAAAAGATTTAATATATAATTGTAAATATAAGGAGACGAATAACTATGTCAGTGTGTAAGTCAGCAGATTGTAAATTGTGTGAATTTTTATCATCAAAAGAAGAGATTGAAACGTCTTTCAATAGAGTTGAAAAACAAAAATCAAAATGTAAATTCGGAAAGACAGGCGTATGCTGTAAACTTTGTTCAAATGGACCTTGTAAGATAACACCTAATTCTCCAAAAGGAGTTTGTGGTGCAGATGCAGACACTATAGTTGCAAGAAATTTCTTAAGAGCTATAAGTGCTGGTTCCGCTTGTTATCTTCATGTAGTTGAAAACACAGCAAGAAATTTAAAAACCATTGGAGAAGGAAAAAGCAACCTTAAGATAAAAAGTCCAGAAACTTTAGATAACCTTGCAGAAATTTTTGGTATTGCAGAAATAGACGTAAATAAAAAAGCTGTTATGGTGGCAGATGAAGTTTTAAAGGATTTATATAAACCAAGATTTGAAAAAATGGAATTAGTAAAAAAATTAGCTTATGTTCCAAGATATAAAAAGTGGGAAGAATTAAATATACTTCCTGGTGGTGCTAAATCAGAGGTTTTTGATGCTATAGTAAAAACTTCAACAAATTTAAATAGTGACCCTGTTGATATGCTGCTTAATGCATTAAGTCTTGGAATTGCTACAGGAATATATGGTTTAGTATTAACAAATTTATTGAATGATGTTATGCTCGGTACCCCAAAAATAAGACAAGCCAAAGTAGGCTTTAGAGTCATTGATGAAAATTATATAAACATAATGGTTACAGGACATCAACATTCTGATATTGCACATCTTCAAGATAAATTAATTGAAGAAGATGTTAAGAAAAAAGCAATTGAATTAGGAGCAAAAGGATTTAGATTAGTTGGATGTACATGCGTAGGACAAGATCTTCAGTTAAGAGGTGAACATTGCACAGAAGTCTTCTCTGGTCATGCTGGAAATAACTATACAAGTGAAGCAGTCCTTGCAACAGGCGGTATAGATTTAATTGTATCCGAATTTAACTGTACAATTCCAGGTATTGAGCCTATCGCTGAAAAATTTAATGTAAAAACTATTTGTATAGATGATGTGGCTAAGAAAAAAAATGCTGATTACATACCTTTTGACATGAGTGATGCAGAAGAAATAAGCGAAAAAATTATAAATGCTGCATTAGAAAGCTATAAAAATAGAAGAAGTACTGTTAAAATTGATATTCCAAAAGATCATGGTCATGATGATGTAATCACAGGTGTTAGTGAAGGTTCATTAAAAGAATTTTTAGGTGGAAACTGGGATGGACTTATTGATTTAATTGCAAAAGGTAAAATTAAAGGAATAGCTGGAGTTGTAGGCTGTTCTAATCTAACAGCTAAAGGTCATGATGTATTTACTGTAGAGTTAACTAAGGAATTAATAAAAAGAGATATTTTAGTGCTTTCAGCTGGCTGTTCTTCAGGAGGTCTTGAAAATGTTGGGCTTATGTCACCAGGTGCTGCTGAACTTGCTGGAGATAGCTTAAAAGAAGTGTGTAAATCACTAGGCATACCACCAGTATTAAACTTTGGTCCATGCCTTGCCATTGGAAGGTTAGAAATGGTAGCAACTGAACTCGCTGAAAATTTAGGTCTAGATATACCTCAGCTTCCACTGGTATTGTCAGCACCACAATGGCTTGAAGAACAAGCATTAGCTGATGCTGCCTTCGGATTAACTTTAGGATTACCTCTACATGTTGCTATATCTCCATTTATAGATGGAAGTGAAATTGTAACTAAAGTTTTAAAAGAAGATTTGGTAATTTTAACAGGTGGCAAACTTATAGTTGAAGAAGATGTAATTAAAGCTGCCAATGAATTAGAAATGATCATTGAAAGTAGAAGAGGTGAAATGAACCTCTAGAAATAAAATTCATATTTTATGCAAAGTTATAAATATAATTGGCATTATAAAATTTAAGTTTTATAATGCCAATTAGCTTTACTTCTAAGTAATTATGGTTAAGTTTAATTAATAACAAAAAATCACTAAGAATTTCGGCAAATAAAGATTGTAAATAGATTTTTATAATATTAAATCTTATGATATTTATGCTGTGGTCTTCCTATTTTGCCATACTCTACTGATTTATCTACTTTACTTTCTTTTTCCATATATTCAAGATATCTTCTAACCGTTACTCTTGCTACTCTTAATTTTTCTGCTAAATCCTCTGCTGTAAAATCTTCATAATTATTTTTTTCAATCTCTTCCCATATTGTTTTATAAGTATATTTATTAAGGCCCTTAGCAAAATCATCTTCATTTTGAGAAATATTAGCACTAGATATTAACTTGTCTAAATCCTTTTGTTCAATAACATCATTTTCTTTAAATTGATAATACCTTCCTTTAAATTGGTTAAGTGATTCTTTAAATCTTTCAAAACTGAAAGGCTTTATAAGATAATCTACAACTCCATATCTAAAAGCTTCTTGTATTCTTTCAATAGACTTGTCAGCTGTAATTAAAATAATGTCGATATCTATTTCCTGTGCTCTTATCCACTTTAAAAAATCAATTCCATTTTCTTTAGGAAGATATACATCAAGTAATATTAAATCTGGCTTTTTAATCAATATAAATTTTTTTGCATCATCAAGATTAGAAACAGCTTTGTATAAAATAAATCCTTCTACTCTTTTTAAAAATTTAGAATTTATTTCTCTAACCATAGGATCATCTTCAACTATCATTACTTGAATCAAGCTCGTCACTCCTTTTCATAGGTATAGTTATATCCCAAAGAACTCCTTCATCTATATCAAAATTTATTGTACCATTTGATTCTTCAATTATTTTCTTTACTATATACATTCCATATCCGCGCTGTCCATCCTTCGTTGAGAAACCTTGTTCATAAATTTTTTCTCTGTGTTCTACAGGAATTCCACCACCATTATCTTTAATTACTATATTTAAAAAGTTTTCATTTTGAACTATTTTTATATATACAAATCCAGTTCCATCATTTTTAACTTCATCTAAAGAATTTTCTATCAAATTCCCAATAATTGATACAATCTCTTCCGAAGTCATATACTCTGGTAATTTTACAAGCCTTGAATATTCATCTATTTTTAATTTGACTCTAGATTCTTCAGCTTTATTATACTTTGATAGTAATAAAGCCGATATAGAAGCATCTTTTATATTCTCAGTTAAAATATTGCTTATATTACTTCTTACCTTTGCTACATCAGAAATAAATTGCAAAGCCTCACCATACTCTTCCAATTGTATAAGCCCAGAAATAGTATGGAGTTTATTCATAAATTCATGATTTTGAGCTCTTAAGGACCATGCCATTTTTTTGACTCCTGTAAGCTCTTCTGCCATTCTAGTCACCTCTGTTTTATCTCTAAAACTAGCAATAGCACCTACAATCTTTTCTCTACTTATTATAGGAACTCTATTAGTCATTATTATAGTATTATTTATCCTCTGCTCTTCTTCAAATTCTGATCTTCCTGTCTCTAAGACATTAATCAAGCGTGAATTTGGAATAACCATTTCTACATTCTGCCCTATAATATGCTCCTTATTAATACTATTTTCAAAGTGCAGTATATTTAATGCAGAATCATTTATAAGAGTAATTCTAGCTTCATCATCAACAGCTACTAACCCTTCATGAATAGCATCCAGCATACCCATCTTTTCATTATAAAGCTTTGCTATTTCATCAGGCTCAAGCCCTAGCAAAGTATTCTTTATGTTATTAGCCAATAGAAATGCTCCTATCACTCCCACTGAAAGACCTCCAAGACCAATCAAAATTATATACAAAATAGCTGTATGCTTAGCTGTTTCAATACTTTCAGTAAGTGTTCCTACAGATACAAATCCTATCTCTTTTTTACTTTCCGAATCATATATTGGTGCGAAAGCTCTCAAGGCTTTTCCAAGAGTTCCTGTCGCCTCAGAAATATATGTTTCTCCATTTTCAACTACTTTATACTCATCTCCTCCTGCAAACTTTTTACCTATCATTTCTGGATTTGGATGAGAATATCTAGTTCCTTCACTGTCTGCTACAATTATATATTCAATTTGCTCCAAGTTTTTAAGCTGCATATCAACATAAGGACCAATTTTTTTATTTGGATCTTTAGATTTCAATTCATCTACTATCTCTCTAGAATGAGCCATCATCTCAGCTACATTCATAATATTAGTTCTTGCTTTATTTTCTATATTTCCAGTCATCCATGAAACAACAAATGAAATTATTATCGATATAGAAATAAAAACTACCGCTATAATCAATAAGGTAATCTTTGTTTGCAGCTTCATTACTTTTCTCATATTCATCACCTACCCTTAATGCAAATTTAATCTTTGTAATTAAAAATCTTTAAAACACGAAAGCATGGAAGACTATATTTACAGATAGAAGGTTTAATATAGGAATATATACTTTAATCCTATTATATAGCACTTCTTTCATTATTGTCTTCCATTTTTCCGTGTTTAATTTAATATATATTCAATAATTATTCTTATTGTATTTAAGCTTTAATAATTACCATCTATTATGCAGTGACTTCGTTATTTAATTTTTCTGCCTTTTTCTTATTAAGTAATTTGAATGCATAAGAAACAATAAATGGACAAAGTATAGCAGATACTACACATGCTGCTGCAACTTGTGCTGTAGCTACTGTTGCTATGACAGCTAATGATGGATCTGCAGCTGCAACAGCTGCTGGTGTCGCTACAGCATTTCCTGCTGTTGACCCTGTTCCTAAACCGATAATTGGCTCCTCTTTAAATATTTTAAGAAGTATATATGCTCCTATTCCAGTAAATGCAGCTATTACTCCTAATAGTATACCAGGACCTCCAGCTGTTATGATAGTTGAAAGGTTCATCCCTGCACCTAATGGGAACGAGAAGAATGGAATTAATAACATTTTGCTGCTTCCAAGGAATTTTCTCATATCTGGATCAATATTTCCTAAAATCATACCTATTACTATTGGCACCATTACCGCTACAAGTGCCATAAATGGAACTTGAGCAAGTCCTGATGCACCTAGTGCAACTAGTGTAAAGAATGGACCATCCTTTAAAGATAATAAAGCATAAGCACCTACATCAGTTTCATCACCATATTGCGAAGCAAGAGAAGCATATAATCCACCATTACAATTCGTTAATGCTGCAAGGATAGCAAGTGGTGATAAACCTAATACTCCAGCAGGTCCAAAAACTTTACCTACAAATATACCAATACCAGCACCTACTATAAATTTACCTGTTATTAATAGTGCACCTTTTTTTATTGCCTTTGGCGCTAATTTGAAATTAATTTGTGAACCAATTAAAAACATAAAACAAGCCAAAATTGTTGATGATGCCGTTGAGCTAAATAATGCTGTTGTAAAACCACCTATCTTCAAAAATTGTGGACAAAATGTGTTAACTAATACTCCTAAAAAAAGTGGAACAACCATCATACCGCCTGGAATTTTATCAAGAGTTTTCTTAATTGGAATTTGCATAATGATACCTCCTAAAATATTACATTTTAAATTGTGTTAAATATGTATATTTTTAAAATTTGTAATTTCATCGCTTATCTATAATTTTGTGGAATTTCCCTTACTCATCTAATTTATTATTTTGTAGCAGAATTTTCTTTCTATTTTATTTGAGTTTATACATGTCCTAGTTATCGTCATACTGGTTATTTAATAACATATATAAACTCTAAATCCTATTGATAATATTTCTATTATTAATTAATTTATTTTCTTGCAACTCCACTGTCTCTAGCAGCTTTTGCAATTGCTTCTGCTACCTTTGTAGCAACATTTTTATCTAAAGCACTTGGAATTACGTTATTTTCATTTAAATCTTCTGCTTTTATATAGTCAGCTATTGCATATGCTGCAGCAAGCTTCATTTCTTCATTTATTTCCTTAGCTCTAACATCTAAAGCTCCTCTAAATATTCCTGGGAATGCTAAAACATTGTTTATTTGATTTGGAAAATCCGAACGTCCAGTCCCCATAACTCTTGCTCCAGCTGCTTTTGCCTCATCTGGCATTATTTCTGGAGTTGGATTTGCCATAGCAAATAGTATAGAATCCTTATTCATGCTTCTTACCATATCTTGACTTACTATTCCCGGAGCTGAAACTCCTATAAATACATCTGCACCTACTAATGCATCTGCAAGGTTACCTTTTATATTATCTGGATTTGTTATTTCTGCTAAAGCTTCCTTCGCATCATCAATTTTTTCCATTCCTCTATATAAGATTCCTACTTTATCACAAGCAATTAAATTTTTTACTCCTGCTACTAATAAAAGCTTAGATATTGCAGTTCCAGCTGCTCCTGCTCCATTTATTACTACTTTTATATCTTCAAGCTTCTTATCAACTACCTTAAGTGCATTTATAACTCCTGCAAGAACTACTATTGCAGTTCCATGTTGGTCATCATGAAATACTGGGATATCAACTAATTTTTTAAGTTTTTCTTCAACTTCAAAGCATCTTGGTGCCCCAATGTCTTCTAAATTTATTCCTCCAAATGTTGGAGCTATTAATCTAACCGCATTAACTATTTCATCTACATCCTTAGAATCCACTAATATAGGAAACGCATCAACATCTGCAAATTCCTTAAATAAGATTGCCTTACCTTCCATTACAGGCATTCCTGCCATTGGCCCTATATCTCCAAGTCCTAGTACCGCTGTCCCATCTGTAACTACTGCTACTAAATTTCCTTTTGATGTATACTTATATACGTTTTCATTATCCTCATGAATTTTTCTGCAAGGTTCTGCAACTCCTGGCGTATATGCAAGGCTTAAATCATCTCTTGTTTCAACTTTAACCTTAGATGTTATTGAAATTTTTCCTTGTCTTTCTTCATGTAATTTTAGACTTTCTTCAAAATAATTCATTTTTAATACCGTCCCTTCATATTTTATATAAGTTTTTTGTAATCGTTTCCTATGTGTAGATAATAACATTAACATTTAAAGTTTAAAATATTTTAAACTTTAAAAACATTTTATGGTCATAAAGAATATTTTGTTAAATTGTTAACAAAAAAAAGAGCACCTTCATCCTTTGGATTCAGTCTCCTTCTTTAATTGAATTAATATTTTTATATTTATTTCTGTATAGTTAAACTTGATTAAATCTTCTTGAAAAATGTTATAAAGAATATCCCATTTCCGTAGTTATAGGTTCTGTTGTTAATTCATCTTTAATATCATTAAAACTTGTAGTGATTATACACGCTTTTATGATTAATTCAATATTGAAATCAAATATATCACTTGTTTGATTTTGCCATAAACTTCTTTTTATTCCCAAAAATATACTTTTTATTCTAATAATATTGTAATTGTATTCTCTTTGATGTAAATTAAATGAAAATATATATCAAAGTAATCAAGAGGTTAACAATGATAAAAGATGTTTCAAATTTTATAACTGAGTATTTAGGTAAAAATAATTCTTCTTTAACTGAGACTGACTTACTAAAAATAAATTACTCTTTACAAGTAATTTTCGGAGATTCAATTAAACTCACAACAATATTTCTAATATTTTTATGCTTGAAGCAATTACCCCTATTTTTTTTATCTTTTACTATTTTAATTTCCACAAGACCTTTAGGTGGAGGCCTTCATTGTAAAACTTTTACTGAATGTTTTATAGTCAGTATAATATACTTTACTCTAGTATTGATATTTAGTATATTATCTCCTAAATTTAGTCTTTATTTTTATGTAATTTTCTTTATAATATCATTTATCATAATTTTGAGATATGCTCCTTGTCCTAACACAAAACGACCAATAAAAAACAAAGAGAGGCTAAAAACTCTCTCTTTACTATCTCTTACTTTTTGGATGATATTATTTTTTAAATTTACAAACCTTCAAATATGCAACTGCATATTTGGAAGTTTATTTCTTCAAATCCTACAATTAATAATTTTTAATATGAAAGGAGTTGTTTCTAATGCAAAAATCTATAAGTTTTTTTTCAGTCATGCTACTTAACTTATTTAAGTTAGTATCAAAGACAAGCTGCCCTTTAACATGGGGAGAACCTGATTATCCTAAAGAATTATTAAAGTAAATATCAAAAATAATTTCTTCACAATCTACATTTATTTTAATATTACCTTTATGGGAATTAATTATGGTTTGTACATTGTATAAACCATAACCTCTTGTCCCAGTATTTTTAGTTGAATAACCTCTTATGAACATCTCATTTAAATTAATATTATTGGGACTAGCAGCACGATTCTTAATAATTAAATGAGATGTTTTATTTTCGTTAAAAATCTTAATTTGAATATTTTTTTCAACACATTCATCCTTTATTACTTCCTCAAAAGCATTATTTAATAGATTATTTAATACATTAGATATTTCATTATAACCTAAAATATCATCTAACACATTATTCTCAATTTCATATTCAAAATTAATATTATATTTTTTAAATTTACACATATTTGTATATATTATTGATTTTATAACTACATTGTCAATATATATTAGCTCATTTATCTTATTATCATATATATCTTCATCTTTAATATAATTATCAATTGCTTCCTTTACCTCTTTTTTATCTACAACATTAACTATTCCCTTTATTGTATTTTTATAATTTGCAAAATCATGTTGTCTTTGTTTTATTTCCTTAACTATTTCATTAATAACAGAATTATATTCATTCGAAATTTTTAATTTCTCTTTTTCTTTTATTACTTTAGCAATATAAGAATATGTAAATAATTGAGTTAAGATTAATCCTCCAAATACTGCTATTATACTAAATAAATTATTTTGGATTATACCATTACTATAATTCCAAATAAGTTTAAAAACTAAAACGTATATACTAAATGTTGAAATAAAATAAGTTAAAACATTGTTCTGCGTCTTTTGAACTGTAGAATATTTTAATGTAATATATTTATTTAATGACTTTACTTTTGAAAAAATAATTATACTAATAGTAATTATTAATTCTATGATAAATCTTTCAATTATATAGTTATTAACAAATTTATTAATGATTATATTGATAATTAATTGCAAAAGAATATTTATGGACATTAGTAGCACTAATCCAAATATACTTTCTTTAAAATCATACTTATATATAATTTTAATAATAATAATAATACCTATTATGTATGCAACAATAAAGTTTAACCCTATTGCTTCCATAATTGTCATCAAAGTGGAGAGAATAACTACAGTAGATAATAATTTTAATATACTGCTGTTCTTATTTTCTAAAATTATCCACAGATAGACTATATTAAATATATGCATACTATTCATCATAAGCTTAATTAGCATATTACTACTATCCCCTTTTTAATATATATATTTGAATTTAAATTTTAGAAACACCAATCTAGGATATTAAACAAAACTTTATATCTTTAGATTAAAATCTAATTTTTTCTATCTTAAATACAAACCTTTATTTACTAAAAAAACATTACTTTAAATTATATCTTACGCTTGTACATAAAATATGAAAAGTAGAAACTTTATAATTTTGTAAATATATTTGAATATTAAAATAAAGTTATGTTGTTTTTTTAATCAACATAACTATTTATGAATTATTAAAATAAATATCAAAAATAATTTCTTCTGATTCAATATTTATCTTTATATGCCCTTTATGGGAATTAATTATAGTTTGTACATTGTGTAAACCATAACCTCTTGTGCCTATTTCTTTAGTTGAATAACCACTTGTAAAAATCTCATTTAAATTAATATCTTGAGGATTCACAGCTTTGTTCTTAATAATTAGATGTGATGTTTTATTTTCGTTAAAAATTTTAACTTTGATATTTTTTTTAGTACACTGCTTCTTTATTACTTCTTCAAAAGCATTGTTTAGCAGATTATTAAGTACATTAGATATTTCGTTATAGCCTAAAATATTCTCTAAAACATTATTCTCAATCTCATATTCAAAATTAATATAATATTTTTTAAATTTATTCATATTTCTATATATTATTGATCTTATAACTACATTCTCTATATATATAAGTGAATTTATTTTATCATCATATATATCTTCATCGTTAATGTACTTATTAATTGCTTCCTTTACATCCTTTTCCTCTACAACATTTATTATTCCTTTTATTGTATTCTTGTAGTTAACAAAATCATGCTGCCTTTGTTTTATTTCTTGAACTATTTCATCAATAACAGGAGCATACTGATCATCAATTTTTAATTTTTCTTTTTCTTTTATTACCTCAACAATATATGAATATATTAAAATTTGACATATAATAAGTGCACTTATTATTACTATAGTAATAAATACATTCGTTTGAATTATATCATTATAATAATTCCAAGCAAATTTAAAAACTATAATATATGTACCATATGTTAAAATAAAGTGAATTAGAATATTGCTGTTTACCTTTTTAAAGGTAGCATATTTCAATGAGATATACTGATTTAATAACTTTACTCTTGAAAAGATGATTACACCAATCATTATTATTGATTCTACAATAAAGCCTTGAATTATATAGTTATCAGTAAATTTATTAATAACTAACATGGGAAGCAACTCTAAAATTATAATTATAAGCAATGTTAACAAGTATCCAACTATAACATCCTTTAGATCATTCTTATATATAATTTTAATTCCAATAATATATACTATATAAATAGATATAAAACTCAAATCTAATAGCTCAATTATAGTACAAAAAACAGATAGGATAAATACACTAAGTAATATTTTAATTATGCTATCCTCTTTTTTAGATAATATTATCCACAAGTATGTTATACTAAATGTCTCCATAGCATTTAGTATAAATTGAATTAACATATTACTATTTTTCCTTTTTTAAACTCAGACATAATATTAGCTTTAAATTTATATCCTAAAAGTGCTGTCTTAAAAGATTTGTCGAAATATACTACGCTTAATTTAAAATCTAATTTTTCTATTTTAGATATATATTTTTTATTTATTGCAAAAGCTCTATGACTTTGAATTATGTATGAGCAATTAATTAATTCAATCATTTTTTTCAAAGTTGTATTATTAGCAATGTACATACCATTAACAGTATTTACTTCACAGTTTTTCCCTTTAACTTCTATAAATAAAATATCATTTATTTTTATCCCAACATATATACCATTTTTTAATGTTACAACTATTTCTTTATCTTCATTTTCATTGTTAGTCTCATTAAGAATAATTTTATTTATAATAGTTTGTACTTCTTCTTGGTTATATGGCTTTAATATATAATCATAGCAATGAGTTTGTTTGAAAGCTTGAGTTATATATTCCATATGGGTTGTTAGAAAAATAATTTGCCTAAATTCGTACTTTGGAATTTTCCTAATCTTTAATGCTAAATCTAATCCAGATGATTCTTTTAAATTTATATCTATTAAAAACATATTTATATCGTATTTCCCAATTATCTCCAATGCTAATTGCTCACTCTCAGCTTCATAGATCTCACAAAAATTATTCATAGTCAAAATCATTTTTTTTAAAACTTTTCTTTGCATAAAATCATCTTCTACTAAAATAATTGAATACATAAATATCACCTCTGTTTCATACACTTGCAAAATATAACATATTTTACTGCATTCTTTTAAATTTAAACAAATTTTTTTATATATATTATAACATATCATCATTAAACTTTACACCATATCACATATTTAACAAATTCTTTACATAATATATAATTCTTCCTTAATTATTAAAAATTAAAAGTTTATTAATTTATATTGATGAATTTCTTCCTTAATTTATGATAAAATAAAGTGTACTTACTAATACTGGAGATCGTAAAAATGAATCAATCCATTTTAATATCTCTCATTCTGGAAACTGAATTGTATGTGTTATAAATAATTACGAAGTAGATATAGAAAAAATAGAAAATATTGATTTTGATATTGCAAAATCATTTTACAGAAAAAATTATTTTCAAATCTTTAGATTCCTTAAACTTAACAATCTAACTAAAAAATTATTTGGAGATGATATTTATGAAAAAAGTCAAACTTTTTTGCTTTCCTTATGCAGGTGGCTCGTCAAATATATATGAAAAATGGAAAGAGCTTTTATCACCTTCCATTGAATTAATCAACATAGAATATCCTGGTAGAGGTATTCGTTTCACGGAACCTCTTTTAGACAATATCGATGACTTAGTAAATGATGCCTTTAATTACGTGATTAAACATATCGATACAAACACCTCTTACTCATTCTTTGGGCATAGTATGGGAAGTATAGTCGCTTATGAAATTATGCATAAATTATCTGAATTAAATTATGATAATCCTGTTCATATATTTTTTTCTGGAAAATTAGCACCTCACATAGAAAGTGAATTTCCCCCTATACATAATTTAGTCAATGTTGAGTTTAAAAAACAACTCCTAAAATTAGGTGGAATAACTAAAGAAACCTTAGATAACAATGATTGGACAAAGCTTTTCATACCTATATTAAGAGCTGATTTTAAGGCTGTAGAAAAATACCACTACTTAAAGCCTATGTTGAATTTTTCTTGTGATTTTACAATTCTACACGGACAAGATGACATTTTGACACTTAATAGAATTGAAGAATGGCAATATCATACATTCGGTAAATGTAACTTTATACAATTTTCTGGCGATCATTTTTTCATAAAGGAATATACTTCTGAAATTGCAGATATAATAAATAACACTATTACAGCTAAACTTTAATTTAATACATATTTATTTCTAAATATAGATATGAAATCTAAAAAATAAACTTATAAATCGAAATACTAAAAGTTATTTCAATATTATAAGTTTATCTTTTATTCTATATACTATAACAACCCATTTAACAAGTCTTATTATTTAATACATACGTAATTAATATTTATTATTAAATTCTATTATTTTACAGTATCCAATGCATTTTCAATAGATTTAAGAATTACTTTGCTACTATTAGTTGCTCCTGAAATAGTATCTACTTTTAAGCTTTGTGCCTTAATTACATTTTCCAGAATAACTTCTGCTGGCTTTCCTCTTTCATTTTTATGATTTACTAATTTTATATCTGTAATCTTTTTATCCTTAACAGTAACTAATACTTCTGAACCAACAAATTTAGTATCACAAACGCCTGTATACTTCCCATCAGGAATATTTGATATATCTATAGTATCAATTTTTAAATTACTGATTGTCTTTTTGTAATTTTGTACATCTATTAAATATTTTATTCCAAAGGTTCCTGCACCTATAACTGCAATAATAATCACTATAAATACTATCCTTTTCATTCTTAGCATATCTTTTCCTACCTTTACTTTTAATAAAGTTAAGCATATAAAAGAATACTTAATGTCTTTTTCTTTTTTATATAATGTTCAGATTATTACTTCTTTTATATGCTCTTTATATTAATTTTTTAATTACAATTATTAAAGTGTTATATTAATTGCTACATTTTTATATCATTAATTAACTGCTTACAAATATCTTGTTTTTGAATATCAGAAAGTGTATGATTCTTTTCTATTTTTAATAATCCTTTTGGCTCTATTTTTTTTAATTGATCTGATTCTGCATAAACTGGCTCTTTTTGAACAGAAATCTTATAATTTTCATTTTCAAAAGGATAAGTAGACAATGTTACTTTCTTTATATTGTAATTAAAGAATTTATTTGGATTATACCTTACGCCAAGAGTATAAAGCTTCGCAAATGCTTTAATAATAGATTCCACAGGGCTATTATTTATATCAATTTCAACCCAATTAATCAATTTTTCGTCGTAAAAATCTTTAGTTTTAATTTCATCATAGCTACCTAGATATATAACTACTTGATTTTTATTTACAAACCCGTTTAAGCTCTTGATACATTTTTCATCATGTGAGAAAATATTAAATTCACTTTCTATAACTCCTGATGGTGTTAATATAGGGCAGCTTACATATATTTTATTTTCATAAATTTTATTGCGCTCCTCATCTATTATGATGCTGCTGCTAAAAATATGTTCTAAAGCTTGATCTAAACTTATTATTCCAGTTAAAACAGATGCTGCCACGATGCCTATTCTTTCTGCAATTATTCCATAAAGCTTAACTTCAAATTTACTAAATAAAACACCCAGTGCATATTGTGATGCAAAAGTTTCAAAACTTGCCATTTCTTCTTTAGTAATATTTTTAAATCTTTCACATCTATCCATACATTCTTTATATGCATCATTAAAAGCAACAAACCGTACTGATAAATCTTCTTTGATATGCTTTATATTACCATCTAAAACAAGGTAAGCTTCCGTCTGACGATTTGGATTAGACCTTCCCTCGTAAATTTTTTCTGTAATGTTATCATTTTCTATTTGAGTAAGTATCTCTAATAAGTGTTTCTTAGATTTTACCATTGCTGAAATTTTAGCGCTAAACTCCTTTTGACTGTTATTTATAGTGTAGCAAATTGAAGAAACAGCTAATTCTTCTTGTTGTTCTAGATTTGTCTTTAAATTTGCAGCTATAGTTTTAATTACATTTTGATTTCTGCCAGTTAATTGTAATAAATATGGTGATTTTTCATCTTCACATTCACAATTACTTTCTTTTTGAGCTTCTTCCAAAATTACGTGAACATTGGTTCCTCCAAATCCAAAACCATTCACTCCTGCTCTTAGCGGAATTTGACCGTTTCCTCTCCATTCCTTAGCTTCTTTACTAGCAACATAGAATGGCGAATTTGCAAAATCTATATTAGAATTAGTTGTTGCTTCATCATAATTTACAGTATGTGGTATCTTCTTATTTTTTAATGCAAGAAGAACCTTAATCAAACTAGTTATTCCTGACGCTGATAACATATGACCTATTGAAGATTTAACTGATCCAATAGCACAGAATTGTTTTTCTGCTGTAAATGATCGAAAGGCTTTAGTCATCCCTTCAACTTCAATCGGATCTCCTAAAGGTGTTCCCGTTCCATGAGTTTCAACATAAGATACAGTTGCTGGATCAATATTTGCTCTTAAATATGCCTTTCTTATTGCTTCTGCTTGTCCTTGTGGTCTAGGTGCTGTTATACCTTGAGAATGCCCATCATTATTAATGCTAGAACCTTTAATTACAGCCATGATATTATCTTTATCCCTTATAGCGTCTTCTAGTGGTTTTAATAATACTGCACTTGCACCTTCTGAAAGTACCATACCATCTGACCTGCTATCAAATGGATAACAAACTCCTGTTTTAGATAGTGCTTGAACTCTACTTAATCCGACAAATGTTGTAGGTGTGATATTTAAATTTACACCTCCGGCTATAGCCATTTTACTTTCCCCTGACCTAATGCTTTCACATGCTAGATGCAATGCTGAAAGTGAGGATGAACAAGCTGAATTAACTGTTAAACTTGGCCCAGTAAGATTTAGGCAATGACTTACTCTTGCTGCAACTTCATTTATACTATTTCCTGCAACTGCATCAGATACCATCATTGCTGGCTGTAATACATTAATGATGCTATTCATTATTTCATTTTTCTCACCAGTACTCATATTATTAAATATTTGACTTTGTGATAAATTATCTTTTAATTCCATGTAAGTTCTATAATTTGTAAAATGCTCTGCATAATTATTTTGTTCACAGCCAACAAACACTCCTATATTATTTGTGTTATATCTGCCACCGTAACCCGCCTGTTGCAGCGCTTCCCATGCAATCTCTAGGAAAATTCTCTGTTGTGGGTCCGTAACATTAGCTTCACTTGGTGACATACCAAAAAATAGTGGATCGAATCCATACGGATTATCTATAAAGCCGCCATATTTAGAATATATTGTATGGGTAGAGTTGGAATCTGTACTAAACCAACCTTTTGATGCCCATCTTTCTGAAGGAATTTCCTTTATTACGCATTTCCCTTCCTCTAAGATCTTCCAATATTCATCTAATGAATTTGCTCCTGGTATTCTAAGACTTGCACTAATTATTGCAATATCTTTTATTTTTTCAACTTTAAAATTATCTTCTTCTAAAGTATCTGTCTTATCTAATGCTATCTCATCAAAGTCTTGAACATAAGCCTTCTCAATATATTCTGCTAATGACTCTGGAGTTTGGTATTCAAATATTAATGTAGGGTATAATTCCATCCCAAGATTGGTTCCTAACATTTCCATAACCTTTACCGCACCAAGTGAATCCAACCCTAATTCAAGGAAATTTTGGCCAATATCAAGCTCATCCTGCTTAATATGCAATTGCTTAGAAATAACATTATAAACAATTTCTTTAATATTATATATTTTCTTTAAGTTTAATTTAGTAACTTTAGTTTGGAAAGTTTTCTTTTCATTTAAAATTTCAACTTTATCTATTATATGTGTTACTCTTTGATTTCCATCTGATAAAACTCTCATAAATGCTTCCACAGCTTTTTTGGGGGCAAGAGGGTTTAAACCTTGTGCTTTTAATGCTAAATCAGTACTCTCTCCCAAATCGGATCCCATTCCAATACTTGCCCATAATGAATAGTTTAATGCAATAGTTTTTCCTGGAGCACCATCAGCTTCTCTATAGAAACTATAGGCAGATAAAAATGAATTTGCTGCTGAATAATCTCCAAGTCCTGCTGACCAAATCTTTTTAGAGCAAGATACTGAAGAAATCATAACAAAAAATTTTAATGGCTCTTTTCTTGTAACTAAATCAGTTATTACTCCACCTTGCAATTTAGGTTCTATAACACTATTTACTACTTTGATTTCTTTATTTAAAAGCTTAAATGTAGATGAATCAAGTGTACCTGCTGCATGAATTACCCCATGAATAGATCCATATTTATTATTTATTCTGATTATAAGAGCTTTCATATCATTCATTTTTGTTACATCTACACTCTCATAGGACACATTTACTCCAAGTTCTTCAAGCTTCAAAATTAAATTAATCTTTTTAGCTGATTTGGTATTGTTAAGCATTTCCTTATCCCATTTTTCTCTTAAAGGCAATTCTTTACGCCCTGTTAAGATCAAGTTAATTTTAGCTTTCTTTGCAACTTCTTTAGCAATTTCACCACCTACAGCACTCAAACCGCCTGTAATTAAATAAGTTTCACCATCATTAAATTTAATCTTTGAAGATTTATTTAATTCAACTATATTAACTAAATCCCTACTATATTTTATTCCATTTCTAATAACGGTTATACCTTCACTATTAGCTTCACTTATAATTTCATTAAATAAAGTTTGAGCAATTTCTCTATCAGATTTATACTCATTTTTATCTATATCAACACAATGTGAATTTACAAAACTATTTTCTTGATCTAATGCAATAGCTAGAGTTACGGCAATAGATTGATGTGGAGCAGATATTTTATGTTCCTCATCTATAGGAACTGCACTATTTGTTGCTAACAATACTTTTACATTTTCTATATTAAATTTTAATAAAGCTTTTCCAATGTATAATATACTATAAATATCTCCATGTATTACTTTATCATTAAATACAGCTTCTAATTTAGAAATTTCTTCTTTTAGATTCCAAAGATGTATTACAGCCGCTATATCACCTTGAATGTTTTTAAATAATTCAACGTAGTCATTTTCTAATATTGGATTAATTAGAAATTCTCGATTACCGTCATAACTATATTCTTCACCTACTTTAACAACATAAACTTTATTTTTTTCCTCATCAAACATTGAAACAAGTTCTTCTTGAATACCGCTTCCATCATCAAAAATTACTATATTTCCTGAAGGTAAAGAATTTAAATGTTCTCGTAATTTATCAGGCACCCATTTCCAATTATAGAACCAGTTATCAGGAACTTTGATGTTTCCTATTCCAAAATCTGGTTTGTACTCCTTTCTATCAAATGGATATGAAGGTAATTTAATTCTTTTATAGTAAATTCCACTTTCAAGTTTTTCAAAATTTATATCTATTCCTAGGTCAAAAAGTGAAGATATTGTTTTTAAAACTATATCCAAAGAATCTTCTCTACGGTCTGATGATAATAAAATCGTTGTATTATTATTAGTTTGTATACCACTTGCCATCCTCGATAATACTCTGTCCGGACCACATTCAATAAAAATATCTACAGATTTGTCTACTAAATACTTTATACTTTGTTCAAACTTTACAGATGATAAAATATGTTCTACCCAGTATTCAGTGTCAAACGGTTCCTTCATTATTTGTCCAGTCACATTTGATACTATAGGTATTTTAGGGGTATTAAATGTGACCTTACTAAGAACTTCTCTAAATGCATCCAGCATTGGATTCATAAGTGGTGAATGAAAGGCTTGAGAAACCTTAAGCTTCTTCATTCCTATTCCTTCTTTTAGCAATACTATGCAAAATTTATCTATATCCTTTCTTTCTCCTGATATAACTTGGTGAGTTCCATTATATGCAGCAATCCACACATTTCCATCAAAATTTTTAAGTAATAATTCAAGTTTATCTCCAGAAGTAAATACCGCACACATGCTTCCTTCCGATTGCAATTCATTCATCAGCGTTCCTCTAGCAGTTACTATTTTAGCAGCTTCCTGTAAACTTATTACACCCGAAAGGCAGGCTGCTGACCATTCTCCAACACTATGTCCGAGCATGTAAGCCGGTTTAACACCTAGGTCTAGAAAAAGTTTTCCAAATGCATAATCCATAGCAAATACTACAGGTTGTGTAATATTCGTTTGCTCAAGAATTTTTTCATCTGCTTGATCACTATAAATTAAATTAGTTATCTTTTCATTAAGATATGGATAAAATGCTTCTGAACACTCATCAATATATTTTTGGAAAATAGGCAGTTTCTCATATAGCATTCTTCCCATTCCAACATATTGGGAACCTTGTCCTGTAAACATTAGCGCTATTTTATGCTGAATTTCATAGCTTGTATTCTTCAATTTAATATCTTCAAGCTTACTTAATAAATCTTCAACCGATTCGCACACAACGCTGTAGCGATATTTGAAAAATGTCTTAGATGTATTCTCTGTATAGCATATATCGCTTAACCTATTTTCCTTATTTGCTTTAATATATCCTGTAAGGTTATTAATTTTTAGCTTCAGAGATTTTTCTGCATTAGCTGAAATAGCTAAAATATGCCTCTTTCTTTCATATTGTCTTGCAGTTTCTTCTTCAACCAGCTTTGGTGCTTCCTCAATAACCATGTGACAATTAGTTCCACCAAATCCAAATGAATTAACAGCTGCTCTTCTCAATGATCCTTCATTAGCATCCCAATTCTTTGCTTCCAACATAGTATAAAATGGAGTTTTATCAAATTTAATTGATGGATTAAGTTCATTTAAGTTTATATTAGGAGGTATAATTTTATTATTCATAGCTAGCACTACTTTAATAAAACTTGCTATCCCTGCACCATTAAGAAGATGACCGATATTTGCCTTAATTGAACCTATAGCTATTGAATTATTTTTAGGATTCCATCTCTTAAATGCACTTGTTAAAGCTCTTATTTCACTTGGATCTCCAATTTTTGTACCAGTGCCATGAGCTTCAACGTATTGTATTTCATTTGGATCAATACCATTATTTAAATATAAAGATTCAATTACTTCACGTTGACCATTAGGATTAGGAGCCATAACGCCTATAGAATGTCCATCATTATTTATTGAGCTTGCTTTGATAACTGCGAGAACTTTATCTCCATCTTCTAAAGCTTTTTTAAGTGGCTTTAGTAAAACTATCCCCGCACCTTCCCCTGGAACAAGACCATCAGCTTTAGCGTCGAAAACCCTTGATACTCCACTTGTTGATAGTGCTCCCGCATTGCTAAGATAAATATATGGCGTAGGAGTAAGCAAAAGATTAATCCCACCTGCTATAGCTAATTCACATTCACCTTTGCGTAGAGATTCACACGCTAAATGAATTGTTACTAATGAAGATGAGCATGCTGTATCTACCGTAATACTAGGACCTTTTAAATCAAATTCTTGAGAAGTTCTTGCAGCAATCATATTTATAATGTTGTCCACAAGTAAATTGGAATGAAACTCAGTTACACCAAGTTTATTTTTCCACTCTTTTAGTATTGACTCTTGTACGTCTTTTGTAAGTGAATTAAAGCTATCAAAATTCCTAAGATTTGACATATTTAAAGTATTTAAATGATATTCTTGATATGTATTAGTACCGGCGCCAATATATAATGCTAATCGCTTACCACCTACTGTTTTTCTAGAATATCCTGCTCTCTCTAATATTTCAAATACCAATTCTAAAATAATTCTTTGCTGAGGATCCATAACTGCTGCTTCCTCATCAGATATATTAAACAATTTTGCATCGAAATCAAAAGCATCATTTATGAAAGCACCTGTACGACAATTTGTTTTTGTAGGATCACTATTTTTACTATAATATTGATTTATGTCCCATCTATCTTCTGGCACTTCACTAATACTGCATTTTCCACTTACAATATTATTCCAAAATTCTTCTGGATTTTTTGCTTCTGGGAAACGACAAGACATTTCTATTACCGCTATATCATCCTCTTCATTTATACCCTTAGAGATTCTTCTTGTAATATTAGCTTCTGATATATTCTCTTTTGATAGCTTTATAAGATATTCATCCATTTCATTTATTGTTTTACAATTAATAAGTATATCGTGACCTAATTCTAAATTAAATTCATCTTCAAGTAATCCTAAAACTTGAACTGCTTTTATTGAGCTTCCCCCTAACGATAAGAATGACTGATTATATCCTATACTTTCTGCCGGCTTATCTAATACTGTAGCCCATATTTCTCGTATCTTATTAGCATTTTTATCTAACACTAAATGCTTTACTTGCTCTATTCTTTCTGATTTTTTCTCTATTCTATTTTCTTCTTCATTAAATAGTAACTCATCTGAAGTAAAAGTTGTATCTTCATACTCGTTATTTAGCAATGATTGTACCATCATAAAACGTCTTACTTTACCACTGGTAGTTTTAGGAATAGCTTTAACTAAAACAACATAATCAACAGATATACCAAAAGCCTCATTTATCTTTTTAAGCATATTTCCATAAAATTCTTTCATCTCATCCTTCTTTATACGAAGTGCTGAAAATATTGCTGTTTTTTCTCTTCCTTCTTTCTCATCATGCCAACCACCTATTACGACTTTTCCAGGCTCTACTCCATCCGTTTCTTCTATCTTAAACTCAATATCATAAGAAAAAAAATTTTGCCCATTAACAAAAATTATATCTTTAATTCGTCCTGTTACGCATAGTTTTCCATCAATCATAAAACCAGTATCTCCTGTTTTGAGCCATCCATCTTGGAACGATTTATTAGTTGCTTCAGGATTATTGATATAACCAGCTGTAACATTTTCACCCTTAATTTGTATTTCTCCTAATTGTTTTTCAGGAACTATTTTTCCTTCATCATTTACAATACGCACCTGCATTCCAGAAATAGCATATCCTTCATTAGCTACTTGTAATGAATCAATGTCATTTTCAGAAACCTCTTCTGCTAGTGACTTATTTATAAGACTATTTCTACTAATAAAATGACTTTCTGGTTTAGTACCTGCTTTAGGAAATGCAACAGCTAAACATGCCTCAGCCATTCCATACACCATATACATACTTGTTTCTGATAAATTACATACAGATAACTTCTCCATAAATTCCCTAACCAAAGGTACTGAAATAGGCTCTGCACCATTAAAGATTAATCTTAAACTACTTAAATCCCAACTTTCAAGATGTTTATCAGTAATTTTTTTTAGCAATAACCTGTATCCAAAATTAGGGCTAGAAGTTAGTGTAATCTTATATTTTGAAATTAAATCAAACCAGAGTGTAGGTCTTTTTACAAACTTCATAGGACTCATATTTATCTGAAATAGACCTAATGCAACCATT
The DNA here is from genome assembly GCF_002006345.1 of Clostridium puniceum. Classification (GTDB taxonomy): domain Bacteria; phylum Bacillota; class Clostridia; order Clostridiales; family Clostridiaceae; genus Clostridium; species Clostridium puniceum. The sequence goes on from NZ_LZZM01000245.1 coordinate 43,531, forward strand.
GTTAAATGGAAGCCAATCAAACCCATGTCATGATAATATGGCATCCAAGAAAGAACTCTATCCTCTGCTTTTAACTCAGCACTTTCAATTATTCCTGCTAAATTAGTTAACAAATTTTTATGTGTTAGAATTACTCCTTTTGGTGAATTAGTACTTCCTGAGCTGAATTGTATAAATGCAGGCTTTTCAGTTAAAGATAAATTAATTGAACCTTTTGTCTTACTCTGTCTTAGGATTGATATGTCTAACATTTTTATTTGTTGACATTCTGGATAAAAATCATTATTTTTCATATTAGTAATCATTGATATATCACTAACCATTACAGGTTTTTTGAGTGTATTCCAGACATTTATAAGTTTTTCTAGAGATGCATTTTTCCCTTTAAAGGCTGATGGCGGCGAAATTGGTACTGGTACAAATCCTCCAAGTACACATGCCCAGAAAGCTACAACAAAATCAATATTATCTTGAAATGATATCATTACAAAGTTATCTTGCTTTAATTCACTTTTTTCTAGTTCTCCTAAACAATACAAAGCTTTTTCAAGTATTTCTTCATAACTAAAGAAAATTTCTGTATTATCATTTTGAATAAATGTTATACCCTTATCTTTTGATTTCTGTGCAGATTCTATTAATAAATTGGCAATATTCTTTTTATTGCAGTATTCATCTGATATAGCTTTTCCACAAGAAATTGATATTTTTTCATTATTTTTTTCTTCCATTTTTTCATCTCCTACTTCAATAATTAAATATTACTTTGAATCGTTAAATTCACATTCAAAAACTGCATAAACTTAACATGTGATCTTGGATGCTTTTTTGAACTGCTTAGAATATGCTATAACAATAAATGTAGTAAAAAGAACTAAACATACACTAAAAATATGGTCATCACCAAGCAAGCTCATAGTTATAGATGATATAAGAGGCCCAATAGTAGAACCCATTCCATAAAAAGAAGTGAATAAAGATGTACCAGAAGCTAGTTCTTCTTTCTTAAGGTTTTGAACTGAACTTGCCAAAGCTATTGGATATATAGGTCCAATAATAAGACCTGACAAAAATGAGAATACTAATCTTAAAGTAATATTATTAATAACTACTATTCCCAAGACTGTAAATATAGAAATAAAAATGCTTATTTTTAAAATTCTCTCACGACCTAATTTATCAGCGAAATAAGTTATTGGTATAGTTCCTATAATACTGCCAACTACAAATATTCCCAAAGCATATCCAATATCGGATAAATTATACTTTTGATGTATCAGAAATATTGGGTATAGAGTCGTTAATGTAGTTTCTGTAAATCCATATAAAAATGCTCCCTGAAGCCCGCTAGATACTTTTTTAAGTACCTTTGTTTTCGGCTTATCTGAAAAAAATAATTTTTCCTTAAACTTTAGACTTACTATAAGTTGAGATATTGTAAGTGCACCAGCTGAAAACATAAATGGAATCCACATTTTATATTCATAAAGTATAGGTCCTATAACAGAACTAAATACAAATCCTATAGCAAAACATAATGAATACATACCATTAATTGTTCCCCTTATATCCTCAAGTGCTAATCCTTGAAGTATAGTTTGTATTCCAACCATATTTAAGCTTATCCCAAAACCTATTAGCATCATTAAGAAAAGTAAAACAAATAAATTGGGAATAAACGGGAATATAATTACTGCAATAGCTGCCATAATACTACCAAGTAACATGTTTTTTTTAATACTCTTATTCCTGCAACTCTTATCAATATAAATAGAACCTATTGACATAAATAAAAAGAATGAAGAAGATACTATTCCAATCCATAAACTTCCGATGTTTTTTTCTTTTAAATGTGTTGATGCAAGGGGATTAATTATCCCCATTGCAATACCAATAAGTAACCCTATAATATAAACCACCCATTTTTTTTTTGAAAATACTAACTGTATTTTTGGTTTTAAGTACTGAATATACATAATTGATTAAAACTCCTTTATTTTTTATTAAGAGCAGCTTTAAGAACTGGTATCTGTTGTGATCCAAACCAATACATGTCTTGCTTTCCAAATATCTTAATTGCTTCACCAGTTATATAATCTGATTTATCAGATGCTAAAAATATAGCTAAATTAGCCACTTTTTCAGTTGGCATAGCATTTTTTCTTAGACCACCAGGAGCCATGTTAGTTTCAACAAAAGATGGACAAATCGCATTCACCTGAATATTACTTAATTTTAATTCTTCCGCTAAAGATTTTGTAAGACCTAATAATGCATGTTTAGATGCTGAATATGCGCTCATTAAAGGATAACCTATAAAAGATGAATCAGATCCTAAATTAATAATCTTTCCTGATTTTTGTTTAATCAAGTGAGGAACAACGAGCTTGCACATATTATAGGTACCGAACAAATTAACTTCGACTATATTTTTCCATTCATCAGCCTCAGTCTCAGTAAAACCTTCTAATTTAGTTATACCTGCATTATTTACAAGGATATCTATTTTTCCAAATATTGAAATGATCTTATTTACTGCTTCCTCAACTGCTTTATAATCACTTATATCACTTATTATAGAAATAACTTTTCCGCCTATTTTTTCAATCTCACTCTTAGTTTCTTCTAGTTCCTGACCTGTTCTAGATATAATTGCAATATTAGCATCCTCTTTAGCCATTTCAATTGCTATGGATTTTCCAATTCCTCTTCCTCCACCGGTTATAACTACAACTTTATTTGATAGACTACCTTTTCTTGTATTTTCTACTATCGACAAAATAGGTTTTAAACTTTTACTTTGAGATACATTTTCTTTATTTTCAATGTATCTAATCATCTCCTTAACAGCTTTCATGTATTCTTCTCCAAGCTGTTTTATAGTTTCATCTTTATACATATTTCTTGAATGTTCTATTTCTAATACTAATTCACCGTTTACTATTGAAAAGAAAAATTCAATTTCTGAAATTCTTTTTTGTCTAGGATGTGAATATCTTCTATCAAGTCCGTCTTTTGCAAATTCAAACACATCATATTGGGCAATATCTCTATTACCTAGATAATTTGCTCTTATAGAAGTTAAATTTAAATCTGGATATATATATGAAGGTAATTCATCTGATACTAAATCATAACTTATACCTTTCAATGGAATATCATTCATTCCACCAACAATCTTTTCAATAGTTTCTAACCATTCCTCATTATGATTAATATTAATTCCTAATGGATAGTTTACGGCAAAATTTCCAACTGTTTCAAAATAAGCCTCATTACCAAATTCTCTTCCATTCATTCTATGACTTATTACAATCCATGACTTTTTGTATTTCTTTTCTAGCATCCTATATAATGGTGCCAGTATAATATAATATAAATTTGTTCTAAAATGTTTTTTTGCCTTAGTTTGTAAACTTGAAGTTTCTGATTTACTTAAAACAAATGTTTTTAGTTCAGCAGATTCCTCAGTATTAGCTCCTAAATCAAAATCCTTATTAATCCTGAAAGAGTAAGCTTCTGAAGGAAATTGATTTTTGTAATAATTTATAAACTCTAAAGAATTATTATTTTTTTCTTTATTAATTTTTAAAACAAATTCCCTATATGATTTCTCTTCTATTATATTAATATCTTTAATTCCTGATATAAGCTGACCATAAATTTCCCATATTTTCTTAAATAATATCTGATTTGATATAAGATCTGAAATAAGATGATGACCTATTACAGAAATATCATAAACAGAATCATTTACTTTTATAATCACAACCTTCCAAAGAGGCCATCTATCTACCTGTAACTCTGTAATAATTTTATTAATTACCTCTTTAACGGCTACATCTCTTTCTTCTTCATCAATATGAGAACCATCATAACAATCTGCTTCAATCTTTTGATCATCAGATACAAATCTTTGAATCCACTTATTTTCTTGCTTTTCTAATACACTTCTTAGAGCATCAGTGCTATTGGTTACAATAGTCAAAGCTTTGTTAAATAAATCAAAATCTAAAGGCTGTTTATATAAAAATCTTGTATATCCAGTCCATTGATATGGATAATCAAAATAATTTATTAAAAAGCTTTGTGCTGGTGATAAAGGAATTTCATTTGTCTCAAATTTGTTTTTCTTAAGATTTCTTGATTCCAATTTATCAGTATTTTCTATACCAACATTGTCTTCATATATTTTATTTAACGCTTTTCTATCAAGCTTACCATTAGGTGTTTTAGGCAATATAGACATCCACTCAAAACGATGTGGAATCATATAATAAGCAAGTTTTTTTGATATAAATTCTTTTAATTCATTATCCTTTACTTCATTTCCCGAAATACAAGCAATTAATTGCTTTTGTCCATCCGTATAATCAACTGCAATTACAGCAACTTCATTTACATCTGGGTGTGCTCCAAGTATAGCTTCAATTTCCCCAAGCTCAACTCTAAAACCTCTTATCTTTATCTGATTGTCTATTCGTCCCAAATATTCATAACTTCCATCTGACAGCTTTGTAGTTAAATCTCCTGTTCTATATAAATACTCTCCTGGAATTTCCTTGAATGGATTACGTTTAAATGCTTCTTCAGTTTTTTCTTTATTATTTTTATATCCTTTTGCAAGTTGAATACCACCAATCCAAAGCTCACCTATTTGCCCCTCTGAAAGTTCATTCATGTTTTCATCTAAATTTTTAATAAACACATTAGTAATCGGCTTTCCTATTGGAATTGTATTCTCTCCATTTTCACCTGGTCTCTTATCAATAATATGACATGTAACATCAATAGATGCTTCTGTAGGTCCATAAAGATTGGCAAGTCCTGTATTTAAGCCATGTTTATCTATCCATTTTTGAATTGTTGGCATAGGAAGTGCTTCTCCACTAAAAATTAGCCATCTCAAATCTTTAAATGTATAGTCATCATCCTCTAAAGAGTTTACAAATTCACCAAATAAAGATGGTACAAAATGCATTATATTTATCTTTGTATCTATTAACCATCTTGCTAATGCCCACGGATTTTTGACTATTTCATTTCTAATTGGGCATACTATACCACCATACATTAACGGCCAAAAAAGTTCCCAAACAGAAATATCAAAGCAACAAGATGTTTTCTGTGCTACACGTTCTCCTAATTTAAGTTTAAAAGTATCCTGATGCCATTTTAACCTATTCATATATCCTAAATGTGCGAGCATAACTCCCTTAGGATTTCCTGTTGAACCTGAAGTATATAGTATTGTCATTAAGTCATCAGATACATTTATGTATTCTGGATCCTTATCAGACACTTCCATCAATTCTTCTATTAACACCTGTCTATATTTGTTTTCATGTATAGTTCTATCTCCAAAATCCAAATATACAACATTTTTTATTGGACATTCTGCGGTTATTAAATTACTTAACTCTTTTTCTAATTCATGCTCAGTAAGTAAAATTTCTATCCCTGCACTATTCATTATGTACTGAATACGATCAGTTGGATAAGCTGGATCAACTGGAACATATGCAGCACCTGCTTTCAGTATACCAATCATTCCTATTAACATCATAGATCCTGGGTATACCATTATCCCAACAAGGGAATTTCTTTTAATGCCTTGATTTCTCAAATAATTTGCAATTTGATTTGTTCTCTTATCTAATTCACTGTATGTTATTATTTCATCTTTATGCATTATAGCTATTGAATCAGGTGTAAGTTTACATTGTTTTACAATCTTCATATAAGGAATTTCTTCTCTATCTTCTAAGTTTTCATATTCCCTTAAATGTTTTTCATCTTTATAAATACTTTTTTCAATCGTTAAAGCCATTTCATTTAAAGTTCTGCATTTAAATAAATATTCTTTATCAATTCCTTTATAAAGCTTAGCAATTCTAGATATTATTCTAATAAGCTGTAGTGAATCAACTCTAAAATCTGAACTTAAATCCTTATAAATATCATCTCTTGAAATATTTGTACAGCATATTTCAGAGCCTATTTTAATTAGCTCTGAAATTAAATTATTATCTTTAGACACTTCAAAAATTACTGAATTATCTTCTTCTCTTTCATAATTTGCAAGAGAGTTAATATTATTTATAAATTCTTTTAGTAATAAGTTAATATTATCTTCCTTAAAACAGAAACTATCATAATTGGATGTAATAATAATACGATTATTAAATATCTCAATAAGGTTATCAATAGCTCCTGCATTAGTTGATGTATATGCTTCATAATCAACGACTTTAAGTGCACCATAACTTTTTTTAATATTAGTATCACCAACAAATGAAAGATATAAATTTGATTTCAAGCTAGAACGCACAATAGCTGCTGTTGTTTTTGACATTTTACCATCTTCAAGCATATCTTGTTCCTTTGCCATTTTTGCTGCACTATATGTTTGAGCTCTATCTATTCCTTGTAATATTCTTCGCTTTATTTCTTCATCAACTTCTGTAACTATTTTTAACCAATTCTCGTTACTATCTTTCAAATCAAAGCTTAATGCCATATTTTGTGCGAAACACCCTATAACATCAGTAGCATCAACATTGGGATATACCTTACCACCAGTAGGTAAATTTATAATTATTTGATTATTTTCTTTATCCATATATTCTATAGTTTTTAAATATGAACTTACTAATAAAGTGAATAAAGAAACTCTCCAAGACTTTGCTTTTTCTAATAGAAGATTAGTAGTCTCTTTACTTAACCAATATTTTTTTGTTTTAACCACGGCAAAATCATTTTTATTATTATTCTCATTAAATGGATTAAACTTATATTTTTTCTTTCCATAAGCCTGTACATATTTTTCTAAATTCTTTTTTTCTTCAAAACTACTCCAATCATTTATTTCGCAAACAACGTTATTATAATCTGATATTGACATTGCTTCTAATAAATTATCAGTGCTATCATTAATCTTTGATGAATATATTTCAATCATTTCCCTAAGAATTTGTTGATTTCCTAATCCATCAGAAACTAAATGATTATTGGCTAGTATTAATTCATATTGTGAATTGCTTATTTGGATAACCATGAATTTATGAAGAGGGAATTTAAAAATATCAAAAGTCGTATTTATAATATCTTCAATAGTTTGTTTAATTATTTGATTTTGATTTTCTTCCGATAAATTTCGTATGTCATTCAAGTCAATTTGAGGTATTATTGGATGTTCATAAACTTTAAGTTTATAGTCTTTGAAATTCTTTGCACCTTCCTTTGACACAAATTCAGAACATAAGCTAGGATGTCTTTTAATTAATTCTAGCCAACTTTCTTGTAAAAGCTTTAAATTTAATATTCCTTCAATCTTTATTCCAGAGCAAATAGTTAAAGTTCCTACAGACCAGTATGATACTAAAAATGGATACTGTGAATTTAAAATTGATAAATCTTTTGTTTCACCTTTATTTAATTTCTCTGAGACAGATGATCTTGTATTAAAAAATTCCTCAAACATAGAAGTAATCTCCTCTATAGTTTGTAATGACATTAAATATGTCATAGGATAATTATTAGTGAAACCATCTATTTTTTCAGGTGGTATAATTTTCATTAATTGATTCATTAATGTAACCATTTTTATTGAATCAATTCCTAAATCACTTTCCAAAAACATTTCACCATCAAAGTCTTCTACTTTATGACCTGTTATATTTGATATAATTTCATATACTTGTTTTTTAACATCAATTTCATTTGTTTTTTCATGTTCATCAGTTTGTAATTCTGTACAGAAGAATTCCTCAAACATAGATACAATTTCCCCTATTGTTTGTAATGACATTAAATGTGTCATAGGGTAAACAGCAATAAAATTATCTATTTCTTCAGGTGGTATAAGCTTCATTAGTTGATTCATTAGTGTAACCATTTTTATTGAATCGATTCCTAAATCACTTTCAAGAAACATTTCGCAATCAAGATCTACCACTTTATGACCTGTTATATTTGATATTAATTCGTACACCTCTGCTTTAATATCAGTTAAATTTATTTGATTAACATGCATTTATATTCCCCCTTTTATTTACATTAACTTAATAAAAATTTGCTTATTTAATAATTATCTTTTATTGAATTTTTCACAAAAATATATATTCAATTTATATAACTACACTAGGCTTATTATAAATGTGAACCTATTAAATCCCCCTGTACTGAACTTATAGTTTATAACTTCCTACTTTTCTAAATTTGTTATATCTATCTTCAATTAAAGTGTTTAAGTCTTTAACTCGCAATTCCTTAAGCGTAGCTAGGAGTATTTTTTTGATTTCTTCTGCTGTTTTAGCTGGATTCTTATGAGCGCCTCCTTTTGGTTCTTTTATTATGTTGTCTATTATATTAAAATCTTTTAAATCTTGAGCCGTTATTTTCATAACCTTTGCTGCTTCTTTTGCTCGACTCCCATCTTTCCATAAAATTGATGCAAAACCTTCTGGTGAAAGAATTGAGTATATTGAATGCTCAAGCATATAAACTTTATCTGCAACTGCTAAAGCTAAAGCTCCCCCACTACCACCTTCACCTGTTAATACAGATATTATAGGTGTTTTTAGCCTACTTAATTCAAAAAGGTTATTGGCTATTGCCTGACCTTGACCTCTCTCCTCAGCTCCAAGCCCTGGAAATGCTCCAGGAGTATCTATAAAACAAATTACTGGTCTTTTAAACTTCTCTGCCTGTTTCATAAGTCTTAAGGCTTTTCTATAACCTTCTGGATTTGGCATTCCAAAATTTCTTTCTATATTTTCAGAGGTATTTGAGCCTTTTGTTATTGCAACTACCGTAACACTTATATCATCAAGAGCTGCAATTCCTCCAATTACAGCTTTATCATCTCCAAAGCTTCTGTCACCGTGAAATTCTATAAAGTCTTTAAAAATCGTCTCTACATAATATTGGCCTGTTGATCTGTCTTTGTGTCTTGCAATTTCAACACTTTCCCATGGTGTTACATTTGTTTTAATAAGCTCTTTATCCATTATTCTTCACTCCATGTAAAATAAGAATTCTATATATACATGCTCTCATATTCTTTCTCTCAACAATAGCATCTATAAAGCCTTTGGGAAGTAAAAACTCTGCTGTTTGAAAATTGTCTGGGAGGTTTTCTTTAATTGTATTTTTAATTACTCTTCTGCCTGCAAATCCAATCAATGCATTAGGTTCACTTAATATAATGTCACCTTCCATAGCAAAACTTGCTGTAACTCCGCCTGTAGTTGGGTCTGTAAGTATTGAAATATACAAAAGACCTGCCTCATCATGTCTTGCAAGTGCTGCACTTACTTTAGCCATCTGCATAAGTGAGAAAATACCTTCTTGCATTCTAGCTCCTCCTGATGCAGTGAAGATTATAATTGGAAGTTTATTTTCTGTAGCATATTCTATAAGTCTTGTAATCTTTTCTCCGACTACAGTTCCCATACTTCCCATCATGAAAAAGCTATCCATAAACGCACATGCAATAGTTATTTCTTTTAACTGTCCTATGCCAGTTACAACTGCTTCTGTACTAGTTGTTTTTCCACTTTTCAATTTTTCCTCATAACCTTCAAATTTTAGGGGATTGGTTGTTTTTAATTCCTTCCATAATTCTTTAAAGGTATTTTTGTCTAAGAATATATTTATTCTTTGCTTTGCATTTAATCTAAAGTGATAACCACAAGTAGTGCAGACGTATTTTGAATTTTCTAGATCCTCTGAGTAAATCATAGTATTACATTTATCACATTTCCTCCACATTCCTGAAGGAATATTGGGTTTCTCTTTTTCAGTTTTCTTAATTAGTGAAGATTTGATAGTTGCATATTTTTGCTTCTTTATAAATAAATCTTTAAGAGACATCTTTCTTCACCATCTTTTCTTCTAGAAATGAGGTATTATAATCACCTTCTAAAAATTCTTTAGTTTCAAGTATTGATAATTCAAAGTTTATATTCGTTTTGACTCCACCTACTGCAAATTCTGATAATGCCCTATTCATCTTTACAATGGCTTCATTTCTATCTTTTCCAAAGGTTATTAACTTAGCTATCATAGAATCATAGCAATGTGGTATTTTATATCCGCAATATATTGCTGAATCTATTCTTACTCCCATTCCTCCTGGAACACACAGCTCCTCTATAGTTCCTGGACACGGTCTAAAGTCATGCTCTGGATCTTCTGCATTTACTCGACATTCTATTGCATGACCTTTAATTTTTATGTCTTCTTGAGTAAATTCTAGTTTTTCTCCGGCTGCTATTTTTAGCTGCTGCTTGACTAAATCTATTCCCGTAATTATCTCAGTAATTGGATGTTCCACTTGTATTCTTGTGTTCATTTCCATAAAGTAGAAATTGTTATCTTTATCAAATAAAAATTCTATAGTACCTGCATTTTTATAATCTACTGCAAGGGCTGCCTTCTTTGCAATTTCACCCATCTTTTCACGTAATTCTATTGTAAGTACGTTTGATGGTGCTTCTTCTAAAACTTTTTGATTTTTTCTCTGCATAGAACATTCTCTTTCTGCTAAGTGAATTACATTTCCATATTCATCAGCTAGTATTTGAAATTCAATATGCTTTGGCTCTTGAATAAACTTTTCTATGTATAGAGAGTCATCTCCAAAGCAGGCCTTTGCTTCTGACTTAGCGGTTTTATATCCCCTTAATAACTCTTCATCATTTTGAGCTATTCTTATACCTTTTCCACCTCCACCTGCCGATGCTTTTATCATTATTGGATAACCTATTTCATTTGCTATTTCTAACGTATGTTTTTCATCTTTAATTTCACCTTCGTACCCTGGAACTACAGGCACTCCTGATATTTTCATTATCTTTCTCGCTTCTGACTTATTTCCCATCATTTGAACAGTTTGATAATCTGGTCCTATAAATTTTATGTTACACTGTTCACATATTTTAATAAACTTTGGATTCTCTGACAAAAAACCAAAACCTGGATGAATAGCATCTGCCCCTGTTAAAACACATGCACTTAAAATATTTGTTATATTTAAATAACTATCTCTAGGCATCGCAGAACCAATACATACAGCTTCATCTGCTAATTGAGTATGAATTGCATCTTTATCCGCTTCTGAATAAACAGCAACTGTACTTATTCCCATTTCTCTACAAGCTCTGATTATTCTAACTGCGATTTCACCTCTATTTGCGATTAGTACCTTCTTAAACATTATTTTCACCTATCCTATAGCAAAAAGTATTTCTGTTTCACAAACTATATTTCCATCAACTGATTCTATTTCTTTTCCTACTCCCATATAATATCCTTTAATTCCAATAATCTCACAGCATAAGCTCAACCTATCTCCAGGTGAAAGCTCATTTTTTAATTTAACTTTATTAGCTGCTGCAAATAATAGTGTTTTTTCTTTATGCTTTTCCATTGCTAACATTCCCTATTCCCCCTTAACTTTAAATAGTGGTTGTCCATACTCTACCATTTGACCATCTTTAACTAAAATTTCAACTATTTTTCCTGCATAGTCACTTTCTATTTCATTCATAAGCTTCATAGCTTCTACTATGCAAATTATTTTTCCTATAGTAGTCTCGTCTCCTACTTTTATAAAGGGCTCACTATCTGGTGAAACTTTTGAATAGAATGTTCCTACCATTGGTGAAGTTATAACCTTTAGAATCTCATTGTCTATAGACATTTCCTTTTCAATTTCTGAATTAACTATACTTCCCAACTTTTCTTCACAAGAAGACTTGAATACTTGACTTATTACATTTTCAGTTGCACTATTAGAAATAGGAGTTAAAGCTTTAGCTTCATCTACTCTATTTTTAATTATTCTTCTCTCTAATGATTTATCCATTTTCATATAATCATTTTCATTTTGAAACTCAAAAAAAGCTAAAGTTGAAGAATCGACTAATTTAATTAGTTCTTTTATTTTCTCAAAATCCATAGCATCCTCCTTTGAATTATTTCCATTTCTTTAAAAGTAAAGTTGCGTTATGCCCTCCAAAACCTAATGAGTTTGTCATGACATACTCTAATTCCTGTTTTCTTCCTACATTTGGTACATAATCTAAATCCAACTCTTCATCTTTTTCTTCATATCCAATTGTCGGTGGTATAAAGCCTTCTTGTAAAGCTTTTGCACATATTATTGCTTCTATTGCCCCTGCTGCTCCTAGTAAGTGTCCTGTCATTGATTTTGTTGAGGATATTGCTACTTTATAAGCACTATCACCAAATGCTTTTTTTATAGCTAGAGTTTCAAATTTGTCATTTAATTCTGTTGAAGTTCCATGTGCATTTATATACGAAACTTCTTCCGCTTTAATTCCAGCTTCTTTCATAGCATCTTCCATGGCTCTTGCTGCTCCAGCTCCGTTTAAATCTGGTGACGTAATGTGGTATGCATCACAAGTTGAACCGTATCCTACAATTTCTGCTATAATATTTGCCCCCCTTGTCTTAGCATGTTCTAATGATTCAAGGATTAATGCCCCTGTTCCTTCTCCCATAACGAATCCACTTCTATTTTTATCAAATGGAATAGATGCTCTCTTTGGATCATTACTTGTATTTAAGGCTTTCATACTTGAGAAACCTGTAATCCCTAATCTAGTTATTGATGCCTCTGCTCCACCAGCAATCATTACATCTGCATATCCATGTTTTATTTCCCTAAAAGCAGCTCCTATATTGTTAGTTCCTGATGCACAAGCTGTTACTATTGAAGTACAAGGTCCTTTCAATCCATATTTAATTGCAATATTTCCTGCCCCTAAATTTATTATTGACATAGGTATAAAAAAAGCTGATATCTTTTTTGTTTTACCTCTATATAGTTTCATAGATTCCTGCTCAATTGTCTCATATCCACCAACTCCAGATCCGAACATAACACCAACTCTCTCTAGATTCACTTCTTCTAAATCAATTTTTGAAGATTTTATGGCTTCTTCTGATGAAATTAGTGAAAACTGTGAGAATCTATCTAATCTCTTAGACTCTTTTTTTCCTATCAGTGTTTCTGGATTGAAATCTTTAACTTCTGCTGCAACTTTTATGTCTATTGACTCTTTATCAACTAAAGTAATAAAATCTATACCTAACTTGCCACTTTTTATATTGTGCCAAAATGTATTAACATCATTTCCTATTGGAGTTAATGCTCCCATTCCAGTAATCACAACTCTATTCTCCATAATTAACTTTCCTCCGTTACATTGCCACTCCATCGCCAGCTTGGATTAACTGACGTAATATAAGTTGAATTTTTTCTTTCAGAGAAAGCAAAAACTTATGCTACATCATTTACTATACCAAGTCTCTTAAGTGATTAATCTCTTCTATATTCAATGATTAGAATCTTACCTAAAAGGAGTATTCTTTAATTAGCAAACATTTTTATCTGAAAATTTTATAAACAATTCTTCTGCATCTTTAAATAATTCTTCTATTATTTCTTTACAAGTTTGCTCTTTATTAATAAGTCCTGCTATTTGTCCTGACATTAATGATCCATTTTCAATATCACCTTCAACAGCTTTTCTTAAAGCACCTGCGCCTAATTTTTCCATTTCTTCAATTGATGCTCCATCTTTTTCAAGTTGAAGATAAGTTCTTGCAAGTTTATTTTTAAGAATTCTAACTGGATGACCTGTGCATCTTCCTGTAACTTCTGTATCTATATCCTTTGCTTTTAGTATTTTGTCTTTATAATTCTGATGTATTATACATTCTTTAGCTACTAAAAATCTTGTTCCAACTTGTATTGCTTCTGCACCAAGCATAAACGAAGCTGCTAATCCTCTACCATCTCCTATACCACCTGCTGCAATTACAGGTATACTAACAGCGTCAACTACTTGTGGCACTAATGCCATTGTTGTTAATTGACCTACATGTCCTCCGGATTCAGTTCCTTCGGCTATAATTGCATCTGCCCCTGATTTTTCCATCCTCTTAGCTAATGCTACTGATGCTACTACTGGTATAACTTTTATTCCATATTCCTTCCATTTTTTTATATACTTCCCAGGACTTCCTGCACCGGTTGTAACAACTTGGACTCCTTCTTCACACACCAATTCAGCTATCTCATCCGCATTTTCTGACATTAACATTATATTTACTCCAAAGGGCTTATTTGTTAGTTTCTTAGTTTTCTGTATTTGTACCCTTACCCACTCTGTCGGAGCTGCACCTGTTATTATTCCAAGTCCTCCTGCTTCACTTACTGCTGAAGCTAAAGAAGCATCTGCAATTCTTGCCATTGCTCCTTGAAATATGGGATATTGTATGTCCAATATTTTCAATAACCTATTTGTTTCCATAGTGAATTCCTCCTATAAATTATAAAAATAAAAAAACAGCTTAATTAACCCTTAATAAGATTCTGTTATGACTTTAGTATTTTTAACTTTCATATGTACACCATTAGTAAATTCTATTAATTGATTTACTTAATCTTTATTGGGAATTTTTATTATTGATTTCTTTTTCTACAAAATTTACTGCATCTTGAATAGTTTTTATATCCTCTGCTTCTTCAATTTCAATATTATATTTTTCTTCTAATTCAGTTATTATTTGAAACAAATCTAGGGAATCTGCACCTAATTCTTCAAGTGATCTTTCCAATCTTACTTCATCCTTATCAATCCCTAATTGTTCACAAATTATTTCTCTTATTTCTTTAAATAACATATATAATCACCTCATTAAATAATATTATTTTATAAATTAGCTATCTTAAATTTTTATGGTACCTTTGTTACAAATTTAAGAGCTACCATTCTACTAATGTTGATGCATAGGTTAATCCTCCACCAAAAGCTACTAAAATGAATTTATCTCCTTTTTTAATTAAATTTTTTTCATGCATTTCATTTAAAACTATTGGTATTGATGCCGATGATGTATTTCCAAACCTATCTAAATTAATATAGAATTTCTTTTCATCTATATCTAACTTATTGGCTGCTGATTTTATAATTCTATAATTCGCTTGATGCGAAACTATGTATTTAATTTCATCTAATACAATATCTGTTTCTTTTAATAATTCGTAAATCGCTTCTACTATAGCCGATGTTGCAAATTTAAACACTTCCCTTCCATTCATCTTGATTAAACGTCTTCTTTCTTTTTCTCCTTTAACAAATGGATTATTAAAATCTGCTGCTCCAATTGTTAATGCATCTCCTTTTCTTCCATTAGACCTTAAATATGATTTTATAATGCCTTTTTCTTCAGATTCTTCATTAGTAAGAACTATTGCACCTCCACCATCTCCAAAAAGAATACAGGTTTCCCTGTCAGTCCAATCTGTGACTTTTGAAAGCACTTCTGCGCCAATTATTAGTGAATTCTTATAATTCATAGACTTCATCATACTTTTTGCTATTTCTATACCGTATAAGAATCCAGAACATGCAACATTTATATCAAAACACGCTGCTTTATCTGCATTTAATTTATTTTGTACTATACATGCTACAGATGGTATAAACATGTCTGGCGAAACTGTTGCCACAATTATTAGCTCAATATCCTCTGCTTTAATATTACTCCTTTCAAGTGCAAGTTTTGCTGCTTTAACAGCAACATCTGATGTATCTTCTTCTTGTGAAATTCTTCTTTCTTTAATTCCTGTTCTTTCAACTATCCACTCATCATCTGTTTCAACAAATTCACTTATTTTTTTGTTTGTAACAACCATGGATGGTAAATATGCGCCAATTCCAGCAATTCTAATATTACTCATATTAATTCTCCTTATGTTTCAAATCTGAATTTTCTAAAATGATAATTGTTTATTCCTTTATTATTAATGAATATATTTTGCACTTTAATTTAAATTTATAAAAGAGCATTTCTTCTAAATGTATAAAAATCGATATAAAAAGTAAAATATATACTATTTTTTGAAATTATATGAAAAATGTTCTTTTTATTCCTTAAAATAGACATTTTATTCTTATGTTATAATTACAAAAAAATAAAAGAATGACTTACTAACTATATTTTCAATAAATGTTATAAACACTTATTGAAAATATAGTTAGCAATTGTCATTCTTTTATTTTCTATTTACTGCAACTCTCTATAATATTTTTATAATCATAAATTTCTTTATTTATTCACAAGCAATAATTTCCTTAATCATAAATTCTTTTCCGCATAATATCTCCCTGTCCTTGCTTCCACAATTTGGACATTGGTTCTTATTTTCAATAAGATTAAAAACTTTATTACAGTCTTTACAAATAGCATTTCCCGGTAATATCTCAATTTCTAATTTTGTATTTTGTAGTAACGTCCCATCCACTGCTACAGGGTAACACACTTGAATATATCTTGGAATCATAGATGAAAGTTCACCAATTTGGAGAACTAATGTATCAATTTTTGTTAATTGATTTTTTCTTGCAAAATTTTCAACTGTTTTTATGACTTCAATTACAACTCCTAGTTCATGCAACAAAACTCACCTCTCTTTTTTCAATTAACAATTTATAAGGTACAATTGGTTTCCTTTAAGGCACCTTGTTAACCATTATTTTTCACTATTAAAAATTGATTGCAATAATTTCACTTGTTTCTTAACAGCAATTCTCACTTTACGTTTTAACGCATGTTTTATTATTGCAGGCTTTAATTCACGAAGCTCTACACCTACACCATCATATCTTTTTACAAGTTTGATTGCGTCATATTTACATTTCGTAGTACAGACCCCACAACCTACACATAAGTATTGATCTACAACAGTTGCACCACATCCAAGACAACGTTCTGTTTCCTTCTTCATTTGCTCTTCTGTAAATATACCTCGCAAATCCTTAAAAGTTTCTTTTGAGTTACTTTCTTTAATGTGGTTTACTTTTTGCCTTGGAAGACGATCATATCCTTCAAGTTCAAGATTTCCTTTATCAAAGGAACGATATTCTCTTTTAATGCGTCCAATAGTTAAACTTTGCCCCTGATGAACATAACGATGAATTGAAATAGCACCCTCCTTACCTAAAGCAATAGCATCAATAGCAAACCTTGGACCTGTTAATGAATCTCCACCTGCAAATACATCTGGCTCACCAGTTTGCAGAGTAACTGGATCAGCTTTTATTGTATTATTAAGATTCAATTCTATTTTTGAATCTTTTAATAATCCACCCCAATCTATTCCTTGACCTGCTGAAATTATGACATTCTCAGCTTTAACTATCTTAGTTTGATTTTCATCAAATTTAGGATTGAACATATTATTTTTATCAAAAACAGAAATGCATTTTTTGAACTCTACAGCAGCAATATGACCATTTTCTATGAGAATTTTTTTAGGACCCCATGAGTTATTGATACTGATATCTTCTGCTAATGATTCTTCAATTTCCCCATCAAGAGCTGGCATTTGCTCTCTACTCTCTAAGCAATACATGTTAACTTTTAATGCACCAATACGTGTAGCAGTTCTGGCAACATCAATTGCAACATTTCCACCACCAATTACGATAGTTTCTCCTTTAATTCTTAAATCTTCACCTAGATTTACTCTACGTAAAAATTCTACACCAGTTGTTACACCTTCAGCATCTTCCCCTTCAATTCCAAGCTTTCTACCAGTTTGGGCACCTATTGCAATATAAAAAGCTTCGAAGCCTTGACCTCTTAAATCATTAAGACTTATATCTTTGCCGATTTCCATACCTGTCTTAAACTCAATATCCAAGTCCTTCAAAATATCTATTTCTGAATCAACTACACTCTTTTCAAGCCTAAAGGATGGAATTCCAAGGGTCAACATACCTCCAAGTGATTTCTGCTTTTCAAATACCGTTACCTTATAACCATCAATAGCTAGATAAAAAGCACAAGAAAGTCCAGAAGGCCCTGCACCGATAACTGCAATTTTATTTCCATATTCATTTTTTATTTCAGGTACATAGCGAGTATCTTTATTTAAATCTTGTTCTGCAATAAATTTCTTTATATCATCAATAGCAATAGGATCATCAACATCCCCCCTAGTACAAGCTGATTCACATTTCCTTGGACAAATGCGTCCACATACTGCTGGGAATGGATTTTCATGCTTAATGAGCTCAAGTGCTTCAGTATATTTACCCTGAGACGCAAGTTTTATATAGCCTTGAATCCCAATATGGGCAGGACATTCTGCTTTACAAGGACTTGTTCCAGTATCTACAACAACTTTTCTATTAGTACGATAATCAAAATTCCATTTATCGGAACCCCATTCTGTATCATATGGAAGAGAACGTTTTTTCTCAGGTATTGGTGTTTTGGTACAGATTTTTTGTCCTAATCTTAATGCATTAACTTGGCAATTTTCAACACATTCCCCGCAAGCAACGCATTTGTCCTTATCCACCTCAGAAACATAATTGGAACGTACCATATCAGTATTTAAGAACATTTCTGCAGTTCTCAGTGACAAGCATGAACATCCACAACAATTACAAATGGCATGAGTTTTTCCGGGTCCATCTGTATTAGGTATCTGATGCACCAATCCATTTGCCTCAGCTTTTTTTATAATTTCAAAAGCTTCTTCACGGCTAATTTTTCTGCCTCTACCTGTTCGAATATAATATTCAGCAGCGTGTCCCATTTGAATACACATATCTTCCTTTAAGTGTCCGCAGCCTTCTCCCATAGCTTCTCTTGCTGTACGGCAAGAACAATCCGATACAGAGAATTTTTCATTTTCATTAAGGTATTTTGAAACTTCTTCATAAGATGCCCTTCTTGTTTCCCCTTTAATTGCATGTTCAATAGGTATTACACGCATTAAGCCTTTTCCTACAGGAAAATTACCTACTGTCTTAGGTCCTCTTATTCTTCCATATGCTTCAAAAGCTTCAGCAATTTGTGGATACTTTTTGACATTTTGTTTGTTGTTAACCATCATTTCCATAACACCTGGAATCCAAGTCTCAAGCCAGTATTTGTCAGCACCATCAATTTCATTAACAAAACAAACACCAGCAACAGCCAAATCCCATAATAATTTTGATGTTTCTTCCACAGATTTGCTACATAAAGAAGCAATCTCTTCTGCACTCTTAGGATTGCGTAACTCTAGACAAAGTCCTATTTCTGCCATTTTCTCTGAAACAACTGGTTCTAAAATCATGTATTCAGGATCATCTGCTTTGATGCCTGATTTCGAACCACGTTTTGATCTATTAATATGATTAGCAAGATCTAATACCCTTTCTTTTACCATATTCTATCCCTCCATTTTTATAGCATATTTTACATTGTCTAAAAACTCAATAAAACTCTATTTTTCATTCCAATTTTTCACTTCTCTACGTATCCAATCCGCCCATTCCTCAATTCCCTGTCCTGTTTTAGCACAGATTTGAATAACCTTAATATTAGGATTCAATTTCTTTACACGCTCTTTAACAGCCTTAAAATCGAAATCAAAATTAGCTATTGTATCTATCTTGTTAATTAGTAGAACATCAACAATTGAAAACATCAAAGGATATTTTAAAGGCTTGTCATCTCCCTCTGGGACACTTAAAATCATGGCACTTTTTGATGCACCAGTATCGAATTCTGCTGGACACACTAAATTCCCAACATTCTCTAAAATTACAAAATCAATTCTTTCTGTTACAAGTCCAGATAGACCTTGTTTAGTCATATCTGCATCTAAATGACACATTCCACCCGTATGTAATTGAATTACTTTTGCACTTGTCTTTGAAATAGTATTAGCATCTACCTCAGAATCAATATCAGCTTCTAAAACTCCTATACTCATTTCATCTTTCAAAGCTTCAATTGTTCTTAAAACAGTAGTTGTTTTGCCTGAACCTGGTGATGACATCAAATTCAATAAAAAAGTCTTATCTTTTTTTAATTCTTCCCTAAGCAAATCTGCTTGTCTATCATTATCTTGAAAAACACTTTGCTTTATTTCAATAACTTTATATTTATCCATATCATCTCTACCCCCATTTTATTTTTAACTTTTTATATAATTATAATGTGAAAACATATATTTGATAACGATATCAAAACAACGACCAAACCTATACAGATTTTTATCTATATAAGCCTAGTTATAATCAAAAGCAAATACATTATCATTTAATTACCTTAATATATTTTTAATACTTCTTATAAAATTATAAAAATTTATTCTATAATTAACAATATACAAAATAGTTATTCTGTATGAATAAATAATCAATTTTTAAATATTTGTTTTCATAACCTTACATATATCTCTTAATTAATTTTTAAGCTTTTCTAAAACTGGAGCATAATCTAATATCTTTAACTATAATCACTTGTGCTCTAATTTTTCTTATTTTAAAGTTATTAGCATTATTTCATATACTGAATATCCATATTTATTATTTCTTTTTTACCCTTGTGTTTTCAAATATTGTGCTAATTTAGGACTAAAATTTAACTCAGTATTTTTATTTGAAGTCAAATTATTTCCGATTGTTCTAATGATTATTCAATTTGTGCCATATATGAAGATTTAAACTTTATATACTAATTTATATATATATTTGCAATTTATTACAAATTGAAATAATTTACTAGTTCTCATTAAAGGTTGCAATTACATCTATTCCACAAACCATTTGAAATTTTTCATCAAGGGACATTTCAGAAATAATTGTTGGAATTGAAGCCTCATCAATCAAGATTACCTAATCAGCTTCAATTCTATGGTTTCATTCACGCCTAGATGATAAAACTGGTCAACAGGTATATAAGCGATTAGCAGAATTACTTTATGTATATGATGAAGTATCCAAAAGTTTAAATATACCAAAGGATTACGAAGTGAATGATATTCCTTTAATTATACAAGATTATTATTTTGACAAGAATGGAAATCTCTCTTATGATGAGTCACAAATGATGGGGGTACTTTAGGCGATACAATAGTAGTCAATGGGGCAGTCAACCTATATTTAGATATGAAAAGGGTAAAAATAAGATTTAAGCTTGAGTATTATTGTTTTGTTTCCACCAATTCCTCTACTCCTGTGCATAGTTATTATTAAATTACAAGACATTAAAATATTAATATCTTGTAATTTATTTTGTTTGAAATGCCTAATTAATTCATTTTAAAATTTACTTTTTTATTGTGTCACTCATTTGTTTGATGATTAGTCAATTCTTCTTTTATAGTCTCAAGCTCATTTGGTTGTTCCACTCTCTCATCTGATTTAACTAGAGTTTCACCAAAATCCTTCACATATTCTGTTGCCCATACTATTGCTTCATCTTTATTAGCAAAATACTTTTGAGTAACTGGGTTTATATACTGAACTACATTTATATCTAAATCATTAGTTAAAACTATTTGTGTATCGGAATTAAAATGATATCTAACCATGTTATTAATCACTCCTTTCTTAAAGTTCACGTGGCACTTGTGTTACAATCAACAAGCCACTAAGAACAGATTTATCCTCCATTTTAATGAAAATAGGGTATTCTCCTGAAATTAAAGGCGAACCCTTTAAGTATCCAAGTTCATAAACCATGCCTTGAGGCAATCCACTGACATCTACTACTGTCCCTATTTTGAATGATAAATATTGTTCAAAATAAGAATATTTTTGAACTACTATTCTAAAGCTATTTAAAGTTTTTCCAGAAGTAGAAGATGTAATTGGAGGCTTATAATCCTCTACATTTATTGAAACTGGTTGAATTAAAGTAATACTATTCCTTGTATAAGGAATTCTATTTTCTATAAATGTAACAGCTGAATCACAAACTATATTATAATCATCTTGACCACAAATAGTTACTTTTGTTTCTACATCAATGTTATACAATTGCTTCTCATGCTCCATATTTTTGCTTAAAACATACTTGTTTTTATTTATTAAGTATTTTGTTTTATAACAAATAACAGGAATTATTTTAGAATACACTCTTGTATAGTCCATAGTTAAATATTGTATCATATACTTATTAGTATCATTCTTATCTATAACTTGACAAGTTGCTTTAAGTATTGCTGGGTTAGGATAATACTGGTCAATTACTGTAGACAGTACATTGTGCCATTCAGTATCGCATGTATAACATGTAATAGGTGTATCTACGCCAGAAACAACAAATTGAGTATCCGAGTTTATTCTTATATTATTTATTGTTATATTATCTGCAATTACAGTTCTTTCAAATGGTACATCTTTGTCTCTTGAAGGACTAAGAAATTGAATAATATTCGCATCTACATCACTGTTAACTGTTGCAATTCCATCAGCAATAGGTATTATTTTACTATAACCAACATTACTAATACTTTGTGCTATACCATCACCAAAACTCATGTTTACTTTCACCTCCTAATTATATTAATGGGGGAATTTCACCCCCTTTTGCTACTACATTACTAATTGTGGATATACTGTTAAGCTACCAGCTCCAGTAATTTTGATAGAAACTTTTAAGACATCAGTAGATAATGTATCTACTGTAATTACCTTACTGCTATTTGAAGTAAATACTGCGTTTCCTTTCAATGTTAATTGCAATTTACCTGCAATATAGTTTCCGCTATAGTTTTGGCAACTAACAGTACAGAAAGTAGTCATATCTGTTCCTTCATATTTGTATGCTGACTTTTCATAGGCTACATTTATATTAGTTGGCACAAATGGATTTAAGTATTCTACTTCTCCAAGTGCATTTACTATCCAAATGTTTTCAGCTTGGTCTATTCCTATATGTGAAGGTTGATTGCTTATTGTATCAGTAATAACGAATTTTTCATTTGCTTCATTAAAGCTCATAAATATAGTAGTTGTTGAAGAAGCACAAACTAAGAATGTATTGCTTTTAGTTCCAATAAATCCTCTGAAATAATCAGCAGTAACTTGAACAAAGTTCTTAAATGTTAATGTGTTTGATGAATTATCTAATGCAAATGTTAATATTCCGTAGCTTGGAATATTAACAGAAGTTGAACCACATGCATTTTCATATACAGCAACGTTAAAATACTTATCTCCATTACTTGCAGTAGTTATAAATGGCTCATAAGTAACAGATGGATTTGAAGCAAATACAGGAAATTGTGTGATAGAACCCCAAGTTATATTCATATCTGCTTCAGTGCAAACTTTATCTAAAGTAGTTTGTGCGGTATCAAACGCATATCTTACAACTCCAAATTTATTAGTTGATGAGTTATGCGATAATGAATAAGTGTAGAAAGAAGTATCACTATTTGATACTATTTGTGAGAAACACGTACTAAAGTAAATATTTGATGTTTTTGCAGTTATACTAAATGTATCTATTGTGCTAGTTGTTTTATTATATCTCTTTAAAATGTTAGTACCATAGCCTTGCTTTCTACCATAGTATATATGAGTAGCATTTTCTTTTATTACTGATCCCCAAGAGTAGTTTGAAAGATTTTCTATAACAGTCATAGCTAAGGTTGTTTTATCTACTTTTACAAAAAATTCTGTGTATGCTTGAGAACAAGAAATTATATAATATAAATAATTAGAGTCTTGTCCACAATAAGCTCTAACTAATGGGTTAGAAGTTGGTACAGATGTATAAACGTTTGAAGTAACTAAACTAACATCTCCATTATTTTCTTTTATTTTTAATAATCTTTGTGCGGTAGAATTTCTTGCACCTATTACCCAAACATAAGATATTGTTGAGTCATATCTATCGCTAACAATAGTATCTCCTTGTGTTTTAAAGTGATTAGCCACTGTGCTGCCTAATAGTAATTTTCGTGACATACTTAGGTCAGTAGCATCTCCAAGTGTTGGAAATAGTTTAAATGGTTTAGGAATCATCTGCACCTTATCATAAAAGTGTCCATTTATAATATATCCTGTTGGAGTCTCCACCACTTTTTGAATTGCTCCTGTTATTGTATTAGAATCTAATATTTTTGCCATAATTTATTCCTCCTTAAATTTAACATAATAAAAAGAAGTATTATTTAATTACTTCTTCTAATTGGCTATTATTTATTTTTTATTTTTTATAATTATCTTTATCATAAAAATTATATTTTATTATCCTATAATATTTTTACTGAAACCCTTAAATTGCCAGTATCATAAATTGTTACTGGTATTGTTAATTTATCAAGATTAGTTGTAGTAACAGTTTTGATTCTCTTATGATCATCTGCAAATTTACAATTGCCATAAAGATTAATTTGTATACTTGCTGGCAAATATTTACCTTGGTAATTTTTAACGTATGCAATTATATTTGTGGTTATATCTGTTCCATTGTAGCTATAAACATCTTCCTCAAAATCAGCAAAAACTGTAATTGGCATTACATTAGAAATCATTTCTATACTTGTATCAGCATATTGAATATAGATATTATTATTACTATCAATTCCTACAGCACCTATTGGAGAATTAAAAGAAGATACCTTTTTATAAGATGCAGTTCCAGAATCCCATGTATATATATGACATCCACTTTCATAAGCAAGCATGATTGTTTGATTATTTAGAACTGGTAAGAATGTTCTATAAATAACCGGATTAAAGCTTGTATAAGATACAAGCTTCCAATTACTATCATCTACTATCTCATAAGTGTATAGAGCTGAGTCAGATACACTCGTGTAGTTACCACCATTTCCACCATTATAAATTATATGTGTCATGTAGTTCTTTCCAGTGCTTGCATCAGTATGCCTTAATAATGTGTGTGTTACACCCATAGTAGCACTAGTAACTAATGGTATTTTGCCTAAAGGATATAATGATGTATCTAAATTAACATTTGATGTAAGAACCGTATCTTTTGAGATATCCAGTACAAATTTTCTAATACCTACATAATGGTCATTCATCCCCATTCCTAATCCATCTCTAACAGAATAAAATACTCCACTATTGTTCATATCTGAAGCTTCAAAATTATAGCTATTACCAGCTGTCAATTTATCAGCTAATAACCATGTTACTGCATTGGCTACTTTGTCATATTTACCAACATTAATAATTGAATTATTTACTGAACTACATGTAAAATAAATATACATATCAGTATCTTTGAGTATTCTTACCGTTCCGACATTTCCCAGATTTGTTACAACAGATTTCATTGTAATTTTATTTAATTGTCCAATATAAACATAACTACCACCTGCTATCCTGTGTATTGTATAGTAAATTTTTTGACTATCTTGACTTATCATGTCCATAAATGGACTATAGCTAGTACTCCAGTCTGGATATGGTATGTTTATCCAAGTTCCATTTGCATCTTTAGTTAATTTATAAATTGCAGCTGGTGAGCTTCCAAATGTTCCTTGAGTTACCACATAACAAGTAGATGGGTCTGTACTATCAATCATATAGCCATTTGTTGTTTTTTGTCTTTCCCAGTTACCATTAACATATGCTGTTTGAGCTAAAGACATTTCATTTAATGCACTTGAAGTTACTGGACAAAAATCAAAAGGGTCTGGAGAAAGTGTATTCTTGTCATACACTTGTCCATTTATAAAAAAGTAATCTGGGGTTTCTATCATTTTAGATATATTACCACTTATAGATGATGAATCTAAAATCTTCGCCATTATTTATTTCCTCCTTTTATATTTATAATTAATAAGCTGTTAAATAATAGTTGCTACTAAATTGACCTTGCACCATTATTTGAACATTAGGTGATATTCCTAATAAGTATTTTTGAACACTTGTCGGTGGAATTAATACATCTAATACAACTATTGAATTATCAATTACAACTAAATGCACTTGATTTTCAGCTAATGCATCAGTTTTTTCATCTACACTAACTATATTATTTTGTATGGTAAATTCTGTACTTAAAATTGCATTATATTTATTTGTATTAAAGATTGTATTAACATCAACAAGCAACGTAGAAGTTATATAATTTTCTTTATCCCAATGTTTTTGATATGTGTATGGTTTAAGATTAGTTAAAATCTTTTGATCACCAAAGTACATATTTCCATTTGAATCTTCAGCTATTTTATTTAAAATGGACATATTAGTATGAATATGTTCATTTAATTTACTAGCATACAAAGCATTAGATTCAATTTTTGTGTAAACTGTACTCTTTGGCGCATAATTATTTAATGTAGTGATTATCTTAGATGAACTGTAAGTTTTATCTGTTCTAACCCTATTATCATCAATAAAATCACTAGAATTAACAGTTGTAGCTCCACCAGTTCCTCCCGTACCACTACCAGTAGACCCCTGAGAGCAGTTTATAACTACCCTTATAGCATCTCCAGTAGTTGATTTAAACATAACTGTATTGCCATCTATAATTTGCCAAGTGACATTATTAATAGAATTGTCAAATCCATCAACCATTCCTATTATTAAATTTTTAGAATTTAAACCATGAGGAACTGAATATGCGTATATTCCCAAAGTTGAGTCATGATCCCAGTCAGTTTGCATTATTAATTTGGTAAAATTTTCTTTACTATTAGTTAATGTTTCAATATCTTTCAATTCATATGCTTGTAAACTACTATTAGCAACTAGCACCTTACCATTATCATAAACAGCTGGCATATCCTTCAAGTCTGTAGTGAATAGATTTTGCAAAGTTAATTCTAAATCTCCATCTGAATTTTGTACACCCGTCATATTTTTAAATTTTATACTCGGAATATCAAAGTAATCAACTCCATCTTTATCTGTAATCTTTTGTATTTTTATCATTGATTCAATAGAGTTTAGATAAGTTATTTGTGTTCCTGTACTATTAGTAACTATAAATGAGCTTGGTTTTACTTTATGATCTACATCAGCTAAATTAACAAACTTAACATTATTTATCTTTGTCTCAACTTCATTAGTAGTGATTAATTTATTGGAATTTGATGCACTAGATGAAATCTCATTAGTTATAGTAGACAAAGTATTGTTTATATTAGTTTGTGTCGCTACTACAGTAGATAAATTTCTAAGGTTAGCTTTTTCTGCATCAGTTACATATCTATAATTTGTTGTATCTTTTAGATCAGCAGTACTAAAAGTGCTTAAATCACTTATTCCGCTGCCACTTCCGCTACTTGTAATTGGATTCCCTTTATATAGCGGCTTTCCATCACTACCCTCAGAGAAATTATCAATTACAGACTTATTGGCATGGTCATGTTTCTTACTTACCGCCTCTGTCAAATCAACATCAGTTTGAGTATACATATCAAGTAATGCTTTATTAGCATGCTCATGTTTTTTTACTACTGCATCTGCTAAGTCTGTATCAGTCTGAGTATAATTAGCTAATAAACTTAAATTAGGTATAATTGGAATATCTGATTTTCTTGCAATTAATGGGTCTATACGAGGTTCTTTATATATTCCTGTTGATTCTGTTATAACATTAAGTGGATTAACTAAAAAATCTCTAGTTGACGCACTTATTACACCCAAGCAAACCCATTTTTTGTTATTATACGTATACCATGTTTGTTCTCCACCTTGTGTTTCATCCGCATCAACTATATATGAATCACCTTGTATCATTCCAGTTGTTATATTTAAATCTGCATAAGTAGCTTTATGATTATCTTTTAATGATATTATTCCAGCTAATGAATTTAATTTCTCTTGTATATTGCCAGTAATACCATGTAGAGAGTTTAGTTCTGCTATTGTAGTAGTTAACCCATCTAAAGTTGTTGCTACTAAATTTCCATTTATATTTTTAATTGTCAACCCATCTATTAATTCTGCTAAATATTTGCTAGTAGTGTCGTTAGACGTCATTTTTACAGTTCCATTTGAATCAGTAGTAGATCCTCCATTAGAAGATATTTCAATAGAATAATTAATCACAATTCTACCACTAAAGGGTTTTTTATTTGTTAATATTATTGTGTTTAGATTTTGAGTTCTTACTCCAACAATCACTTCTTCATCTAAGCTATTATATGCCGTACATTCAATATTTTTTGTGCTAAGATTATGCACTTTTGTCCAAGTGTATTTTTCTTTATCTATAGAATCTTGAACCCAATCTGATGCGTATATCGTAAATTCTTTATTATAATTTATGTTTGGTATATCAATAACCATTTTGCCATCAAATAATAAATTTCCAATTGCGTCTAAAATCAATCGCTCTACGATATTACTTAAGTTTGTATTTGTGCACATATTCGGCATTAAAGAAGATAATGTCATTCCAGTATTTGTTCCAGTTGGCGTTGAATTAAAAGCTGATCCATTGCATATGCTTTGAGCATATTTTTTGCTTAAAATGTAGGCAAGCAAATTTTCCATTTTATCACTCCTTTTCCTTCATAGTTTATTTAAAGAATATCTTGTCATTAATCCTCACAGACTAAAACACGGAGACTTTTATAATATTACACTTGAATCCCAACTTCTCATTAATGCTTCTTGTAAGCATTAATTTTTTCTCTTTCATTTTTGGATTTTGGAATTTTATAAAGTTTTTTTCATTTTCTTGCTTGTTGCTTGAACTGCTGAAGTCTCATTTAAGTCTGTGAATCTAGCCATCCATTAATACATATTCTTCTGCCCCCTTTCCTACATTTAAATAGTTTACAAAACTCTTTCCTTGTTTAATCAATCGTTCCCATTTAATTTTCCTCCTAAATAATTAATATTAAATTTACTTACTTCCGTAAGCATTTACTTTTGGGATAATTTCGATAATTTCCTTTGTTAGGCTAAATAGTAATTTCCACAACAAAAAAATACCTAGCTCATGAATTAAACTAGATATTTAAAAAATTGTATTTATGAGAGGAAACTATCTTTTGTTCCCAATTACTATTATAAAGCTTTTAATTATTTATTTCTTATACACTTTCTCTATTTTTTCTGAAATTTTCCTATAATTTATTTATATTTAAATATATATCATATAAAGTGTCCTATTTAGTGTAACTTGATTAATAAAAGTTTAATATTTTATTCTTATTGTAATGAAAGTTTCACTAACTCAAAAATATAAGTAGCGACACATACTTATAGTAAGAACAAAATACTAAGTGCAGAAAATAAACCTATTCAAATAAATTAAAACTAATATTCTATCAATAGATTTAGTCGACTTTATAGAGTGCCTATACTGGTACATTCCCTTGTTTTTTAATTATCTCTAGGATATTATCACGCATAAATCTTTTGTATATTTTTTCATAAGTTCATTCTTCTTCTCCATATTCTCTGGCACCAGCATTTCCTAATAGCATTTCCTTACTCTCATCAAATATTTTAATACATTTAATCTTATTTTTATAATATATTATGTATTTTTAGTAAAGTTAACATTTACTTATGATAGCACTTATATATATTTTTTTAATTATGTTTGTATTCTTTCCTCAAATTCAGTAATCCATTTTTTTAACATATCTGTTCCAAAATTATATGTGTCCATTGTTTCATAATTTCTATATTTACCTTCTAAACAACAAATTAAGAACAAATAAACATCATACCACTTTGCTCTTATTTTCTGCCTATCATCTAAGCCCTCAATACCATATCCTTGAAAAAAATATCTATTATATGAGTAAGTTCGGAAACCGACTTCCATAAGTTCATCTGCCCATAGGCATCTTTCAAAATCTATAATTCCTGTAATCTTATCATTCAAAACAAAAACATTTCCATTCCATAAATCCCAATGAACAAGCTTAGAAATCTTTACATCTTCAAAATACCCTTTATCTCTATTCAAAAGTTTGATAATATATTCTCCTGAAATCTTCAAGTCAATATTAAGTTGTTTACTATCATCAATAGCATCCTGAACTATACTCTTAAAAACTTCAAACCAACTTCCCCCTTGTTTAGTAGGTTGCCCAAAATATCCAAACTTTTTACCATATATAGAATTTAATTGTTTATTATACATACCAATTTCATAATATATTTTATCTTTTTTAGATTCAGATAGAGTGTCTATTATTGAATTAAAGCTTTTTCCTTCAAGTTTCTCCATTATAAAATAATCAGAATCACAAACAGTATGACTATTATCATAATATATTATCTTTGCCACAGGACAATTTGTTATTTCCTTAACTATCTTCATTGAGGTTACTTCACTATACATTATATTATTCTCATGTGTCATAATTAATGAGTTTGATGGTGGTGCTATTTTTAAAATAACATTAACCCCATTTTCCAATTCTACAAGATAAGCAATATTAAAAAAACCTTCTGTCAACTCTTCTATTTTTATCACTAGAATATTTCCTAGCCCTTTTTGTACCATCTTAATTATTTCTTCATTTGATTTTCTATTTTTTGTAGAACTCTTTATCACTTTTTTTCTCCTCACATATAAACTTTTATGGCTTACTTATATTATTTCACTGTTAATTTTAACATTATTCACTTGTCAATAAATATATATTTTTTAATTCATTATATACATATACAAATTTTTATATTGACAGGATTTATCATCATTATTCTTTTTTGAAACAACAAAAAAGGAGAAACTCTTCCATACTGGGTTTGGTTCTCCTTTATTATTTAGATGCATTATTAAGTTATTATTTTTTTAGATACACAATTAAAGTTGGTGCATTGTATCTTACCTTTAAATTAGGATTTTCCATTTTTATTACAACTTTTTTTCTATTAGAATTTTTTAAAATTCTTATACATCTTTTCATTCCTGCAGGCTTTCTAATAAAGAAAATCCTATATTTTGGTCATCAGTCATACCTAACCTATAATTAGCTAAAACTACAGCTGCAACTTTTTTATCTTTATCAAATCCCAAAAATGAACTAAAGCATCCTGTTCCCCCTCCATGCAAAATAACATTATTATTTTTCTTTAAAATCCACCATCCAAGACCCATATCATACTTACCTTTTCCATTGCCTTGCTTTTTTTGACATTGAAGTAAATAGGGTTTATCTTCGTAAATATTCATTTTTGCATATTTAAGCATATCCTCAGCTGTTGAACTTATTGCACCAGCAGATGATATAATATTACTTTTATTCCATTGCCAATTTCCACAATCATTATTTTTATTATCATATCCATGTAAATTATTATTTAATGTACCTAAATGTGTATATTTTAATCCTAATTCATTTTTCATAAAATTATTCATTGCTTCCCAGTATCCTTTACCTGACACAATCCCTAATGCATATCCAATAAGTGATATACCAAAATTGGAATATTTCCAAGAATAATCTGTATCTTTCAATTTAACTTTTTCAATAATCATCTTCATTCTATTAAAATCCATATTTAATGGATTATTCTTTTTCATATCACCACCGCCACTTATCAAACCTAAAAACATCTTGAAATATTCCATTTTATTTAACGGTAGTATCTCTGAGTATCCTGATGAGTGAGTAATAAGACGGAGTAACGTTGGATAATAATGATTTACTCTAAGTTTTTCAATATATTTTTCTATTGAATCGTCTAATGACATCTTATTCTCCAATACATATTTTGACATTAGAGATGCTGTAAATGTCTTTGTAATTGAACCAATCTCGTAATAATATTGTTTATCTGAATCAATTTCTCCATTTTCATTATAAATTTTTATTTCAGAGTCATTATCTATTAAATAACCAACAGTTAACCTTAAATGATTTTTTCCTCTACAAGTCTTTTTAATTAATTGTAATGTTTTATCACTGATTTCAAACACAATTATTAATCTCCCTTCCTATAGCTTTTAGTTCTTTAATCTTTTTGATAATATTATTAATTAATATTTTTCAAATAGACATTATAATGTCTACTAATATATTTACTTAATTGCATACTATCAATTTATAATAGTTTGCAATTTTATACTTCAGTTTATTAAATTCTTTAAATTTGCATTTTAGACATTATAATGTCTAAATTCATAATACTAAATTATCTATATATAGTCAATATAATGTCTAAATTATTTTAAAAAGTATATAAGTTCTAATTAATTTAATACATTAAACTCTCATGTACCTTAGATGAATGTTAGCCAAGTGTATGTAGTTTATTTATTAGAATGTATATAAAAAGAGCCCTAATCATCGTTATGACTCTTCCTTTAAATTTCTTCTTCTTTCAAATTCTTTAAATACTCTTTCTCTCAATTTACTTAAATCCTTGTCTAAGCTTAAAACTCCATCTGCTTCAAATCCATCCTGCTCTTCACCATCAAAACAATAAATCTTCTTTAGTAGAATCCATAATGTTTCTATTTCACTTGATGATAAATTTTTAAAGATATCTGCCAATAAATAAATTCCAAGTTCATCACACTTTATCAGTACATCAATTCCTTCTTCTGTAATCCTAACATTAACAGCTCTTCTATCCTTAATACTAGGTACAGTTTTTATATATCCCTTTTCTTCCATTATATTTATGAGCTGTTTTACACTTTGCTTTGTGGTTCCTAACTTTCTAGCAATATTATTTATAGTTCTCTCATCCTCTTCTAGATGTGCTAGTGCAACCATTGTCATGTACTGCCTTGATGTTAGTCCTTCAAGATATTTATCACCTACAATTTGTACTTTATTAGTAAGTGAAAATAATGTTGCATAGGCTTGCTGCATTAAAAACAGTTCTTTAATAGCATTCATTAAAATCAACCTTCTTATTTCTAATTTAATTTTCATCATAATAATAACAGAACAATCAAAAGTAATCAATATACTGTCTAAGTCAGTTACTTCCACCACTAATATATTCACTCAATTCTGATTTTGTATCCAGTTTTAGTAAAATTCCCATTAACTTATTATATGGTTCACCATATTAGGTTTAAAGCGAACTTTTTACTTATAGTGTTTTATTTGTTTTTTGAATTGCCTCCTATCTCATATTACAAAAATGTATATACTCCAATTTAATCTTTATGAAAGTGTTTATTTACTTTTATATAATTTTCCCCCCAAATATTCATAGAATCTAAAACTGGCTTTAAGCTCTTCCCTAGTTCTGAAAGTGAGTATTCAACTCTAGGTGGTACTTCAGGGTATACCTTTCTAATAATTAATCCATCAGCTTCCATTTGTCGAAGCTGCTGAGTTAACATTTTTTGACTTATTCCATTAATTCCATTCTCAAGTTGGTTAAATCTTTGTGTTCCATCATCATGCAAATTTCTTAAAATAAGAACCTTCCACTTGTGACCAATAAGTTTAACAGTCTCTTCAATTGGACATAACTTACCACATGTCATTAGCATTCACTCCTATCATATATAAATTGATACTTACTATTTAGTTAGTATAATACAAAATAGTGCCTTCTTGTAAAAAATTAATAACGATTATATTATAATACTGTAAGTTAGGAAAACATAGGAGGAAAATTGTTATGAAAAAATTAAATGCGTTTTTACCGTAAATAAAACTTTAGTAATTAACTTGGATAAATACTATAAATTAAGGAGATATATAACTATGGAAATTTTAAATATTAACGATGTTACAATAAAAAAACAAAGGAAAGCACTATTTACAGAGGGTACAATGGACTCAGGAATTTTATTCTATGAACCTGGTGAAACAATGACTCCTCATAAACATTCAAATTTAGATGAAATATTCTATGTAGTTAGTGGCAAGGGAATAATAACTATAAATAGCATGAATATTTCAATCAAAGAAAATGATGTAATCATATCTCCACATGAAGAAAGCCATGGATTTACAAACAATGGAGATGAAAAATTAGTAATCTTACAAATAAAAAACACTATTGTGAAGTAATTACAATATATATAATCATTAGAATAAAGGAATTAGAAGCTTTTATTTTAATGGTTATTATTTCAAAATATATAAGAAAGAAAGGATATATTATTATATGTACTATATATCTATAATAATCACAATTTTGGCAACTGTAGTATATAACATCAGTCAAAAATCTATTAATCAATCAATAAATCCGTTTATATCAATGATAATAACATATTTTACTGCTATAATATTTTCTGTGTTGGCATTAATTATTTTACCGATAGATCGCAATATTATAAGTTCTCTAAAACAATTAAATTGGGCAAGTTATGTATTAGGGCTATCTGCATTAGGTTTAGAAATAGGATTTTTATATGTCTATAGAAGTGGATGGAGTATAGCCATTGCTCCTCTTTTTGTAAGTATAATTTCAACAATAGTGTTAATTATAGTTGGTATTTTTATTTATAAAACTAAAATATCCTCTATGAATGCTTTAGGAATATGTTTAAGTATAGTTGGATTAATTCTAATGAATAAAAAATAATTCTCTAAGAAAATCCTCTTTCAGCTGTGCAATCAGTACTTTCAGATTTTCATAATCTATCAACCAGCATAAGCCCAGAATAACAAAAATCTTTTCTTCAACTAATAATCAAGCAAATAACAATAAAAGACAGAGAAAAAATAGATACCATTGAACTCCGCTTTGATGATAAAATAATCAAATACTTACTAGGTACAAACTTTTAATTGCATGTATAGATGACTTAAGAGGTTTACCAGACGCGATTAGATCCGTTTTTCCAAAGGTATATTCCAAATTGTATAATACATCAAATAAGAAATTCAATAAAATATATCTCTTATAAAAACAGAAAAGAATTTATGAAAGATTTAAAACTTGTTTATAAGGCAGATACAGAAGAAATTGCGCTAGCAGTATAGTTTGTCCATTTTATTAAATTGCGTATATAGTGTCTTTTTTTGCACATACTAAAAATGTAATACTATTCAATTTTAGTATGTTAAAGGAATCACTAAAATATAACTGGAAATGAAATTTCCAGTTATATAAAGTATCAAATATTCAATTTACAGAAGTTATTTTACGTTTTTCCTTTCCTACTATAATTTCATGAAACTCCTTAATTGAAAACACTACAATGGAATAGTCATCAGATAATATAAAAAGTGATGAATAGTAGTCAATACCATCATCACTCTTTATAATATCTGTATACTCTGGAAGTAGTACTTCTATAGTATTTTCTTGCAATTCAAAAATCTCCTTTTTTGATTCAGCCATTAGAATGAATCCTCCAAGCTCTTTTTCTACATCCCTATTAGCTCTATAGTTTTCATCTCGCAACCTTATTATTTCTTCTACTTATTTTAGCATTTCATTTGAGTATTTTGTTTTTAGTGCTTTTCGCTGTTCAAGTTTGTACAATTTTTTCATATTGAATTCCTTCTCAAAATAGAAAAGGAATACTCAAAGCTTTATATTACTTCAAGTATTCCTTATTAATTATTTCAAGATTATAATATATATTTATATTCTCTGTTATTACTATTTATCAATGTATTTAATTTCAATTAATTATTTGCTTTTCATATTATTATATAAATTTTCTAATTTCATTATCAAATATATATAAGCACATATCTTATATCTTATATTTAACCAAGTTACCTAATTCATCAATATAACTTATCACACTCTCATTAGTTTTAAGATCTATAAATAATTCACAAAATTTAGAATCCTTTTCCCAAGTAAGCTTAATTTCATCTTTAGCACAATCTAAAACTTTAAATTTTCCATTAAAAGCGTCATATTCATTTCTAAATCTAATAAGTTTTAAAAATCTTTGAACTACTTTTTTCTCTAAAGATTGTTCTATTTCCTCAATACTAAAGTTATGACGATTAATTTCTCTACCCTCACCAGTTCTTATTACATTTTCAACATCATTTTCCCCTGCTAATGCACCTACATAATATACTTGTGGTATTCCAGGTGTAAAAAATTGAATTGCTCTAGCTGCCAAGTATGCATCATCATCACAATTAAGTACTGAATAGTAAGAACATCTTATTTGATGTACATCAAATCCATCCTCTGACTTATGTTCTTCTGATAAAATAAGGCTAAGATTTGAACCTCTTTCTAAGCATACATCAATTAATTTTCTTGCTTCTTTAGTATCTATAAGAGTATCCATATCTGGCTTAACTGGTATTCCATCATGACAGTCAAGCATTGTAAACTGTTTTTTAGGGCGTACTTTAAGATATTCACAAAGTTTCTCGCTAGACTTGGTTCTAAATGTATTTAAAATCGTATATCCAAAAACCATGTTCTGCTAATTTATATTGATTTGATAACTCTATTATGCTTTAATAGCATGGACACTTATTGTCCTTTTAGAAAAATATCTTTATATCAACCTCTAATGCTTTCGCTATCTTTTCCAATACTTTTAGTGATGGTTTTGTCCTTGCTACTTCTATATCTGAAAGGTAGGTATTTGAAATACCTGCTTTTTCTGCTAGGTCGTATTGCTTTAAGCTCTTCTTAAGCCTTTCATATTTTATTTTTTACCTATATTATCCAAAATTAACACCCACACACAATTTATTATACGATATTGACGTAATAATACAATTATTTTCACGCTACTAGTATAATATTTTACCAAAATTACAAAGGGTTTTACAATTTATCCAGTTTTGTTTATACTAATACATTATTTACGGAATTTTAAGGAGGCTATTATGAACTTAGGAGATAAGCTAAAAGCTATTAGAAAAGCTAAAGGACTATCATTAAAGCAACTATCAAAAGATACTGACGAACAAGTATCTGTATCCTTTTTAAGTGATATTGAAAATGGCAGAAGTAACCCTTCAATAGACAATCTAAAAATTATTGCTAATACTTTGAATACACCAGTTTCATATTTCATTGATGATTCTGAAAGCAATGTATTTAGTAGTGCTATTGAAGATACAGACTTTATTCCTATCATTGAATTACTAAAAGATTTTAAAGATTGGAACATAGAAGATAAGAAAGAATTGCTTTATTATTTGAAAGCTAAAAAGACTATTAGAGATAATAAATAGGCTATAATCAATATTATGTGAAAGGCTTATCATTTTAGATATACATATATACATATATATAGCTATAAGCATCCTTAACTGGTATTAGTTTAATTCCGTAATTATAATAATCTGATGAAATACTAAAAAGTTGTTCTTTGTCATAGCCTCTTTTCTACCCTCTGAAAGCTCGAAAGAAGGTCAAATTCAACGAAGTTCAGCTCCTGCTGTAGTTTTCCTATGTCAATTTTCGAGGCTGTTTTAAGCTCCAATAGAAGCTTTGTTGGATTCCATTGGTTGCATATGCTTTCATTGCTCCATTCCAATCTATTCTCATTGTTCCAATTCTCTTTTTCTAGTCAATTTCAAATGCTATTCCATTTACTAAATCTTTATCCATTATTATTCCTCCATTTTACTAATGTTAGTGTAAAGTATTTACACTACTCTTCTTAATTTTTTCTTTATATATCAAGGGTTCGAGCGTTTTTTGTACAAAAAAACAATGCCCCCCTAATTTCATGTTATAATTGAGTTCCGCAACACCAAAACAACATCAAAAGAAAGGTCATTGTTATGGATTTAATTATAACTTATTTACTTTTATATAATCAATATTTAGTTAAAACTATTTATAAACTTGTTTTGTTTATTTCAAAGAATATTCCTTTAAATCAATGGGCTTTTGATGATTCTAACAGCCCAGAATATCAAAAATTTAGGCTATGTTTTAATATAATGTTGAAATATAGCCTTAAAAATTATAGATGGGATTGTCCACCTATAATCCTCAATAAAAGAATGTTGTGAAGAATTAATACCATATTCTCATTTTTAAACAATATGGTATTTCTTCACTTATTTTAATTTCTATCATAAAACCTCCAACCATTTAATTAAATCTGTAATTGTATTATGTGTTCTTTTCCAATTTTCAAAAGGTGTATCAATAATAATTTTATCAATAGGGAGTTGCTCTAAAATTTTTAATTCTATTTTTTGTCTTTCTTCAAGACATGAAATATATCCATCAAATCCCTCAAAACAATTTGCTTTACCATAACCTTGTAAAGTATGATAATCAATAACACTTTTCAGCCATTCATCATCACGTTCTATAGCAATTTCAGAAACTCTTTCTTTGACTTTAGAATTTTGTAAATAAATCACAACAGGATTTAAAGTCTTGATATATTCAAAAATATTTACTATATATTCTTGAACATCCTCATAAGGGTAATTAAATCTCATCATCATTTCACATAATGGATTCTGTAAAAAGCAACAATTAAAAACATAAATTCTATCTTCTGTATATGCCTGTTTCGCAAATTCTGCCCAATGATTTAGCATTGCTGTTTTTTCTCTTTCCCATGGCAGACAATCATATATTTTAAAAGGAATTATTTTATCAAATAAATCTCCATTTATCTTGGAAAGTGGTATAACTAAACCTAAATTTTCCTTAACTCCAATGTTCTTGACTTGCTGTAATTCGTTATCACTCAATATTTGCAAATCATTACTTGTCATAAATGAATGAAATTCATAGTCAGCAGGATGTTCTAAAGTACCCTCATCATAATGTGAAACAGCATGTCCTTGTTTTAAAAGAAAATCTGATACAAATCTACCTGTTGTACTTTTACCAGTGCAAGGTAATCCTTCTATTATAAACAACTTATTTTTCAATCAAAAATTCCTCCTATATTTAAATTTATAGTCTATCTTCTAATATATCCATCGTTTTCACCACCCTTTGCAATAATCTACTATTGTTTATTAAACTATAGTTTTTAATAACACTTATTATAACATAATTTACAAAATATCACACATGTCATACATACATTGGCTCTCTGTTTTTTAAGTCTTTTATTTTGACATATGAATGTGCTACATTACTTTGAACTATAAAGTTTTTAGTCTTTATTATTTCTTTATCTGTATCAAATATTTGAAGCCATTTGAACCACTTAATATAATTGTTGATATATTTTGTTGCAACGCCATTAAACCTATTCATCCATTTCTTTAAATTGCTATGTAGAGCATTAATATGTTGAATATGATACAATCCTTCTTTATGTTTGCCTCTTTTTATACGTTTGTGTTCTAACGATAAATCATTTGCAAATTGTATATAACTTTTATGACTATCAGTACAAAGTATAGATTCATTGCTTATATGTCCATCATATAATTTTTCTAATTCCTTAGATGTAATTCTACCTTTACATGCTAATTCCATAATTAAATTACCTTGTCTATCAATAGCAGTTGCAATGCAGACTTGTTCCTTTGAGATACCCCTTTTCTTAACTTGTTTACCTCTTTTACGAGAGTGTCTTGGCATGTTAGAAGGTTTTGTCCCTTTAAAACTTTCAGCAAAGAATACTTCATCTGCTTCAATAACACCATCAACGTATCCCTTACCTAAAAATGTACTTATACAATCAAGTATTTTATGTCTCCAAAAGAAACTTGTTGCTATGTTAATTTCTACAATTTTATCACTTTTCCTAATAGAGTAGCCATTAATCATGCACTTAGCGTATTTAAGCCATTTATCCAATGTTTTTTTACTTTTATAAGTTGCAGAATTAGTGAAGTCAGTAAAAGTTTTATTACAAGATTTACAGATATATCTTTGTTTACCATTATACTTACCATTTCTTGATATAGTTTCAGAGCCACAAATTGGGCATACTTTCCCCTTAGAAAATCTAAATTCTTTAACTTCTTGTTCTACTTCGCTTACTTGCGAACCTAAGACAAGAATTTCTTCTAAAGTTGATAGTATTTGTTCTTTCTGATGTAACGGTAACTTTTCAATATCATTTAATATAGACTTCACATTTGGCATAATTCTACCTCCTAAACACTATTCTCTCTATATTATAACCTATTTTTCTAATATATATCCATTTTCAACACTAATTTAAAACATAGCCAAAATTTAAAGTAGACAAACTTCCTAAAATTATTCGTTTTGAAAAAGTTGACTATCAATTTCTTTTAGCTTATTACAAGCACAAATATAACAAGGTAGTAAAACCCGTCCAACGACGGAACGGTAAGTCTATTCCTAATGAAACTATCTGCCCAAAGTGTAGTGCACCTCACCATTATATCTACGATAATAACGGCAATCGAGGTCAGTTCCAATGTAAAGTTTGTGGGCAAAATTTCAACGGAAGTAATTATATTACTAAGCCTATAGTACTGGTATGCCCTTATTGTGGTCATACTCTTACTCAGAAGAAAGACCGTAAGCATTTTCGTATTCACAAATGTACAAACCCTAAGTGTTCATACTACTTAGATGGGCTTAAAAGACTTCCTAGTGATGTAAAACCTTCTGAGAAATATAAATATAAACTCCACTATATTTACAGAGAATTTACTGTTGATTTCTTTAAGATGGATTTACATGCACTTTCTAAGCGTGCTATCAACTTTAATTTCCAAAAGTTTAATCCTCATATTATGGGATTAAGTCTCTCTTATCATGTTAATTTTAAGCTTTCAACTAGAGAAACCGCTCGCGCTTTAGCGGAGATACATGGTATAAAAATATCACATACTATGGTTGCTAACTATGCATTAACTGCAGCTACTGTAATTAAACCATTTGTAGATACTTTTGATTACAAGCCTTCTAATATCCTTTCTGCTGATGAAACTTATATAAGAGTAAAAGGTATCAGGCATTATGTTTGGATTGTTATGGATGCTTGTAAAAAGTCTATTCTTGGCTATCAGGTATCTGACACAAGAGCTGTTGGTCCATGCATACTCGCTATGCGAATGGCTTTTGATAAGTTTCAACGCTTTCCTGGTAAAATGCTAAAATTTATTGCTGATGGTTATAGTGCTTATCCTCTAGCTAGACAACAATTTGAACTAGAAGAAAATAAGATCTTTGACCTTACTCAAGTAATAGGACTTACAAATGATGATGCGGTTTCTAAAGAATACCGTTGGGTTAAGCAAGTAGTAGAACGCTTGAATCGTACTTTTAAATCATCATACCGTGTTACTTGTGGCTATGGGAGTGAAGACGGTGCCCTTTACGGTGTCTCACTTTGGGTTGCGTATTACAACTTTCTACGCCCACATCCTTATAATTACTGGAGGCCTCTAAATGAGATTGATCAATTAAAACAAGCTGATAACATGCCTCCTAAATGGCAAATACTCATTAGCCTTGGTCAACAAACTATACTTCGTATGCAAGAAAATCAATGCTCTTAAAATAAATACAAAGTTAATACTTTTTACATTTTTCCCCTTCGGCAACGGAGGTCTTTTGTCGTACCTAAAATCAAATAATAAATTGTAAAATTAAACATTTTTACTTAATAGTATAGATTACTTTTTCACTTCTATTTTTTCATAACTTACTTTACACTATCGAATTTTATTACTTTGAAACATTTCTCACATATCCATACTTTTTTTCTTGATAAATTAGTTACTCTTCTAGTTGCTATTTCTTCATGACAAAATTCACACCTCTTTAAAAATTTTAACTTTTTAATATGTTAATCATGCCTATTCTCCAACCATAACATTGTATTTTTATTTATTGGCATATTTAGCTACCAATCTATTGTATTCATCCATGTGATTTTTACTATATTCTGGATTACTCATTCTATCCATCTCCTCTTGATCTGCGTCAGTTAACTGAGTTTGTTGTTGTGTTTGATTTTGATGTATGAACCAGTCACCTTTCTTATCAAAAGTCCTTTCATCAATAGTGACACCATCTGAATTATATAAAGTATTTGAAACACCATACGTATCTCTTGGATATTCTTCAGCATAACCTATTTCAAATACTCTCACAACACCATAATATTCTCCAGTAGTCTTATAAATTACACCTACAATTCTATATTTAAGGTCTCGTTCTCCATTATTAATTGTATATACTTTATCTTCAACAGGATACCCATTATAGCCACCTTTTGTATATTCGATATTAGTTCTATAACTCTCACTATAGAATTGACCATTATCAAGAGTCTTAAGTATTTCAACAGCTTTTTCAAATGTGAAATCATTTGTTGTTTGTTGTGAGTTGCCAAA
Organism: Clostridium puniceum; assembly: GCF_002006345.1. GTDB lineage: Bacteria > Bacillota > Clostridia > Clostridiales > Clostridiaceae > Clostridium > Clostridium puniceum. Next base: position 85,493 of record NZ_LZZM01000245.1, read on the forward strand.
TATATAACCTTTCCATTTACCATTTGAATCAAAATCGCATAAATCATATCCTACAAGTGCTTTCCCATTTGCCATTTCTCCATTAGCATTAAAGTAATACCAATTACCACCATCTTGTAACCATCCTGTTTTCATATAACCATTGTTATCGAAGTAATACCAAATATTATTTATTTTTCTCCAGCCTATAGCATAGGAATTTCCTTCTGTATACCACCAGCCTGTACTGTTATGTTTCCAGTTTTTAGAAAGTTTGTAAGTAGCATTAGCTCCTATTGAAGTTACTCCTAAAATACTTGTTGTTATTAGTCCCACTACTATTATCTTTTTTAAGTTTAATTTTTTCATTACTATTATCCCTCCATAATATCTTTTTGTATTTCAAACACTTTCTATTTTGAAAGTTGATTGATATCTTTATTGTAGTTTGATAGCTTGGACATCTTTTGTCCTTTTAGAAAAATTCTTTGATATCTATTTCCAATGCCTTCGCAATCTTTTCTAGTGTTTTTATTACAGGTGCCGATCTTCCTGTTTCAATATCAGATAGGAACGTATTTGACATATCTGCAAGTTTAGCAAGCTCATATTGTTTTAACTTCTTTTCACTCCTCTTTTTCTTTATTTTTTCGCCTATATTACCCAATATTTCCACCTCCGTATTTTTGTTATACTTTATTTAAGTAAAAATATAAGCATTTTTACGGTATATATGGCCAATACTATAATGATCTTACAATCTCTTTAGTTTTGTTTATACTATAGATATATACGTTATTTACGGAATTTTATAGGAGGTCATTATGAGTTTGATTGGTGATAAATTAAAGACTTGTAGAAAATCCAAAAAGCTTTCTCTTAAACAATTATGTGAAAAGACTAATAATCAAATATCTGTATCTTTTTTATCTGATATTGAAAACGGACGTAGCAATCCATCTTTAGAAAAGTTGAAACTTATTGCAGGTGTTTTAGATATTCCAGTATCATATTTTCTTGAAGAGTCTGAAAACAGCTTATACAATACTGCTAATAATGATGTTGAATTTATTCCTGTATTAGAACTTCTTAATGATTTTAGTTCTTGGAGCTTAGAAGATAAGCAGGAACTTTTATATTACCTTAAAGCTAAGAAGGTTATACGTGGAAATTCATAACATAAATACTTTTTATCACTCTCTTTTAATTTATTTTTGTATATTGGAAAAGGCTATCTCTCCTATGAAAAGTAGCCTTATTAACAGTCTATTTCTGCATACATATATTTTTCTTGATGTTCATTTTCTACTATAAATTTTGAATCAAAGTCTAGAAGTTCTTCTACCTCAATACCATTTACAAGCTCTGTTATAACCTCATCTTTGCTTGTTCCACTCATCCAGTATTCTATTAGTGAATCTTTATCTAAAAGCTTATCTACAAATCTTTCTTCTTCTAGCATGTTTTCAAGTTTTTCTCTTGCTAGGAATGTCAAATCACTATCTTTCTTATAGATTATTATACCTTCATCTACCGAAACATATCCTTCTTCCTCTACTTCTTCAATGCATCTTATTACTTCACTTATGCTTAGTTCCAAGTTAGAATTGTTTTTTATCCACAGAAATACATTTATTTTGAAGTTATCCACATCATTCTCCCCAATTTCTGTTGCTAATTTCAATGCCTTATCAAAATCTTGTAGTAGTTCCTCTTTGAATTCACCATCTACTTTTGATATTAGAGCTTCTACATACTCAAATTTCTTTGGTTCTATATTGCTATATCTATTTATTACCGAATTTATTTCATTCATCATGAATTTTTGTATTACTGATGAAAAATTATTATTATTCATAATCATTTTTATACATCTCCATTTCTTATTTAACTTATTATATTTTTTAGATTATCCCTTTTTCCTTTAGGCTGTAATATGAATTATTTCCTATAATTATGTGGTCAATCAGCTTAATACCTAGTATAATTCCACATTCTTTTAATCTTTCTGTAATGTTTGTACCTTCCTTTGACGGAGTTGGATCGCCTGACGGATGGTTATGGAATAGTATTATTGAAGCTGAATTACTTAGAATTGCAGGCTTGAACACTTCCCTTGGATGTACAACCGAGGTATTTAGGTTTCCTACTGATACTACATTTATTGCAGTAGGCTGATTTTTTACATCTAGGCAACATACCAGAAGTTGCTCTCTGTCTGACTCTTCTAGAAATCTTTTTCCTAACTCTACAGCATCTTTAGGAGCTTCTATTCTTCTTATGTCATACAGTATGCTTGATTCCTTTACCATCTTTATTGAGACTACATTGATTCTCTTTGCTGGCTCTTTTTTGTCCATTTTTTCTTATCCTTTACATTTTATTGATTTTCCCAATTTCCCCTTTTGTATTTTTACATTCCCCACTCGGAAATGCTTACAATCACTCATTTGCCCCGATTTTCCCTGTTTCCCTCTGGATTTTCATGCTACTCTTATCTTAGACTTACAAAAAAGCTCTTATAGAAACTATTGTTTTTATTAGGGGATTAGGGGTTTCTAGGGCAATTGTTGATATCACTAGCTTTACAGATGGGGGATTCCGCCCCGTTATTTTTTTCTTATGGGGCTTTTAGAAATTATTATGAACTTTCTATTACATCTGAATATTGTTTTATAGTAAAATATACTTTGTAGAATTTACCCTATCAATAAACTCTACATAGAAAAATCCTAATCACTATTAATTTAGCAATTAGGATTTTTTGTTATTATTCAATTCTTGTTTTAGCATATCAATAAATTCATCTGAGAACACTTTCTCTTTTATTGCAAGCCTTATAAGCTCTAATAGCTGTATTTCTGTTACGTCTAGTGACCTTGGAATGTATCTGTTATCTCCTCTTATAGTGTCTTTATAAAGTGAAAATCTTATCTCATCACGCTTTTTTGATTTTACCTCAATTCTCTCTATGCAACTATAGTAATCATCTTCTTCTATGCTTACCTTATTATAGATTTTGCAATAGCTTGTTTCTTTGATTATCTTAGTTTCAGTCTGCTTTGCCATTTTTTATTACAACTCCTTTTCTATTAGAATTTCATGAAGCTCTTTGTTTGAGTATGCCATCACAATATAGTCTGAACTCAGTATGAACAATGATGCATAGTAGGTTTCACCATTATTGCTATCTATTTTATCTGTATATTCTTCAATTGTTCCCTTAAGTACATTTACTTTTATCTCTGCAACATCTTCTTCTGATTCTAGTATTACAACATATCCTCCAAGGTCTTTATCTACATCTCTGCCTGCTCCATAGTTTTCATTTATTGTTATTATTATTTCTTCTATGCTTTCCATTACTTCTTTTGTGTATCCCTCTTTTAGTGCTTCTAGCTGTTCAAGTTTGTAAATTTTTTTCATATTTAATTCCTCCTCAAAATAAAAAAAGAATACTTAAAGCCTCGTTGCTCTAAGTACTCCTCTTATTAATCTCATAATCATAATATATATTTGAAATTTTATTTGTTACTTATAACTTTTTCTAAACGGTTTATTTGATAACTTTTTCAAACAATCTTAAGTTTACTAATTTTATAAAAATAGGATTTGAATATCTTATTATCTATTTAATAATAAATGACATAAAATCAACTGAACCTTCACCTTTATAAGTGAAATATAATGGCTTTATTCCTTCTTCTATCTTCATAGGTGCTGTAAAGGTGCTCCAATCACTTTGTGCTGAAACTTTTACTTCTGAAATTGGTTGTCCGCCTAATTCAGTACTGATAAGGAACACACCATTACCATTTCCTCTAACCTTTACAGAAATTTCTTCTACTTTATCAAAAATAAAGTATTTAAATCCTGCAACTGAGCCTTCATTTATATTAGCAATGTGCTGATTTGGATTATCTTCTCTATCCTCTCCATCTTGAGTGAAATATGGATGATATTTTTCTATTACCTCACCAAATTCATATCTCTTTGGGCCCTCTTTACTCATAAGGTTACAAGCGATTCTAGCTTCGTATTCCCCCACCCCTTTAAGTGGTCCATTGTTTAATCCGCTGCTAGTCATTTCTACCTGCTTGATACTTCCATCCTTTTCTATAGTTATACGCTCTGCACACCCTTGTATTGAAAATTGATGACGATTAGTTTGTCTATGATAGAATACATACCATTGTCCATTAATTTCAACAATACTTCCATGATTATTTGCTGAATAATTTAATGCATCTTTATCTGTTATTCCATTTAAGAAAATATCAGCATTAGATACTATCGTTCCACAATATTTAAATCCACCAACTGCGCTTTTTGATGTAGCATAACATAATTCGTGTCCATTAAATGAAGAATATACAAAGTAGTACGTATCGCAAATCTTTCTTATTGATGGAGCTTCAAAGAATTCATGCCCTTCAAAGTCTGTCCCTTTTCCATGTGCCTTATCTGGAATAATTACTTTTGGACCTTCCTTTACTGTTACCATATCCTTTTCTAGTTCGATAACCATTCCACCTTTTATCAGCCTTTCTGGTAAGTCAAACATTCCCCATGGAAAATTCACCGGACAGAACCCAGAATATAAATATACACTTCCATCACCATCTACTAAAACACCAGGATCAAATTGGAACGGATCCCCTTCTTTTGATCCAAGTAATGTTCCATCTTCATAATGAACATGTCCATAAAATTCATATTCACCAGCAGGCGTATCGCAAACTGCAACTGCCATTACTCCAAGAAAATCAAAAACATAGTAAAGATAATATCTTCCATCCGCCCCTTTCTGTACATCTGGTGCAAATAATAGTCTTTTTTCTGGATTATCACACATAGGATCTTGTGTTTTTTTATAAATAACTCCTTCATACTTCCAGTTTTCTAAGTCATTTACATCTGCTGACCAACATACATAATCATTTGGACAATATTCTGTGCCATTAAATTTATCATGGCTGCCGTATACATAAACTCTATCCCCAAATACATATGGTTCACCATCTGGTACATATTCATAACTAGGTAAATATGGGTTTAACGCTTGTTTTTTCATAAATTTTCCCTCTAAATTTTAAATACTTTCTAATTCTAAAATTGTTTCTGCTAATCCTTCTGCTCTTGCAGTTACAAGTATCTTACCTTTTTCCTTACTTCTAACTACTGCTAAAACTTTACCATTATAAGCATTTCTACTTGGGCCGACATATCCTTCTGTTGATATAGGATTTCCTGTACCCATTCCTTGAAGATTTCCTTCTCCTGTAACTTCAATTGAAATTGCATTATTTGCATGTGGGACAAGTCTTCCTCTATCATCTACAACTTCGCAAGTTACATAGCTAAGACCTTGATATCCTGATGTTAATTGACTTATATCTGCCTTTAGTATTAATGAAGTTTGCTTGCCAACTGTCTCTAACTTATCTCTTTCTGTCTCAACATTATTTGTATATGCAACTGCCTCTATAGTTCCTTTTTCATATACTACGTCAAAACTTACCTTAAAGGCTTCCTCTGTTCCTACTGCCTTTCGTTCCACAACTTTTCCATTAATAATTAATGCAATTTCCTCCGCATTTGAATAAACATCTACTCGAACCTTTTTTCCTTCTGCCTCTGGAAAACTCCAGCTTCTTTCTACATCAGACCATCCCCATGAGGATACTATCTCTTTCTTGCCATAATGTTCTGGTTTTAATACTGCAATATAAGGCGTTTTTCTTTCACCCCAAACTACTTTACGATATTCTCCTTGTGGCTTTATTTCTCCGCAGATATCTATATCTCCACAATTTGATATATGCCAAGAATAATCAGCAAAAAGACTTCCTGTTTCATCATAGAAAGATCGTCCTATACCAGCTTCTCCGAAGTAATCCATACTAGTCCAAGAAAAATCACCAATTACGTGATTATGCTTTAGAACTTCTTCCCAAACTGCTGCTATTTTCTTTGGATAAGATTCTGTTCCACAAATCACCCTGTCAGGAAATGCCTTTCCATCTTGCTCATAACGATTATCTAAATAATTGTAACCTACAACATCTAAAGGACTACAGTAATCTGCTGTAATTTCGCCCCACTCTGCAGTAACTCTGTCACATTCTTTTAATAATTCATGTACTTCTGGAGGTAAATCTTTCAAATCTCCTGCACTTCCATTAAAAATGTTAGCAAGTATTCCACCAAATTCTCCTGCATCTAGGAAAATTGCACATACTCCATTAGTTATAGCTCTTGTATCATCTAAACTTCTTGCATAATCAGCAAGCTCTTTTGCTATTTTCGCTCCATTAGAACTGCCATCTCTTTCTCCAATTTCATTTCCAATTGACCACATGATTACAGATGGATGATTTCTGTCCCTTAAAATCATAGCTTCTAAATCTTTTTTCCACCAATCCTCAAAATACAAATGATAATCGTAAGTATTTTTCTTTAAACGCCAACAATCAAAAACTTCATCCATTACAAGTATTCCAAGTCTGTCACATGCCTCCAAAAGAGCTGTCGATGGTGGATTATGAGCTGTTCTTATGGCATTGTAGCCTACTTCTTTCATAATTCTTACTTTTCTTTCCTCTGCAACATCAAATGCACAAGCTCCTATAGGTCCATTATCATGATGGAGACATCCACCTTTTAATTTTATTGTGGCATCGTTTAACTTAAACCCATCTTTTGCACTAAAGGAAATTGTTCTAATTCCAAATGTGGTTTTTGTTTCATCTAATAGAACGTCTCCCAACTTTACCTGACTCACTGCTTCATATAAAGTTGGAGAATCTAAAGACCAAAGCTTCGGATTTGTTACAAACAACTCCTGTACTAACTTAGTTTCTTTTTTACCTTCTAGTAAAACCTCAGAAAGATAAGAGGTTACTTCTTCGCCATTCTTATCAAACAATGTTGTTACAAGACTTACTTGTTTCTCTTCCTCTAAGTCATTGGTTATATTAGTTTCTACCTTTACCAATGCTTTCTCTTTTGCTACTGTAGGAGTTGCAATAGAAATACTCCAAGGCGCAAGATAAACTGCTTCTGAAGTCATTAACCATACATGGCGATATAATCCTGATCCGGAATACCATCTAGAATTAGGCATTGCATTGTTGTTAACTACAATTTTCAATTTATTATTTTCCCCATACTTAAGCCAATGATTAAGTTTCACATGAAATTCTGTATAACCATATGGGTGAAGCATAGCTAAATTACCATTAATATAAACTTCTGTATTCATATATGCGCCTTCTATTACTAGAAGAAATTCTTTATCCTTTTGTTCCTCTGATACATAAAATTCTTTTTGATATGTACCTATTCCCCCTTGAAAGAAGCCACCAGCTTCGTTGGCTCCTGCTTGAGGAGTTCTATCTAATCCAATAGAAAAATCATGCGGTAAATTTACTTTTTCTTTAAATGTACCTCCATTCTTATCTTGATAACTATTGCCAGTAGAATATGAAAAATTCCAGTCTAAATAAAAATGTTGTTTTTTCATTAATAATTATCTCCTTATGTTTTATTTACTTCCTTGTTTTTATGTTATCAATAATTATCAATAATCTCCATTACATATTCCCAATATTTCATGTTGTTTTTGGTATTAATCATTTAATACTTGCCATTTAACTTAGTTATTTTATTTTTATTTCTGATTTTTTATGTTACTTTTGGAAGCTCGTCTTATAATAACGTCACTTTTAGCACCAGTTTTCATAAATATTAAACTTTTGTTAAATTTGTGATATCATTAATTTATTCATATAATAAATCTTTGCTTGACTTTTAATGTGTTTTTAAATACTTAAAGTGGATATAAAAAATTGGTGTTTTTTCAGGAAGGATAAAATAATGAAAGAAATACAAAAAAAATCTTATTATTGTTACCGTTTTTTTAATGATGATGCTGTTAATGGTATACTATCCTGCGGATATCTTTATAAATCATCAAATTCAGATTCTATGCTAAACTCTGCAAATGAATATTATACCTGTTCTGTATTAATAGAAGGAAAAGGTTCCTTTATTGATTCTAATGGGAATACTTATTCTATTATGCCAAACTCAGTTTTTCAATGCTTTCCTGGCAAAGAATATTCTATAATTATAGATCCTGATTCAAAATGGTATGAATTTTATATTAAAATTGGGAAATCAACTTTTGATGCCTTATCATCACTTAACCTTTTACATATTGCTACTCCAGTTTTTCAGATTAATCTAAAGCCATATTTAGAACAATGGTTTTCAGAACTTATTAACCAGCTAAAAACTACAGGAAATGCTGAATTACCAGAAGTACTATTTGTTACTCAAAAACTATTAATTAATCTTCATAGAGAGGATATTAGGAGCTATGAGTCAAATATAGATGCAATAATTACAGGTGCTAGACAAATGCTGTATTATAGATGTAATGAAGATATTTCACTAGCGGAAATTGCAGTTTCTTTTCACATTAGCTATGAAAAGTTTCGGAAGCTATTTAAACAAGAGGTAGGTCTTTCTCCTATTCAATACCGTCTGCAAAGTAAATTTCATTTTGCACAAAGATTGCTTTATGAAGGAGTTCCTATCAAAATAGTGGCTGCTGAGCTTGGATATAATGACCCTTTTACTTTTTCACGACAGTTTAAGAAGTACATGGGAAGTTCTCCAAGCAGTTTTAAGAATAAATAATATGGTTACTCTATTTTAACATTCAGTGATGTTTCTCTTTATTATAATTAAATGATTTTGATATATCCTCTTTATCAACACTAACCCTATTACAACTAGTCAGTAGCATAATATTATTTTCACTAAATAAATACTTGTGTTAAATAAAATTATATTATAATTTCTTGATAAATATAAATAACTCACGATAATAACTTATCGTGAGTTTCATAATGGGTGTTTTCCCTCATAACTCTATTATATTATCCAATTTTAGTAAATTTATCACTCACTTATGATATGGTTCACCCTTCATTATCCTAAACCCCCGATAAACCTGCTCCAACAGCATAACCCTAAACAATTGATGAGGAAATGTCATCTTTGAAAAACATAATTTATAATTTGCCCTATCTAAAACACTTTTTGAAATACCAAGGCTTCCTCCTATTATAAATGCTATATTAGAATTGCCTGTTACCCCTAAGTTGTCTATATAACCTGCAAATTCTTCAGAAGTTAATTGCTTGCCGCCTAAATCCATTGCTATTACAAACATATTATCTTTAATTTTGTTCAATATCGCTTGCCCTTCTTTTTCCTTGATTGCCAGTTCTTCTTTTTCTGAAGCATTATCCGGTGTCTTTTCATCTGGTAATTCTATTATGTCTAATTTGCAATATCTACTTAACCTTTTAGAGTATTCATCTATTGCATCTTTCAAATATTTCTCTTTTAATTTTCCAACTGTAATTATAGTAATAGTCATTGTTATTTTACTATTAAAAGTATTTAATAATTTTAAATTTTAATAATTACCCTTCCATGACTATGGTTACTTTATTAACTTACTCTTATAAAAATACTTCTAATAGATACTCCCTTCATAAATTAAATTTCATTTTAAGCTTTTTTAACTTCTCTCTTTCTTCTCATTTTATACAATCTATAGGCTGTAAGTATTGCTCCAATTCCACATATAATACCTGCTGCAACATAAACATAATGCATTCCATATACGAAAACATCATCTCTACCTTCTATATATCCTGTAACATGGTAGCCTATTTTTTGACTCATAAAACTATATAAAAGTGTTGTAGATAATGATATTCCAAAAACCATTCCTAAGTTTCTTACTAAAGCATTTATACTTCCTGCAATACCTAATTTATCTTTATCTACAGTAGACATTACTAATGAGTTATTAGGTGATTGGAACATTGCATTTCCTATTGTCATTATAGCTATAAATACAATTAAAAAAACAAGATAGGAGTACTGTGTTAAAGTTGATAATAAAAATAGTCCCAAACTAGTTCCTACAAGACCTATAAATGTTAGTGCCTCTGAGCCGACTTTATCTGACATATATCCACTAATTGGTGCCGCAACTGCTAATATTATTGGTGATACCATCATTAATACTCCTGTAAAGGATGGTGTTAATTTCATTACATATTGCAAATAAAATGGCAGTATTATATTTGAACAGCTTATTGCTACAAATGAAATAAATGCACAAAATACACTAAGGGAAAATAATGAATTATTAAATATTTTAAGGTTTAATAATGGCTCATTAATTCGCTTTTCAACCTTTATGAATATCACAAATAATATAACTGAGATTATTAAACACATAATAATAATTTTATTATTAAACCCAATTTCTTTTCCAAAAGTTAATCCTCCAAATAGTAATATCATAGTCATTCCAAATAGAACTGCACCCTTTAGATCTAGTTTTTCATTATTGTTATTATTACTTTTAGGTAAGGTTTTTATTGCAAGAATGAGGGCTAATATACCTATAGGCACATTTATTAAAAAAATATACTGCCAACTTAATGCAGAAACAATTATTCCTCCTATTGGTGGCCCTATCATTGCGCCTAAAGCTACAAAGGTACCATTTAGTCCTAGTGCTCTTCCTCTTTCATTGCTAGGGAATACATGAGTTATGATTCCATGACTTGTGGACATAGTTCCTGCTGCTCCTATAGCTTGGAGAGCTCTTGAAATAACTAACATTATTAATGAATTAGATATTCCACAAGTTAAAGAACCTATTGTAAAAATAGTGATTCCCAATTTAAAAACTGTTGTCTTCCCTTTAATATCTGCCAATCTCCCAAATATAAGAATTGTTCCAACAATTACTATTAAGTAACTAGTAACCACCCATTCTATAGAAGCCATACTTACTGAAAGTTTCTGTGCCATAACAGGCAATGCAACATTTACTATACTACCATCAAGAGTAGCCATAAATGTTAACAATACTGTAGTAAGTAATATTACCCATCTTTTTTTATGTATTTCATTGTTCATATTCTCCATATGTTTTATCCTTTCTGTATATCGTAAATAATTCATGCTTATCAAATGTATAATTAATAACTTGATGATTAGATTCCATAAATCAAAATTTTCAAATAATCATCCCCCTCTTATTTTAATCACTCATCTAAGTAAACTAAATTAGATTATAATATATTTCTATTATTTGCACAAATAATGGGATAATTCATCTAGCATTAAAATATAATCCACAACTATACTTTTTAAAACAAAACTTATCCACAAAACTCCCTCATTCTATGGATAAGTTTATTTTCCAAATTAAACATAGCTATCTTATTAACATTTTTAATTTTTAATATATATATATGTTCTAAAAAAATTTGTTCATTAAGATTTAATTTCTATATTAGAGTGATTGGATAAGACAACCAACTAAATTATGAACTTTCTTAATTAGAACTTATATATATATATTAAATTACCTTCAAACATTATATAGTAAAGAAAAAAAGGTGGCTTCGCCACGCTTTTCTGAATTTACAATTGACAGGTAACAATAGATACACTTATAGGTAGTCTGTCATCAATTATGTATGAAATCCTTGCAGGATTTCTTTTAAGTTATTAGTTGTGCTAAAGCACTTTTTTTATATGTGAAAATGTTTTTAGTTGTGCTAAAGCACTTTTTTTATATGTGTGTATCTTTTATTTTAATTTAAATGATCCAACCATTTCATTTAGATTCTCTGATGAATATTCTAAAACTTCAGTAGCTTGTTTTAATTGTCTTATTTCTGATAATATCTTTTTAACCATTGATAATGATTCCTCACTCTTATTTGAGCTATGTTCAGTAGATTGCTCTACCTTATCAGCCATTGTACTTACATTATTCATTACTCTTCCAACATTTTCACTTTGAGAAGAAGTTATTTTTGAAATTGACTGCATAGCTTCAGCAATTATATTTACATCGTCATTAATTTGATCAAATGAATCAATAGAATTTTTTACACTTCCTGTTGAAGTGCTTACCTTATTATTTATTTCTCCTGCATATTCAAAAGTAGCTTGTGTTTGCTCTTGAACTTGTTTAATAACATTACTTATTGATTTAGTTGCTTGTTCTGTTTCTAACGCCAACTTAGATATTTCCTCTGCAACAACAGTAAATCCTCTTCCGCTATCACCAGCTCTTGCAGCTTCAATTGATGCATTAAGTGCTAGAAGTTGAGTTTGTTTACTTATATTACTTATTACATTAATAACTTCACTAATCTCATTTGAATATCCTTGTAGTGTACTAACAGAATTTACTGTTCTGCTAATTGTACTTTCTAAATCCTGCATATTGTTTAAAACTTCCTTAGATGCATTTTGTACTTTTGACGAATTCTCATTAGTGCCTTCAATTATTCCTGAAACTTCTAAAATAAGACTATCCATTTCTTGAATTGATGCTGTAATTTCTGAAAACTTATTTTTTGTATCTTGAAAGACTACATTTTGTTCCTTAGAACTTTCTAATAAACTTACTACTGTATTTTCAATTACTCCCATGCCTTTTCTTACTTCATTTGTTATGTTTGAAACTATATTTACTGACTTTTTAGTAGTTCTTGCTGATTTTTTAACTCTATATAGCATACTCATTTGGTTATTTATAAATTTATTAAACCATCTTGATAATTCACCAATTTCATCTGATGACATTTTTTCAACCCTTTTTGTTAAATTTCCTTCTCCTTCTGCTATGTCTTGTAATATATTTATCGTTCTGCTTAAAGGTGCTGAGACCATCTTTTTAGAAATTATTAGTGTAAAAGCAGATAAAATAATCCACATTCCTAAAGATGTAAATATACTAATATTTGGTGCAACTTTTGTTGTAACAAAGTTTATTGCTATTAGCAGTGCTGACATGATTGATACAGCCATTGGTATCTTTAAGTTTATGCTTTGGAAATTATATATTTCATCTATATCTCCTTCACACATCATTCCCCAAACTTCATCACAATTGGGAGGTGTTATCAATGTTCCCTTACCACCAACCATAATATGTCTATAATCTGGATAACCAGGCCAGCAATCAAGATTTTCTCCATTTTTAATAGCGTTGCCTACACCTTGATGTAATTGGTTAGTTGCTGGGTCTGTAAATATTATTTCAAATTCAGTGTGATCTTGAATTTGCACCATCCCCCAGCTTTTAGTCTTAATACCATCTTTAAGATTTTCACCTAAAGTAAAAGTATTATCTTCAAATCTACTTCTAGATATTGCTGTCCCTTGTTTAATTCCCCTGTTTGACTTTACCATAAATAAATAGTTGTCACCAGAATCTTTATATATATGCGTATCTTCATCTTGAATTATATTACTCATATCATCATTTAATGTTCTACAACACAATATTCTAATTTGCTCGTTATGATTCTTACATCTACTAGAAAACATTAATGTAACATCATCAGCAAATTTTTTATCACTTATATCTGTGCCCAAGGTCCTTTTATCTATGTATGGTCCATACATTAGTGGTCTATCTTCTAAACCCGCTTTGAAATTAGGTAAATCACTCATATTTAATCCTATATGCTGCTTACATGACGAGACTGATACTACACCATTTTCATCTAAGACAAATATCTCACAGAAGTCTTCGTGCTTTTTCACATTTTCTATCAGGTAATTATATATTACATTGTCATCATCCTCTAATGCCATAAGTGAATTTTTAATGTTGTCTAATTGAGCCCATTTGTCATTGAACCAATTTTCCAATGCCTTTTTTCTTCCATTTGATATTCCTTCAAAAACCTTTTCCGAATGTTCTCTTAAATTTCTATTAAGTAAATATTTAAGTTTTAAAGTCATATTTAATTCCTCCCCCCAAAATATTGCTTACATTCTTATTTTGAAATTGTAAAAAATAAAGCACTAATAAAGATTTCTTCGAAAATCTTTTATTAGCGCTGCCATAGCTCTTTTATTCTATTTTTACTCATTCTATGTATAATTTAGCCTAATTATACCAACTATATCTGTATTTGTGAATTGTTATTTTTCATAAAATGATAAAAAAGAAAAAGTTCTATCAAAAAATAGAACTTTCTAACTTAATCTGTATATTTTTGTATGTAAAAAACTAAATCATTTTCTAATTTTCTTAGATATAGATGCTATACTTTTAATACTTCAACAATGCAAATCACAATAATTACTTTACTGAAGATTACTTTTACAACATAATAATTAGAATATTATTTATCTTTTCCACAACATTTTTTATATTTCTTTCCACTTCCACATGGACATTCATCATTTCTTCCAACTTTATCTAAGTTTCTTACAATTTTAGATTCTCTATATTGCTTTTGTATTTCATTTCTCTTTTCTTCTGAGAATATTCCTTCCCATTGTGGTAATGTATATAAATATTCAGCTTTAGCATCTAACATATTAAAGTATAAAGTTTCTAAATTTAAATCTAATACTACTTCAGTATCAGCATCTATAGTTTCAAGATCATATTGATTCTTTAAACTATCATTAATTCCATCCATAAATCCCATAGTAAATTCTACTGTAGAATTATACTTTTTAGCTAATTCATTAATAGTAGTCTTTATAACTTCTTTGTTATTAGCTAATAATTCCTTGTATATTGCTTTTTCTAATTTACTATATTCTGCCCAGAAAGCATTTTCTCCTTTAGTCTTTACATAATCAACAACCATTTCTGTCCAATCTGTATATAAACTCATTTTTTAAATCCTCCCTTAAATCTTCATTTATTTATAATATTTATAAATTGTAAGCTTAAATTAATTAAATTTCTATATAGCTGCTAGGATTATGCCTATTCGCCATAGTTAATATTATGTCTTCTTTTTGCTTAATTCCATTTTCATTTAATACATTTAAAACTGTTTGATATGCTAAATCAGGCTGATTATTTGTATTACTTAAATGTCCTAAAATAATCTTTTTATTAAGTGAACATTTAGACAATTCCACAATCGCAGTTCCACAATCGTCATTAGATAAATGCCCTATTTCACTAAGTATTCTCCTTTTTAGTGGATAAGGATATGGCCCAAATTTAAGCATATTAACATCGTGGTTACTTTCAAGAAGTATAACCTCTGAATCTTTTATATTATTAAAAATTTCCCTAGTAAAAGTACCAAAATCAGTTGCTACACTTATACTCTTTCCACCAGAATATACTGTATATCCCATTGGCGCAGCTGCATCATGAGGAATATTAAAGGCTTTAATACTCATATCATTTATTTCAGTGACTGATCTCTTATCAATTACCTTTATATTATGATCTTTGATCTTTCCAATTGAATTTTCCATAGCAGACCAAGTATCAGCATTTGCATATATAGGAATATCATATTTTCTAGATAATACCCCTATTCCTTTAATATGATCACTATGTTCATGAGTTATAAAAATTCCATTTAAGTCATTTGGCGCTTGATTAATTTCTTGCAATGCCATATCAATCTTTTTCCCTGGGAGCCCTGCATCAATTAATATCTTAGCTTTATCCGAAGCAATAAACATGCTATTGCCACTACTACCACTATATAAAGAACAAAATATCACTTGTAACCACTCCCCCTTTGAATTTTTATTACTCTTCAACTTTTATTCTTTTAATATCTGCACCTAGAGCTTTAAATTTGTTTTCTATGTGAGGATATCCTCTGTCTATATGCTCTATACTAGTTATTTCTGTTACTCCCTCTGCAACTAATCCAGCTATGACCATAGCTGCACCTGCTCTTAAATCTGTTGCCTTTACTATAGCTCCTGTTAACTTTTGTGAACCGTCTATAATAGCAACTCTACCTTCAACCTTTATACTTGCACCCATTTTCTTTAATTCATCTATATGCTTATGTCTATTTTCCCATATAGATTCAGTAATTAAACTTCTCCCTGGAACAATACTCAATAATGTTGACATTGGTTGTTGAATGTCTGTAGGAAATCCTGGGTATGGAGTTGTTTTAATGTTAACACCTTTAAGCGATGCATTTACACTAACTCTAATGCAGTCATCCCCCTCTTCAATTATAGCTCCCATTTCTGTAAGCTTAGCAGTAATCGATTCTAGATGTTTTGGTATAACATTTCTAATATAAACATCACCACCAGTTGCTGCTGCTGCTATCATAAATGTACCAGCCTCAATTTGGTCTGGTATTACACTATATGAACAGCCCTTTAAGCTTTTTACACCTTTAATTCTTATTACGTCTGTACCTGCACCTCTTATATCAGCACCCATTGAATTTAAAAAGTTTGCTACATCAACAACATGAGGTTCCTTCGCAACATTTTCTAATGAAGTAACCCCTTCTGCGAGAGTTGCTGCTATCATTACATTTATTGTTGCACCTACTGAAACTACATCAAAAAATATATTAGCACCTACTAATTTATCTGCCTTCACATTAACTGCACCATGTTCTATAGAAACCTCTGCTCCTAATGCTTCAAATCCTTTTATATGTTGATCAATAGGTCTTACGCCTATTGGACATCCACCTGGAAGAACTACTCTCGCTTTCTTAAATCGTGATAATAAAGCTCCTATAAAATAATATGAAGCCCTCATTCTCCTAACATCATCTATAGATGCGTCAAAATTATTTACATCTGTGCTATCTATCTCTAGAGTATTATTATCTATCTTATTTATCTTACATCCTAAGCTTTTAAGTATTCTTTCTAAGCAGTGTACATCTTCAATATCTGGTATATTATCAATTATGCATTTTCCATCACTTGCCATTATTGCTGCTGGTAATATTGCTACTGCTGCATTTTTAGCTCCGTTGATATCAACACTGCCTTTTAGCAAGTTTCCTCCGTTTATAACTAATCTCTCCATTGAATTCACCCTATCTATATAAAATCTATATTAATTCATTTATAGTAATTTGCATTATTAACCTATTTTATTTTAAAATCTACTTTAATTATTATATCATAAACAAAATTTATTTAAATATATTTTTTCAGTCTATCACTACTTTTTTCAATCTATATGGTAATTAGCATAAAATTAAATAATTTTATATTGAATATAATTACATAATACCCATATTATTATATTTTTTATAAGTAAATATGTAAAAATATGTTTTTTATTACATATTTATTATTTGCACCAATTATTTAATTATTCTTCTATTCTTTTATTTTATTTATTGTGTTATAATTTATCCAATAGCTAGAAGTGTTAAATAACGGCTGCACGGTCCTGAACATTGTTCCCTTTGAGGGTATTTCATTTGAAATGTAAAATTTCATCTGAAAAGTTTCACTATTAAAACTTTGAGAATATGCTAATTGAGATTGTGAGGTTTGTCATGAATTACTATATAGTTGCATTATTTGATGAGGAAACCTATCAAGTAATATCACCAATACAAAGAAATATGTCTAAAAAATTTAGAGCAAATAGAAATTCACCAATGCCCTTTGTATTATTAACAACTGTAGAAAAACCAAATTTGGATAAATTATATCCAGTTGTTGATAAAATTGTAAATTCATATAAAAGTTTTAGAATTAATGCTAGTGATTCAGTATATCTTTTTGAACCTACTAAAAGTGTTAATTTGAAAATAGAAGACAAAGGTTATATAAAAAGGCTTTCTCGTTGCCTCTTAGACCAATTGGAACTTAGTGGCTTTGCTGCTAACAACTTTGGAGATAATTTTATTTCTCTTGCTAACGTTAGCTATATTCCAAAAGATTCAAAAAAGCAAGAGGTTAAATTAAACTTTCCTGAAATATATTTTAAAGATAATTATATTAAATTAAGAATCAAAAGCATTGAAATATGGAAATTACCAACTGTAAAGAAAAATGTTCCACTAAAGTCTTACATATTAAGAGATTTCTAATGGCAAGTTAATTTTATATAAAAACTTTCCACATGTGTATTAGATTATGTAGAATATTGATAAGTTTATAACTATATTTTTAAGATTGTGTTAAATAAAAATTATTTAACACAATCTTATTTTTTTGCATATTTTCCATATAATGGCTTGATATATAGTTAAATTTTGTATAAGAAAAAAATTTATTTTTTTGTATTCGTTTTCTGAACTTTCATTTATTTTAAAGATTTTGTAAAATAATATTAGTTTAAAATGTAGGAGGATTCGTTATGAATATTCAACCACTATTTAAAGTACAAAAAAAATACAATGATAGTCTACCAATAAATGATGAACTAACTTCTCACAAATTGCAGGTTCGTAAAAACTTAGAATTTGAAATAACTCTTGGTGCTTTAGCTAATGAAACTAATTGTTTTAATTATTTAAAGAAGAAATCTGCTCCTATTAATTTAACTTCAGTCTTTAACAAATATATAAATTGCCTTTCTCTAGCTTTAGCATTGGGAATGGATCATAAATATACTGATTTAATTGCAGTATCTATGAATCCTAATGATTATTGTCTAAGTGATCAATTCTTAAATTTATATATTGATATCAACGATTTAATTGCTTCCCCATCTATGGATCATTACTTAACTTTATTTGAAGACTTATTAAGTTTAGGTTTAACATTAGGTTTTTCAGAAGATCAAATACAAAATTCATTTAATAAAGAATTAGATAATTTAGAAGTACTTTAGTGTTTAAATATATATATCACTAGTTTGCTTTTATTAAATAGTTTGTCACGCTAACATGCTTATTTTATATAATATTTAGTAAACTTAAGGGAATACTACTCTTGAGGTGATATTGTTATGTTTGGAATAATATGTGCAATAATTTCAGGAATTGCTATGAGCGTGCAAGGAGTTTTTAATACACGCTTGGGTGAAAAAATAGGTGTTTGGGAAACTACATTATTGGTTCAAATAATTGCCCTTATTGTAAGCCTTATAGTCTTTCTAATTTGGGGTAATGGTAGTTATGCAAATTTGAAAGAAGCTAATAAGCTTTACTTACTTGGTGGAATTTTAGGTGTCGTAATAACTTTTACAGTTATTAAAAGTGTCGGTTCAATGGGACCTACCTTGGGTATTGGAATTATATTAATAGCTCAATTACTTACAGCTGCACTAATTGATGCTTTCGGATTGTTTGGAAATGAAAAGATTAGTTTTTCATTAAATCACTTTTTAGGTATTGTTATTATGATTATTGGCATTGTAATATTTAAATGTAATCATTAAGGGATATTATACGAAATATACTAACTTACTGTTATTTTTCTGGTATTCCTAAGAAGGGACGTATATAATTTGAATTTTTTTTCTAATATTAAATTTCTATCCCATTTAACATTTAACAATGTAACAGAATATTTTAAAGAGAGTAAACCAGTTAAATCTGATGAAATTACGGAAAACTCTATTAATTGGTTTGGTCATGCTACTACTGTTATTAATTTATCTAATAAAATTATTATAACTGACCCTGTGTTTTCTAGTCTTTTAGGATACTTTAAAAGAACAGTAAAAAAACCAACATATATAAAAAATTTAACAGTAGATTACATATTATTATCTCATGGTCATATGGATCATTTAAATTTTTCATCACTTAGAAAATTGAATAAGGATAGTGTCATAATTGTTCCAAAAGGATACTTTCGTATTGCTAAATTATTAGGGTTTAAAAAGGTAGTTTTACTACACCCTGGTGATGTTTACGAAGATGATTTTGTCAAAATTACTGCTTATGAAGCAGACCATGATGGTAGACGGTTTTATTTAGGTCATGATAATGAAAGCATTTCTTATTTAATTGAAAGAGATCATAGAAGAGTTTTTTTTGCAGGTGATACTGCTCTTACAAATAATTTTAAAGATATTACTTGCGATGTAGCCTTAATGCCTGTTGGATGTTATAAACCAGATAGATTCTCATACATGCATTGTACTCCAAAGCAAAGCTATGAAATGTTTAAAATGATGAATTGTCCTACAATGATCCCTATACATTATAAAACCTTCAGAATTTCATTAGAAAATTTTGAAGAAACTGAAGAAACCTTATTGAGTTTAAATGATGATTCGATAAAAATAATTGATATTGGAGAAACTTATATTTTTTAATAATTATTTAGAGATTATTTATTAAAGTTTTAAATTTAACTGTAAATAAATAATCTCTATTTTTTTCTGTTTTCATTCATAAATTTAGTTTATTTATATTAACAATAAAATTGTTTTTCATATAATATATTGAAGTAATAATATTCAGGAGAATATATATGTTTTCATCTAAAAGAAAATTAGATAATAATTTAAAGTACTATATAACAAACAATTCTTACAAAAATTATAGAGTGCTTATACAATATAATGATTTCCAATCTTCAATTGTAAAAAAAATAAATTCATATAAAGGAACCGTTTATCATATTATAGAATCTGCTCATCTTATAAGTGCAGAACTTAATTTTAGAGGTATAAATAGAATTTCAGAATATCCTGAAATATGTAATATCTATTTAGATGAATATTTATTTTTATGTGGCTTAAATATTACGGCTGCTAATAAAGTTCATTTTTCTGAGAATAGTAATTTATCTGGAGCAGGTATTGGGATAGGACTTATAGACAGTGGAATATTTCCGCATCCAGATTTAGTTTCTCCTAGTAATAAAATAGAGTTATTTGAAGATTTAATTAATGAATTTCATTATCCTTATGATGATAATGGTCACGGTACATCTATTGCTGGAATCTTATGCAGTAGTGGGTTATCTTCAAATTATGTACACAAGGGTATATGCAATAAAAGTAAACTATATTGCTATAAAGCATTTGACAAACTAGGTAAAGGATTTGCTTCTGACATACTCTATGCTGTAGAAAGCTTGTCCAATATATCCAAAGAAAATAACATAAAAATATTGTGCCTCCCCTTTGAACTTTTAACTCATAATACATTTATTACTTCTTGTTTCAGTTCAGTATTTGATTATGCCATATCTAAAGGATTAATTCCTATAGTACCTAGTGGAAGTAGTTCGAATAACAAAACATCATCAATTATTGGAATTGCTACTCTTCCCAATTGCTTAACTGTAGCCGGATTAGATACCACAACTCCACCTATAAGGTCTTATTTATATTCTTCTAGTGGACCTTATAGCAAAATATCTAAACCCGAATTATCTGCAGCCTGTGTCAATATTGTTTCTCTTAATTCTAATACTAACTATATCTCTGAAAAAAACGGCATTAAACTTTATCCAAATAAGCTCGATACACCTTATAAAACTTTTACCGGTACGTCAATAGCAGCTGCCTACATTTGTGGTGTATGCGCTTTATTATGTGAAAAGAATCCTTCTATAACATTTAAAGATATGGTTTCATTATTAAAAGTTGCTTCTGAACCTGTCTCAGATATCTCTAAAGCAATTCAAGGTGAAGGATTTGTAAATATCAGTAAACTTATGTCTTAGTGATTTCCATTATGATTTATTCAATAAATAACAGATTAACAATATAAAGAACAGATTCAATTTAATATAGTAAAGCTATATATCGTTAATTTTTACTTTAAGAAATCTACAGAACTATCTCAAGAATAATATAGTTCTGTCTTTTTTATTAATTTTAAAATTTACGTTAATTAATATTTAACTCTATTGCACTTATAATATGCTATAATTATTTCATAGATATATTATAATGCGAAGTATTTTGATGATAATAAAAGAATTAATTCATCATTAATTTTCCTAGCAAAAATTATATATTACTAACAAAATATTTTGAAAGGTAGGTAGTAATAAGAATGAGCACATTTATGCTAAAGAGTAAATCCATAGGATTCACTCCTGTTAATAATGTATTTATAGAAAAATACATGCCACAAGCTAGAGGTGAATTTATAAAGATTTACTTATTGATGCTAAAGCATAATATTTCTGGCGAATTAGGAGTTAGCTCATCAATACTAGCTTCCTCACTTAATTTATTAGAATCAGATATTATGAATGCTCTTAATTATTGGAATGATCAAGGCGTTATAAAATTTACTCAAATAGATAAGATGGGAAATTTCAATGTAGAATTTTTAGATTTAATTGATGAACCAATTAAACCTAAAAGGCAAATTGATTTATTGGAAGCTTTAGATAGTACAAATACTAAAGACATGTTAAAAGATATTGAAATACTTCTAGCTAGACCATTATCTCCAAATGAAATGTCAACTTACTTAAATTGGCAAAAAGAATTTGGTTTCTCTTCTGAATTAATTTTAATTTTAATGGAATACTGTATATCAAAAGGTAAAAGTGATTCAAGGTATATCGAAAAAGTTGCTTTATCTTGGTATGATTTAAAAATAACTACTATTGAACAAGCACAAAATTTAATAAAAAAGACTGAAGACAAATGGGTTAACATAAGAAAAATATTAACTTATCTTGGAATAACTAATACAGATATAATGAAGCCACAACAAGATTTAATAGAAAAATGGCTTCTTATATATAAATTTCCAAATGAAGTTATCTTAAAAGCCTGTGATGTATGTTTTGAAAGGCTAAATCGAGCAGATTTTAAGTACATTGATGGTATATTAACTAATTGGAATAAAAATGATATTAGAACCTTAGAGGATATAGCTCTTAAAGATACTAAAAATACAAAAAATGTTAAATATACAAAAAACTATAATACTAATAATGAAAAAGCAACTCTTAAGTTTAATAACTTTGAGGGAAGAGAATATGATTATGATTCATTAGAAAAAAAACTTTTAGGGTGGGATAATGATGATTAAAGGCTACCAAACTGAAATCTTAAAAATATATGATAAACTTAGAGACGATGAAACTAGAAATTTAAAGCTTAGAAAAAATGAAATTTCTAGAAAATATCCTGAAATTATTGAGTTAGATAATAAAATACAAAAACTATCTTTAGATATGGCTGTAGCAGTTATTAAATCTAGCGATAGTGAAAAAACATTAAATCAATTTAAAGATCAAATTACAGATTTAAGGGTTAAAAAATGTGAGATGCTAGTTGAAAGAGGATATGATCCAGAATATCTAAACTTACATTATAATTGTAACAAATGTAAAGATACTGGCTTCATAGGCAATACTAAATGCATCTGCTATAAACAAAAATTAATAAAATTATATTATAAAAATTCCGAATTGGAAAATGCAATAAAATCTAATAATTTCAATAATTTTGACTTAAGTTTATTTTCAAGTCATAAGCTTGGAGAAGAGAAATTCTCTCCAAGAAAAAACATGGAAAATAACTTAGAATATATATTGAAAGACTATATTCCAAATTTTCAGAACATATCAACAAACTTATTGTTTTATGGAAATCCTGGCAGTGGAAAGACTTATTTATCTTATTGCATATCTAAGGCTATATTAGATAAAGGATATTTGGTAATATATAAAACCTCTGATGAATTAATTAAAAATCTAAGAGATATAAGATTTAACAATGATTCTACCTTAGAACCATTACTATTAGACTGCGATTTATTGATTATAGATGATTTAGGAGCTGAATATCTTAATGAATTTTCTATAACTGAATTATTTAATTTAATTAATAAAAGAATTCTTGCTAATAAAAAAATGCTTATATCAACTAATTTAACTTTACCAGGTATAACAAAACAATATAGTGAAAGAATTGCATCTAGATTGATTGGAGAATTTAAACTTTGCAAGTTTTATTCAGAAGATATAAGAATCAAGAAAAATCTAGAGAAGAATAGATAGTAACCTTATAGTTATAGTATTTATTTCACCTAATAGTAAATACTAATTAAAACCCATGACAGTGATATGCTCCCTTTATAGTAGACAGTTAAAATAATAAAACTGTTTCTATAAAGGGGGTATTTTATTTTGCCTAGAAAATCAAAAGTAATATCTGAAGTTAAAGTACAAGTTGTTGAAGAATACTTAACAGGCGTAAAAAGTATGGCTCAGATAGCATATGAATTACAAATCAACTATAGTACAGTTCAAGACTGGGTAAGTAAATTTAAACTATTGGGATCCAAAGGATTAATAACTGAAAATAGCAATGCAAGTTATTCTTCTGAAATTAAAAGACAAGCAATAACTGATTTTCATAATAATCAAGGTTCTTTGAGAGAAATTTGTATCCGCTATAATATTTCATCACATAGTATTCTTCGTCGATGGATAAAGCAACATAATTGTGATAAGATATTGGAATCTTATCATACTAAAGGAGCTGCTATTATGAATAATGGAAGAAAAACTACTTATGAATAAAGAATTGAAATTGTTTCATTTTGTATTGCTAACACTAACGATTATAAATTAACTTCAAGTAAATATAATGTTTCATATCAACAAATTTATGGATGGGTAAAAAGGTACAAAGAAAATGGTATTCCGCTCTAGTCGATAGACGAGGAAAACATAAATCACTTGAGGATTTAAATGAATCCGAAAGATATATAGCCCAATTAAAACTTCTAGAAGCTGAAAACAGACGTTTAAAAATGTGAGAATGATTTCCTAAAAAAATTGGAAGAGATAGAAAGGAGGTAGATAAATCAAACAGAATACAAAAAAATAGATATTTTGCCATAAAAGAATTAAATAAACTTGGATATTCAATCTCTGAATTGTGCAAATGTGCAAATATTGCACGTTCGTCCTACTATAAGTGGCTTAATTATAGTAAAGATCCAAGAGAAAAAGAAAATCTTGCTATTTTAGATGAAATTTCTAAAATTTATAATGAAGTTAAAGGTATTTATGGATATCGTCGGATAACATTAAATATTAATAAAAGACTTAATTCTAAATATAATCATAAGCGTATTTATAGACTTATGAAATCTATAAATCTTCAGTCTGTTATTCGTAAGAAAAGAAAAAGCTATACTAAGAGTACACCTCAGATTATAGCTGAAAATGTTTTAAATAGAGAATTTTATTCTGATAATCCAAATTAAAAATGGTTAACTGATGTAACAGAATTTAAGCTTACAAATGGTAAAAAAGCTTATTTAAGTGCAATATTAGATTTGTATGATAATAGCATTGTTTCTTATGTATTAGGTTCTTCTAATAATAATAATTTAGTTTTCACTACGTTAGATAAAGCTATCGCTTCTAGTCCGAATGCAAAGCTACTATTTCATAGCGATCGAGGTTTTCAAGTGCGACAAGAAGTCGCGTAATACATTGTCGTTAGACTGCCCCATCCATTCGGGGTAACTCTATCGTGACTAGCGTGAATGGTAACGTTTGGGTTAGAAAGCTCACGAGACAATGTGGAAGTTCGAGTAGCCTAGGCTGGAACAACTGCTAGAGTAAAAATGCTATGGAGAACGTAAAGTGAATCATTGTAGGAATCGTTACGCTGAAGAAAGCGAAATAGGCTGAAACGCTTTAACCAAAATGGTAAGGAGTCAAGCAAAGGCCAACTGTTAAACCAATGCGAATGGATAAAGAACTCCCGGTTTAAAGATGACTCCTAAGGCATTTATAATTATGTATTACGTGGAACTTGGTAAACCCTATATGTTCCTCAATCGAGAGGTATCTAACCGTAAGGGGCGAAACAACATAGAGGGCAGAAGAAAAGGATAAAAAGCGAAAGCTGATTTTGTAATGAAAGCAGATAAAGGTTCAAACTTTGCCCCAACCCGAAAGGGTGCAGACTTATCCTATGGTATTTCTTAGCAAGAAAGGATTATATATTTATGAATTTTAGCAATTCAACGACGGATAAAACCGAGAAACTAAAAGACACGAAATCACTTGCCTTTCAATGGGAAACTCTTGACTGGAAACAAGTTGAATACGATGTTAATAGACTACAAACCCGAATCGCTAAGGCAACAGTAAAAGGATACAGCAATAAAACCAAAAGATTACAATACCTATTAACTCACTCTTTTTCAGCTAAAGCTTATGCTGTAAGAAAAGTAACAACCAATAAAGGGAAGAACACGTCAGGAGTAGATAAGAAATTATGGTCTACCTCTGCTTCGAAGATGAAAGCGGTGCTTTCGCTCACTGACAAAAACTATAAAGCAAAACCTTTAAGACGAGTATACATCGAAAAGAAAGGTAAAAAACAGAAACGTCCATTAGGTATACCAACAATGTATGATAGAGCAATGCAAACATTATATGCGTTAGCACTTGAGCCAATTGCAGAAACAAAAGGCGATTCCATTTCCTTTGGATTCCGCCGTGGACGAAGTGCAAAAGATGCCTGTG